>JABWBB010000067.1 GCA_013360675.1 Phycisphaerales bacterium | reverse complement strand
CTTCCCGCAGGTCGAGGACTTTGGCATCGTGGCGGCCGAGGCCCTGGCCTGCGGCCTGCCCGTCGTCGCCCGGCGCGACGGGGGCGCGCTCGACATCGTGCGCGAGGGTGTCACCGGGGCCTTCTTCGACACGCCCGACCCGCGCGCCATCATCGACGCGGCCGCGCGCTGCCCGCGCCACGCCGATGAGGCCTGCCGCGAGGGGGCGCAGAGGTTCAGCGATGATCGGTTTGCCGAAGCGATGACCGCCATCGTGCGCGCGGCGCTGACGCGGGGTTAACCCGTCTGCGGCTGGCTTTCGGCGCTCGCGCCGATCTTCACCGCGCGGATCAGCCCCACGTACACCTCGTGGTCCGATTCCAGGTCGAAGTGGCGCGAGAGTTCGCAATCAAAGGCCAGCGGGGTGCGCACGAAGACGGGCGAGCCCGTCGCCAGGCGCTCGATCCCGAAGCAGTCAAACGGGTCGGCGTCGCGACCGCGCGCGGGCGGGTCGGTGAACTTGCGCAGCAGCAGCCGGTCCGCGGGGTCGATCTGGCAGATCGCAAAGCAACGCGCATCGCGGATCAGCGACGAGACCGGGTTGCCCTTGCGCACCGCCACGATGAGCATCGGCGGCAGATCCGCGCACGGCTGCACGCCACGCACGATCACCCCCGCGCGTCGGTTCTCGTGCGCCGCCGTCAGCACGAACTGCCCGCGCGGCAGGCGCTCGATCGCCGCCAACACCTCGGGCGAGGGGGGCTCGGGCGCGGGTTGAGCGGGACGCGTGGGCATGCGTGCTGCACATCGGCCAGCGTGCGCCGTGGGTCAAGCCCCGGGTTACGGATTCATACCGCTCAGAATCGGACATTGTTCGGTTTCGATTCGTAGAAACCGGGCGCGATCTCGACACCTTTTCCACACGGCACGCACATTGTGGTGGAGTGTGTTGCAAAGTGTGTCGAAGTGTGTACCTTTCCCACTCGTCACACCGACCAGGGATGGTCGGTGGGGGAGCCACGGGATGACGTGCGGGGTTCAAGGTGCTCTTCACCGGACAGACCGATCTCACGATCGACGCCAAGCAGCGGCTCGCGGTGCCCGCCCGGTATCGTCAGCAGCTCGAAGCGTCTGGTCAGGCGGCTGTTTGGGTGTGTGTGCCTTGGCCCGGTCGTCTTCTGCGGCTCTTTCCAGAAGCGACGTTCGAGCGGCTGGGTGCGGCCGGGGACGAGACGCTCACGCCAGCCTCGGACGTCGCGCACATGGAAGCGACGCTTTTCGGTTTGGCCGAGCGGATCGAGGCGGATTCAGCGGGACGCCTGACGCTTCCGCGGCGCCATCTGGAGCTGGCCGGGCTCTCGACGCAGGTCGTGGTCGTGGGCGTGCGGAATCGGTTGGAAGTCCGCGACCGGGGTGCATGGAACGCGACCATGCCCGAGCGGTTCGCGGATCTGCCCGCGTTGGCCGAGCGGTTCGAGTCGCGTCGGCAGGGCGGGCAGGCCTGAGGTGACCCCGACCCCGGGAACGGGTTCGGCGTGGGTCGTTTCTGATGGATCTGGGGCGGCAACGGGGGGTTGAACGGACTTCCCCGCCCGGACGTGGAGCCAGCGCAAGGACGCACTGGCAAGCGTGCCGGACCCCAACAGTCGCCTTTGTGCTCGGCCGCGCACCACTCGGCCGAGCGCATTCTTCGGGCCCTCAAGCCCGGCCGGCTCATGGGCGCTCACGCGCTCTGGGCCGGCGACAGGACCACCACCCGGCGGCGGGGTTCTCCACCACCTCCCATTCGCCCCGTCGCCACAGCCCCCTCGCCCAACGGCGGGGGGGCTGTTGTTTTTGGTATGGGGGAGAGAACGCCGCTGCTGGCTCGATCGCCCGGGCTTATGCGCTTGCGGGGGTGAACTCGAACGACGCGGCGGTCGCGTCGTCGTCGAGCGAGCTGGTCTGGGCGAAGGCGAGCACGCGGTCGAAGATGTGCTGGATGTCGTCGTCGGGGTTGGCCGAGGCGCTGAGGGCCTCGCGCAGGCGGTCCATGCCGAACTCTTCGCCGCCGGGCGCACGCTGGTCGATCAGCCCGTCGCTGAAGAGGATCAGGCGGTCGCCCGGGTGCATGCGGACGGTGGCCGAGGCGAAGGCGTGGTCGGGGTCGATGCCCAGCGGGATGCATTCGGGGTCGGGCGAGGGTGTTTCGCCCGGGTGTGCGCACAGCAGCAGCCAGTGCCCATGCCCGGCGTCGACGAACTCGAGCGTGCCGTCGGGGTCAAGCACCCCGAGGAAGAGGCTGACGAACCGCCCGGCGGTCAGGCGATCGGAGAGGAAGCGGTTGAGCAGGCCCACGGCCTGTGCTGGCGAGCGCCCGCTCTCGAGGTAGGCGTGCAGGAAGGCCTGGGCGCTGGCCATGAGCATGCCCGAGCCCGCGCCGTGACCGGCGACATCGCCCAGGCAGAACGCCGTGCGCCCGTCGGGGAGGGCCAGCACGTCGAAGAGATCGCCCGCGACGAAGATGCCCGGGCGCATCCGCATCGCGTAGCGCACGCGCCCGACCTCGCCGCGGGGCGGGGGGAGGATGAACTGCTGGGCCTCGCGGGCGGCGTTGAGCTCCGAGGTGAGCACCCGCTGGCGCTTCTCGAGGTCGGCCCGCTTGAGGTTGGCCAGGGCCAGGCCCAGCGCGCGGGCGACGGCCTCGCAGAAGCCCGCGGCGTCGGGGCGGATCGCCGACTCGCGCCCGCGTGCGTCGAGGTAGAGAAACGCGGCGACGGCCTCTTCGATGAGCACGGGCGTGCAGATCGCCGAGTGGATGTCCATCCGCGCGATCGAGTGCGACGAGACCTGCTCGGCGTCGCGCGTGAGGACCACGCTCTGCCCGGCGGCGGCGGCCTCGATCAGGCTGTTCGAGAAGGTGAAGACCGCCTTTTCTTCGGGCGGAAGCCGCGTGTGAACGACCTCGACGTCATCGGACCCGTGGGCGAGTTTCACGACCGCGCCCCGCGCATAGCCCGTGCCCTTGATGGCCGATTCGAGGGCGAAATCGGCCAGGTCGGCCTCGGTCGCCCCCGCGTTGAAGCGGGCGATCAGGTCGGTGAGCAGTCGCAGGCGGCGCTGCGCCCCGGGCACCACGCTCGAGTCGGCCCGCTCGATGCGCTGGCGCGGGGCGGCGGAATCGTCGATCGTGCGGGCCAGCGGGTGCGAGCGGCTGCCCAGTGTGACGCGCATCGTCCACGGGCCGATGCGCAGGAGATCGCCCGCGTTGAGGATCGCCGGCTCGCCCGGGACCAGACGCACTCCGTTGACGAACGTGCCGTGCGCCGAGGCCTCGTCGAGCGCGAACCAGTGGCCCTCGCGCCAGAGGAGGACGGCGTGCCGGCGCGAGACGCGCTCGTTGAGCAGGCAGATGGTCGAATCGGCGCTGCGTCCCACGACGCTGACGGCCCCGGGCGAGAGGGTCTGGGTGACGGCGCTCGGGCCCGAGAGCGTGATCAGGGTGAGCGGGAGCGCCTCGGGCATGGCAGGAATGTAGCAGGCCATTCGATACACAGCACCTCGGTACACTTGGCCCACCGATGCGACTCTCTTTGACTGAAATCCGCGCCAAGGGCCAGACTCTCGCCGACCTCTTCGGCCCGCTGGCCTTGCCCAAGCCCCTGCGCGATGCGCACATGAATCACGACCGAGTCGTCGAAAAGTGCTATCGCGCGCAGCCCTTCACGAGAGAGCGCCAGCGGGTGGAGTATTTATTCGAGATGTTCCAGCGGCTTGTTGCGCCGTGGGCCGCGCTCGCGAAGTGGCGACCCAGATCTCGCGATGCCAAGTCAGCCGAGGATTAATCCGGCACGCCGATGAAGACACCCGAAGGCACCAAGCACTACTTTGTTGACGAAGCGGGTGATGCCACGCTCTTTAACGCGAGGGGTGTAGCGATCGTGGGAATGGAGGGCGTGTCTCACACGTTCATGGTCGGCGTGGCCGACGTGCCCGATCCCACCGCAGCACGTGCCGCGCTCGATGCGCTCCGCGCATCGCTGCTCGCCGATCCATACTTCAAGGGTGTACCCTCGATGGCCCCGGACGGCGGAAAAACTGCGGTTTGCTTTCACGCCAAGGACGATCTCCCCGAGGTTCGCCGTGAAGTATTCAAACTGCTCCAGACGCTCGGCGTCAAGGTTCAGGTGGCGATCCGTCGTAAATCCGAGTTGATCGAAGAGGCCCGAGCGTTTCACGCGATGGGACGGAGGCTCGATGCGTCAGATGTGTACGACGATCTTGTCAAGCGGCTCTTCAGAAACCTTCTGCACAGGGGCGAGGCGCACGAGGTCTGCTTTGCACGGCGCGGCAAGAGCGACCGTCAGCAGGCGCTGACGATCGCGCTGAAACGGGCCAAGGAAAACTTTCGTCGAGCTTGGAAGGCGGACTTGGATTTGCCATGCTCGATTCGTGCTTCAGTGCCGTCCGCCGATGCAGGATTGCAGGTGATCGACTATTACTTATGGGCACTGCAGCGATTCATGGAGCGCGACGAGGACCGATACTTTGCCGCTGTTGCCGACCAATTCCGCTTTATCATGGACCTGGATGACAAGCGGGCCAAGGCATACGGCCGCTTGTACAACGACAAAGATCCGCTCACACTGGCGAAAAAAAAACCTCTTACGAGCTAGGCTCGTCCCGGTTTCCCGGGCGAGCACACGGCACGGGGCCGGCGTTCGCTCGTCAGAGGCTCGTTCATTATACAGCCGACGCGCCAAGATTGCCAGCAAATAGCCGCTGACACCCCAAAATGGGTGGGTTGATCATCGGCCGATTCCACAGATTGGATGCCGTCATACTCACGAATCCTCGACCTAAACAGGCTTTACACCCAACTCCGCCTGCTTGCTGGCCACCTCGTCGGCGACGCCCTTGACGAAGGCGTCGAGGGGCATCGCGCCCAGGTCCTTCTCGACGCCGCGCACGCGGACGCTGACGGTGTTGGAGTCGGCATCGCGCGGGCCGACGATGGCCATGTAGGGGATCTTCTCGTCCGCCGCCACCTTGACCTTGCCCTGGATGCGGTCGGAGCCGAGGTCGATGCCGGCGCGGCAGCCGGCGGCGGTGAGGGCCGCGTGCACGCGCTGGGCATAGTCCGCGCTCTTCTCGCTGATGGGCAGCACGCGGACCTGCTCGGGGCTGAGCCAGGTGGGGAAGGCCCCGGCGAAGTGCTCGATGAGCACGCCGCAGAATCGCTCCATGCTGCCGAAGGGCGCGCGATGGATGACGACGGGGCGGTGCGACTTGTTGTCCGGGCCGATGTACGACAGGTCGAAGCGGTTGCCCATCTGATAATCGACCTGCACGGTGCCCAGTTGCCACTCGCGTCCGATGACATCCTTGACGACGAAGTCGATCTTGGGCCCGTAGAACGCGGCCTCGCCGGGTTCCTGGCTGAACGGCACGCCGAGGGACGCCGCGGCGGCGACGCACGCGGCCTCGGCCTTGTCCCACGACTCGGGCGAGCCGGTGAACTTGCTCGAGTCCTTGTCGCGCAGGCCCACGCGCACGCGGTAGTCCTTCATGCCCAGCGTGGCGAAGATGATCTTGACGAGCGACAGGCAGCCCTGGATCTCGGCGGGGACCTGGTCCTCGGTGCAGAAGAGGTGGGCGTCGTCCTGCGTGAAGCCGCGTACGCGGGTCATGCCGTTGAGCTCGCCCGACTGTTCCCAGCGATAGACGGTGCCGAACTCGGCGAGTCGCACGGGCATGTCGCGGTAACTGTGGGGTGCGCTGGCGAAGATCTTGGCGTGGTGTGGGCAGTTCATGGGCTTGAGCATGAACCCCTCGACCAACTGGTCGTCGGGCAGGATGCGGTCCTTGGCGATGGTGGTGGCCTTGGTGCGCTCGTTGATGCCGTCGGCCAGGCGCTGCGAGACGCCCTCGACGCGGTGCATCATCTCGGCGCAGGTGCAGCCCGACGCGCTCAACTGCTCGAGCGCCTGGCGCTCGAGGATCGGCGCGAACTGCGAATCCTTGTAATACGGGAAGTGCCCGCTGGTCTTGTAGAGTTCCAGCCGCCCGATGTGCGGCGTGAAGACCTCGGTGTACCCCTGCTTGCGCAGTTCTGCCCCGATGAAGGTCTGCAACTCCTTGCGCACGATCGAGCCCTTGGGCGTCCAGAGGATCAGCCCCTGGCCCACGTCCTCGTCGATGTGGAAGAGACGCAGGGCCTTGCCGATGACGCGGTGGTCGCGCTTGGCGGCTTCCTCGCGCTGGCGCAGATAGGCGTCGAGATCGGCCTGGGTGGCGAAGGCGGTGCCGTAGACGCGGGTGAGGCGGTCGGAGTTTTCGTCGCCGTGCCAGTAGGAGGAGGCGAGCGAGAGAACGCACGTGGCCCCGATGCGACCGGTGCTGGGGACGTGCGGCCCGCGGCAGAGGTCGTTCCAAACACCCGATTGATGTGGGCCGGTGTAGTAGAATGACAGTTTTGTCCCTACCGGCCATTCGGCCTGGTATGGGGCAATCCCGGTGCTTGGATCTGGCTCGGTAAAGAAACCTGTCCGTTTCGCCGTTGGATTTGCTTCACAGGCAGCTTTGAGCGCGCTGAGCGCATTGCCGTGTTTGTACTTGTCTGCCCTTGATTCAAACAGCGCAAGCGTGGTTTCGGGTGATTCATTTATCCGAGTAAACCCCCGATCCTCCTTGATGATCTCGGCCATGCGCTTGTTGATGGCGTCGAAGTGGTCGGTCGAGATCTTCTTCCCCTCGGGGACGTACATGTCGTAGAAGAACCCGGTGTCGGTGGGGGGGCCATAGGCCAGCAGCACGTCCTTGCCGATCACGTCCTGGATCGCCTCGGCCATGACGTGGGCCGCGGAGTGGCGCATGAGATAGAGCGCGTCGTCGCTGGCGGCCTGGTTGGGGCGCGGGGCGGTGACGATGGCGATGGTGGCGTCGGCGTCGATCGTGGTGGAGAGGTCACGCAACTCGCCGTTGACGCGGGCGCCGATGGCGGCCTTGGCGAGCCCGGCGCCGATGGAGGCGGCGACCTCGAGCGCGGTCACGGGCTTGTCGAAGGATTTCTTGTCGCCGTTGGGGAGGGTGATGGTGGGCATGGCTTGGGCTCAGCGAGGTGTGGGAATTTCAGAAACCGGCAAATGAATGGTGTATTCGGGTAGATCTGGAGATGGTATGGATAGCGCGAAGACGACTTGCACGGGAGGATGCGTCGCGGCGATGGCTTCGCGAAGCGCCAAGGCGTCGGCCTCACTCGAGACATCGCCCCGGGCCATCAGGCAGCCGCAGACGCCCCCGGTGTAGTCAACGAGGTCGACCCGAAGAAACCGCGGATCCGCATGAATGTGCGCGCCGATCGCATCGGCATGGTCTCGGGCGGCCTTCATGTTGATGGCCTGCTTGATGCCGTTGCAGTCGCTCGTAAGGACGTACGCCGTGAAGAGCGCGAGCACAATCGCGACGCCGCCGAGCAGTGCGAACGTTGCGCCACGGCTCATCGGCCATAGCCGCGAGAGTCGACGTGGATTCGGGGGATGAGGCGTCTGGACGGTCATGCAACTCAACCCTGGGCGGGCTCGTCGAAGGCGTAGAGGCGCAGGGCCTTGCAGGTGGGGCAGCGGTAGGCGGTGACCTTGGCGCCGGTCTTGGCCTGTGATGATTTGGCCTCGCCGCTCCAGAAACTCGCCTCGGGGGTACCCGCACACCAGCGGGGCAGGCGGATGGTGTCGTAGTGGCCCATGTCGGTCATGAAGCCCAGTTCCATTTCTTTCTGGCAGACGAGGCAGGTGGGGGTGTGGGCCATGGCGTGGTTTCCGGGGGTTGAGGGCGGACGGGGGACAAAAAAACCCGGCCGCGTGTCGGGGCCGGGTCGGTTCGGGGCGTGATCGTTGGGCGTTCGCCTGCCGGCGTCAGGCGAGCGCGGGGGTGGTCGTGGTGGTTGTCGTGGGGCCGGTCATGGGGACAGGATAGGAGGGTGTTGGGGGTTCCGCCAGAACACGGCCCTGTCTCGATAGGATGGAACGCCATGACCGGATCGCGCCATCATGTCCGGGGACCCGGTGGGGCACGGGGTGACGAGGGTGTGGTGTCGGCGATGTTGGCGGAGAGCACGCGTGCACTGTCCGTACTGCGACCAGGATGACGACCGCGTGATCGACAGCCGCGCCAGCGACGCGGGGAAGGTCATCCGTCGGCGTCGCGAGTGCCTGGCCTGCAAGCGCCGCTTCACGACTTATGAGCGGGTGGAGCAGGCCCAGCGGCTGATGGTGATCAAGCGCGACGGGAAGCACCAGCCCTTCAGCCGCGAGAACATCCTGCGCGGCATTCAGTCGGCCTGCGGGAAGCGCCCGATCGATGAGGGGGTCAAGCAGCGCCTGGTGGACGAGGTGGAGGAAGAGATGCACCGCGAGCACGACCGCGAGGTCGACAGCCGCAGCATCGGCGAGCGGGTGATGGCCAAACTCCGCGAGATCGACGAGGTGGCGTGGGTGCGCTTCGCCAGCGAGTACTATCAGTTCAAGAGCGTCGAAGAACTGCGCCGGCAGCTCGAGTTGCTCGACGGGCGCGTCAAGGACGTCAAAGACCAGCAACGGCTCTTCTGAGCCGGGAGAACGCGATGCGGGCAGCGAGCGCGGCGGGCGTGGTGATTGTCACGGGGGCACTGGTGGGCGGTCTGGGCGCGTGCGCGTCGCGCGGCCC
>JABWBB010000028.1 GCA_013360675.1 Phycisphaerales bacterium | reverse complement strand
CTGACGTCGGTGCTCGATGGCGCGGGCGTGCGCTCGAGGATCTCGGCGTAGCGCCGCAGCGTGGCCCCCAGCGGATCGGCGTGCGACACCACATCCACGCTCGCGTCGGCCCACGCCGCGCCCAGCGCCTGGGCAAACTGCGCCGAGGCTTCTTCCTGCCCCTCGGGTAGCACGCCGATCACCCGCGATGGGGCCTGGCCCAACTGCGCCGCCCACGCGAGCCAGTCTGTGGCAAGACGAGCGGCCTGGTCCTTGCCCATCGCCCATGCGGTTTCTTCGTTGCCGGCACGCCCCAGGCGCAGCGCGCCCCCGGCCAGCAGCGTCCCCGCGTGTCCCCAGGCCCAGAGCAGGCGAGCCTGGGCGAGATCGGCCACCAGCACCGCCGTCGTCGGCGCCGAGATCGGGGCCGCGGGCGTGTCGCTCGACACCGCGGAAGGATCCCACGTGCGCGCCAGCACGTGCCAGATCGAGATCACCGCCTCGACGCCCACGCCCAGTGCATCGAGTTCGTCGATGAGCAGGCGCGCGGGAGAATCGGTCGCCGCCAGCACGGCCAGACGTTCGCTCAGCGGCCCTTCGTCGGCGGCCTTGCCCTTGCCCGAGTCGGGGAGGATCGCGCGCGAGCGGGCCACGGGCACGGGCGCCACCAGGGGCTGCACGAACGTTCCCCCGTCCTCGGGGGCGAAGAAGTTCACGCTGTCGGCGATGTGCGTGCCGCCGGCTTCGGGCGTCTCGCGGGCGAGCGCACTCACCACGCGCCGGTCGCGCGTGGGGCTCGACACCCATGTAAAGGCGGCGCCCTCGGCATCGAGGCAGAGCGCGGCGAGCGAAAGCCCGGCGCGGGTCTTGCTCAGCCGCTCTCGCACCCAGGCCGCCGCCTGCGCGACATCGTCGGGGCTCGCCACGGACGCGTCGCGGGAGGGGCTTTCCCACGCGTCGTCGTCGCGCGGGCCAGCCAGGCGCACGCCCCGGAGCAGCACCCCCCGATCACTGCGCATCATGTAGGCCACGCGTGCGGTCACTGGTCGCCCTTGCCCCCGCCCTCTTTGAACATCTCGGGCATGAGTTTCTCGGGATCGGGTGGAGGCTCCGCGCCCAGGCCCAGCTGGTGACGCACGCTCTCGTTGGCCCAGTGCTCGGCCATCCGCTTCATCACGCCCTCGTCGTACTGGTGGCCCTGGCTCTGCAGCTTCTCGATCGCCTCGTTGAACAGCCGCATCCGGATGGCCTCGTACTCGGGCCCGCCCACCTGCGTGCGGCTGACCTTCATGGATTCGGGCGTCATGACGGCAGATTCGGCGTTGCTGAAGCGGATCGGCGGGATCGTCCGGGCCGCCCCCGTCCGCGTCACGATCTCCATCCCCCGCGCGTTGAGTTCGATCGTCTTTTCGACCTCGCCCTCGACCAGCGTGATCGCCGTCGCCTCGATGCGTCGCACCCGCCCGCCCGTGGTTGAATCACCCACGCCCACAAAACGCTGACGCCCGCCGTCGTCCACCAGCCCCATCAGCACCGTCTGACCCATGCCCACCGGGCCCAGGTATCGCACCGGGGGCGGCGGCGGAGCGGGCGGAAGACCCTCGCCCGGGCCGGACACAGCGACCACCGGCTCGACCGGGTTGTTGCGGATCAGCGCCAGTCGCTCCACGGTCCCGCGAAGATCAACCATCGGCGCCTGGGTTGGCTGGTCGGTGACAACCGGCGCATCGGGCAGGCTCGAGGCGAGTTCCACCGCCTGGCCCGTGGGCTCTGGAAGAACCAGGGCGCCGGCGACCACGCCGCCCACAAGTACCACAAGCCCGCCGACCTGGGCCATGCGTGCGTAGCGACGTGCGGCATGTCGATCGATCGGCTCGGCGCCCATGGCGCGGGTTCCTTCCTTACGAGGCGATGCTCACGATCCGCACGACAGGTGCCTTCCGTGCCCCTGTGCGGACCCTGCACATCCTAGCGATTGTTCGCCTCCCACCACCGAATGTCCGGGCCCGCTTTCCACCACTCGAGGATTCGGCTCGATCGCTGGACCAGGGCCGCCCGGTCGGCACGGCTGGCCGCGCTGGCCCCTTGCTGGTGCACCAGACCCCCATACGCGTTGACGTCCTCGCCCCGGGGAAGTCCTGCGGGCCCCATGGCCTGCACCCCGAACTCCCAGACGCTGCTGGTCACCACGAACAAGGCGCTCAGGCGGCGTTGGATCGCGTTGTCGAGGTTCGCCGCCGTCCAGACTTCGGTCAGGGTGGCGGCTTCCATCGGCCCTCGCCGACGCGAGATCAGTTCCGCCAGCACCTGGTCGGTCCCGTCCCCCTCGAGCACGCTGTCGAGCACGGCTCGCAGCACCGGCTCGGGCGCGATGCGGACATCCACCGTCAGCGGGCCCTCGCGTCGCACCATGCGATTGAGGTCGTTCCCCGCATGACGCCGGAGATAGGCGGCGGCGCGGCGCATGTCGTCCGCGGCGGTGCTGGCCAGCCCGCCCAGTTCCACCAGCAGCGTGCCCTGGCCCGGGCGCATCCAGACGCGGACGGCCTGCCCCGAGTCGGTGGTCAGGTCGAAGGCATGCCCGTCGGGGCCCAGCGCTTCCGAGATATCCCGCGAGGCGTTGCTGGCCACCCAGGCGCTGATGGCGTCGGCGTAGCCGCGCGAGAGGTGATGATCCGAGTATGAGCCCAGGATCCGCTGGCCCATGAGCGCGTGCGACCCTTGCCGCTGGAGCAGCACCCCAAAGAGCACGATCACCACCACGCCGATCATGAGCGCGATGGCCATGGCATAGCCGCGGCGGGAGGCCATCACTTCCCACCCCCCGCGGGTGGCGGCGTCTGGGGCTTGCCGGATGAATCGGTGGGGACCGCCGGGGCGTTGGGGTCGGCGGGCGTCGAGCGCCGGCGCAGTTCGGGCCCGCGGGCGTAGCCCACCTCGAAGAGCCAGTTCGCCGTCAGCCCGCCGGTCGTCACCACGTCGACCTCGATGTAGGCGGGGAGTTCCTCGGACCACGTGGCGGCGAGTTCGTTGTGCCACACGCGCTCGCGGAAGACCCGCCAGCGCATCGAACGAAGTTCCTTCGCGATGCGGTAGGGCTCGTCGAGCACCGACATCGCATCGACCTCGTCGGGGCTAGTCCCCACGCGGGGCAGCGGCACCCACCAGAGCTCGAGCGAGGAATCCACCTCGTCGCCCATGCCTGGACGCAGCTCGAACGCCCCGCGTGTCGCTCGCACCGCAAAGTCCGCGTCTTCTTCCTGGGCGGCCTGCTCGGCCAGGCGATCAGCCTCGCCCTGCCCGGGGGTGCGAGCGTCGCCCTCGCGGCGATTTCTGTCGTCGCCCCCGGCCTTGGCATCGCCCGATTCCGGCGTGCGCCGCGACGACCGGCGCGACGTCGACGCCGAGAGGAGTTGATTCACCATCGCGTCGGCGGCGGCCTGGGCCTTGGGTGACGGCACGGGCGGATCGGTCAGCACGATCTCGAGACGCTGCAGGGGAACATCCAGCCCCGGCGCGACGCCGCCGCCCGACACGCCAAGGCGCAGCCGATCGGGCGGAATTTCCTCGCTCCCGCGTTGGCGCAGCGATTTGAGGTGATCCCAGCGGAGGGTGTTGGTCTGCTCGCGGGGCGGGTTGGGGATGGGCTGTTCGGACATGAGGAGCGAGCCAAAGGCACGCTCCATCGTGAGACGCACGCCGCGGATCTCGGCCAGTTGGCGATAGCGAACCTCAAGGCGCCGGTCGGTGGCGGAGATCGACCACATCAGGCCCGCGGCGACGAGCACGACGATCGACCCCAGGGCCGCGGCGAGCAGCGTCTCGAGCAGGGTGAAGGCGCGGGGAATCACTTGCCACCGCCCTTGGCGGGGGACGACGCGGGCTTGCCGCCGGGCGGAGAGGGAGGCGGCGTACCGGCGCTCCCGCCGCGGGGTGTGCCCGGGCCCATGAACTGCTCGAGCATGCGCCGGTACTTCTCGGGGTCCTGCATCATGTTGCGCAGGCTGTCGGGGTTGCGGGTGATGAGCGCGATCGGATCAACGATGCGCGTCAACTGCACCGCGGGTGTGCCCGCGACGGGGGCGACGCTCCCGCCCGATTCCTCCGCCAGCCAGACCAGTACGCTGACATTGGACAGGCGATCAAGGGTGGTCGGGGTGAGCTGCGTGCGTTCGGCGGCGACCTCGGCCCGCGCGGGCTCGAGGCGCACGGGCGTTTCACGCAGTTCAAAGCGGAAGGCGGCCCCGTCGGCGCGCAGGACCGTGCCCGGCGCGGGGACCGAATCGCGGTCATCGAGGAACTGGAGGATGATGCGGTTGGCCAGTTCCGCCGCGCTGATGCGACGGATCTGCCGCTCCTGGGCCGCGAGGATCGACGAGACGCCCGAGAGCGAGACCGTGGCGATGATGGCGATGAGCGCAACGGCGCAGATCACCTCGACAAAGGTGACGCCGCGTCGGAGTTGTGGGCGTGGGCTTGGCATGCGCGCTCGCGGCAGGCGGCGCGGAAGGCCGCGCTACTTGTCCATGGTCCAGACGTCGAGGTCGTCCTCGTTGCCCGCGGACTTGTCGGGCCCGGACGAACCGAGGATGTAGGGGCGCTCGGGGCTAAGCCCGCGCGGGTCGTAGAGGAAGTCGGAGTCCCAGGCGTCCTTGAGCTTCATGTCCTTGAGCATCTTGACCTGGATCAGCGATGCCAGGGCCGGGGGGTTGGAACTGTACTCGAGGCGATACTGATCAAGAGAGGTCTGGATGGTCTGCAAGCTGGCGCGGGTGGCGCGGGCCTTGGCCCGCTCGCCCTGTCCGCCGATGCTGAAGGCCACCACCGCCATCAGAATGCCGATGATCGCGACGACGAGCATGAGTTCGAGCAGCGAGAAGCCTCGCGCCGCGTGTTCCGATGTGCCGTTCCGACGATGCATGCCTCGTGTCTCCTTCCCGAGCGGGCACCAACCATAGGGCCCGCGCGCCCACACCTGTTCTTCGCTCAACCGCACCCCGCGCTCGGCTAGCCCCCCGCCATCTGGGCTGTCGAGCGGATCAGCGGGATCATGATCGACAAGAGCAGTGAGCCGATGATGAGAAACATCAGCACCGTCAGCAGCGGCTCGAGCAGCGCCAGCAGCTTCCCGGACCTGCGGTCGAGCTCCTCGGTCATGTCCTGCGCCAGCGTCCCGAAGGCCGATTCCATGTCCCCCGAGCGTTCGGCGGCGATGAGCAGGCGTCGCGTGGGCATCGGCAAGGCCGTGACCGAATCGATCAGCGACCGCAGCAACCCCCCCTCGATCAGGCGCGTGCGCAGCGATGACAACTGATTCTTGAGCTCCGGGTGCCCCACCACCCCCACCGCCACGCCCAGCGCGTCGGCCAGGGTCACGCCCGTGCGCGTCATGGCGGCCATGACCGTAAAAAACCGGGACGACTCCTGCGCCACGATCACCTCGCGCATCGCCGGAAGCAGACGCGCCCCGCGCATGATGAAGGCCCCCACCCGGCGGCGCGCGATGACCGCGCCCACGATCAGCCCCAGCACACCCACGCCCACCCACAGCCCGTACGCCCGCAGGAACAGCCCCGTCCCCACCAGCGCCCGCGTGATCCACGGGAGTTCCACCCCCGAACTCGCCAGCGACTGCCCGATCTGCGGCACCACGATCACGATTAGCAGCAGCGACACCAGGATCGAGATCGTCAGCACCACCGCCGGATAGGTCATCAGCATCGTGACCTTGCCCGAGATGGCCAGCTGGCGGCGGGTCGTCTCGGCCAGTTGCTTGGCCGCCCCCGCCAGATCGCCCGATCGCTCCGCCGCTCGATAGACCGCGATGGTCACCGGATCGAAGACCTCAACCGAACGGCAGGCTTCGGCGAACGACGTGCCCCCCGCCACCAACTCGCGGATCCGCTCGACCCGCGGACGCGTGGCGGCGGCGACGGCCTGGCTCGTCACGTCCAGCGCTTCCACCAGCGGCACGCCGCGCGACAACAACTGCGCAAACTGGAAATGCAGTTCGGCCTGGTCCTTCAGGCTCACCTTGCTCTCGGGCGAGGCCCACGACGGGATACTCCACGTCCGCAGCGGGACCAGGCGCTCGCGGCGAAGCTGGTCGGCCAGGTGGCGCCGATCCCGCGCCCGTCGAAACCCCAGGCGCCGACCCCCATCGGGCCGGGCCGCCACGAACAGAAACGGGGTTGGAACCATGCGGGTCATCGGGGGTGGAGTCTACGACACGGATTGTTCGCCGACGGACGGCTCGCGTTCGGGAGCCCATGAAAGAGATTCATCGGCTGTTGGCCTGGATTTGATTTCGCGGAGCGCAATCTGGCGTGGTGGCGCGCAGGGTGTGGTTTCGCGGGTTCGAGGGGCGGACAATACCCCATGCCCAGCACCGCACCCCGCCCTGTCAGTGTGCCCCCCGCCCGCCAGGACACCACCATGCGCGCCCTGATCAAGCACCACGCCGGCCCCGAGTTGCAGTTCGTCTCCGACCGCGCCCGCCCCACCCCCGGCCCGCGCGACGTGCTCATCCGCGTGCGCAAGGCCGGGATCTGCGGCACCGACCGGCACATCTGGGAATGGGACGACTGGGCCGCGGGTCGCATCCCCGTCGGGATCGTCACCGGGCACGAGTTCGTCGGCACGATCGAGGCGGTGGGTTCGGCGGTGAGCAAGTACGCCCCGGGCCTGCGCGTGTCGGCCGAAGGGCACATCACCGAGTGGAAGGATTACAACAGCCGCACGGGCAACGCCCATATCGCCAGCGACACGCGGATCATCGGCATCGACCGCGACGGGTGCTTCGCCGATTTCGTCTGCGTGCCCGAGGAGAACGTGTGGCCCGTGCACGTGAGCATCCCCGACACCATCGCCGCGGTGATGGACCCGCTGGGCAACGCCGTCCACACCGTGATGGCGGCCGGGGTCTCGGCCAAGAGCGTGCTGGTGACGGGCACGGGGATCATCGGGCTGATGGCCGTCACCGTGGCCAAGGCCGCGGGGGCCGGGCGCATCTTCGCGACGGATGTGGACCCCAAGCGCCGCGCCCTGGCGAAGAAACTGGGCGCGGTCGAGGTCTTCGACCCGCGCGAGAGCGGGTGGATCCAGCAGGTGCGCAAGGCCTGCCGTGGCGAGGGGGCCGACGTGCTCATCGAGATGTCGGGCGCCTCGCCCGCGCTCGATCAGGGGTTCGAGGCGCTGCGCAACGGCGGGGTCGCCGCCCTGCTTGGCCTCTTCAAGAAGCCCGCGCTCTTCGACTGGAACAAGCACGTGATCTTCAAGGGGTGCACGGTGCTGGGCGTCAACGGGCGCAAGATGTTCGAGACCTGGTACCAGATGGAAGAGTTGCTGCTGTCAGGCCGCCTCGAACTCGACGAGATCGTGACGCACGAGTTCCCCATCGAGCAGTTCAAGAAGGCCCACGAGACCATGATCAGCGGCGAGGGGATCAAGGTCGTGATGACGCTGTAGGGGCGACGCACACCCCGACGGCGTGCGTGGCGTGCTGTGATTCGCCGCGTGCGTCTCGACTACATCCCCACGACCTCGATGAGGCGGACGAGATCGTCGAGGTTGATCTCGCCGCTGTAATCGACGTCCGAGGGTTGCTCCATCCACGCGTCGATGTCGCCCGGGTTGATGAGGGAGTCCAGGTTGACATCCGCGCAGAGCGGCTTGAACTCATAGGGATAGCCGACGATACCGGGGGCGGTCGAGGCGAGCGTGCCCGCGCTGCGCAGTCGCGTCACGCCGCCATCGGAGATGAGCGAAACACGGTAGGTGTAGTTCGGGTGGAACTTGACGGGCTGGCCGTTGTTCATCTTTAGAGCGACCCAGACCTCTCGCGGGTATTCGGGCGGCAGGTAGACCTGATACGCAGGTTCGATCGGCAATGTAGTCGAAAGAACCTCCTCCCACGGGCCCGGGCAGGCGATCGGATAGGGGCAGGTAATTGCCAAGCGCTCGAGGAGGCACGGCGAGAGACCCGAGTCATTCAAGACCGGGCCGTAATGACGCAGAACGATGGTCTGGCGAGACCCGCCGTCCAGTGAGGCCGGCCAAGTGCGCATGGAATACTGAAGCCCGCACCCGCCGTCGGGGGCGTGGGGTGGAGAGCAGTCTTCCTTGTGCAACCCGTACGGCACGAGCCCAACAGCGCCGCCGCCGAGGGTGGAGGAGATCGCGGCGTAGTACGGGGCCAGGTACGGCTGTGTTGCACCGTCGTCGAGGATGATCTGGTTTCCCGACGGCCCGATCTTCACCGGGCCGGTCCAGGTGCCCGGGGTTGTGGTGTTGTTCGCGGCGTTAATAATGATCTGGCGATTGAGGCTTGCGGCGGTGCTCATCTCGATCTCGCCGCTCATCGAATCACGGATGACGATGGTTGTGTTGGCCCCCATCGAGCCGCCACTGAGCGCGCGGATCGAGCCCGTGGACGTAACCGAACCCTTGATCGTGATGTTCTCCTGGAAACCACCCGCGCGGCAGCCGAGTTCGCCCGTCACGTCCCCGTTGATGATGATGCCCTGATCGGGCCCGACGCCGTCGAGGGCGTAGCACCGGAGATTTGCGGAAAATGGACCGGGCACGATCGTCTCGCCGTTGACCACCGTGCCGGTGGTTTCGAGTCTGCCCAGATTGCCGTTCCCGTCGTCGTTGGTGGTGATGCTGGCGCTGATGGAGCGTGCCTTGATCGAGCCGACGCCGTTCTTGGCGCGGATGCGTACCAGGGATGGCGTGGTATGGCTGAGGTCGCCCGTGATATCGACGACGCCGATCGAGCCCCCTTCGGTGGTCGATGTTGAGGCCGCGATGATCTGCCCCGCGAAGTTGCCAGCGACTTGAACACGAGTGATCGTGGCGCCGTCTTGAACGATGCTGATCACCCCGCTGCTCGTCACCGAGCCGTCCATACGCACGAGTTCGATACTTCCCCGCGTGACGGTGATGCCGGATTCCAGATTGCCGCCTGCGGTGATGGCGGAAATGAGGGGCGCCGGAGATCCGTTGCCCGATTGAGAAACAACCCGCTTGATTGAACCATCGACATCCAGGCGGACGATGTGGTTGACATTGACGCCGCCGAGTTCTGGGGCCGGGGCGTCGAGATCGCCGCCGATGCGCCCCTGGAACTTGACCACCCGGTTGCCACCCGTGATCCCCTTCCAGTTTCGGCAGGCGATGGAAGGAAATGCGGACGCCGGAGTAAAGGACGACGCATTTGTCGACAGGAGCACGTTGAGCGAGCCGTCGCCCGTCCCCGCGATCGAGATCCACCCGATGTCCTCGTTCGCCGGATTGGTTGAATAAATCCGCATCCAGCCAAAGGTCGGAGCATCGGTGATCGAGACGTTGTTGCTGCCATCGACGATGTACGAGCCCCAGGTACTGAATGGCCCGCCCTGGGTTGAACTGTACTGGACGACGATGCTCGCGTAGGAAACGCTTGATAATAGAAGCGAGAATAAGGCGATCAGTGCATTGCGGTTCATGGACGTCTCCGAATCAGAACGAGGGTGCTCAAGACCAACCACAAAGATGCGGGTGATGGGATGGACGCGATGCGAAGCCCGTTGAAATCGCCGAATATTGGAGGGGTGGCACCAATCTGACCCGCCTCATCCACAACGAGAAAATCGGGCCCTCCCCCGGCGTGGGCGCCGTCGAAGAGCCGCCAACGATTCGGCGGCGTGGCCCAGTCGTACCAGTTCTCCAGCCATTCCGACGCGCCCCCCGAGGCGTCGAGCATCCCCCACGGGCTCAGCGTCGTTGGGTACGAACCCAATGGAATATTCCATGCGCCAAAGGGGTCGAACACAGGGTCGGGGATGTACGCGGCGCTGGTGGTGCCCACGCCGGGCGGGCCGGGGATCGGCCCCACATCCGACGCGTTGCTGTAGAGCCACCATCCGCCCCGCCCGGGCCCGTTGCGGTTGGGGTCGTAGTGCATCGCCTTGAGCCACTCGTCGAGCGTGGGGATGAAGAAGCGAGCCCCGGGGGAGCGGGCCGCCTGGTCGCCGTAGGTGTTGCCGGGCAGGTTGATGAACGTCGAGGTGTCGTACGCGCCGCTGGCAATCGAGGCGAGTGTCGGTTGCTTGCCGTTGTGGAGCCAGTTGCAATACTCGGCGGCCTCGCGCCACGTGATGCCGCTGACGGGGTAGAGCCCGGCATTGGGAACGCTCCGCAGCCGCCAGCGTCGCCCGGGCCCGGAATAGTTGAAGTCGGGCGTGGCCCCCCAGTACGACGGATCGGCGAAGAAGGTCAAAGCGTCGGACTGCGTCGAGAAGGTGTTGACGTACTCCATCCACTGCGCGGTCGTGATTTCCATCTTCGCCATGCGGTAGACGTAGGGCACGCTCCCGCGGTTGAGCGGCTGCCCCTGGGGGTCGAGCCCCATGTACGGGGCGTTGCCCACGTCCCCGATCGTCGACCAGTCAAAGCCGTAATCCGGCGGCGGGGTCTGGGCCAGGGCCGCAGGGGCGAGGGCCATCACCCCGGCAACGCCCGCCCTCCACCTGTTCAGCCAAGTCGCGTTGGTCTTCATGCCTGTAAGACTACCGCAACGCGGCGGCATGGGGTGCGTCGTGCGGGGGCACTATGCAATATTTTTTTCGCAGGCACTTGTGCGTGCCTCGAACCCAAGTTCTACCGGCATGGTCTGGCCGAGCCTCGGTCCCGAACCGGGCCTACCCCAAAGCCTGGGGCGCGTTCTGCGGGCGGCTCCACCCGCACTCGGGGCAGCCCCCGATGTATTGATGCCGAAGGTTGTAGCCGCAGTCGGGGCACAGGCCTCTGGCGCGGCGTTGGCGGTGGCTCCACCAGCGACGCAGCATCACCACGCCCAATACCACATTTGTCAGCAGCAGCACGCTCACGAACATCACCACGCCATTATGCGCCACGCCGCGACGGATCAGGTGCGTATCACCCAGCACCCCCGCCCGCAGCAGGACTAACTTGCGATCCTCCTCGCCCATCGCCTCGAGCCGGGCGGCCAGCACCAGAGGCAGCTGCGCGAACTCCTCGGGCGAGAGATTCTCGTGCCCCACGATTCGGTGATACCGGCGCAGCGTCGTCGGGGCCCAGAACCCGTGGGTGGTGTAATCGCGCGGCCAGATCATCAGGCCGCCCAGGCGCACGCCCGCCGCGGGGATCTCCCCCGCCCCTTTCACATCGCCCGTGCCCACGGCCGCCAGACCCGTGGGTGTGCGATAGAACTCGACGGGGATCGGGCGTGGGCTTGAGCCACCCGGGTGCATGCCGCGGAGGCTCAACGCCACGCTCGAGACTTCCTTGGGCCCGTGGGGCAGATTCAGCACGTCGATGATCAGGAACGTGAGCGCGAGGACCAGCACGCCCGGATGGGCGAGCAGCCGCAGCCAGCGCGACTTGAACTTCCTGGGCACGTCCTGCGCTCCCGCGTCGATCGCTCGACGCCGGGGGCCAGTCTACTTCGGCGCGCTGGCGGGGTCACCCTTGCCCGGTTCACCCTTGGCGGGCACACCCTTCTGCGGGGCATCACCCTTTTTCATGGGGTCGGGCTTCTTGGTGGGATCGGGTTTCTTGGAAGGGTCGGGCTTCTTGGCGGGGTCTGCCTTGGCCGGGGGCTCTTCCTTGGATGGAATCCCTTCTTTATCCTCGGCGGGGGTGTCGCCCTTGGGCGCGGCGGCGAGCGCCTCGCGGATCGCGTTCTCGACGCGCAGGGCCGACTCATCGCCGCGCGCGGGTTGATCGCTGCAGATGATCTCGCCCGCGCGGCCGATGACGATCACGCTGGGGTAGACCTTGACGTTGAAGGTGCTCGCCGTGTCGTCGCCCTTGGGGGCCAGGATAAAGGTCACGCCCGCGCGTTCGAGGGCGTTCTGAGCCGCGTCGGGCCCTCGCTCGCGCACAGCCAGGGCGTAGGCGTCGGCGCTCCCCTCGAACTTCGACGTCACCGCGTGCAGCTTGCGCAGCCAATCGCGCGACTGCGGGGACCAGCTGCCAAAGAATGTCAGCACTGTCACCTTGCCCGCGATCGTGGCGTTGTCGATCGTGCGATCGTCCGACGTGGCGAACTTGAACGCGGGCGCGGGCGGATAGGTCGGCGCGGCCATCGGGATGGGGGCCTTGGCCTCGGGCACTTTGGGCGGGCCCATGTCGCCTCCAGGTCCGCGCGGGCCGTCGTAATCGGGGCGCGACGCCGGGTTGATCGGACCCGGGGCCGGGGGCACCTTGCGGTCCTCGTTGTACCCCTCGGGGCGCGCGATCCGCAGATCGGCGGCGGTGAATGAGGGGATCTCCCTCTCGATCACCACCTCCGAGATCTCGGCGATCATCGAACCCTTCATCATCGAGCTGTCGACGATGCGCTCGATGCGCCGGGGCAGATGGTCCGCCACCCCCAGCGCCCAATACACCGTGCTGTCGCGGCCGCCCAGCTGCGTGACGACCTCGAGCTGGTCGCACTCGACGCCATGGTGGGTGGCCGAGGACTGGAACGTGAACTGGTTGGCGCGGATGACCTTGTCGAACGGATTGGCCGAGGTGAGTTCCTCGAGCCTGACGTTGCTCCCGCCGGCGAGGCTGACGCGGTTGCTGCGGGCCTCGCGCGTGGGGCGTTCCATCAGCTTTTTCTCGCCGGGCTCGAGCCATTCGACGGTTCGCTCGTGCCAGACGACGTGGATCGGGTCATCGGTGGCCTGGCGCGTGGTCGCCGTCCCCTGGATGCTGATCAGCCATCCGTTGACGCCCGTGCCCGCTTCGGCCGCGCGGAGCATCCGGACCTTCGCGTCGATCTTTGACGTGAAGGCATCGAACGAACCCGTGCCGTAGGTCTTGACCCGGTAGGTGATCGACTTGGCGTCGCGGACGCTCTGAGCGGCCTGCTTGAAGAGTTCACGCCCCGGATCGACCACGTCGGCGGCTTTGTCCGCGGGCGCCTCGACGCCGGGCGGGATCAGTGTCGATCCCCCCTCTTGCCCGAGGGTCATGGGAGCCATTAGCGCGAGAGGGGCCAGCAGGGCGGCGGCGAGAAGCCGGTTCATGATGCATTCCTTCCGTTGGTTATCGGGCCTTGTCCCGGGGGAACAAACTTCAGCATGTCGCGCAGCGCGACCCCGGGGTCGGGGGCCCGCATCAGGTGTTCGCCGACCAGGGCGATGCGCACGCCCGCGTCGCGCAGGCGTGCCAGATCATCGGCCGACCGGATGCCCGACTCGCTGACGAGAATGCCCGGGTCTTCCACCAGGCCCGCCAGACGGAGGGTGTGGGCCAGGTCCACGCGCATGGTGGACAGATCGCGGTTGTTGATCCCCAGCAGGGCATACGACGGGTGCGGGAAGCCCACGTGCGGGCGCACACGCAGGAGCGTGTCCATGTCGTGCACCTCGAGCAGCGTGGTCAGGTTCAGGCTCTGGGCCAGGATGAGCAGGTCAATCAGCAGGCCTTCGGAGAGGCATTCGCCGATAAGCAGCACGGCGTCGGCCCCGTGTGCGCGGCTCTCGTAGATCTGCCAGGGGTCGATGATGAAGTCTTTGCGGAGCACCGGGAGCGTGACGGCCGCCTTCACCCGCGCGATATACGACAGGTGCCCGCCGAAGAAGCGTTCGTCGGTGAGGCACGAGATCGCCGACGCCCCGGCGGAGTGGTACTTTGCCGCGATGGCCTCTGGGGCGAAGGCGTCACCCGCGTATTCGGGACGGATCAGCCCCGCGGAGGGGCTCTGTCGCTTGATCTCGGCGATCACCAGCGAGCGGTTCTTGAACTGGCGCGTGACCGCGGCGAAAAAGTTGCGGGGCGCGGGCTGGCGATGGGCCAGTTCCCGCACCTGCTCCAGGGGCATCGCCGCCTTGGCGCGGGCGACCTCCTCACGCTTGTGCGCGATGATGTCGTCCAGGGTCACGGCGGGCGTGCTCATCGCGTTCATTGTTGGCCTGCTCACGCCCCTGCCCGCCGCGGGGGCTCAGAACTTTGATTCACGCCTGGTGGCCCAGGACAAGGCCCCGGCCAAGCGCGGCGCGGGCGAGACCGTGGGCGGGCTGGCCCGCGATGCACGCAAGGTGGCCGATGAGGCCGCGACCAAGGCGGCGACGGCGGTGCGGTCACAGCCCTGGATCTGGCTGAATGTGTCGGGGGCGGCACTGAGCCTGGTGACGCTGTGGCTGTTCAACGTCATCCGCCCGGGTTCGCCCGCGAGGGCGGGGCTGCGCAATCTGGGCTCGCACCCGTGGTGGTTGTGGGGGTTGTGCGCACTGCTGACGTATGTCGGCGCCGCCCTGACCGCGGGCGGGGTGCAGGCCCTGCCGCTGGTGGCGTCGCTGCCCAAGGAAAGCGCCAAAGCGCAGGTGCTCATCACAGGCGGGGCGTATGCGGGCGGGTTGGCGATTGCGCTGCTGCTGATCCGGCTGATGGGGGCCGCGGGCAAGAGCGCGGGGCTGGGCGTCTGCCCGCGGTGCCTGGGGGGCGGGTTCATCGCGTTCCTTTTTGCGTTTCCCGTCGTCAACGCGACGGGGCTGGGAGCCGCGGGCCTGCACACGCTGGTCACGGGGCAATCGATCGACACGCTGGCGCACGGCACGCTGCGCCTGCTCGTGGAGCAGCGTCACAGCGCGTGGGCCTGGTCGCTGGCGGGCCTGGCCGTGGTGGGCGCGCCGGTCTATGAAGAGATTCTCTATCGCGGGTTCGTGCAGTCGGCATTCCTGCACCTGACGGGCAAGGCGTGGACGAGCATCCTGCTGGCCTCGGGGGTCTTCGCGGCGATGCACATCCCCGGCACGGGCATGCCCTGGTACGCCATCGCCACGATCTTCGTGCTGGGCGTGACGATGGGGCTGGCCTACGAGCGCACCAAGCGCATCGGCGTGCCGATCGTGATGCACGTGCTCTTCAACCTGTCCAACGTGGTGATGGCGATGGCCTGAGCCGCATGCCACCACCATGTCCCGCCACGGTTGCGAAACCCGTTGACCGCGCTACTCCGGGTGCAGGGCAAGCAGCCCGAGCATGAGCGAGGGCTTTCTTCATGGATGAACGCAAGACAAGAGGGCCCTCCCTGACGGTCGGGCTGCTTGTCATGATCTAGGGCTGCAGGCGCGTGCCGCTCCACGCTCCGCCGCGGTACACCACGCCCTCGGGTGTGGTCTCACGGGTGAGGGGGCGGGTCCAGCGGGCGCGGTCGTGCAGGCGTCCCTTGCCCCCGACCCAGAGTTCGACGCTCGACGCCCAGACGCGATAGCCGCCCCAATGGGGCGGACGCGGGATGACCACCTCGCGCCCGCGGGTCATCAGCGCGCCGACATCGAGTTTGAGCGTGGTGATCGCATCGACCACCTGCTCGAGCAACTGCTGGCGTGATTCCAGCGGGCGGCTCTGGCGGCTGGCCCACGCGCCCAGGCGGCTCTCCCACGCGCGCGTGGCGAAATAAGCGTCGCTCTCGGCGGCGGGCGATCGCGTCACCGGCCCGGTGAGGCGCACTTGTCGCTCGGTGTGGTCCCAATGGAAGCAGAGGGCGGCGACGGGATTGGCCTCGAGAGCCTGGCCCTTATCCCCGTCGTAGTTGGTGTAGAACACGGCGCACCCTTCCTGCACGCGCAGGTCGCGGCAGAGAACGATGCGTGCGCCCGGCACGCCGTCGGGCCCGATCGTGGCCAGCGTCATCGCCGTCGGGTTGGGCTGGTGCGCGCTGGCGACGGCCTCGTCGAGCCATTGGCGCGCCAGGGGCATGGGCGATTCGGGGAGCGGATCGGGGAGCTGGGCCTCGTCCATCAGGCCCGTGAATGCATCGAGGTTCATCGGCGGCCTCCGGGGCCACGGTAGCGCGCTAGAGGCGGGCCTCGGCGGCGAGTTCGTGCGCGAGCGCCCGGGCGAGATAGTCGTACTGCGCCGGGCTGTTGTAGAGCTGCGCGCTGATCCGCAGGAACCGACGCTCCGAGCCGGGCACGCCCCAGACGGGGACCTGGATCCGCCATCTGGTCACCAGCGCGTCCTGCAGGGCGTCGTGGTAGCGCGTGGGGCGGGCCATCAGGCGGGCGTGTCGCTCGGGCTCGTGCGCGGGGAGCACGATCGTGGCGATCGAGCCGACCATCGATTCGGGGCAGGGGGGCTCGACGCCCAGCGCGTGGCAGATCCGGGCGCGGGCGCCCGCGCACAGGGCGTGATTGCGGGCCATGACCTCGCTCCACCCGCCGGGCAGGAGCGACCCCATGAAGGTGATGGCGTCGGCGATGGCCAGGAGGCCCGTGTAGTCCTGCGTGCCGACGTATTCGAACTCGGTGAGGAACTGGTCGCGCCCCGGGCGGGGCTTCTCGGCGTTGTTCGAGAGGGCCAGCGGGCGCACCTGTGATTGAAGGTCCGGGCGCACATAGAGAAACGCCGAGCCCTTGGGCGAACAGATCCACTTGTGGCAGTTGGCGGTGTAGTAACTCGCGCCCAGGGCGCCCACGTCGAGCCAGGGGAGCATGCCCGGGGCGTGCGCGCCGTCGACCAGGCAGCGCACGCCGCGTTGCTCGAGCGCGGGCACGAGACGCTCGACAGGCAGAATCATCCCGCTCGAACTGGTGACGTGGCTGATCAGGGCCAGGCGGGTGCGCTCGGTGGTCGCGTTGAGAAACGCCTCGGCGACCGCGTCGGGAGAGGAGCAGGGGAAGGGAAGATCCACCAGCACGATGCGCGCGCCCGTGCGCCGCGCCAGGCGTCGCAGCGAGTTCATGCAGGCGGGATACTCGTGGCTGCCCGCGAGGATCTCGTCGCCCGCCTGAAGGTCCATCCCCGCCAGGACCGTGGCCACGGCGATCGAGGCGTTGGGCATGGGGGCCAGGTCCTTTGCCGGGCAACGCACAAAGCCCCCCAGCGCGTGGCGCATGCGGTCCATCAGCGGCGAGAGTTCCTCGACGAAGAACCGCACGCCCTCGCCCTCCATGCGTTGGCGAAGGCGCTGCTGGGCGTCGAGTACTGCGCGCGGACAGGCCCCGAACGAGCCGTGGTTGAGGTAGCAGACCCCCGGATCGTGCGCCCAGTGGATTGCGAAGGGCGACGGCGCGGGAAGGGCGGTGGGCACGCAGGACTCCTTGTGTCGCGTGCGCGGGCAGGCTCGACGCACGGGCGCGGAAGGCTCGTAGAGTAGCGGCCCGATGCCCCCCCACTCTCCCAGCCCCGCCTGGAAACGCGCCGTGTTCATCCTGGGGGCGGCGTTCTGCGCTACGCCGTGGGCCTCGGCCCCGCTGGCCCTGGCGATCGGCTGCGTGCTGGCGCTGGTCGGGGCGACGGCGTGGGACGCGCTCTCCAGGAAGCTCTCGCGCCAGTTGATCCAGTGGTCGGTGGCGACGCTGGGGCTGCTGATCCCGCTGCCCATGCTGCTGGAGATCGCCCGCGAGGGGCTGGTCTTTGCGCTGGCGACGATCGCGGGGACGTTCGTGCTGGGCATCATCGCGGCACGCCTGCTGCGCCTCGAACGCGAGCAGACGATCCTGATCTCATCGGGAACGGCGATCTGCGGCGGGTCGGCCATCGCCGCGGTGGGCGCGTCGATCGGGGCCTCGAGCGCGGGGATGGCCATCGCGACGGGATCGATCTTCCTGCTCAATGCCGCGGCGTTGTATGTCTTCCCCGTGATCGGGCACTTGCTGCACCTGAGCGACGCGCAGTTTGGCACATGGGCGGGCGTGGCGATCCATGATGTCTCGTCGGTGACGGGAGCCGCGAGTGTGTATCAGGCGAGCGAGCCGGGCGTGGCACTCGACGTGGCGACGGTCGTGAAACTCTCGCGCGTGCTGTGGATCGTGCCCATCGCGCTAGCGGCGGGGTGGTTCGTGCGGCGCGGCACGCCGGGCATTCGCCCCGCGGTCCCCTGGCTCATCATCCTGTTCATCGCGGCGAGCCTGCTGGCGACCTTTGTGGACTCGGTCGCGACGTATCAGAACCAGATCCGACTCGTCGCCAAACTCGGGTTCCAGGTCGCGCTCTACCTGATCGGGGCGGGGCTGTCGGTGGCGGCTTTGCGCACGGTCGGGTGGCGGGCGATCGTGCTCGCCCTTGTGCTGTGGGTTGCGATCGCGGGCGCGTCGCTGGTCGTCGTGATGACAACAATGAAATAAATCGGGGCACACGCCCCGGCGGGAGGTGCGCGATGCGGATGATGCAGAAACTGGCGGCGGGCGCGATGGTTTGCGTGGCGTCGATCGTGACAGCGCAGGAAGCACCGGCCCCGACCCGCGCCCAAAGGGCCGAGCAGATGGCCCAGCGGGCGATTGAGTTTCTGCGCACGCAGCAGGATGCCTCGGGCGCGTGGGGGGTGCGCGAGGGGGCGCCGTCGTTCCCGGCGATCACCGGGCTGGTGCTCGCCGGGATGCGGGCCCACGACCAGGTGAAGGCCCATGACGACGCCGCGGCACGCGGACTGGCCTACATCCTGGGCCAGCAGAAGCCCGACGGCGGGATCTATGACGTGATGCTCCCCAGTTACAACACGTCGATCTGCATCAGCGCGCTCGCGACGTTCGACACGCGCGAGGCGAAGAAGGCGATCGAGCGGGGCGTGCTGTTCCTCAAGTCGCTGCAATATGGCGAGGCGGCGATGCCCATCGATGGATCGGGCGAGAGCGCCGCCGCCGTCGATCGCACGCACGCGTTTTATGGCGGGTGGGGCTACGGGCGGCACGGACGCCCGGATCTCTCGAACACGGCGTTCGCGCTCGAGGCCCTGCACGCGGCGGGGGTCGATCCCAAGGACGCCGCCTTCCAGCGGGCGCTGGTCTTCCTGCAGCGCTGCCAGATGATGGAGAAGGGCGCTGATGGTCGCGTGATCAACGAGGCGGCGTACGCGAAGGGCTCGCGCCAGGGCGGGTTCATCTACGCCACCAGCGTGAGCAAGGACGAGGTGGGCGTGGGCCAGAGTTTCGCTGGAACCATGGAAGAGACGCTCGACGACGGAAGCGTCGCCAGCCGCCTGCGCTCGTACGGCTCGATGACCTATTCGGGGTTCAAGAGTTACCTCTACGCGGGGTTGTCGAGCCAGGACCCGCGCGTGCTGGCGGCGATGGACTGGATCGGACGGAACTACACGCTGGACGAGAACCCGGGCGTGGGCACCGACGGGCTGTATTACTACTACGTGGTCTTCGCCCGGGCCATGCACGCCGGCGGCAAGGCGAATGTGCGCGTGATCAACGCCGCCGGTGATGCGACCGAACGCGCCTGGGCCGACGATCTGGTCGAACGCCTGGCCACGCTGCAGCAGCCCGACGGCTCGTTCAAGGTGGTCGATGACCGCTGGATGGAGAACGACCCGGTGCTGATCACCGCCTATTCGCTGATCGCGCTGCAGCAGGCGCGTTGAGCGTCTGTCATTCACTCCACAGCACGGACACCGATACTCCAGAGAAGAAAGACACGCATGTCGAAGAAGAACTACGCCGAACTCTGCGCCCTGCTCCGCGAGGCGGGGACACTTACCTCGATCAAGTCGCTCCTGGGCTGGGACCAGGAGACCTACATGCCCGACGGGGCGACGCCCGGGCGGTCCGAGCAGAACGCGCTCCTCGCCGCGATCACGCACGAGCGGCGCACCAGCAAGCGCGTGGGCGACCTGCTCGGCGCGTGCGAGCAGGACAAGGCGCTCACCCGCAAGGGCTCGCCCGAGGCGGCGAACCTGCGCGAGATACGGCGCGACTACGACCTGGCCACGCGCCTGCCCGGCGATCTGGTCGCCGCCATCGCCCGCACCACCAGTCAGGCCCAGCACGCGTGGAAGGAGGCCCGCGAAAAGGACGACTTTGCGATGTTCCTCCCGTGGCTCGACAAGGTGATGGGCCTGCTGCGGCGCAAGGCCGAGTGCTATGGCACACCCAAGGGAGGCGAGCTCTACGACGCGCTGATCGATGAGTATGAACCCGGGGCCACGGCCCGCGAGATCGAGGCGGTCTTCACACCGCTGCGGGCCAGGCTCACCGATCTCGTGCGCGAGGTGAAGCAGAGCGGGGTCAAGGTCAACACCAAGTGCCTCAAGACGCGCATCCCCGCGGCTCGGCAGCACGCCTTTGGGCTGTGGGTGCTGGAACGCATGGGATTTAATCTCGCCATCGGGCGGCTGGACGTCACCACGCATCCGTTCTGCTCGGAGGTGGGCCCGGCGGACACGCGCCTGACCACGCGCTACCGCGATCAGCACTTCACCGACGCGCTCTATTCCACTCTGCACGAGATGGGGCACGGGCTCTACGAGCAGGGGCTGCCCAAGGGCGACGGGACGGCCAAGTCGCTCTTCGGCCAGCCGCTGGCCGAAGCGATCAGCCTGGGGATCCATGAGTCGCAGAGCCGCATGTGGGAAAACTTCGTCGGGCGGTCGCTGGCCTTCTGGAAGTGGGCGCTGCCCAAGAGCCGCAAGTTCCTGGGCGATGCGCTCGAGGGGTGCAAGCCCGCGGACCTCTTCGCGGCGGTGAACACGGTCACGCCCAGCCTTATCCGCGTCGAGGCCGACGAGGGGACGTACAACCTGCACGTCATGATCCGTTTCGAGATCGAGCGGGCTCTGCTCCGGGGCGACCTCAAGCCCAAGGATCTGCCCGGCGCATGGAACGCCCGGTATAAGGATGCGCTGGGCGTGATCGTGCCCGACGACGCCCGCGGGTGCCTGCAGGACGTCCACTGGTCCTTCGGGCTCATCGGCTACTTCCCCACCTACACCCTGGGCAATCTCTACGCCGCCCAGTTCTGGGAGACGATCAACGAGCAGATCCCCGGCCTTGACGCGCAGATCGGGAAAGGCCAGTTCGCACCCCTGCTCGCGTGGCTGCGCGAGAACATCCACCGGCACGGCAAGAAGTATCGCGCGGGCGAGCTGTGCGAGCGGGTGACGGGCCAAGCGCTCTCGCCCGAGCCGCTGATGCGCCACCTGCGATCGAGGGCGTCGCGGGTCTACGGCGTCAATGAAGAAAACTAAGCGACCTTTCGGTTTTCCCCCCCTGCTCGTCGGGGGTGATGCGCATGCGCGAGGTGATGAGTTCCAGGCGCCGGATCTTGGGTCGGGTCTCCTCGACCGAGCCCGAAGTGTTCAGACGTTGGATGACTTCGCCGGCGGCGTTCCACGCTCGTACCAGTCCGCCTTCTTCGAAGTGGCCTCCGCCAGGGCGAGTATCGAGGTGCGTTCGTGTTCGGGGAGTGTGTACGGCATGGGTGAGTTGAGGCGCTGCGATACCCGACCAATGGGCCACTTCGATCTGGTGACGTCTCTAGATCGGGGCTCCCAGTGAACAATCTGACACCGGGACACGACTTGCCGCTCACAATCAGGCAAAACTGCGCTCGCATCAGGGAATAGGTCCGGTTACAACACACCACTTGTCCGCAAGTAGTTCGAACTGACCACCTTGTGAGGGGATGCACTTGTCTAAGTCCTGGGTCCCATCAGTTGCTGGGAATCCATGTGTGCCGGCCACACCCCTGCTCGACGACGTTGGGCATGCGATCTGGGATTTCCTCCGACGTGATTCCGAGGTGAGGATCACCGCCCGGGACTCCACTGGGACCGTGCGATTCACGACTCACCCGGGTGATGTACACGCAACGGGGGTTGAGGGCACGTCGCCGCACGGTTGTTCGATCCTGACAGTTATGGGTCGGACCTATGCGTGTCTGAAGTTTGAGGCGCCCCTTGCCGGTTCCACATCGCCGCTTGGTGTGTGTGTCCTGATCCCTACGACGAAACCCGAGCAGCCGGCATTCTGCCCCCGGACAACCCGCATGCTTGCGCGTATCGCCGATCTCACCCCGCGCGAGCGCGAGGTGCTCGCGCTGATCGGCCAGGGCAAGCGCAGCAAGCAGATCGCGCTGCACATCAACCGGAGCGTGCGGACGGTGCACGGGCACACCGCCGCCATCAGCCGCAAACTGAGCAGCGCGACACGGGCTGAGATGGTGCGCATCGCCCTGCTCAGCGGGCTGCTGCCGCAGGCGGCGTCCGCGAACTAGCGGCACGAGCCGTCGCCAGGCGACGCACCAGCCAGACCGCCTCGAGCAGGCACCACGCCGCCAGCAGGGGGACCAGCCACCACGCGGCCGGGTCCATCCGCTCGATCGCGCGGGCCACCGCGTCGCCGATCGTCCCTTTGCGCAGCCCCTTGAGAAGGCCCACGATCGGGTGGGGTTTGAGCAGCGCCTTGGCCGCGGGCGAGCGCAGAAACGACACGCCCGCCCGCCCTTTTCTCGCCGCCAGTGGCACGAGCGTCTCGGCGGCTTGTCCGCCTTCGATCACGAGCCGTGCGCCGTCGCGACCAGTCACGTGCAATGCAAAGGCCCCATCGCTGCGCCGCTCGACGAACGCGGCGAGGCGGGCCAGTTCCGGCGCATCGTCGGCGTGAGCCATGACCCGCAGCGCGCCCGCGGGCGAGGCCTTGCGTGCGAGCGCCGCGACGCTGCCCATCACCCCCGCGACCTCCGCCGTGCGCTTCCCCCGGATCGCCCCGATCAGTGATTCACGCAGGCCCTTGGTGATCGCGCCCGCGCGAGCGCCCGCCTTGAGGAGCGAGGGCACCCAGTCGATCTGCGGCGCCAGGGTGGTGACGACACCCACACCCGAGAGCACAAGGATCAACTCGTCCGCGTCGCCGTCGAGCGCGAGCTTGGTCCCCTCGATCAGCAGGTCACGCACGTCGCCCACGACGAAGAAGTCGGCGGCGAGCGCCCCGACCAGCCCCTCGAGCGACTGGCCCCGCCCCGAGATGGCCCCCATCCCCACGTCCTTGGCCCGTCGTAGGTAACTGGCTTGCTCGGCCTCGACCGCGGCACGCTCGCTCGCGAGGGCCGTGTGCGCATCACCCTTCAGCCACTCGAGCCCCGCATCGGCAATGACCAACGCCTCGCCGTAGCGACCCCGCTCACGCAGCGCGCTGACCTCGGCGGCGTAATCAAAGCCGGGGAGAGCGGCCAGTTGCAGGCGGGCCAGGCGTGCCCCCGCGTCCGCCGCCAACGTCAAGAGCAGAAACCCGGCGATGGCCAGGCGCAGCACGCCCCAGCGGGCCTTCCACAGGCGGATGATGACACACAGCAGTCTCATGGCTCTGGAGCAAACTCGACCTCGACCGTCGGCCCGGGCCCGACGATCGAGCCCACGAGGCGGGCCACCTGCTCGCGCGTCACGTCGGCGACGCGCTGGGCGTCCTCGGGGCGGAGCAAGAGTTCGCGGGCTTCATCGGCGGCCTCTTTGCGGGCCAAGCCAAGGTAATACTCGCCCGCGCGGCTGCGCAGGCGCAGCCACCCCGTCTGCACGGCGATCGATTCGAGCCCCGAGAAGACCTCGGTCGCTATCCGCTTCGCCCGCGGGATCCGCACGCGATACACCCCCGGCGACGGGTGCGTCAGGAACGTCACGCCATCGTCGGCCAGCGCGGCCAGGTCTGTGCCGTAGTGCAATCGCACGGGCACCTCGATCGTCGCGGCGACATCGCCCCGCCAGCTCTCGTGGGTGCGCTCTACCTTCACCTTAGTGTCGATCTCGACGGTGATGAGTTTCATGGCGCGCACGGCGGCGGCGATCTCGGCGATGGGGCGCGGCGGACGATCGAGCGACCCCTGATCGATCGCCGACGCGATCGCCGCCTGCTGGTCCTGGCGCATGGTGATGGCCAGGGCCGCGAAGAGCGACACCGCGCACAGCGGCACGAGGATGGTCGAGAAACGCACGCGCATCACACACCCCTGATATCGGCCCGGGCGCGTTCGGGCCTGCAGGCCCGGGCGGGCACGCTACAGTCGGCGGCCATGGATGTATCCACCCTCCGCCTGCGCGCGCTCGAGGGAACCCCGCTCGAGGACGAACGCGTCCGCGCGATGGTTCTGGCCACCGCCCGGGCCATCGCCGAACGCTCGGGGGTCGCCCTGCGACGCCTGGAGGCCACGCCCGATTGCGTGACGCTCACGGTCGAGCTCGACCGCCTGGGCGCGCTGGGGCTGGTCGCGGAACTGCGCAACGTGACCAACGCGTGGTACGAGGGCAAGTTTCATGCCGGGCCGCTCTGGGTGACACACGACGAGGAGGAGCGATGGGACTAGAGCCCCGCCGCCCCCTGCGCCTGCTGGTGGTGATGCCCAGTTGGCTGGGCGATTGCGTCATGGCGACGCCGCTGCTGCGTCATTTACGCCGTTCACTGCCCGGGTGCTTCATCGGGGCGCTGGTCCGCCCGGGGATGGACGAACTGCTCGACGGGGCGGGATTCTTTGACGAGGTCCATGTCGAGCGGGCCTCGGGCGTGATGGGCCCCAAGCATGCGGCGGCCAAGATCCGACCCCGGCGCTATGACACCGCGCTGCTGCTCACCAACTCGTTCTCGACCGCCTTGTGCACGCGCATCGCGGGGATTTCACGCCGAATCGGATTTGACCGCGACGCGCGGGGGTTCCTGCTCACCGACCGCGTCGAGGCCCCGCGCACCCCCGGCGGCGCGTGGCTGCCCATCCCTGCGGCGAACTACTACTGGCGCCTGGCGACCATCCTGCTCGACAGCCCCCCGGGGCTCGCCGATGGCTCGGGTCGCTGGACCAGTCAAGCCGCCGCGCTCCCGCAGGGAGTCATGCTCGAACTGGGCGTCACGCCCGCGCAGGTAGACGCCGCCCGGCGCGTGCTGCACTCAGCGGGGGTCGGCGAGCGCGAGCGGCTGGCGATCCTGAACCCAGGGGGCAACAACACGGCTAAGCGCTGGCCCGCGGATCGGTTCGCCGCACTGGCCATGCATCTGGAGCGCACGCACGGCCTGCGCGTGCTGGTGAATGGTTCACCCGGGGAGCGGGACCTGTGCCATGAAATCGCGGCCCAGGCCGGTGGCGTCGTCCTGCCCGATCATGGCGTGACGATCGGGTCGCTCAAGGGGATCGTGCGACGCGGCGCGATCATGGTGACCAACGACACAGGCCCGCGTCACATCGCCGCGGCGTTTGGTGTGCCGCTGGTCTCGCTCTTTGGCCCCACCGACCCGCGGTGGACCACAATCCCGACGCGTGCCGCGGCACCCGAGGAAGTGCTGGTCGCCGACCCGACCCTGCCACCGGAAGAGGTGGCGGACGATCACCCGGTGCGGTGCCGGATTGACCGGATTCCGCTGGAGATGGTTATCGCGACGGTCGATCGGGTGCTTGGGCGTGGGATGCCCGGGGACGTGGGCGGGGGAGGTTGACCCCGGGCCCGTCACCCCTACGATCGGGGGCTTGCGGGCGGGCGACCGAGCCGCGGGCGACAATCCGGGGGCATAGCTCAGTTTTGGTAGAGCGCATCCATGGCATGGATGAGGTCAGGGGTTCGAGTCCCCTTGCCTCCACTGGAACGCACGTCCGCCGCGGGAAGACCGCGGCGGCGTCGTTTTTGCGGGGTGCCGGGTGTGCGGGCTGGGCGGGACGTGCCGTCGGTGCCGAGTGGGCGAGGGCCTCCGGGTCTTCCCCGGTCAACCCTGATGATGCGGGTGCTGGGCGGGGCCGATCCAAGGCATGCTCATGAGCACCATGCCATACATCCTGGTCTGTGACGACGAGGCCCACATCCGCCAGATCATCGCGCACAAACTCCGCGGCGCGGGGTTCGAGGTGATCGAGGCCAAAGACGGGCAGGAGGGCCTCGAGCAGGCCACCGCCCGCACGCCGCGACTTGTGATCACGGACTTCCAGATGCCTCGCCTCAGCGGGCTGGACATGTGCAAGGCGCTCAAGAAGCAAGCATCGACATCACGGGTCTCGGCGTTGATGCTCACGGCGCGGGGGCACACCATCGCCCCGGCGGACCTGGAGCAGACCAACGTGCGCCAGGTCATCGGCAAACCCTTCGGCGTCAAGCAGCTCATGGAACGCGTCGACGCGTTGCTGCGGGATACGCCCGCGCAAGGAGTGGCGGCGTGAGCACCGAGACGGGCGGACCCTCGCAGGGCGAGTCGAGTATCGCGCGCCTCCTGCGTGAACGCTGCGGGCAACTTCAGCTCGTGAGCCTCAGCGTCAATCGCGCCGGACTGATCACCGGCTGCTCGGGGCACGAGGGTGTCCTGGCCGCCATGAGCCCGGACCTGGTTCGCGCCGGGGCGGATGGCCCGGGTGTGCGCGAGATCATGCCCGGAATGTGGGCCGGCGTGGTCAGCCACGAGAACCCGTCGGGCATGACCATCGTGCTGCTGCCCTCGATCGCGGGGGTCTCCTCGACCGCGCTGGGGGCGGCGTGCTCCCGCGCGAATGTCGATCCGGCGATAGTGCGCGAGGCGCTGGTCCCCGGAGCGCACTACGACGCGGTGTCCGCGGGGGCGATCACGGCGATGCTGCGCGCGTCGGCGACCGATGTGGCCGCGCTGAGCGAGGGCCAGACCACTTTGCAGGGCTTCACGGGCGAACTGACCAACGCCTACGACACGATCGATCTGCTCTACAGCGTCGGGCGCTCGATGAAGCAGCTCAGCCAGCCCGAGATCTTTCTGGGATCGGTGTGCGAGCGGCTGTTCAAGACGCTCTCGTACCGCTACCTCGCCGCGTGGCTCGAGGACGATGCCAAGCTGCCCAAATGGCTGCGCGGGCAGTTGGTGCACGCGGGGCAGATCCCGGTGGACACGGGCACGCTCAGCGCCATCGGCGGCTCGCTCGCGCAGCAGGCCGTTCGCCAGAACGGGTTCATGATTGTCGAGCCGCCCGAGTCGATGCGCGGGGACGGCTCGTCGCAGGTGCTTGTCCAGCCGCTGATGTGCAAGGGCAGCGTCTGTGGGGTGATCTTCGCGGGCGGGAAATACGGCGACGACCCGGACGTGAGCAGTTACGACATCCAGCTCATCGAGGCTTCCGCGGGCTACATCGATGCCTTCACCGAGAATGTCGCCCTGCTCGAAGAGCAGCACCTGACATTCATGGGCACGCTGCAGGCGCTGACGGCGGCGATCGATGCCAAGGACCGCTACACCTTCGGTCACAGCGAACGCGTGGCGCTGATGGGCGAGCAACTGGCCCTGGCGCTGGGAATGTCGGCGCACGAAGCCGAGCGTCTTCGCATCTGCGGGCTGGTGCACGATGTGGGCAAGATTGGCGTTCCCGAGCAGGTGCTGACCAAGCCGGGCAAGCTCACCGACGAAGAGTTCGGGCTGATCAAAACGCACCCCGAGATCGGGCATCGCATCCTGAAGGACATCCCCCAGCTGCAGGACGTGCTGCCGGGCGTGCTCTATCACCACGAGCGCTACGACGGGCGAGGCTATCCGCACCGCCTCGCGGGTGATGACATCCCGCTGTTTGCGCGGATCCTCAGCGTGGCCGATACGTTCGATGCGATGAGTTCCAATCGCTCCTACCGCCCGGCCCTGCCCCGCGCCAAGGTGCTCGACGAGATCGAGCGCTGCGCCGGATCACAGTTCGACCCGCAGATCGCACGCCTGGTGCGCTACGTCGACCTCTCGCTCTTTGACGAGATGTTCCGGCGCCACTCCGAGCGTCTGGTCAGCGCGGCGTAGCCCACGCGACGCTCCGCGTATGCCCGCGGCTTAGAAGTGCACCACCACGCCCAAGATGAAGGCGTTGTCGATCTCACGGGGCTTGCCCAGCGGGAGGATGTACCCGCCCCGCACATCGACCTTGGACGTGAGACTTAACGACGCCCCGAGCAGCGCCTGAGCTGTGGATGTGTCGTTGTCCTCGCCGCTGAGACCAGTGCGGCCGTCGATCTCACCCAGCAGACTGAACATGCCCGGCGAAAAGTGCCCGTGCGTATGGGGCGCATCGTCCCCATAGAGCATGAAACTCCACGAGAGGCCGCCGCGCCAGAAGAACTCCGCATCGTCGCTCTTGAGCCCGTGCGACGTTCCGGCCTGAAGATTGAGCGCCACCCAGCCGCCCAGATCGATCCACGCCGCGAGCGAAGGCGAGAGTTCGATCTCGCCGCTGCCCAGGCCACGATCCTCATCTCCGGTGGGGATCGAAGCCCCCAGCGAGGCGGCGAAGGTCAATCGCGGCAGATCGAGCAACACCGCGCGCACGCCAAGGCCCAGGTCGCCCAGCCCCGTCTCGCGCGATTCATCCGCAGGCTTGATCGATTCCATGGGCGCTTCGAGGACGAGTCCCAGGCGTCGGGTGAGGGCCCACTCGATCTCGGCCTCGAGTTCCATCTCGTCCTCGTCGACGCCGTTGACCATGCGGAAATCCGTCAGCAACTCGCGGCCGAGGAAGGCGGGCTCGAGCAGGAAGTGATGCACGCGGGGCGTGCCGCTGGCGCTCTTGTGCGAGTGGGGCCACGGGTCGAACCATGCCCGCCCCAGATCGGCCAACCCCAGCGATCCTTGCGCATCAACCGAAGCGGCCGAGAGCGCCGGCACCGATTCGGATGGAGAGGCGATCGGTCGCGTGTCCGAGTTCTCCGCCGCGGCATGTGCACTCAAGGCACACCCGAGCAGCGCCGAGACGAATCCGATCCGTGTCCGATGGGATGTGCATTCGTGGTTCATGGCCTTCACTCCTGTGTCGAGTAAATGAGAATGTATTCTCATTAATGCTCACGATCAAGGCGCGTGGAAAACGCCGCGATCTCGGGGGCGAGGAGCGCGGCGGGGCTAAGACTGGGTTCACGGGAAAGGCTCGTCGACTAGAGTTCGCGGGCGAGCTCGGCCAGGGCCGCATCGAGTTTTTCGGGCGTGAGGTAGGTCCCGCCGGCGATCTCGCTCTTCACGCGATCCACCAGATCCTGACGGACGGCGGGCATGTCGCGCAACTTGCTGAGATAGCTCGCCAACTCGGACACCTCCACCTTGTCCTGGCCGCGCACGGGCGCACCGGACATGATCTCGACCGGGGTGATCCGGCGACCCTCATCAAGGGCGCTGGGAATCCCGCACGAACCCGAACAGACTGGAGCGATATCAGCCACCTGTGTTCTCCGCGGCATGTACAACTACAGCGGCATGCGCTCCGTCGCTCCCCGTCGGCGTGTCGCCGACGAGGCCCGCCCGGGCCCTAGCATCCACTGCGTGGGCCCGCCTACGCGTGATGTATCGACGGGGGGCCCCTCGACCCTCCAAAATACCCTGCGTTCGTCTCACTGGGGCGCAACCTCATGAAAACCATCGTTTTAAAGAGCATTCAATGGGGCCAACACGCAGTTCTTGCGCGCACAATCGTGCTTTTCACTGCCTTCCTCCTGACCGCCTGCGGAGCGCCTCAAGCCTCAGATAAGGACAGCCCCCACACCGGGCTTACCCCCTACCGAGAGGACTATCGCCCGGAGGACACCCAGCGGGCCGCCGCCGGGCGCGACACGCCCGCGGCGATACAGCATGAGGGAAAGGCCTTGTTTGGCCCGCGCGGCGCGGGTGGTGCCGCGGAAGGCGCCGCGAACTGGCAGATTGTGCTCGCGGCCTTTGGCGGGGCCGATGGACAGCGCCTCGCCGAGATCGCCGTGGCCGAGGCGCACCAGATCGGGCTGACGAGTGCCTATGCCGAACCTCGCGGCAAGGCGTGGGTGGTCGCCTACGGGCGTTATGAATCTGGCGCATCGACCCGGGCACAGGAAGATCTCAAACGGCTCAAAGGGCTGGAGATCAACGGGAGGCTTCCTTTCGCGGGTGCGGTGCTGGCCCCGCCCCCCGTTGAAGCCATCGCCGGCTCGGTTCCCGATCATGACCTGGCCACCGTGCGTGTGCGATATGGGCGTTCGGCGTATTACACGTTGCAGGTGGGGATCTATCGGAGGATGGACGACCGCGACCCCACGCCGCAGGATCTGGCCGACTTTCGCAAGGCCGCCGAGGCGGCGGTGATCCAGTTGCGTCGCGAAGGGCAGGAGGCGTTCTATTACCACACGTCGCGCAGCAGCACCGTGACGGTGGGCGTCTTCAGCGAGAAGGATTACGACACGTCGCGCAAGCGTCCGGACGGCTCGGTCACCACGGGCCCGGCGCGAGAGAGCTTCCGCCTGCGCGAGGCCAAAGAGAAGAACCCGCACAACCTGGTGAATGGCCAGGCCGTCAAGGTGCGTGGAGCGATCCAGCCCAGCCTGCTGGTGCCGATCCCCAACTGAGCGGGGGCTACTTCATCGAGCCTGCGCCGCTGACCGAGATGAGCGTGATGCCGCGGACGCGCCACTGATCGGGCTGTACCGCGCGCGTGTCGAGTTGCCACCAGGAGAAGACCGGCACGCGCGAGGCCTCGGGCACGACGCGCACCTTCAGCAGCACGCGCCCCACCCCGGGGCCGTCGCGCGAGGCGGAAATTTCCACGATGTCATGCTCGTGGGCCTGGTATCCGCCGCCCTGCCCGAACTGGGCCGACACGCGAGCGAGGATCTGGTCTCGGTCGAGCTGGGCGAAGTAGCGTGTGGCCTCGAGGCGGGCGTCATCGAGCAGGATCAGGGCCACGCCGTCGGTATCGCCTGTTGCGACGCGATCGACCAGGCGCGAGGCGACATCGACCATGCGTTCGCGCGCGGTGCGAATCAGCACCGCCGTGATGACGTGGGCCCCCGCCAGGATCGCGAGCAGGCCGGCGATGGCACCCCCCCGACCGGGGCGGCCTCGCGCGTTGAGAACCAGGTAAGCCCCCAGCCCCACCGCCAGCAGCGCCAGCGTGACGGGCCAGGGCTGTTCGAAGGCCAGCCTCTCGAGCATGGGCGGCGCGGGGAGCGGCGGAGGATCGGGCAGGGCCAGGCCTTGGGGCAGGGGCATGTTTCCAGTCTCTCAGCGAACCATGCCGATGACAAGGGGTGACGCCGGCGGCGTGGGGCGATCCCGCGCGCCGACGTCGATGGAGCGTTGATGGAACCCCTGCCCGCGAACCCCGCCCTGCTCGATCGCAACCTCGCCGCACTGGGCACGCGCTCGCCCCGGACGGCCGAGGCGGTACGGGCGGCGGCCCCGCGCGCAGATGTCACGATCTGGCGCGCCCCCGACGGGTGCCCCACGGGTCGCATCGGCGATGCCGACACAGGACAAATGCTCGCCAGCCGTCGCGGGCCCGCCGACGAGGCCAAGCGCCTGGTGGGCACGCTGGACCTTAGGCGACAGGCGGCGGTGATCGTGCTGGGCATGGGCGTGGGCAATCACGTCATGGAACTGGCTCGCCGCCTGGGCAATTACGGCGCGGTCATCGTCTATGAGCCCGACGTGGGGCTGCTGCGGGCAGTGCTCGAGCGGATCGACTGCGCCGCGTGGATATTGCTCTCTCGCGTGTCGATCCTGACCGACCCCGAGGACACGGCTCAGATCGCCGGGGCCTGCGCCGGGCTCGAGGGAATCCTCGCCGCGGGCACGGTCTATCTCGAGCACCCGGCGAGCACGGCACGTCTGGGCGCGAGCGCGGGGCGCTTCGGCGCGAACTTCGCCTCGGTGATGCACGCCGTGCGAACGAACATCGTCACCACGCTGGTCCAGGTGGACACGAGCGTGCGCAACCAGTTGCAGAACCTGCGCTGGTACACCCGCTGTCCGGGTGTGAAAGACCTGGAAGGGGCGGCGGCTGGCAAGGCGTGCGTGGTGGTGGCGGCGGGCCCGAGTCTGCGCACGACCATCGACGCGCTGGCCCAGCCGGGCGTGCGCGACCGGGTGGTCATCATCGCGGTGCAGACGGTGCTCAAGACGCTGCTGGCGCGCGGGATCACACCGCACTTCGTCACCGCGCTCGATTATCACGAGATCAGCGCCCGGTTCTACGAGGGGCTGACCGCGGCCGACGTCGAGGGCGTGACGCTGGTGGTCGAGACCAAGGCCAACCCGGCGATCCTCCGCGCATTTCCAGGTCGGATCCGCTGCGTGGGCGATCCGATCCTCGATGACCTGCTGCCCGATTCGCTGCGGCGCGACATGGGGCGCGTCCCGCCGGGCGCGACGGTCGCGCACCTGGCCTATTACCTCGCCCGGTACCTGGGCTGCGACCCGGTCATCATGACCGGGCAGGACCTGGCCTTCACCGACAACCAGTACTACGCCCCACACGCGGCGATCCACGGCGTGTGGGGGAGCGAACTGAGCGAGTTCCGCACGCTCGAGATGCTCGAGTGGGAACGCATCGCGCGGATGAAGAACTCGCTGCGGCGCGTCCCGGGCCAGGACGGCCAGACGCTCTACACCGACGACCAGATGCACACCTATCTGGTGCAGTTCGAACGCGATTTTCACAACGACACGGCGCGCGGCCTGCGCGTGGTCGACGCCACCCAGGGGGGCGCGCTCAAGAAGCACACGCAGCCCATGAGCCTGCGCGAGGCGATCGACCGCTTCGGCTCGCCCGCGCCCATCGCCCTGCCCACGCCGCCGTCGGACCTGCCCGAGACACGCTGGCGCACAACCGCCGAGTGCCTGCGCCGCTTGCGCCAGGAGACGGGACGCGTGGCGATCCTCTCGCGCGAGACGGGCGGCTTGCTGGCGCGGATGCTCGAGTGCCAGGACGACGCCAACGCGATCAACCCGTTGATCGAAGAATCACACCGCAACGCCGAGCGCGTGGCGAAGCTGGACGTCGCCTTCCGCCTGGTACAGCACGTGAACCAGGCGGGGCAGTTGGCCCGGTTCCGGGCGGATCGCGCGATCGAACTCAACGATGCGCTCACGCCCCTGCAACGCCAGCGCTGCCAGATCGAGCGCGACCTGCGCAATGTGAACTGGCTGGTGGATGTCGCCGAGCACGTGGGCACGCTGCTCGACAGCGCCAAAGTCGCCGTCGAACAGGGGCGTTTCGTCACGCGCGATGTGATCCCGCAGGGCGAGGGGGAGAGCCGCTCGGGCGGGCGCGTCGCCGCCTTCATCGCGGCTGATGCCGAGCGCAACGGGCTGGACCAGCCCCGCGACATCCATGCCGCGTTCCTCGGCCAGCGGCCCGCGCTGCTGTGCCTGCTCGACCGCCTCGAACGCTGCGAGCACGTGGGCGAGGTCGTGATCCTCACGCCCACGCCCGAGGCCATCCACGCGCTGATCGAGCAGACGCGCCACGCCAAGCGCGTCGCCATCGAATCGGTCGAACCCGCGGCGTTTCGCGCCCGCCAATCCCGCGTCGCCGCCGGCCGGGCCTGGTCCTCGTCGTGCTGGCGGGGCGGGATCGCAAACCTGTCGATCTACGACGAGGCCTTCCACCCCGCGCTGCTCGCGCCGATCATGGAGCGCCGATGCATCGATGCGGCGGTCATCCTCCACGCCGACTGGGCGCTGGCCGACCCGGCCCTGATCGACGCCTGCGTCGAACGCCACCTCGAACACCCCGCGGCCCACGCCATCACATTCACCCAGGCCCCGCCGGGCATCGCCGGGTGCGTCATGTCGGCGTCGTGCGTGCGCGACCTGGCGCACGGGGGCGATTTCGCCACGATCGGCGGCGTGCTGGGGTATGTCCCCTCGGCCCCGCAGGTCGATCCGATCGCCAAGGGTGTGTGCGTGAGCATCCCGCCGGCCTTGCGCGACCTGGCGGCTCGGTGCATCCCCGAATCAACACTGACGCGGGCGTGGTTGGCGCGGGCGTGCGACGGGTTCGGCGACACCACCAGCGGGGCGCGCCTGGGCGAGGCCATCGCCGATTTGCTCTCCGACGAGCCCTCGCCGCGCGTGGTGCATGCCGACGTGCGGCATCCCTCGATGGCCGACAGCGAGGAGGCGGCCCGGGCGATCCTCGCGCTGGGGCGGGAGGGCGAGGCACTGGGCGTGACGCTCGGGCCCGAGGCGACGCGCCACGCGGACCTGCCGCGATTGATCCGTGCGCTCAAGCACGGGCGTGCGTTCGTGCATGTGCGCACTGCGCTGGCCCACGATCACAACGTGGTGCGCGCGATGATGGAGGCCGAGCCGGATGTCGTCAGCATCGACCTGCACGCGACCGACGCCGCGGCGTATCAGAGGATCACGGGCGTGAACGCGTTCGATCGCGTGACGGCGAATGTACATCGGCTGCTCGATGAACGGGGCGTGCAGGGCGGGCTGCCGGGGCTGTGGGTCGTGCCGCGGATCGCGCGACGACACGCAGTGGCGAGCGAGATCGAGCACTTTTATGACCACTGGCTGATGCACGCGGGCGCGTGCGTGATCGACCCCCCGCCGCCGGGTGATCGGTACGAGGCGCTCCCAATCCCCGCGCACGCGCGCGACCGCGTGGACCGGGGAATGGTGCTGCTGCCCCCGACGTTTGTCGCCGAGGTGTCGCCGGGGCTGTACACCCTGCGGGCGGGAGCGTGATGCAGGCGGCGGCGATCATCCTCGCCCGCGCGGGCAGCAAGGGCGTGCCCGGGAAGAACATTGCCCGCGTGGGTGGGCGGGCGTGCATCGAATGGACGATCGATTCGGCGCTACACAGCCGCGGCGTGGGGCTGGTCTGTGTGTCAACCGATGATCAGGCCGCGCTGGCCATCGCGCGGGGCATGGGCGTGCGCACGATCGATCGCCCCGCCGACCTCGCGCACGACACCGCTCGTATCGACGACGCGGCCCGGCACGCGCTGCTCAGCCTCGAGCGCGAAGGGCACCTCGCCGCGTACGAACGCCAGCCGCTGGTGATCCTCTACGCCAACGTGCCCGTGCGCCCGGCAGATCTCATCGACCGCGCACTCGATCGGCTCGCCGCCAGCGGGTGCGACAGCGTGCAGAGTTACGCCCCCGTGGGCAAGCACCACCCCTGGTGGACGGCCCGACTCGACGCCGACGCGCGCGTGGCCCCGTGGGAGGGGGACGTGCTCAACCATGGCTGCTTTCGGCGACAGGACCTGCCGCCCGCTTACATGCCCGACGGGGGTGTGATCGCGCTCACGCGCCGGGCGCTGCTGCGCGAGATCCCGGGGGTGCCCGACGGTCCCCACGCCTTCTTCGGCCTTGATCGACGCGGCGTGGTCTCGCCCGAGGGCGCGGTCGTCGATATCGATTCGCCCATCGACCTGCTCGTCGCCGATGCGGTTCTTTCCGGACGTGGGAGGGGGGCCTAGACGTGCGCATCGCGGGCAGAACCATCGGCGCGGGCGAGCCGCCCTATGTCATCGCCGAACTGGGCGTGAACCACGACGGCTCGCTCGAACGCGCGATCGAACTGGTGCGCCTCGCCGCCGACGCGGGGGCCGACGCGGTGAAGTTTCAGTTCTTCCGCGCCGACCTGCTGATGAGCCGCGGCTCGCGTCTGGCGGCGTACCAGGCCAACGCGGGCGAGCGCGATCCCCACGCCATGCTGCGCCGGCTCGAACTGAGCATCGATGCGCTGGGCGCGTGCGTGCGCGAGGCCAAGGCCCGCGGCGTGCACGCGATCGTCACGGTCTTCAGCGATTCGCTCGTGCCGCTGGCCGACACGCTCGCATGGGACGCGTACAAGACCGCAAGCCCCGACATCGTGCACAAGCCGCTGCTTGCGGCGCTAGAACAGACCGGCAAACCCATGATCGTCAGCACGGGTGCGAGCACGATCGACGAGGTATCGCGAGCGCTGGGTTGGCTTGCGCCGGCGCGCGGGCGGCTGGCGCTGCTCCAATGCGTGAGTTCCTATCCCACGCCCTCTGAGCTCGCCGCCATCGGCGCCATGGGCGCGCTCGCCCGGCGATTCGATGGCCCGGTGGGGTACAGCGATCACACCCGCGGCGTCGACGCCGCCCGCGTCGCCATCGCGCACGGGGCCACCATCCTTGAAAAGCACGTGACGTGGAACACCCAAGCCACGGGCCCCGATCACGCCGCCTCGCTCGATGCGGACGGCTTGAGGGCTTATGTGCAACTGGCCCGGGTTACGTGGGAGCAGCGTCGACAGGGATCCCTCGCGCCCGCAACACCCCACGACCGCGCGATGCTCGGCTCGCCCGAGAAGGTCGTGCTCGCCTGCGAGCAGGATGTGCGCAGCGTGTCGCGTCAATCGCTGGTGGCGGCTCGGGCGCTGCCCGCGGGCCATACGCTCGGCGCGGGCGATCTCGTGATCAAACGCCCGAGCACAGGGATCCCCGCCTACGCGCTCGAAGAGACACTCGGGCGCGTCACGCGCCGAGCGGTCGAGGCCGATATGCCGCTGGTGCTTGAGGACCTCGCCGTGGCTATTCCCGCGTCGCGATGAACGCCCCCGTGCGTCCCGTCAGGCCCTGATCGCGACGGTGCGAGAAAAACAACTCGGGCTCGCTCACGGTGCAATGGGGCAGCACGTCGATGCCCGCCACGCCCGCACGCGACAGTTGCTCGCGCAAGGCTGCCTTGAGATCGACACGATCCTTCGCTCCTCCGGCGATCACCACCCCGGGCGACCCAAAGACCCGGTGGAACTCGGCGGCGACCTCGGGCCCCACCTCGAAGCGCTCGGGGCCGATGCACGGGCCCACGGCGGCGAAGATCGGGCCCGCGCCCAGGGCCCGCATCTGATTCACGGCGGCGGTGACGACATCGGCGATCACGCCGCGCCACCCCGCGTGCACCGTCGCCACGACCCGCCCGGCCTCAT
>JABWBB010000066.1 GCA_013360675.1 Phycisphaerales bacterium | reverse complement strand
ACCGGCGGCGTGCGGCCGACCCGCCCGCGCGGGCGATCGCCCCAACCCAGGCCCTGCGCGAGCGCGAGGCCTGGGCGTGCTTCGCTCCATCGCTGCACGGCTAACCCCGCCAGCCTCGACCAGGGTTACTTCAGCCAGTAGAGCACGATGCCCACCAGAATGATGCTGGTGATGAAGCAGATCAGCTTGTAGTACCAGCGAATACGCAGGATCAGCCCCAGGAGGTTGATCTCTCGCGGGGTGTGCGTGACTCGCTGCGCGTCGATCATGGCCGCACGCTCGCGCGGGTCGCCCGACTTCCCGCCGTATTTCTCCAGGATCCGATGATCGATCCCCATCGTTGCGCTCCACTCCGCCTTCCAGGCATCTCCCCGGGCAGCCATGACCCCAACGGGGGATGGCCCAATGGCCCGGGCCTCTATAATAAAGGACACGCACAGCCCCGTTTTTCGGGGGGAGGTGGCCCATGCGCAAGGACATCAAGTACAACAACATCATCGACAGCGACGAGGCCCGCAAGGCCCAGGCCTGTGCCGACAAAGCGCCCGAGCTCCCTGCGGCCCAGATCAACGCCGACGAGTACTACATCACCCAGCACTACCACAAGTACACCCGCGACAACCACGAAGTCTGGCGCGACATGTTCAACCGGCGATGGACGATGCTCGAAGAGCAAGTCAGCCGCACCTTCATCGACGGGCTCAAGATCCTCCGCCTCACCGGCGAACGCATCCCCCTGCTTAGCGACACCACGCTCGAGCACGATTGCGTCGTCGCCGACGGCACCGTCATCCCCAAAGGCACGAAACTCGAAGGCATCAACCGCTATCTGGGCGAGGTCAGCGACTGGGCCAGTTACGGCGTGCCCGGCTACCTCCCCGCCAAGGCCTTCTTCGCCTGCCTCGCCCAGCGCGAGTTCCCCACCACCGTGCTCATCCGCCCGCGCGAGGTCATGGACTACCTCCCCGAACCCGACATCTTCCACGACGTCTTCGGGCACGTTCCCCTCCACGCCAACCGCGTCTTCGCCGACTTCCTCCAGACCTACGGCAAGGCCGCCCTCATGTGCGAAGACCCCGTTCACATCGAACGCCTGGGCCGCCTCTTCTGGTTCACCGTCGAGTTCGGGCTCATCCGCGAGGAAGGCCGCGTGAAGATCTACGGCAGCGGGCTGGTCTCGAGCCACGCCGAGAGCGCGTACGCCCTCGAAGGCCGCTGGGAAGAAAAGGGCAAGTCGTGCGAGCCCTGCACCGCCCGCGCGGTCGCCGAGTGGCGCCCGTTCGACCTCGACCGTGTCTGCGACACGCCATTTGAGATCGACCACTTCCAGCCCATCTACTACGTGCTCGAGAGTTTCGAGCAGCTGCGCGACGCGATGAACCGCTACGCCGAGCAGGTGCTGGGCAAGGCCGGCCTCGCCGCGGCGGGACTGAGGTAAGCCCACCCTTCCCGGGACGGGATCATCGCCGGACCGAAAATGCATCCAGTCTTTGGTGGCTAACACCGCAGTTATGCGGCATGGTCCTTCTACTTGGAGGGATTATGCGCTCAGTTTGTGCTTTGATCGGTATCGTGGGAGTTGCGGGTCTGGCCAGCGTCGCCGCGGCGGAGCCCATCTTCATCACCAACCACAGTTTCGAACAGCCCGCGATGGGCCCTGGTGGATTCAACCAGAACGACGTCCCCGGCTGGTCACTGCGCAGCGGCAGCATCTTCAACTGGGGAGCCTTCCACCCCACCGTCTCGTCCTGGGGCTACACCGCGTCGCACGGCAACCAGGTGCTCTATACGAACTCCAACGCCATGGTCCAGCAGACCACCAGCGCGATCGTCACCGCCGGGGAGCAAACCCTCCTCGAACTCGACGTGATCCCACGCCCTCTGCACCCGAATGCCTCGTACACCGTCGCCCTCTACGCCGGCAACACCCTGCTCGCCTCGCTCACCAACAACGTCGGCCCCTCGCCCAACGGCGTGCCCATCCCCACCGCGCTCGGCTTCACCCCCGGCGCGGCGCACCCCGCGCTCGGCCTGCCCATCACCATCGTCCTTGGGAGCGGCACGCAGGTGAACTTCGACAACGTCCGCCTCAATGGCGTCGTCCCCTCGCCCGGCTCGCTCGCGCTCGCCGCGATGGCCGGCCTCGTGGGCCTGCGCCGCAGGCGCTGAACGCGACACCACACGCAGGGCGCGTTTCATACTCGTACATCATCGAACGGGCGGCATGACCTCTCATGCTGCCCGTTTTTTCCATTAGCACGCGTTACCAATGGTGCGCGTCACTCCCCCGGCTGCTTCCCCTCGATCGTCAGCGACACCTTGCGCGTCGGGCCGCGCCCTTTGCCCTTGCGGCGCGGGAAGACCCGGCGCACGAGCAGCGCCATTGCGGCCACCGCCGCGAACGTCACCACCCAGAACTGCCAGTCGCCCCAAGGCAGGCTCATGCCGCGTTTCCCCGCTGTGCCGCCCGATCCGCGTCTGTCGCTTCGCTCGTCACGCCGCCCGTCGCGTGCGTCACGACGCGATCAGGCGCACGATCAACGCACCAAGATAGGCCAGCGTCGACATCCACCCCAGTTGGAGCAGCGCCCACCTGACCCCGCCCGCCTCGCGGGCTGTCACCACCAGCGTGGGCAGGCATTGCATGGCCAGGACGAAGAAGACCAGCAGCGACCACGCCGTGCCCGGCTTGAAGACCGGCGTCTTCCCGTCGTCGCGCACCGCGCCGCTGATGCGATCGAGCAGGGTCTGGTTCTCGGTGACATCGGTCGATTCCTCGCCCGCGATCACCACCGACATCGTGGAGACAAAAACCTCGCGGGCCGCGAAACTCGCCAGCACGCCCACCGTCAACTGCCAGTCGTACCCCAGCGGCTCAAAGACCGGCTGGGCCGCGCGGCCCATGCGCCCGATGAACGAACTCGCCCGCGCGTGCGAGGCCTCGAGCCGGTCCGCCTCGGCGAGCAGGCCCGCCGCCGCCGCCTCATCAACGCCTTCGCCCGCGGCCTGGGCCCGCATCTCCACCACGCGCGTCGGCGGCTCGACGTGCGGGAAGGCGCTCAGCCACCAGAGCGCAACGCACACCAGCAGGATGTTCGTCCCGGCCTTGCGCAGGAAGAACACGCCCCGGTCGATCGCGTTGACCGTCGCCGTATAGAGCGAGGGCCACTTGTACGTGGGCAGTTCGAGGGCCATGGGGCGTGACGGCCCGCGCAACAGCGTGCGGCGAGCCAACGCCGCGCTCAGCAGGCCGGCGATCGCCCCCAGCGCATAGCACCCCGTGAACGCCAGCGCCTGCATCCCGGGCTGGCCCGGGAAGAGCAGCGCCGTCAGCAGCACATACACCGGGATCCGCGCCGAGCAGGACATGAACGGCGCCACCAGGATCGTCGCCAGCCGCTCGCGCCGATCCGGCACGCCCCGCGCCGCCATGATGCCCGGCAGCGCGCACGCGTGGCTCGACAGCAGCGGCACAAACGCGTGCCCCGGCAAACCAAACGGCCTCAGCACCCGGTCCATCACGAACGCCGCCCGCGCCAGATAACCCGTGTCTTCCAACACCGAAATCAGGAAAAACAAGATCACAATCTGCGGCACGAAGATCACCGTCGCGCCGATCCCCGACACCACGCCCTCGGCGAGCAACTCGCGGATCAGCCCTGGGGGCATCACGTGATTCACCAGCCCCGTCAACCCGCCCCCCGTCAGCGCGCTCAGCCATTCGGGCTGCCACGCCGCCACCCACGCGTCGTTCCCCGAAAAAATCGCCTCGATCAGATCCATGGGGATCGACGCGAGACTGAAGATCGTCCAGAACAGGCCCGTCATGATCAGCACGAAGCCGATGGGCCCCAACACCGGGTGCGTCAGCACGTGATCGAGCCGGTCGGTCAGCGACGTGCTCCCCCGCGCATCGGGCGGGAAGAGTTCCGTCTGGTCGTGCGCGGTCGAGACCTCGGTATAGATCTCGTCGGCCCACGCCTCGAGCCCCTCCTGCGTGCCCGGGGGCGTGCGATTGGGGATCGCCGCCGACGCCAGGCGCGGCATGATCTCGCCCATGCCCTCGCCCGTGCGCGCGCTCGTCTGCAGCACGCGGCATCCCAATCGTTCCTCGAGCACCGCCACGTCGACGTGCAACCCGCGCTTGCGCGCCAGGTCGATCATGTTCAGCACGATCAGCGTGGGCAGCCGCCGACGCAGCACCTCGCCCGCCAACAGCAGGTTCCGCGCCAGGTTCGTCGCGTCGAGCACCACGCAGACCGCCTCGGGCGGCACCGCCGCCTCGCCCGCGGGCGACAGCGTCCCCGCCAGCACGCGACGGCAGATCTCCGCCTCGGACTGCGCCAGTTCCAACGAATAAATCCCCGGCAGGTCGATCAGCTCGACGCACTCGATGCGCTCGGCCTGTGCGTCGTCGCCCCGTGACCAACCGCCGCGCACAAAGCCCAGGCGCGCCTCCTGCGTGGTGCCCGGAAAGTTGCTCGTCTTGTGGCGCAGGCCCGACAGGCGGTTAAAGAGCGTGGTCTTGCCCGTGTTGGGATTGCCCAGCAGCGCGACGCGGAGCAGCCCATGTGTCTGGGTCGCCTCACCCCCCGCTGGCGGCGTCGCGCTCATGGTGCCAGCGTCGCCTGACGCACCAGCACCTTCACACGCTGGGCGATCATCCGCGACAGCCCGATGCGGCAACTGCACCCGCCCGGACGCGAGCACTTGTCCCCGCTCCCCGGGCGCGAGGGCGACACCTCGACGATCGTCGGCTCGCCCAGGCGGCAGATGCGGATGGTCGCGTTGGGGCGCAGGCCCATGGCCCGCAGCATCGCCGCGTCGGCCGGGTCGAGGCACGTCTCGCAGATCGTGCCTACATCGCCCGCGCGCAGCGAAGTCAGAAACACCGCCGCCGGCGGGCAGTCGCAGTCCTTGCCCCGGTCGCAACAGGGATGATTCCCGACCTTGTCCAAGGCACGCCTCCAGGACGCCGCCGTCGCGTCGGCCCCGCCAATTCGGGACCCACGCATCCAGTGCGTGGAACTGTAGCGTTGTTGAGACTAGATCGCAACGAGGGCAAAGAGGCCCAGACTACCTAGAGCGTGTTCTTTACCCCGCGCTCCCCACCAGGACCGCGTTGGTCGGGTACCGCTTCAGGGCCGCCAGCAACTGCTCGACCTGCTGATGGGGCGACATCGAGAGCAGGCGGCGGCGCAGGGCCGTCACCGTCTGCAATTCCTTCTCCTCCATCAACTTGTCTTCCTTGCGCGTGCCCGATTCGGCCAGGTTGATCGCGGGGAAGATCCGCTTCTCGGCGATGCGCCGGTCCAGGATCAGTTCCATATTCCCACTGCCCTTGAACTCCTCGAAGATCACCTGATCGGCCTGGCTGCCCGTATCGACCAGGCACGAGGCGATGATCGTCAGGCTCCCGGCTTCTTCGGTGTTGCGGGCCGCGCCGAAGATCTGGCGGGGCACTTCGAGCGCGCGGCTGTCGAGCCCGCCCGACATCGTCCGCCCCGAGTTCGCGTGGCGACGCGACTGGTTGAACGCCCGCCCCAGGCGCGTGAGCGAATCGAGCAGCACCACCACATGCCGCCCGGCCTCGACCATCCGCTTGCAGGCCTCGATGGTCTTGATCGAGATCTCGATGTGACGCTCGACGTTGTGATCGTTGCTCGAGGCGATCACGCGGCAGCGCGGGCGTCGGGCCTCGGACGCGGGGGTTATCGCGGAGGGCGTTGCGGGAGGTGTCGCCTCGCCGTGGGCCTCGGCCAGGGCGGCCTCGCCGCGGGCGACGAGCTCGGGCGGGGCGAGTTCGGCCTCGGCGTTGCGGAAATGGCGGCGGAAATCGGTCACTTCTTCGGGGCGTTCATCGACCAGCAGCAGCACCACCTCGACATCGGGGTGGTTGCGCAGGAGCGACGTGCCGATGTCCTTCAGGAGCGTGGTCTTGCCCGCCTTGGGGGGCGAGACGATCAGGCCGCGCTGCCCGCGACCGATCGGGCAGAACATATCGATCAGGCGGCAGGAGGCGGGGCAGCCCGGGTACTCGAGCGTCAGGCGCGGCTGAGGATCAAGAGGCGTGAGCACCTCGAAGGGCAGTTTCCCCGGCTCGATGGCCCGCCCATCGATGTCGAGGATGAGCGGTCGCTGGGGTTCGGGGCGTTGCTGGGGCTGATTGGGATAGCCGCCCTGGGGGCCGCCGGACTGGCTGCCCTGCTGGCCGCTATGGCCGCCCTGGTTGCCTTGACCGCCCTGATTTTGATTCGGCCCCGGGCCTCGCCCGCCACGACCGCGCCTCCTGCGACGTCCACGCCTGACTTCCATAAGCCACAACCCTCCGCGCCGACCCCGCCAAGGCGGGGGCACGCCAAGCACGCCAACAACGTGCGCTGACCTTCCGGGGCACCCGGGGTTAAAGCCGGGGGCACAGGCAGCCGAAATCAAGAACACCCGCGGCCGGGGCGGACGACCTACGTCCAACGCCCGTCGCTTGAGCGATCCCGCGTTTGGGCGGGACGCCGGCACAACACCAAAGTCTGGGTCGAAACGAGCCTCGGGGGCCCGTGGAATCAGATAGCCACAGCGGCGTACTCGAAATTGATCGGCTTGGCCGATCCCCCTCCGACACACAATCAGAGCCGAAGTCGACCCCGAAGTCAAGACCCTTTGAAACCCCGTTAGAATCCCCCCTCTTGCCGACCCAACGCCACCAACCCTCCGTCCCCCCCGGCGAGCCGGGCAGCCCGACCTCCGATCCGATGCTGGTCTTCAAGGGGCTGCCGGTTTCTCCGGGAATTGCCATCGGGAACGTGATGGTCGTCGATGACGACCTGCGCCGCGTCCCCCGGCGCACCATCCGCACGTCCAAGGTGAAGGACGAGATCGCTCGCCTCGATACCGCCATCGCCGCTTCCATCGCCGAGCTCAACCTGGTTCACGAAGAGGCCAAGCGCGAGATGGGCGGGGAGACGGCCAAGATCTTCCTCTTCCACGTGGGGATGCTCGCGGACAAGAGCCTGATCAACCCCATCCGCAAGGCGATCGAGACAACGCTGGTCAACGCCGAGTACGCCGTCAGCCAGGCCTTCGTCGATCTCGCCGCCAAGTTCATGGCCAACCCCGACTCGGTCTTCGCGACGAAGGTCAACGACATCGAGGACCTGGCGCACCGCCTGCTTAAGCACCTGGGCGGGGACGACCGCAACGCGCGCTTCCGCCAGGTCGATCCGCAGACCATCGTCATCGCGCGCGACCTCACGCCGTCGCAGGCCGCGGCATTCGACCGCCAGCGCATCCTCGCCTTCGCCACCGACCTGGGGGGCAAGACGAGCCACACGGCGATCATCGCGCGGGCGCTCGATCTGCCCGCGGTCGTGGGCTGCCAGGCGCTGCTCAAGTACGCCCGCGACGGGATGGCGGTCATCCTCGACGGGGACCGGGGCACGGTCACCTTCAACCCCGACCTGGCCAGCATCGACGAATACCGGCGCATCAAGGAAAACTCGCGCCTCTTCCGCCTGAGCCTGACGGAGATCGCCGACCTGCCCAGCGTCACCGCCGACGGCACGCCCGTGGGCCTGTTGGGGAACATCGAACTCCCCGAGGAGGCGGGCAAGGTGCTCACCGCCGGGGGATCAGGCGTGGGTCTTTACCGCACCGAATACCTGTACCTGACGGGCAACAGCGAACCCTCGGAAGAAGACCACTACAACGCCTATCGCACGTGCATCGAACTGGTGAAGGGTCGCGAACTGACCATCCGCACGGTCGATCTGGGCGCGGACAAGTACACGCAGGCGCAAGAGGAGATCCCCGAGCGCAACCCTTTCCTGGGCTGCCGCAGCATCCGCTACTGCCTGCTGAACCTCCCGATGTTCAAGCGCCAGATCCGGGCGCTGCTGCGGGCCAGTTCGCTCGGGCCCATCAAGGTGATGTTCCCGCTGATCACCTCGCTGGGCGAACTGCGCCACGCCAAGTACCTGATCAACGACACGATGGAGGAACTCGAGGAAGAAGGCATCGCCTTCGACCGCTCGATCAAGCTGGGCATGATGGTCGAGGTGCCGTCGGCGGCGCTGCTGGCCGATCTCTTCGCCCGCGAGGTCGATTTCTTCTCGATCGGAACCAACGACCTGGTGCAGTACACACTGGCCGTCGACCGCACCAACGAACGGGTCGCCCACCTGTACAACCCGACGCACCCGGCGGTGATCAAACTGATCAAGGACGTCTCGCGCTCGGGGCGTCGCCATCACATCCCCGTGTCCTGCTGCGGCGAGGCGGCGGCGGACCCCGAGTTCGCCCTGTTGCTGCTGGGGCTGGGGTTGCGTACCCTCTCGGTGACGAGTTCCGCGATCGCCCCGCTCAAGCGGATGATTCGGAGCGTCACGATTTCGCAGTGCGAACGCATCGCCCGACAGGCGATGTCGCTCGATTCGGACGTGCAGGTCGCCGCTTTCCTGCGGGACCAGGCACGCAAGATTGTTCCCGAAGCCTTCGACGGACGTTCCGCCGAGGCGTGAGGGAGTTGAACGCAGTGCATCGAAGCCCGGGCCCGGCAACGGCGCCGGCCTCGATGCCGGAAGGTTCGACCGCACACCGCCCCCGAGCGGTCCCGGCGCACAGGCCGGGGTGATGCGCGAGGCGTGGCCCACCCGGGCCCCCCGCAACGCCG
>JABWBB010000027.1 GCA_013360675.1 Phycisphaerales bacterium | reverse complement strand
GGCGGCGCGCGGCGAGGACGTGATGGCCGGTATGGCCTACGCCGCGGACCCGCTGCGACTGATCGGGCCGGGTGCGGCGTTGGCGTGGACGAGCCCGCCGACGGTCGACCGGGCCAGCCGCGTGCGGGCGACATACCTGGTCGACGTGCCGGCGAATACGGACATGCTGCAGATCGTCAAGACGCTCTTCGCGGGGGCGACGAGCGCGACGGTGGTCTTTGAAGAACTGCCCGAGGCGATCGACGCACCGCGCCGCGTCGAGCCCGAGGACGTGCTCTGGTGGACGCAGTCGACCGCGCGATGGACGCCCCGCGTGGCGATCCCGGTCGTGGTTGAAGAGCGCTGAATAGGAAAGGCACAGGCGGGACGCCCGTGCCACCCGGACCGCAGAGCAGAGCAGAACAATGCAAAGAGTGACTGGCGAGCCGCCTGCCGCGCGACGGTGCACGCGCTCTTGCTGGTTCGCTCAGACGACGATATTGACCAGCCGCCCCGGGACGACGATGACTTTCTTGACGGGCTTGCCGCCGAGATAGTCCTGCACCTTGGGGTCGTTGAGCACGAGGTGTTCGACGGCTTTGGGATCGGCGGCGGCGGGGACGATCATCTTGCCCCGCACCTTGCCCAGCACCTGCACCGCGATCTCGATCTCCTGATCCACCGTGAGCGATTCGTCGGCAACGGGGAAGGGCTCGTCGGCCAGCGTGCGCGTGTGCCCCAGGCGCTGCCACAACTCCTCGGCCAGGTGGGGCGCGAAGGGGGCCAGCAGCAGCGTCAGCGGCTCGGCGACGCTCCGCGGGATCGCGCCCGAGCCCTGCACCACGCCCGAGAGGTGGTTGTTGAACTCGATGAGTTTGGCGATCGCCGTGTTGAAACTGATTCCCTCGATGTCCTTGCGCACGCCCGCGATAGTGCGGTGGAGCAGTTTCAGGGTGGGGGTGTCGGGGGCGGCGTCGGCGGCGAGGCAGCGCCCGGTCTGCTCATCGATCATGTTGCGCCATACGCGCTGCAGGAACCGGAAGAGCCCAACCATGTCGCGCGTGTTCCAGGGCTTGCTCGCTTCGAGCGGGCCCATGTACATCTCGTACAGGCGGAACGTATCAGCCCCGAACTGGGCGATGATCTCGTCGGGGTTGACGACGTTCTTGAGGCTCTTGGACATCTTCGCCACCACGGGCGTCAGCGCGGCACCCGTGGCTTTCTCGATGAAACGCCCTTCGGCAATCTCTTCAACCTCGTCGTTGGGGCAGAGGGTCTTGTCGGCGCGCTGGAAGGAATACGCGGTGATCAGCCCCTGGTGGAAGAGACGCTGGAAGGGCTCGGGCGTGCCCACGTGCCCCAGGTCGAAGAGCACCTTGTGCCAGAAGCGGGCGTAGAGCAGGTGACCGACGGCGTGCTCGTTGCCGCCCATGTAGAAATCCACACCCCCCAGCGCGCCCTTGCGCGGGGGCTTCATCCAGTAGCGTTCGGCCTCTTCGCCCACAAAGCGCGATTCGTTGTGCGCGTCGCAGTAGCGCAGGAAGTACCAGGAGGAGCCCGCCGAACCGGGCATGGTGTTCGTCTCTCGCTTCACGGGTGTGTTGGGCGCGAGCGAGGGCAGCCCGGGCACGGGGGCCACGCCCGCGCCGGCGGCGGTGGTGTGCGCCCATGCGCCAGCCCGCTCGAGCAGCGGCGAAGGATCGTCGCTCACCACCGGGCGATAGTCGGACAGGTCGGGCAGTTGAACCGGCAGGCGATCGACCGACACCGCGTGGTGATTGCCCTTGTCGTCAAAGACGATCGGGAAGGGCTCGCCCCAGTAGCGCTGGCGGCTGAAGGTCCAGTCGCGGAGCTTGTAGTTGATCTTGCGCGTGCCACGCCCCGTGCGCTCGAGCCAATCGAGGATCCGCTGCTTGGCCTCATCCACGCCCAGTCCGTCGAGCGAAACTTCCTTATTGGCCGAGTTGACCAGGTGCCCCGCGGCGTCGAACGCGCCGCCGGATTCCTTGTGGAACTCGGCGCGGGCGAATCGCGAAGCCAGATCGGCAAAGTTCTTGAGCCTGAGTTCGCCCAGCGCGTCAAGCCAGATGATCGAAGTGACCCCGCGACGTTCCCCGATCGCTCCCGGGGTGTCGGCTACCGCGAGGTCCTGGCCGATCGAGACGGCGGTGCCGACATCGGAACGCGTCAGCCGGCGCGAGCGGGCGAGCGCGAGGCAGTGAACCAGATCGGCCTCCGGGTTCGTGGCGACCATCCCCAAAAGGTCGGCCAGCACACCCGCCCACTGCTCGTCGACCCGGTCGTCCGGGTGGGCGTGCGCCGTAAAAAACCGCATTGCCAGGATGGCCCGGTTGTAGACCACGTCACGGATGGGCAGGTTGAAGGCCTGTGCAAACTCAAAGTCGCGCTGGTCGTGCGCAGGGACGGCCATGATCGCCCCCGTGCCGTAGCCCATCAGCACGTAATCGGCCACCCACACGGGGATGCGCTCGCCCGTGGCCGGGTTGATCGCGTCGACCCCAAGGTCCACGCCCGTCTTGTCCTTGCTCTCCATCCGCTCGATGTCGGAGCGGTTGCGGGCGGCGTTGGCGTACTCGCGCACCTTGTCGGCGTGGGTGCGCGGGCCCGGGGCCGCGAGCACGCGATCGACGATCGGGTGCTCGGGGGCAACGACCATGTATGTCGCGCCAAAGAGCGTGTCGGGCCGCGTGGTGAAGACGCGGAGCGCGATCTGCCCCGCGGGCTTCATCTCGACGGGGAAGTCGATCTCGGCGCCTTCGCTGCGTCCGATCCAGTCGGCCTGCTGGGCCTTGGTGCTCTCGGGCCAGTCGAGCGGCCGCAGGTCGTCGAGCAGGCGCTGGGCCAGAGAAGTGATGCGGAACATCCACTGGCGCAGCGGCTTTCGCAGGACCGGGTGCCCGCCGCGCTCGCTGCGCCCGTCGATCACCTCGTCGTTGGCCAGGACCGTGCCCAGCGCCGGGCACCAGTTGACGGTTGTCTCGCCCACGTAGGCCAGGCGGTGGTTGTCGATCACGCGGCGCTTGGCATCGGTGTCGAGCGAAGACCAGGCGCGCGTGGTAGCGCCGGACGCGGCGGCGGTTTCGTCGGGGCGCACGCCCAGCTCACCCGATTCAAGCCGCGACACAAGATCGGCGATGGGGCGTGCCTTGGCGTCGCGCGGGTCGACCCAGGCGTTGTAGAGTTGAAGGAAGATCCATTGAGTCCAGCGGTAGTAGGCGGGATCGATGGTGGCGTATTCGCGCGACCAGTCGTAGCAGAAGCCAAAGCGCTTGAGTTGCCGCCGGAAGGTTTCGATCGACTTCTTCGTGGTGATCGCCGGGTGTACGCCCGTCTGGATGGCGTACTGCTCGGCGGGCAGGCCAAACGCGTCATACCCCATCGGGTGCAGCACGTTGAAGCCGCACATGCGCTTGTAGCGGCAGAGGATGTCCGTCGCGGTGTACCCCTCGGGGTGACCCACGTGCAGCCCCGCCCCCGAGGGGTAGGGGAACATGTCAAGGCAGTAGAACTTGGGGCGTTTCGCGTCGAAGCCCGGCTCGCCCGGGTTGGGCACGCGGAACGTCTGCTGGGCTTCCCAATGCGATTGCCAGCGCTGTTCGATCTGGTCCGCGAGGGCGGCGGTATAGCGGTGGGGAGGGGTGTCGGACGACACGCCGGACGGGGTGTTGGGGTTCGGGGTGGGGGTTGGCCCGCTCATGCGGGCAGAGTGTAGGGGAAGACGCGGGGGAGGCTCCTCGCTCAGCGTCCGCCCACGTAGATCACGAAATCAGCCCGGCCCCGATCCTCGTCACGGAGGACGTTCGACGGCGCATCCACGAAACTGACCGTGGTGATGCGCACGCCCGGGCGCAGCAGGCGCAGGGCGATGGGCGTGCCGCCGTAGAAATCGGTGTGGAAGCGCCCGATCACCAGGAAGACGGGGGCCCGCCCGCGACCGATGGCCGTCGCGACCGATTCGGCCATCGTCCAGTCCCAGAGGCTCTGCGAGCGGAAGACGGCGTCGAGGCCCGACACGGTCGAGGGGTCGGCGGTGTTCGCGCCCATCACGGCGTTGAAATCGGCGCGGTAGCGCCCCTCGGGGAGCGCATCGGGGATGCGGAACATCCGCTGCTGCTCGGGGGTCATGGCGCGGAGCCGGTCGTACCCCTGCGTACGGGCCAGGCGCACGTACGGGCGCGGCGCGTTAGCCGCGATCACGGGGACATTGGCTTCGCGGGCACGCTCGACCATCGCCCGGTGCCCCGGGGGATAGCTCGAATCGGTGCGCCTGGTGCGCTGGCGGAACGCCGCCTCGTCGGTCAGGCCCGTCAGATAGTCGTCCAGCCCCAGTTGCTGGTCGCGCTCGAAAAACTCCATCGCCAGGGCGGCGTTGTTCGCCCGGTCGAGCGTGTCGGAAAAGAGTGTGGCGGCGGCGGCCAGCCCCAGCACGTGCCCGTGGTTCTCGCCCACCAGGACTGCCTGGGCGCTGGCGGCGGAGATCACCAGTCGGTCCCATGTGACGCGGGCCCCGCTGTGCCCGTCAAAGACGTCGATATCGCGCACGGGGAGCACCGCCGCGGGGACTTCGACGCCCGGCGTCGGCGTGGTCGCTCCCTTGGGGGCGGCGCACCCGCCCAGCCACAGCATCAGCATGGCCGCGAACAGGGGCGTGTGAAACGACCGGAACAACGTGGAGAAGCAGGCCATGGACACCTCGTTGCGTCAGACCGTGCCGTACATGCGATCGCCCGCGTCGCCCAACCCGGGCACGATGAACCCGCGGTCGTTGAGGGCGCGGTCGATGGCGGCGGTATAGATGGTGAGATCGGGGTGATCGCTCACGAGCCGCCGGATCCCCTCGGGCGAAGCCACGAGACAGATCATGCGGAGATCGTTCGCGCCGGCGCGGCGCAGGATGTGCACCGCCTCACTCGCCGAGCCGCCCGTGGCCAGCATCGGATCGACGAGGATGACCGGGCCCGCATCGAGATCGCGCGGCAGGCGCTGGAGATACACGGTGGGGCGCAGTGTCGTCTCGTCGCGGGCCAGCCCCAGGTGCCCGATTCGCGCCTCGGGCATGACCTCGAGCACGCCCTCGGCCATGCCCAGCCCCGCGCGAAGCACGGGCACCACGGTGACCTTCGCGCTCAGGCGCCGTCCGACGGTCGTCTCGATGGGCGTCTGGACATTGATCGCGGCGGTGGGCAGCGTGCGCGTCGCCTCATAGACCATCAGCCCGGCGATCTGGTAAAGAAGCGCACGAAAGGGGCGGTGGCTGGTCGTCTGATCGCGCAGATACGTCAGCTTGTGCTGGATCAGCGGATGATCAAAGACGACGACGTTGGGATGTTCGCGCGGTGCGGCTGCCATGCGCCCCACAGCCTACGCTGAAGACAAGGCTCTCGCGAAGGGCCCGGGGGAGGGATTCCCGATGAACCGCGATCAACTCGATCAACTGGCGCTCGACGCCGCCTACGAGCAGGCCGTGAAATCCGCCGCCGAGGGGGGTATCCCCATCGGGGCGTCGCTCATGGACGCCCGCGGCGAGATCGTCGCCCGCGGGCACAACCTGCGCGTGCAGACGGGCGACCCCACCGCCCATGCCGAGATGGTCTGCATCCGCAACGCCGGTCGCCGGCGCGACTGGCACACCCTGACCATGGCCACCACACTCTCGCCCTGCGCCATGTGCAGCGGGACGGCGGTGCTGCACCGGATCCCGCGCCTGGTGATCGGCGAGAATCGCACGTTCCAGGGGCGCGAGCGATGGCTGGTCGACGCGGGCACGCGCGTGGTCATCCTCGACGACGACCGATGCGCCCAGCTACTCGGGCGGTTCATCCGCGAGCATCCGGAGATCTGGGACGAGGACATCGGCATCCCGCCCACGAAATAGCCCTCGAACGCGCCTGCACCGCCCCCCCGACGCGGGCCGATAGCAGCATTCCACGAATGCCCAGCACCCGACTCAACTGGAGGACGACCAAGACCACGCAGGCCGGGGGCGTGGTGGTCCCCGTGGCCGAGGGGCTTGATCTCGAGGTTCGGGGCGACGCCGGACGCACCCAGGCCCTGCCGGGCATCCGCCCCAACACCCGGCGGCAGATGCTGTTCAAGCGGCTGGCGCGCCCGATCCACAAGGTGATCGATGTCTTCCGTGGCCAGCCCTACACCGAGCGCCTGCTGGGGAAGTGGATCCGTGCCGCCGCATTGCCGGGCAAGGTCTTTCTCGAGGCCGGCCCGGGCGACATGTCGATGCGCCGGTTCCTGCCGCGCGAGTCGGACTACAACGCGATCGACTTTGCCGTGTCGGAGTTTCAACTGGACCGGGTGGTGAAACGCGATCCGCGCGTGAACCTCTGTATCGCGTCGATCACCGAAATCCCGCTCGAGGATGACCGCGTGGACGTGCTGGCGGCGATCGAGATGCTCCAGCAGATCGACGACATCGACGCCGCCCTGTCCGAGATTGTCAGGGTCTGCCGCCCGGGTGCGTGCGTGATCGTCTCGATCGGCAACGGGAAGTCGCACAAGTATGCCCGGCGTGGGCCCAACCCTTGGTATGTCCACCACTGGACCCACGACGAGTTTGCGTCTCTGGCGGGGCGGCACGGGCTTCACCTTCGCGAGAGCCGCCGCCTGATGGTCTGGATCCCCCTGCCCGAGTGGCTCGCGGGGCGGTTTTCCTATCACCTGCCGATCTCGGCCCAGAACGATTTCTACAACTGCTATTTCCACTATCTGTTCGAGGTTCGTAAGTAGCCCGTCGGCCGCATAACCAAGCCCGATAAGCACCTACGGGAGCAATTGCTCCGCTCGGTCCCCTGTTTTCCTTGCGGAATGGCATGGCGCGTTCACACTCCCGTACGGCGTCGAAAGCCGGCGTCACGAGGAGGTTGTCATGCGCTCATCCGTGGTTTGCACGCTGCTCGCGGGTATCGCCGCGCTTTCGCCGATCGCCTTGGCGGGCCCCGACTGGATCGAGGACGGCGACGCGGGTTCGACGCTGGGCGAGGCTCAGGTCGTGGTGGGCGTGGGCCAGCTCTCGAAGATCATCGGCTCGCTGGGGAGCGCACTGGGCGACCCGGATTACGAGGACATGTACCTCATCCGCGTGATCTCACCGACGACGTTCCGGTTCGACCTCTCCGATGCCGGGTTCGACACGCAGGTGTGGCTCTTCAACGTGACGCAGGCCAACGAGGCATTCGGCCTCCTGGCCAACGACGACACCGTCGAGGGGCCCCAGTCTGTGCTGACCAATACCGCGACCGACAACACGGGCGCCATGCTCACGCAGCCGGGCATTTACGCGCTGGCGATCAGCGGCGCGGGCCGCGTGCCCGTCAGCCGCACCGGGCTGATCTACCACTTCACCAACTCGACCGAGATCTCCGGGCCCGACGGCCCGGGCGGGCTCAACCCGCACTCGGGCTGGGTGGGCGAGGGGGTCACCGGCGAGTACCGCATCGATCTGATTGGGTGTGACTTCGTCGCGGTGCCCGCGCCGGGCGTGGGGCTGATCGCCGGTGCCGCGCTGCTGGTGGGCATGCGTCGGCGTCGGTAAGACTCACGGCTCAGACTTTGCCGCTCGGACGGCTTCGCCCCGGATCCGCGCCGCGTCTTCGACGCGGCCGAGGGTGTCGTAGCAGGCCGCGAGTCGCTGGGCGGCGGCCACGACGAAGTTGCCCCGGCCCGCGCGCGTTTCGATCGTGTTGCGGTAGCTCTGTTCGAGCAGCGGCAGGGCCTCGCCCGCGCGCCCCGAAGCATGCAGGGCCTCGCCCAGGCGCCCTCGGAGAAGGGCGATCTGCACGCGCGAGGGGGGCTTGGCCTCGACCGCCAGAGCCAGCGCCTGGCGAAGCAGCCCCGCCGCCGCCTCGGCCTGGTTCGTGGCGATGAGGATGCTCGCCTTGATCGCCAGCGCCTCGGCGTAGTCGGGGTGATCGGCACGCCCCATTTTCTGCAGCATCTGCAGGCCTTCTTCGGCCCGTTCCGCGGCCTTGTCGGTATTGCCCAGGGCCAGCTCAGCGTCGGCCAGGCCCATGATGCTCCCGGCGATCAGGTGGTGTCCCTTGGGGAAGAGCGCGATGCGGATGTTCATCGCGGATGCAAACGCCTCTCGCGCTCCCGCAGGGTTGCCCATCTCGAGCAGGCAGCCGGCCAGGTTCTGCGTGGCGGCGGCGGTTCCCCCGTTCTGCTCGCCGCGGATCCGCGTGATCATCGCCAGCGCCTCGCGGAAGAGGCGTTCGGCCGTCTCGTAGTCCTCGCCCTCCATGTAGCTCTTGGCGAGGTTGTTGAGCGACTGGGCCACCTCCTCGTGCTCGGCCCCGACCATCCGCCGGCGCATCTCGAGCGCCCCGGCGTAGAGCTCGCGCGCCTCGTTCCACTTGCCCATCCGCAGGCGGCAGGCGGCCAGGTGCGTCATGCTCGTCGCCACGTCGCGGTCATCGCCCGGGCGCAGGCGCGATCGCATCTCGAGCGATCGCACATAGATCGTTTCGGCCCGCTCGTAATCGCCCTCCCACCACAGCGTGGCCGCCAGGTTGTGCAGGCTGTCGGCCAGCAGCGGGTCGTCCCCCGCGGCGTGGCGCTCGCGCACGCTCACCGCCCGCGCCAGGTTGTTGCGGGCCTTTTCATACTCGCCGAACTTGCGGTAGACCGAGCCGATGATCTCGCGCACCGAGGCCTCGGTCAGGTCGAGCTCGGGCGGGGCGCGGTCGAGCCGGGCGCTGGCCACGTCGAGCAGTTGGCGCACCGTGATCTCGCCCTGGCGCTCGGGGTCGGTCGATTCAAGGATGCTGCGCAGGAGCGCGAAGTTCTCGTTGGCGTAGCGCTCGTTCTGGCGCGATCTGGCCAGCGCATCCTGCGCCAGCTCGTAGTTCTCCTTGTTCTGCTTGGCGTTGAGATTGGCCCGGTCGCGCTCCTCGATGATCCGCCCCACCAGCACGATCGAGACGGCGACGATCGTCAGCACCGCCCCCAATGCCAGCGCCGAAATCGCCCGGTTGCGCCGCACCCAACGCCACGATCGCCCCGCCGGGCCGATGCGTCGTGCCAGCACCGGCTCGTCGGCCAGCACCCGGCGCAGGTCGGCGGCGAGGTCGCCCGCCGTCGCGTAGCGCGCCATCGGATTCTTCTCAAGGGCCTTGAGCAGGACCGCGTCGAGATCGCGCGAGATCGCGGCCCGCCGGGCTGAGGCGGGCGAGGGGTCCACGTCGGCGATGCGGGTCAGGATGTCGCGGAGCGAACCCTCCATGACGATCGGCAGCGCGCCCGCCAGCAGCTCGTAGGCGATCACGCCCAGCGAATACACGTCGGTGCGTACGCTCGCCTCGTCGTGCCGCCCACCCGCCTGCTCGGGCGACATGTACGCCACGGTCCCCAGCAACTGGCCCGGCTCGGACATCGTCAGGCTCAGCTCGGCCTGGGGCTCACCCTTCTCCACGCGCTTGGCCAGGCCAAAGTCGAGCAGCCTCGCCCGCCCCTGCTCGTCGACGATGATGTTCGAGGGCTTGAGGTCGCGGTGCAGCACGCCGCGCTGGTGCGCGTAGTCCACCGCCTCGCACACGTCGATGATGAGCTGAACAGCATCGCGCCAATCGGCCTTGCCCGGGGGCATCGCCTCGTCGAGAGCCCGTCCCTCGACATACTCCATCACATAGAAATACCGCCCCTTGCGCACGCCCGAATCGACGACCGACACGATCCCCGGGTGCTGCAGCTGCGCCACGACCTCGACCTCGCGCTCGAAACGCTTGCGGGCGGCGTCGGAGGCGATGGCCGCGTTGAGCATGAACTTGACGGCGACGCGCTTGCCCGTGGCCTGCTGCACGCCCTCGAAGACCATCCCCATCCCGCCGCGCCCCAGCGAGCGGACCAGGTCATACCCCTCCACCTGGGGCATGGTCTCGGAGTCGTCACCCAGGCCGGCCGAATCGCTCGCCCCCGACAGGGGGGTCGTCAGGCGAGAGTGGAGATCGCCGCTGTCCATGCCGGCGGAGGGCTGGGCGCGGGTGACGTCGTACGGCGTGGCCATGCCGGGGACCAGCGTCGGGTCGTCCGGGCGCACCGAAGGCTTGCCGGGGCGATGAGGCGGCGTCTTGTCCTTGGGTCCGGGCGGCTCCACGAGAACGTAGTTTACACCAGCAGGGAGCGGTTACACGAGGGCTTTGCCCAGGTTCGGGCGGTCACGCAGGGCCGCGTAGCGTCAGGCCGGCAACGGTCACATCGTCGGCAAAGGCGAGCCGAGCATCGTCGGCACCCAGGCCGGCAAAGACCCTCAGGGCCTCGACCAGGCCGTGCACCCCGCCCGACGGATCGTCACGCGTGGTTTCAAAGGCCGCGACCGTGCGATCGACCCCGAAGAACTCGCCCGCGGGCGAGGTCTGCTCGGCGACGCCGTCGCTGTACAGGATCAAGCGCGAGCCGGGCGCGAACGCGAGGGTACGGGCCTGGTAGCGGGCGTCGGCATCGGCGCCGATGGGCGGGCCGCCGCCCTCGCTTTCGAGCGGGTGCATGCGCCCCTCCGACGACCAGAGGGCGTACCCATGACCGGCGTCGACATAGGTCAGGGTGTGATCGCGCAGATCAAACAACCCCGCCCAGAGCGTCAGGAAGAGGATGAGCCCGCCGGTCTCGGCGGTGTGTCGCTCGCTGTAGCGACACACCAGGGTGTTGGCCTCGTTGATCGAGGCGGCGACATCACGCGTCGATTTCAGCAGGTGCGAGAGATGCGCCTGCACGTTGGACATCACCATCCCCGCCGCCACGCCCTTGCCCGCCACGTCGCCCAGCAGGACCGCGGCGTGATGCTCGCCGATGGGGATGAAGTCGAACAGATCGCCCGCGACGAACCGTCCCGGCACGCAGCGCAGGTGATATTCGAGACGCGCGTGCGCCCCCGAGGTCGGCGGCATGATGATTCGCTGGATATCACGGGCGGCCTGCAGCTCCACGCGCCGGGTGCGTTCATCCTGCTCGAGGCGCAGGCGCTGAAGGTTTCGCAGCGAGAGCTCGCACAGCCGCGCGATCGCCTGGGCAAAGCCCACCGCGTCATCCAGCCCCGCGCCGGGGGTGGCCTCGTTGCCACGCGCGTCGAGGTAGAGCAGCGAATCGCACACGCCGTCGAGCATCACGGGGGCGCAGATTGCCGAACGGATGTCCAGGCTCATGATGCTCTGGCCGTAGTTGGGCGCGTCCGAAGCGGTCAGCGTCGCCGTCGTTCCCTCCATCGCCGCGGCGACAAGCGAACGCGACAGGCGCGCGTCGTCGGGCCGCATCCCCCGTGCGGCAAGAATGTCGACCCCGCCCGCGTCGCCCGTGGCGCGCACGTAGGCGGCTCGTGAAAAACCCGTCCCTTCCGCGATGGCGTTGACGGCGAGAGTGGCCAGGGCGGCCTGATCGGTGGCGGCGCCGATCTCCGCCGCGCACGACATGAGCAGATCCAGCCGCCGCCGGGTCGAGGCCCCGACCGCGTCGGGACGCCGGACGATCGACACGTGTGATCCGACATCGTTGAGCGTCTGTGTGTATGTCGAGCGCGGTCCCTCGCCATCGGTCGCCACACGCAGTGTCCACGGGCCAAGGCGGAGTTGATCGCCGTCGCGCAGCGCCCGCGCCAGCCCGGGCGAGAGCTTCTCGCCGTTGAGGAACGTACCGTGACGGCTGAGCAGATCCATGATCCGCCACGTGTCACCCTGCAGCGAAACCTCGGCGTGGCGACGTGAAACCGTTCCCTCAGGATCGCAGACCACCACGTCGGAATCGGCCGATCGTCCGATGACGCGAGGCTTGTCCGTTGCGGCGACGACGATGTTCTCGATCGCCGGGCCGGAGACGCGGATGAATCGCAGCGGCGTTGGCACCTAATCCTCCCTCGGAACCACACGATAGCCGTAGGGCTCGATCTCGATCGTGGGGCCTTCTCCGGGGGTGCACACGAGCCGCCGCCCCGTCAGGTTGATGGCCACGCGCAGGCTCGCGCCCTGCAGGTCACGATCGAAACACCAGACGCCTGGCTGGTCCGTGGTGACCGGCGTGTACCCGCCATGACGCAGCGCGGGGGTTCCCCGCCTCAGGCGGATCAGGGTGCGATAAGTCTCCAGCAGCGAACCCGGCACGCCAACCTGTTCCTCCACGCTGCGCCCGTCGGCGTCGGCGCTGGCCAGCGAGGCGTGAGCCTTGTGGTGAAGCACCGTGTAGTGGCTCATGGGCGGCCCGGCCACGCGCAGCCATTTCATGGGTTCTCGTCGATGAATGTCGTTCGCGTCGCCTCCATAGTGCGCCTCGCGGCCCAGCATGCCAATCTCGTCGCCGTAGTAGATCACCGGCGGGAACGGCTGGAGCAGCAGCACGGCGGCGGCGGCCCTGGCGCGTCCGAACGTCTCGGGCGAGTCCGCGCCGATCGCCGACGCGAGCCGGTCCACGTCGTGATCGCCCAGCGTGCAGAGAAACGTCCGCCCCGAAGCCGCATGCGGCGCCAGCGCCGCCAGCGTCGCATCCATCGATGTGTACAGATCCGCGGCGTTCTCGCTCCGCAGCGATCGTCGCGCCGCGAAGAGAAAGGGTTTGGTGAATGCCGCGTCGTGGTGACGAAGCAGGTCTTCGCCGTGCGATTCCCACCGGGCCTGCTCGGCGACGCAGAACAGATCGGGCTTGATGGCGCGGAGTGTGGCGTACCACTCGGCCCAGAAGACATCGTCGGAATAGCCCCAGCCGCCCGGGCCGTGCGGGAACACGGGCCACACCTGATCCAGCCGGAACCCATCCACGCCGTCCGAGCAGTCGCCGTCGGCGTTGGGGTCGAGCCATTTCGCGGCCCAGCGGATCACCAGGGTGCGCGGTTCAGCCTGCCGCAGGTCCCAGCGCACGAACCCCACGCGATCGCCCGACCAGGTTCGATAGGCATACCCGTTATGAACCGCGTCGGGCCCCATGCCCGCGGCGAGCCAGCGGTCGTCGTCGGGGCGTTCCCGCGCGAGGCGGGCGGTCTGGCTCGCATCGCTGATGCCGTAGACCACGATGTCGATGAACACCTTCATCCCCGCGCTGTGCGAGCCGCGCACGAATCGCAGAAACCCCGCCTCGTCGCCCAGGCGCGGGTTGACTCGATCGGCCTCGGCGTGCTGATAGCCGTGATACGCGGGCGACGGAAAGACAGGAGTAAGCCACGTGCCCGTTACCCCCAATTCCCTGAGGTAGTCGAGCGATTCGACCATGCCCTCGAAGTTGCCCGGCCGGGAGGGATCGGAGTCGGCACCCCCCGCGTGGCGCCAGGCGATGGGCATGATCTGGTAGAGCACATCGTCGCGGACGCCCGGCGTGCGCGCGGGCGGCTGGCCCCAAGCGTGGCGCACGACCAGCCCCGCGAGAAGGCCGACCAAGAGAATGAGCAAGCCCCGAATGTGACGCATGCGTGACCAAGCCTACCCGAGCCCGGGTCGCCCACCAAGAAAAACGGCCCCGGGGGGTGATCCCGGGGCCGCGTGAAGCGTGATGATGGCTGTCGTAGAGCCCGGCTCAGCAGCCGCCGGCGTTCCAGAGTTCAAAGAAGATGGTGACGTCGGCGTCGTCGGGCGTGCCGCCCGAATCATTCACATCGGCACAGGGCTCGCCGGCGTTCCAGGCCTCGAAGAATGCCGTAACGTCGGCGTCGTCGGGCGTGCCACCCGAGTCATTGAAGTCGGCGGGGCAGGGCGGGCACTCGAGCGCGTTGCAGGTGAACTGGACCTGACCGCTCCCGCGTGCAACGGCACTGTAGCTGCCCAGGCGCACCAGGTACTGCCCGCCGGCGGCGACGGGGAAGGTGATGGTGGTCTGGAGCGCACAGTTGTCGTCCGAGCAGGCGATCTGCTGGTTGGGCCCGGTGGGGCAGGCCGCATAGGCGTGAAGTTTGGTGTCGTGCGTGGAAAGGCCGCAGGTCGTCACCGTGGCGGTGCCGGTGCAGCGGGCGGTGTAGCGGTACCACAAGTCGCCGTTGACCTGGGCCGACCCGAAGAACGTGCAAGCGGTCGTATCCGCCGGGCCATCGGTATTGGCGCCGCAGTTGTCCCAGAAGTAGGAGCCGTCCACGACGCTGGTGGCGTTCGTGCAGATGTCGTTGACGAGGTCGGGGTCGGAGATGTTGAGCTGGAACGAGCCCGTCGTGCCGTTGTACCCCGTGACGCGGATGCGGTACGTCGTGCCGGCGACGGCGGCGAACTGGATGCGAGAACGAAGGCCCGTGCCGCTGTCGTCATCGCAAGCGATGGTGTTGGCAGCGGTGGCGGGGCAAGCCGAGTGAATGCTCAGGACCGTATCGAGGATTGCGGTCCCCTCGGTATCGACGATGTAGTTCCCCGTGCAGGGGGCGGTGAAGGCGTAGTAGACGTCCTTGTTGGCTGTGCCAAACCCGCAGGTGGTTTGCCCGTCGTTGGTCGCGCCGCAGACCGAACCATTGAAACTCCCAAGGCCCACCGTGGTGGCGCTGGTGCAGGCATCATTGATTGGGGCGCCCAGGGCCTGTGTCCGCGAGAGCACAAAGGTGCCCGAGGACCCGTTGTAGCCGTGCACGCGGACGTAGTAGACCGTGCCCTCCGTCACGGGGAGATCGATCCGCGACAGCAGGCCGACTGTGTCGTCATTGCACGCGAGCGTGTTGGCGACGGTGCCGGGGCAGCCGCTGTGCACCGAGAGAACGGTGTCGGTAAGGGTGCCGCCCGAGAGGGTCTCGAGGCGCACCGTGCCCGAGCAGCCGGCGCGGAACCAGTACCAGACATCGAGCGGGGGCGGGCCGAACGTGCCGCAGTTCGACACCCCGTCGTTGGTTGCCGCCACGTTGGTGCCGTTGGCCGTGCCCTCGTTCAGGAACAGGGCGCTGCTGCACGCGTTGTTGCTGGGGGCCGAGCAGGTGCCGTATTCAGCCACGAGCGTGAAATCGCCCGTCATCGACACGCTGAGCGGGTTGGCCGCCTGGGGCGAACCGTTGAGCACCCAGCGGGTGAAGCAGGCCGAGCCCACCACGGTGGGCGCGGTGAAGGTTACGCTCGTGCCGTTGGCGTAGACGCGCTTGAAGTTGGTACTGCCATTCTGCAGACCGTCCGCGTCGGCCGCGCTCACGGTGATGGGGGCGGCGGTCCCGCCCGTGCCCGTCGCCTGCACGTCGATCAGACGCAGCGTGCTGTTGCAGATGCCCGCGAAATTATTGCGGGCTGTCACGAACGCGCCCAGATCGATGCGCGTCGCGATGTTCGACGTGCCCACCGAGGCGCACGTCGACACGCGGCAGTGAGTCACCACGCCGATCATCGTCGCCGCCGGGCCAAAGAAGCCTGACCCGCTGTTTCCGCCGCGGATGTCGTTGTTGAACTCGAGGGTCGAGCCCGTCGTTCCGACGATGCTCCCGTTGCTGAGTTGCTGGGTCTGCGAGAGCACGCAGTTGGTATCCACCCCGTACCCGCGGATGAACGACGAGCCGCTGTTCACCACGCCGCCCAGGTTCACGTTCACCCCATAGCGGTGATAGGGCGTCTGGCCCAGGTTGTTGGTGCCCACGCGATAGACGGCCCAGTCGGCGCCCACGCCCCCGTTGTTCGAGCTGTTCGAGATCACCGGGAACTGTTCCGCCACGGGCGGCGCGTTGGTCGAGCAGTTGGCGTTGCTCCCGGGCACGCGGAATTGCATGACCTGGTTCGCGCCCACGCAGTGACCCGCCGACAGCATGTATCCGGCGCGGCAGTAGACCGTCGCCGTGCAGCCCACGGGCATCACCCGGGCGCTCCAGTCCACGTTGCTCGCCACACGGTTGTCCGTGCCGCAGATCCCGCACTGGCCCGGGTCACCCAGCGTCGACACGCCGGGCCCATCCATCACCGCGACCTTCTCGATCGCGAAACGGTTGTTCTGGGTGCCCGGGGCGGCCCAGAGCTCGAGCAGCACCACGTCGCCGTTGAAGTACGCCGTGGTGTTGTTCCACATGCGGATCGCGTCGGCATCAAGGTCTTGCGTCTCGCCGTCGCGCATCGAGATGGCGCGAACGAAACTCGTCCCCTCCAGATTGACCTGCGAGAAATAGACCCGCTGCCACGAGGCGTTGCGCACCTCGACGGGCACGCTGGCCACCAGGACAAACTCCTTCCCGTTGTTTCCTAACGCTCCCGAATCAAAGTCCACCGGGATATCGCGCCCGGTAGGGTGATCCAGACTGCTTTGGGCCAGCGCGGCGGAACTCGCCGTCGCCAGCCACGCGGCCGCGATCAATGCTCGGATTGACATCGATACCTCTCCCTTGCAAATCCAGGCCTGATCACGGCCCAATCCCCTCGATTGAACCCCGTGCAGAACCCCCTGGAGCGTGGTCCAGACTAACACAACGCCCTGTCACAGCAATCACTCACGCACAAAAGTCCGGAAAGCAATCGCCTCATCGTGGACCAGCCCACACCTGCGCGCCGGCGACATTCTCCGACCGCTCCCGGGTCCGGCACCCCTAACAGGCATCAACCCCATCCGGCTTTCGCCGCACGCATCGGCTACCCTGCAGACCTATGGCCATTCTGATCACCAAGGACACGCGCGTCATCTGCCAGGGCATCACCGGCGCCTTCGGCGCCAGCCACACCCGCGGCTGCCTGCACTACGGCAGCCAGATCGTCGGCGGGGTCACCCCCGGCAAGGGCGGCACCAAGGATGAGAACGGCCTGCCCATCTTCGACACCGTCCACCAGGCCGTGAAGGCCACCGGCGCCAACGCCACGATGATCTTTGTCCCGCCCCCCTTCGCGGGCGATGCCATCCTCGAAGCCGCTTGCGCGGGCATCAAGGTCGTCTGCGCCATCACCGAGGGCATCCCCGTCCAGGACATGATCACGGCCCGGGCGCAGCTCGACTCGCTCAACACCCGCAGCGAGGATGTCTCGCAGAACCCGTGGGACAAGGTTGTTCTGATCGGGCCCAACTGCCCGGGCGTCATCACCCCCGGCCCCAAGACCGGCGGCGGCACGGGACCCAAAGACCCCTACACCAACGCCGGCTGCAAGATCGGCATCATGCCCGGCTACATCCACACCCACATCAGCGAGGCTAAGCGGGGCAAGTCGGTGGGCATCGTCAGCCGCTCGGGCACCCTCACCTACGAGGCCGTCTGGCAGACCAGCCGCATGGGCCTGGCCCAGTCCACCTGCGTGGGCATCGGCGGCGACCCGGTGCGCGGCGTGAACCACATCGACGTCATCCGCATGCTCGAGGCCGACCCCGACACCCACGCCATCCTGATGATCGGCGAGATCGGCGGGAGCGACGAGATCGAGACCGCCGCGTACATCAAGAAGCACGTGAAGAAGCCCGTGGCGGCATTCATCGCCGGGCGCACCGCCCCCCCGGGGCGGCGCATGGGGCACGCGGGGGCGATCATCGGCGGGGCCGACGACACCGCCGACGCCAAGATCGCCGCCCTCAAGGCCGCGGGCGTCAGCATGGCCATGAGCCCCGCCGACATGGGCAGCGCGATGCTCGCCGCCATGAAACTCTCGTGATGTCACGATCCGCCCGCGCTCTCCCGGGCGCCGTTTCCGCCGCGGTTCGCCGGTCCTCCTAGCCTTCCCGCGTGATGCGTTTTCTCTTCCTTGGCACGGGAACCTCGGCGGGCGTGCCCGCGATCGGCTGCGACTGCGCCACATGCATCAGCGACGACCCGCGCGACACTCGAACTCGTACCGCCGCCGCCCTCCAGTTCGTCGACGACAAGGGGCACGACCGCGTGGTCCTGCTCGACGCCGGGCCCGACCTGCGCCAGCAGGCTCTGCGTCACCGCCTGTCGCGCTGCGACGCGATCCTCTTCACGCACAACCACGTCGACCACACCTTCGGCCTCGACGAGGTGAGGCGCTTCAACGTCGTGATGCGCAGCCCCATCGACGTCTTCGCCGAGCGCCACACGCTCGACCACCTCCGGCGCGTCTACACGCACATCTTCGACCGCGACAACAACGTCAACGACAGCTTCGTCGCCACGCTCATCGCCCACGAACTCGACGCCACCCGTCCCCTCGATCTGCATGGCGTGCGCTTCACGCCCATCCGCCTGCTGCACGGCCGCCTCCCCGTGCTGGGCTTCCGCATCGAGCCGCTGGCCCCGCGCCCCGACGACCCGGTTTATCCGCTGGCCTACTGCACCGATGTTTCGGGCGTGCCCCCCGAGAGCTGGCGGCATTTCACCGGGGTGCGCACCCTCGTGCTCGATGCGCTGCGCCACCGTCACCACCCCACACACCTCACGCTCGACCAGGCGGTGGACATCGCTTCGCGCGTGGGTGCGCAGCGCACGTTCTTTGTTCACATGGCCCACGACCTGCGCCACGCCGAAACCCAGGACGCGCTCCCCCCCGGCATGTTCCTCGCCCACGACGGGCTCGAACTCGCCGCGGATGCGGTCTGATTACCCGCACGCGATGCGGTAAGCCTCGAGTGTCTCGCGGATCATCCGGTCGGTGGTGAAGTGCAAGTTGCCGCGCTCGAACGCCGCCTTGCGCATCTCGTTCAGCAGCGACGGCTCATGGGCCAGTCGCACCAACTTTGCGGCCAGATCCTGCGCGTTCCCGCTCTCGAAGAGCAGCCCGGTCGTGCCGTCCTCGACGAGTTCGGGCGTGCCGCCGTTGTCGGCGGCGAGCAGCGGCAGGCCGTCCACCAGCGTCTCGCACACCCACATGCTGCACGGCTCGGGGTCCACGCGGCATTGCAGCCCGAGGTGATACTCCTGGTGGTGCCGCCGCAGATCCGACCGGAATCCCATGAACCGCACGAATTCCGACGCCCCCGCGCTGTCGACCCTCGCGCGGAGATTGTCGACATACGCGTTGTTCTCGAGCGGCCCGCCGTACAGGTCCAGGCGCACGTCCACGCCCTGCGCCCGGGCCGCGATCACGCCCTCGACGGCGAGGTGGTGCCCCTTGCGCTGATCCAGCGCGCCCGCGATCACGCATCGGATCGGGGTCGGCGCGAGCGTGTTGGGCGCATCAAAGACCCGCGTCGCCGCGTTGCGCACCACCTGGATCGGCACCCCGCTGGTCCGCCAGGGCCCGGCGATGAACGCGCTGACGGGAATCAGCGCATCAGCACCGCGCCGCGCCAGCAGGTGGTTCAGGCGCAGGCCAAGCCCCATCATCCGTGTGCGGCTGGTGGTGTTGTGCAGGTGCCAGACGCTGCGAAACCCGCGACCCCGCAGCCACATCGCCACCACCTGCTGCTCGAGCCAGTGCGTGTGCACCACGCGGATCCCCTCGCGCTCGAGTTGAGGCGCCAGGATCGCCGCGGTCTTCCGCGTGTGGGCCAGCCCCCGCGCCACCCGCGGCAAAAAGGCCAGGCTCGAACGCTGAGCGTCCATTTTTAACCGCCGATTGAGCACCATGTACCGCAACCCGCGCTCGCGCAGCCACGCGGCAAAGGCTCCCTCCTCGGCGCAGACGAAGAGAACTTCAGGGGCGGCCTGGGCGTACAGCCGGAGCACGGTCCCGATGCCATACACCTCGGGCCCCTCGCAGAGCATCGCGACCTGACCAAAGGAGATGGGCGTGGGGGTGACCATGGGGTTCGTCGCGTCGATCGTACCGGGCCGCCCCGCCCGCCGGAGTCGCTAGGCTTGCGACCTGTGCGACCCACGACCGAGAACTCTCCCCAGGCCCTCGCCCCCGCCGTCTTCCGCGGCTCGTCGTGGGCAGCGATGGGCGCGGTCTTCTCGCGCGGCATGGGCCTCGCCGCCCAGATCGTCCTGGGACTGCTCCTCAGCGATCACGACTTTGGCGTCTTCGCCATCGCTATCGGTGTCTCGAGCGTGCTCACCGTGCTGCGCGACGGAGGCGCGCGCCAACTGCTCATCTCGCGCCCCAAGGAACACGCTCAACTCCTCGCCCCGGTCTTCTGGATCGCGATCGCCTTCGCCGTCGGCACCGGGGCTCTGCTCGCGCTGACGGCGCCCCTCGCCGCGGGCGCGGATTCAGACGTCGCCACGCTCCTGCTGATCATCGCCCTTGTCCAGCCGCTGAGCGTGCCTGGATCGATCCTCAGCGCTCGCCTTCAGATCGACCTGCGCTTTGGCGCGATCACCGCCATCCAATCCACGCTCGCCCTGGTGCGCTTTGGCGGGGCGGTGGTGCTCGCGTGGCGGGGCTTTGGCGCGCTGAGTTTCGTTCTCCCTCTTATTCCCATGGCCTTCATCGAGTGGGCCTGGGCCTGGGCCCTCACCCGCGATCACCCGTGGTTTTCCGGGCCCCGCCTTCATCAGTGGCGAGGCCTGCTGCGGGTGAGCGCCTGGGCCGTCGTCGGCTCGGCGGGGATCGCCGCCATCAACAGCGGCGTGCCCGTGGTTCTGGGCGTGCTGGTGCCGTCGGGGGTCGTGGGCGTCTATTTCTTCGCGCAGCAACTCGTCACGCAGATCGGCATCGTGCTGGGCGCGAGCCTGGCGCAGGTGCTCTTCCCCGCCTTCACGCGCCTGCTTGGCGAGCCCGAGCGCAAACGCCGCGCCACTCTCCGCGCCCTGCGCCAGTCGATGCTCCTGGCCTCGCCCATGTGCGCCGCGATGGCCGCGATCATCATCCCCTTCGAGTCGCTGGTCTGGGGGGGCAAGTGGGCCCAGGCCGCCCACGCGGTCATCGTCATGGCCCTGGTCTACCCCATCAACGTTGCCAGCGCGATCCCCGTCGCCGTCCAGCAATCGCGCTCCGACTTCCGCGCCTGGGGCCTGGGCGTGAACGTTGTCGCCCTGGTCACATTCGCCGGCGCAGGAATCGCCGCGGCCCTGAGCCCCGACCCGCTTCCCATCGCCGCGGCGTCGAGCGTGGCCATGGCCCTGGCGAGCATCCTCTACACCGCCTGGGCGCTGCGACCCCTGAGCATCGGCCTGCGCGATGTCCTGGGCGCGATCGCCCCCGCCTGGGCCATGGCGAGCATCGCGGCGGGTCTTGCCCTCGTCGCCGATGCCTGGTTCATGACGCACTGGCCCGCGCTCGTCCGCTGCCTCTTGGGGGGCGCGATTTTCACGCTCGGGTTTGCCGCCCTCGTCCGCCTTGTCGTCGTCGACCAAGTGATCGAGTCGGTCAATCTGCTCCCATCGCCGTTGCGTCGCATGGCCAACGGTTTATTGCGTCTGCGGTCGGGTCCGGGCGCGCCCACAGCCGATAGAGGGCCTTCAGGCCCATGACCAGCCTCTCCCCCAACCCGCCCCCCGCGCCAACCCCGGGCCCGGGCACGCCGGCGAGCCTCACCAAGTCGGTGGTGGGTGGGTCGGTGTGGATGATCGCCAACTCGATCGTGATGCGCGTGGTCTCGCTCTTTGCCCAGATCGCCCTGGGGCATCTGCTCACTAAGGCCGACTTCGGTCTCTACGGCATGGCGATGTCCATCGCCGCCGTCCTCACCGTGCTGCGCGATGGGGGCGTGCGCCAACTCCTCATCCAGCGACAAAAGGAATATGAAACCCTCGCCGGGCCCGTCTTCTGGATGGGGGCGACGTTCTCACTGATCACGGGTCTGCTGCTGCTCGCCGCCGGTCCCATCGCCGCCGCCCGCTCGGGCGAGCCCGAGGTCGCCATCCTGCTTTATCTGCTGGCCATCTCGCAGCCCATCGGTGCGCTGGGCAGCACGCTGACGGCCAAGCTCCAGATCGACATGCGCTTTGCCGCCTACAGCGCCGCGGGCGCCGCGGGCGGGTTCGTGCGTTATGTGGGCTCAATCCTGCTGGCATGGTTCGGTTTTGGGGCGCGTTCGTTCGTCATCCCCATGATCCCCGCCGCCATGCTCGAGTTTCTCATCCCCTGCCTGCTGACGCGCGAGCAGCCCTGGCGTCGCAGGCCCAACATCAAACTCTGGCCCTCCATGCTCGCCCGCACGTCGTGGGTGATGCTCGGCGCGGGCTCGCTCGCCGCGTTCAACATCGGCACGAGCATCGTCATCGGTGTCTTCGTCGCCAAGGAGATCGTGGGCGTCTATTTCTTTGCCTTCCAGATCGTCGCGCAGGTGGGCGTGGTGCTGGGCAACAACATCAACTACGTCCTCTTCCCCGCCTTCAGCAAAATCGCCGACGATCCCGCCCGCAAGCAACTCGCCGTCCGCAAGGCGCTGCGCCAGACCATGCTGCTGGCCGCCCCGTTCAGCCTGGGCCTGGCCGCCGTCGCGCCCGCGCTGCTCGTCTTCATCTGGCACGACAAATGGCTCGAGGCGATCTGGCCCACAATCATCTCCTCAGCGGCGTTCCCCATCTACATCATCCTTGCCGTGCCCCAGGCCTCGCAGCAGTCGCGCGGGCTCTTCCGCCAGTGGGCCCTCTCGCTCACGGCCCTGTGCATCCTCACGCTCACCTCGGCGGGGATCGGGGCTTATGTCACGGGCACGGTCGTGGGCATCACGCTGATCTCGGGCGTCGTCACCGCCATCGCCGGGCTGATCTACACGCTCGCCGTCCTGCGTTCCATTGGCGTTGGGTTTGGCGCGACCCTGGCCGCCATCATGCCCGGGTGGATCATCGCCCTGATGGCCGCGGGGGCGGCGATCTGGGCCGACGATGCCTACTTCGCCTCCCTGCCCGCCTGGGTGCGGGTCGCCCTCTCCGGCACGCTCTTCAGCGTTCTCTTTGGTTTGACCGCCCGCGTGGTGGTACCCTCGCACCTGGGCGAGGCGGTCGATGTCCTCCCCGCCCGCGTGCGACCCTGGGCCCGACGGCTGCTGCTCCTGCCCCTCTGATTCCAGCAAGGCGACGCGATGAATAAAGCCCTCCGACGTCTCTTCTCGCTGGCCAGCGCGATCCTGCGCGGGGCCTCGCTGCTCATTCTTCTGGCTTGGACCATCGGACGCCTCTTCACCGACACCTTCTATCTCACCCAACTCCTCTCGTGGATCCCCACGGTGGGCGTGGTCTGTGTCGTCGCGTCGATGCTCGCCGCCTCGTGGGCGCTGACGGTCCTGGCCCGCGGGTCGCAGGCGCAGCCCGACGTGCTGCACAAGGGGCGCCTGCCGCGCCTGCGATGGATCGCCGCCGCCTGGTGGCTGGGCGTCACCCTCTGGGGCATGGCCTACGAACACCGGTTCTTCGTCTCGCCCCCCGCCATCGACAAGTCACCTTCCGACCTGCGCATCGCCTTCTGGAACCTGGGCGGCATCCCCAGCGATGGCTGGCTCGACAACGCCCACGCCCTCAAGAGCGACATCCTGATCGTCGTCGGCGGCGGGGGCTGGAAGCCCATCAACGAGTTCCAGAACTGGACCAGCCCCGAGCAGGTCTCCAACCTCCGCTCCGATATCTTCAACGTCTCGGCGCGCATCCCGGTCCTCGAATACGCCTCGACCATTCTGGGCGTCTCGCAGGGGGCCGGCCTCGACCCGCGGGCTGCCGATGGCGTGCGCGAATCCCGCGACCCCGGCCGCGCGATGTACATGCTCGTTGATGTCCAGGGCACCCCCATGGCCAACCTCGGCCGCCCGCTGGTGGTCTGGGTGATCGACCTCCCCAGCGATCTCAGCCTGCACCGCGCCGATGTCACCGAAGAAGCCGCCAGCGCCGTCCGCGCCTGGAAGGGTTACACGATGGTGCGGCGCGAGGACGGGACCTACGGCAAGGGCGAGCCCCGCGCCGGCTTCCCCGCCCCCGACATCATCATGGGTGATTTCAACATCCCCGCCTCCTCGGCCTCGCTGCGCACGCTGGTGGGGGGGATGACCGATGCGTATCGCGCCGCGGGCGCCGGCTACGCCGCCACCTGGCCCGCCGATACGCCCATCTGGCGCCTCGATCAGGCCTTCGTGGGCGGCGAGCTTCGCGCCAACGCCTTCCACACCCGCACCATGGGCACGGGCAGCCACGCGCTGATCTGGCTTGATGCCTCGCCCCTGCGCGCGAGCGCCCCGATGGGCCAATAGCACGCATGCACGCCAGGCCCAGGGCCCGGGCGCCGCGGGCGTGCATGAACGCTTTCTCGATCGATCAGTCGTGCGACGCGCGGTTGTGCACGGCGTGGCCGGCGTCGCGCAGCGTCTTCTCGCGACGCGCCGCCTCCATGTCGTGATCGACCATCATCGCCACCAGGCCCTTGATGTCGGTCGTCGGCTCCCAGCCCAGCTTGGCCTTGGCCTTGGAGCAGTCGCCCAGCAGCAGGTCCACCTCGGCCGGGCGCAGGTAGCGCGCGTCGAAGGCGACGAAGTCCTTGTGGTCGAGCCCCGCGTGCGAGAAGGCCATCTCGCAGAACTCGCGCACGCTGTAGGTCTTGCCCGTCGAGATCACGTAATCATCGGGCTTGTCCTGCTGGAGCATCATCCACATCGCCTTGACGTAATCCCCCGCGAAGCCCCAGTCGCGCTTGCTGTCGAGGTTGCCCAGGAAGACCTTGTCCTGCAGGCCCATCTTGATCCGCCCCACCGCGCGGGTGATCTTGCGCGTGACGAACGTCTCGCCGCGGCGCGGGCTCTCGTGGTTGAACAGAATGCCGCACGAGGCGTGCAGGTTGTACGACTCGCGGTAGTTGACCGTGGCCCAGTGCGCCATCATCTTCGCGCAGGCGTAGGGGCTGCGCGGGTAGAAGGGCGTCGTCTCCTTCTGGGGCGTCTCCATCACCTTGCCGTACTGCTCCGACGACGAGGCCTGATAGAACCGCACCTGCTGCCCCGATTCCTGCTGGAACTCGCGCACCGCGTCGAGCAGGCGCAGCGCGCCCATCGCCACCGTGTCGGCGGTATAGATCGGCATGTCGAAGCTCACGCGGACGTGGCTCTGCGCGCCCAGGTTGTACACCTCGTGCGGGCGCACCTTGCGCATCAGGTCCGACAGGCTGTTGCTGTCGCACAGGTCGCCAAAGTGCAGCTTCATCCGCGCGTGGGGCAGGTGCGGGTCCTGGTAGATCGATTCGATCCGCTGCGTGTTGAAGCTCGACGAGCGACGGATCAGCCCGTGCACCTCGTACCCCTTGCTCAGCAGAAACTCGGCCAGGTACGACCCGTCCTGCCCGGTGATCCCCGTCACAAACGCACGCCTGGTCACGCTCGTCATGTCAGCACCGCTCCCGGTTCGGGTACCCGTGTAGATCCCATACAACAGCGCGGCCCATGCCCCGCCGGTTTCACTCTTTCGGCCATCCTAGGGAACTCAATCAGCGACTTTTCCCATCTTGCCACGCCTCGAGCCCCCGGAACCTCCCTCCCACCCCGAACACCCCGGGGCCTTCTACCCTTCCCGCGTTGACCCAAACCCCCAGCCAACCCTCCGGCCAAAATCCGCCGCCGCCCGCGCAGGCCACCTCCCCCAGCCCCGCGGCTCGGGCGTCTCGCTTCTTCTCGCGACTGGGACCCGCGGGCCCTCTGGCCCTGGGGGCGCTCTTCCTCCCACCTCTGGGCTCGCTGGTCCTCTTTACTCTCATGGCCACCACCGAGATCGGGCCCTGGCTCAGATCGCACGAGTTTGCCGGCGTGCTGCTCTATGTCACCGCCTTCGCCACCCTCGCCGGTCTGGCCGTCCTGCCGACCTATGCCCAGTCCGCGCTGGGGGGGTGGGCCTTTGGGTGGGCGATCGGCGTGCCCGCGGCCCTGGCGGGGTTCGCCGGCGGCGCGATCATCGGCTACGCGATCTCGCGCCGGGCCAGCGGCGACCGGGTCGAGCAGCTCATCGCCGAGCGACCCAAATGGAAAGCCGTGCGCGACGCGCTGGCCGGCCCGCCCGCGGGGTCGACCGCCGCCCCGCACAGTTTTCGCAAGACGCTGGGCATGGTCGCGCTGCTGCGGGTTGCGCCCAACTCGCCCTTCGCGCTGACCAACCTCGTGATGGCGAGCGTCAAGGTGCCGTGGGTCCCCTACACGCTGGGCACGATGCTGGGAATGGCCCCGCGCACGGCGTTGGCGGTGGTGATCGGCGCCGGGGTGAGCCAATCGCTCACGAAAGACTCACTCGAGCAGGCGACCCCCGCGTGGGTCTGGGCCGCGTCGATCGCGGTGACGCTGGCGATCGTCATCATCGTGAGCCTGATCGCCCGACGCGCGATCGACAAGGTCACGCAGGGTGCGCCCGACCGCATTCCGGGCACGTGACCACGCCCTCGATGGGGGCGAGCCCGGCCAGCGGATGGCGGCGGCGTGTTCACTCGTCTTGATAACGGAACACTGTTTGTTTTCAGTCTGGGTGCCACGACCCGCGGGCGGTCCGCCGCCCGCGCGTCGTGCGATGCGTGAACGCCATCGCATTTCACGTGGCGGACACCACGCGCCGCGAAGACGCGTCGGGTGGTGGCACACGGCCCGAGCACCCGACCCGAGCACCCGACCCGAGTATCAAACTCGCGATCGAGAAGGTCACGCAGAGTGCGCCCGCCCGCACTCCGGGCAGGTCGGCGCATCGCCCAGCCCCGCAAGGGAATATCCGCACCCGGCGCAGACCTGTTTCATCGCGGCGATGCGTGCGCGCCGCTCGCGCCACCACGCGGGCACGCCGCTGAGCGACCAAAGGAACACCGCCGCGGCGAAGAGGGTAGAGACATTCAGTGCAAAACCAGCCCAATACACCGTTTCACGACGAACGTCTTGCCGCCCTAACTCGGGCGGCAACGGCTCGCGACTAGAGCGTGCTGCATCATCAACAAACGCCTCTCTCGCGAGCATCAGCGTCGTTGGGTTCTGTATCGGTACGAGGGGTTCACACACAATCGTCCAGCATTCGATCCGTCGCCAGGGTATCCAAAACCCCGTGGCATGGATGCTGTGATTACTCGACACAAAGTACACAGGATGAGTTGCATCCCGCGTTCTGGCCTCAAGCCCGTCCCAACTCCTGCTCAACGGATCGGAAAACACCGCGCCTTCAGGACGCAGTTCGACGACCAGATCCAGGCCCCACGCGCTGTAGAGTGGCCGAGCGACATGGTTGAAGTAGTCCCCAACAACCGAATGGTGATTCACCGGCTTTGGTACATACAGCACCAGTACCGTGCTGGCCGCGAGGAATGCCAGCGCCACGCCCCCGCACCACGGCTTCCTCAAAAAAGCCAACACCCGCCGCATTCGCGCGACGGGTGTGGTTGAATCGTTCGCCTTCATCACGCCCTATTTCTTCTCTTCGGTCTTCTTCTCGCCGTCCTTTGCTGGCGGCGCGGGGAGTGGAGGGGCCACGCCCTTCTCGGCCTTAACCGAGGCGTCGAGGCGTCCGAAGTAGTGTTTCACCGCCGCGTGCAGTTCGCGGGGGACCTGCATCCCCTCGATCGCGTCCGCCGCCGCCTCGCTCGCGGCTTGCACGGTCTGGCTCATCTCGACGCTCGATTCGCCGCGCACCTGCTCGGCGTAGACGAGACGCTGGCCGATGATGGGCCCCGCGCGGGTCTGGCCCTGGGCCTTCTTCTTTTCCTGCTGGAAGTCGATGGGCTCCTCTTCCGGGCCCATCCCGCCGTTGCCGCGTCCCGGCCCGCCCGAGCCGCTTCCGAACTTGTTGCTCTGGCCCGGCCGCCAGGTGCCCATGCCGCCACCCTCGCCATTGCCATCGCCGCTGCACGACCCGCCCAGGCAGTCGCCCAGCTTGGCCAGTTGCGACTTGCATTCCTTGAGTGCGGCGTCCATGGCGTCGAGGTCCGACTCGAGCATCTCCATCTCGCTCAGTTCGCTCTCGAGCGCGTCGAGCCCTTCCATGCCTTCTTCCGACAGCCCTTCCTGACTCATGCCCTTGGCCATCTGGCCCATCGCCTCGGCCATGTTGCTGCACTGCTGCCCGGCTTTGCACGCCGACTTCATCATCTCCATCAGCTGCTGCTTCTGCTCGGCGCTCATGTTCTCGAGTTTCTCGAGCGCCTTCTTGAGCGCCTCGGGGTCGCTGGCCTTCTTGGCGAGGTCCTCGGCGGTCTGCTTGTCGAGCCCCGCCTTCTCGAGTTTCTTCGCCATGTCTTCCTGGGTCTTGGCCAGGCTGTCGAGCTGCTTGGACAGGTTCTCGAGCTGCTTCTCCAACTGCGCCTTCTGCTCGGGCGACATCGACCCGTCGCCCATCTGCTTGGCGATCTGCTCCATCTGCTCGCGGGCCTTCTGGAAATCACCCCGCGACAGCGCCCGGTGCATCTCGTCCAGCGGGCCCGGCCCGGGCTGCTTGAGCTTCTGCATCGCCTCGCGCAACGCGGCCAGGTCGCCCGACTTCTCCCCCTCGCGCTGCTGCTGGATCTGCTCAGCCAGGTTCGTCAACTGCTTGACCGCCTGGCGACGCAGCGATTCCACGTCCTGCTCGCTGGGGCGCTCGCCCTCGCTTCCCTCGGGGGCCCTGTCTTCGTTGAACTCGACCTTCGCCCGCGCGATCAGGTCGGCCAGTTTCTTCTGGTCCGCCTGGATCTCGGCCTTCACCTGCGTCAGTTCCTGCTCCTGGGCCGTCTGCGCCTTGCGGGCGGCGTCCTTCCCGAAGAGATCCATCGAGGGGTACGCAAACCAGACCAGCGCGAGCACCACCCCCGCCGCGATGGGCGCAGGCCAGAACCGCGGCGCCTCGATGGGGATGGCATCGCGCACGCGCAGCGTCTTGGCCTTATACGTCGCCGTCTCGACGACGACTTTCGCCCACGGGTCTTGCGATTGTTCGACGCTCAGCGCGGTGCTCAGGCTCTCGCGCAGCCCGGCGCGCTCGTCGAGCACGCGGGCGACGGCGCCCTGGCGCCGACGCTTGATCACGCTGAAGACCACCGCCCCGATGACAACCAGCGCGAGCGCGCCCAGGGCGATCTCGCTCCAGGCCATGGTGAGGCCGAAGGTGCGCTCGGTCACGCGCGCAAGGGTGACGCCGACGAGCGCCGCCGCCGCGAGCGCGACCACCGCCGTCAGCAGCGAGCCGACCCACAGACGCCACGCCGCCGACCGGATCACGCGCTTGATATCGCCCATGGGGCCACCTCCGGGCGCGCACTGGGCGCGCCTCTATCTATCGACGTTGTACCCATTCTATCGGTTCGGGTTTCATCGCACCCTATTTAATCCCAAACATCACGCACGATCTTGCTCTCATGACACCAAACACGCATGATGCCCGGCGTGATCCGCCGCTTCTTCAACCCCGATCCGGCCCTCATCCAGGCCGCCTTCGATCGCCAGCACGCACGCCGCCCGTGGGCCGAGCGGCTTCACATCCTGCTGGGTCTCTTCGCCTGCGGCTGCCTCTGCCTGCCCGTCAGCGTCATGGAGATCGCCATGGCCCCGGTGCTCGTGGCCTTCCCGGTCGGCATGCTCCTGGTCTGGGGCGTGCACCCGTTCGCCTTGCGCCAGCCGCTCTTCTGGTCGCTGCTGCTGCTGGCCGCGTGGTCGGCGTTGTCGCTTCTCTGGTCACATGACCCGCGCCTCGGGCTCGATCAGTTGGGCGCGATGCGCTTCGCTCTCCTCGTCCTGGCCTTCTGGCCCGTGATGCCCTGGCGGCGCACGCTCATCGCGGGCTTGGTTATCTCGTTCCTTATCCTCAACACCGGGCAACTCCTCAACGCGCTCGGGCATCGATATGAGATCGCCGCGATCCAATCCAAGATGATCTTCGGGCGCAACGCCGCCTGGCTCACGCCCGTGATCGGGGGCGAACTCCTCGTCGCGGCGTTGGGCTTGCATCTCCCCGTTGCCCTGATGGGGCGGGGATGGGTTCGTTGGCTGGCGGCGGGGGCGAGCGTCGTCACCCTCACGGGCCTGCTCGCCACGGGCACGCGCGGGGCCTGGATAGCGGCGGCGGGCCTCATCGCTATCGTGGTGATCGCCGCCATCGTGCGCGCCGCCTCACGCAGGGCGCTCATCCTGGGCACGCTCGCGGCGGTCGTCGCCGCGGGCGGGTTCTGGCTCGCGCTAGGAAGCAAGGTCACGGCCCGCGTCGCGCAGGCAAGGGAAGAAGTCGCCCGCGCCATCGAGCACCGCGATTTCGATTCCGACACGGGCCTGCGGATCATCATGACGCAGTGGGGGTGGGAGGCCTTCCTGCAGAAGCCGCTGGTCGGGCACGGCGTGGGGTCATTCCCCGCCTGGGTGCGCGACCATCACGACAAGCGCGACGCCGCGGCGTATGAGCGGTTCAACGCCGCCGACCACGCCCACGCCCACAACGCGCTGCTGCAACTGCTGCTGAGCGTGGGGCTGGTGGGCACCCTGCTCGCGCTGGCGAGCGTGTGGCTCGCGCTGCGCGCGGGGCTGTTCCTGCCGTCGGGCGACGGGCCGGGCGACTACGACGCGTCTCCCGGCTTCGCGCTGCTCGGGATGCTGTTGCTCACGCCCTTCGATGCGATCCACGTGAGCACGCACACCGCGGCGATGCTCTTTACATTGATGGCGTTGTGCCCGCGATTAAGGCCACAGCAGATAGCCAATTTCCATCCGTGAGCACAGACGTGGCATCCGGGGCGAGCCGTTGAACAACTCCCCCGATTGTACGGAAAGGCCATCAAGGCCGCGATAGGGCGGAATGGCGTGCATCGGCATGCATACCCGACAGTGTTTGAGCGGTATACCCGACATGTCGTATCACGACGAAATGGGGGGCGCATGTCAGGTCAACTGAAGACGTGGCTGATCGTCGGCTTAGTCTGTGCTGCCGGGGCGGTGGCGGGCTGGAGACTGTGGCCGTTCGCGGTTCACTCGAAGACGACGAGCCAGGGGGCCGACCCCGCGTATGCCGATCTTGCGTTCAAGGCGAACGAGTTTCTTCGACATCACATGGGTACATTGAAGCCCGCGGACTCGGTTCGTGCGTTTGAGTCGGCGCACGCGGTGGAAGCCGCGGCCGCAGACCTGTCACGGGCAGGGCTTTCAAAGACAGATGCCGAAGCGGCGATGGCGCACGCCGCCGCGATGATGCACGTACGGTTTATCGACAAGAACTACGACCGCTATACCGCCTGGCGCACGGACGCGGGGTACAGGTTTTTTCCCGCGGAGCGACTGCGGCAAGATCCGGCCTATCGCGATGCGATCGAGAGCGGCGCGGGCCGCGCACTGCGCGATGACGAACACGACACGACCGATCTGTGGCGGCTCTACTGGAACAACGTCATCGAGCCGAGTGGACGGGTCGTGGAGGTTGCGCAAGCCGCGGACGGCATGATCCTGCTCGCGTGGAAGTCGGCGGAGGGGCTGGGATACGCCAAGGGCGGACCGGGCCGGCGTGCGGTGGCCTCGCCGATCATGACGACCGAACCCGGCGCGCCGGGGAGCCGTGTGGGGCTGTGGAGAGGTGGCACGATCACCTTGGGGTGGCCGGTGTGGTTCCCGCCGCCCGAAGTCGAGGCCCGCCTGCTCAGACCGGGCACGTCGTTCATCGAGATCGCATGGGTGGTGCGCACGCATGATGGAAAAGTCCAACCGCTCACCATGAGCCTGGCGATGGACCCACAGACGCGGCGTTGGTGGATCATGCAATGGACCATCCCGCACACCGAACTCGGCGTGCAGATCAACATGGGTGGGGTATGAACGCCTGGCGTGCGGCGAGGCTGGTCTCGTTCGTGGCCGGGCTTGTCATGCTCGTTGCGGTTGTCATGAAGTTAGAATCGCCAGCCCCGACGATTGGTGCCATCGCATTTACACTACGCCCCCTTATTGAAGTTGGTCCATTGACGGGCACCTTGGGCGCCTATCTGCTCATTATGACAGAAACCGTGCTTGGGGCCATGCTGGTGCTGTCGCCAAACCGCATGATTCGGGGTGTCGGAGCAGGCGTGTATTTGTTTTTGGGGCTGGTATTGATCGCACGGTTTACCGGAGTCAGCGCCCCGCCTTGCGGCTGTTTGGGGCGGTTGCTTGCCCCAGGAAACACTGCTCAGGCGTGGTCGGATGCGGCTCGCAACGGTCTCTTTGGTATGGCTCTGCTTCTGACGCTCGGTCAGCCATCAATGATCAAACCAAAGACAATAGATAGTGGAAACGGAACACCCACGAGGTCGGGCTCCCTCGGCTTCACACTGATCGAAACGCTCGTGACTATCGCCGTCATCATCACGGTTCTGGCCATCACTCTGCCGATGCTCGCACGGACACGATCATCGTCCGCCGTCGTGAAGAGCCTCTCCGCACAGAAACAGATCGTCGCGTCGGTCGAGATGTATGGGCAGGCGTACAGGGGCTACTTCCCGCATTACGAACCGCTCGACGGAGTCGCGGGTCCGGTGCGCATCCGCGGAGCCACCGTCATGGAGGGATACTTCCGTGCCCACATGGGCTTCTGGCTCGCCGCGGTCGGCCCCGACGACGAGGCGCTCATCAACCTCGCCATCTGGCCCCCCCGCACACAGCGCGAGGCCACCCCGGCGGAAGAATCCATCGGGCTCCACTACAGCGTCTACTACATGACCGCAACCGCGGCGGCGGACCCGGCGGCCTTCACCGACCCCATCGCACAATCGCCCACACTCGACGCCGCCCTGCTGCGGGGTGTGCGGTGGGACGAAACGACCTACCCCGATCGAAAGGGCCTCTTCCTCGATTTCTCCCTCTACATGAACGGCAAGCGACACCAGCACGTCGTCGCGGCGTTCGGCGACGGGAGCGCGGCCCAACTCGCGAGCGACACCCCGCCCGAGCCCATCGTGCCCCAACCAGCCCAAGGCCCGCGCAGCATCGTCATCTCAACCCGTAACGGAATCCGCGGCACGGATCGTTGAGTCAAGAGCAGTATCTTTGCTTTGCACTGCTCGCCGCCTCTTCGCTCCGCTCAATCCTCCGCGCTGATCTGGCGCGGGCCCTCCTTGCCGGCGACGCGCTCCATGTAACCCTTGCCCTTGCGCTCATACTTGGTGAACCCCATGCGCTCGAGGTTCTGGTTCGAGAGGGCGCTCTTGCCCTTGAGGTCCGACCACTTCCCCGCGATCGCCGGGGCCGAGATCGCCCGCCGGCAGGGCTCGCCCGTCTCGGGGTGCTTCGTCAGCGGGGCGTCCTTCATCGACTGGAACACCTCGAAGGTCTTCCCCGTCCCCTCCCCCTTCGCGTCGAGAATCTCGTAGTCGTACAGCGGCATGCGGGATCTTATGCACCCCCCAAACAGGGGCATTGCAGAAGATAATTACGCACAATTCAGTCATGCCGACTTGCGTCCTGGGGGGGGGGGGGGTAAAGTAACTTGAAACCATGAATCAGTTCGCTCTACGAACTTCGATTCTCTCCTTGGTTGCCTGCATGGCCGCCATTGGGAGTTGTTGCCAAGTGGTCGCCGCGCAGACGATCCAGGCGGTGCAGGCATGGGTGGACGAACGGAGTTCACTCGGCGAGCAGATCGGCGGCTCGCTGGCTATCGAGGCGAGTTGGGGCGTGAACATGCGCATCCCGCTCGACGCAGAGACGGCCCGGGATCTGTCGCGCGATCTCTCCGCGTATCCCGATCACCCGCTCCGTGGGCGCCAGCAGCAGGTGCGCGACGCGGCGGAAAAGGGCATCGATTCGCGGCGATTTCTCGTCGCGGGGAACGGTCGCTGGCGCATCGCCAAGGACGAGCGGGGCCAGGACCCCACGAACTGGCACAGCGGCGGCTTCGACGGCGATTCGTGGATGTGGTACAAAACCGAGGTCACACTCGTAAACGCGAGCCAGCCGCCCAAAGGCCGGGATTATCCCGACCTGAGATTTGAGTATCTGAGCGACGTGCTCGGGTTCCTCACCGGCGGTCTCGCCGAACTGCCACCCCTCACGCGCCGATGGAAAGTCACGGACTATTCAGGCTCGAAGTGGAAAGCGATCGCGACGGTGGGCGAACCGCCCGTGACCTATACCGCCGAGGGCAGTTGGGACGCGGCGGCCGGGCGTGGCGTCGTTCATTCGGTGACGTCCCCCGGCACGCGAGCCGAGTACAGCGACTGGCGTGATCGTGACGGCTTCTGGACCGCGGGCCGCATCACGCTGGTCAGCGACAGCGGCTACCGCTGGATACACGTTCTAAAGGACATCACCACGCCCACGAAGGATCGCGTTGTTGCGGTTGCGCAAACGCCGACGCCCGGGAAGCCCGACCCGCTTCTCGCGGAATCCTCATCCGGCGAGAGCGTATCGGCCGCCGCGATTACGACACCCCTCTCGCTGGTCGATCTTCGGAGCGGTGAACCAACCGCCGTCATACACAGCCCCGACGGATTGACACAAGTCCCGGTCGAAGAGACGCCCCAGGTCAAGGCACGCCGCCAACTCCGGTGGGCCGGGTGGGCGATCGGTGTGTCGCTTGCGATACTGATCTGTGCCGTGTGGATGCGGACGAATCGCTGGAAAGTAACCGTCCAACGTACAAAGGAGCACGCATGAAACACATGTATACAGGACTTGTTGTTGTGGGCGTTGTGTCATTGATGGGTGCACTGACATGGGCTGGTGTATATTGCTACGTGGACACAACCAGAAGTTGCTGTAGCGTGACCGCTAATTCACCCGGCACGACTCCATGTGGCGGCACGACGTGCGTAGACGTCATTCTTTCAAACCCGACGATCAGCTACGTCGATATCGGATCGCCCGGCTATAAAACCACGATTCAACATGATCCAACAAAAGAATGTAAATGGGAAAATCGTATTTGCGTCAACGGCGCGTGCAAGCAAGGTGCAACCGAAACATGGCTATGCACACCCTCTCGATTGGTGGCGCCATATCAGGGCTGCAACTAAGGAAGGTCATTGGAGAGGCAATTGCAGAAACTCTGTTTCCTGACCGCCGCCGCCATCGGCATTGCAGGATTTGCTAAGCTTGTTGACCTCGCAGAGTTTGACAATCAACTCTCGAGTTGGTCCCTACTCTCGAACGCCCCGACGAGATTTAGTGTTGTACTTGGTCTGCCGATCATCGAAATCACGCTGTGTGCGGCGTATGTCTGCTTCCCAGCGCGCCGTACAGCTGTGGCGCTATGTATGCTGGTGTTGTTTGTAGTATTTTCTCTTGCGTTCATCATCGAAGCCCATGACGGTGCCCCTCCTGGTTGTGCATGTTTCGGCTTGCTGTTTCGTCGGATGGAGTTTCAGAACGACGCGGTGTGGGTGGTAGGCAAGAATGCTCTGCTCGCCGTGCCGCCTGTGCTCGTGTTGTGGACAGGCCGCCGAAGAGCGCTAATGGAAAACGTCCCGCGCGGAAACGCGCCCGACATCCGGGGCTTCACGCTCGTCGAGACGCTCGCGGTCATCGCGGTTATCGCCGTGATCGTGGCGATCCTGCTCCCGGTCTTGAGCCACGTGCGACGATCCGGGCGGGTCAGTGCCACCCTCAACAATCTGCGCCAGCATGCCGGGATCTTCCTGCTCTACACGAACGATTACGCCGAGCAGTTTCCTTATTTCACGCGCCCCGAGCCGGGCCTCTCGACGCCGCTCGTGGACCCGAGCGGACGCGTTTGGAATACATACTACTTCGGCGCATTCCACAACTGGGCGCTCGCGCTCTCCGACGGGTACTACAACAGCACCGGCTCACGCGAGGGCTTTGTGAGCCCGTTCCGTGCGGAGTCGCCCGGCGTGTCGTGGGACTACCTTTACCCGTGCGTCTTTCTCGCGGACCCAGCGTATTGGCGGTCCATAACTCGAATGGTCCCACCCATCCAGTTCCGATCGACACGCCTGCATGATGTCGTGTTTCCGGGCGCCAAGGTCCTCATCAGCGATGAGTGTTACTGGGAATCAACGCGGTACACTTCGTCGCCCTTCGCCGCGGGCGGCTGCGTGGATGGTCACGCCGAACAAGTCGCGGGGTATCGCATGGCACAGCAGTACGGCCCGGGCGATGGCGACGGTAATCCCCTTTCCTCCCCCTATGGACACCACGGCGGCAATACGAATGCGTTCATGCACCTTGTTGGTGGTGTCTCCGAACGCGATTTCATTGATAAATAGGTGGCTATGAGACGGCCCCAACGAACCGGAATGCCCGCGGGTGTCCTTACTTAAACACCCGTCCCGTCTCCATGTCCATCAGCGACCAGCCCTGCTCCTTGCACACGCGGCTTAAAACCGGGAACGCCACGTCCTCGTCCTGCAGCGTCACGATCGCCTGCTTCACATCGTCCGCCGCCGTCGCGATCTCGATCACCAGCCCCGGCCCATAGAGAAACTCGGTGCCCAGGCCCTTGGGGGGCGAGCCGTCCCCCGCCGTGTTGTAGTTGGCCATGCACGCGCGAAACTCGCGCTGCGAGCCCAGCGGGGGCATCTCGCCGGGCTTGCCCGGCTTCATCAGCACCACCTGCCGCCGCTTAGCCAACGTCATCCTCCTCGTCATCGTCCTCGCCCGCCTCGGCGTCGAGTTCGTCCATGATCTCGACGGCGGCATCCAGCAGCGCGGCGAGCGGCACGGGCTTCTGCATGTACCGATCCGCCCCCAGCGCCTCGGCATAGGCCTGGTGACGCTTCCCCTCGTTCGCCGTCACCATGATGACCGCCGGCGCGTCCTCGTATCCCTTGATCTTCTCGAGCACCAGGAACCCCGATCGCCGCGGCAGCATCATGTCCAGCACCACGAGGTCGGGCACCTCTTCCTGGCAGATGCGGACGGCTTCGTTCCCGTCGGTGGCCACCTGCGTCAGTGCCCCCTCGGCCTGGAACGCCGCATCCATCGATTCGAGCACGTCGTGATCATCGTCGACGATCAGCACTTTCACGTCTTCAAGGCGTCCGCTGGTCATGGTTCTGCGTCCTTCCTCATCCATTGAACCGCCCGGGCCCACTCCACGCAACCGTATTACACGCTGAGATGACCCTTGGCCAGCAGGCTTGCGTCGCGGGCGCTGGTGGCCTCGATCGCCGCGACCCCCTCGGGCGTCATCCAGGGCAGGGCGGCGATCTTCTCGCGCAGCCCCGCCGGGAAGGGCTTGCCCTGGCGTTCGTGCGCCGGGCGGCTCCGCCAGATACGGTGCATCCAGAAGAACTGTTCCGGCGCGGTGCGCACCATCGTCTCGATCGCTCGCCGGTAGCGTGCCGTCAGGTAATAGAGCGGGTCGGGCTGGCTCTCCCAGTCGGCGGGCCCGAAGACGTCGGTCAGCTCCACCACGTAGCGCAGGCTCGAGAACCCCGTGTCGCCCGCGCGTGTGCCGTCGCTTGGGTGGGGGGCGGCCAGGGCGTTGTCGGGGACGCGCTCGCCGGGCTTGAGGCGCCGCGCCATGCCGCAGACGAGCGTCGCCCCCGTCTGCATGGCGAGCAGGCCGATCGACTTGTACGTCGAGGTCAGCCGCCCGAAGTAGGGGACGAAGATCCCCCGGTCGCCCCCGGACTGGTCGGCGACCAGGCCCAC
>JABWBB010000065.1 GCA_013360675.1 Phycisphaerales bacterium | reverse complement strand
CGCCTGCAACCCCGCGCGACCGATCAAGGCCCAAACGGCGACCCCGCCGACCCCGACAAGCCCAACCCCCAGCATGATGTGCCCTGCGTCCATGGGGGCAGTGTACTCCCGAACCCTTGCCAACCCGAGGGGATCTGCAGGTCATCCCGAGCCGCGGGCCCGGAGGCGGGGCCTCTGCCGATTTGGCACGTTCCCGCCCCGCGCTCGCGGGCGTGGCAGCAGCGGGGGGGCGTGGGCCCGCATTCCTGACCCGCGGCGATCGGCACGGGCCTTGCCTTGGGTAATGGCGAGATGGTCAACGTGCGCTTCCATCCCGACCCTGAAACCGGCCCCAGCGGGGGCACACCCGGCGGGGGTGGCGCGCGCCTCAATCTGCTCCTTTCCTATGCCGGCTGGCAGCCCGACCCCCTGATCAGCCGCCTGCCGACCCTGCTGCAGCCCATGGGCATCCGGTCGCTGACGGCGTCGACGGGGCGCGAGGCCTCCAACGTCATCCAGGCCAACCGGGTGCACATCGCCCTGGTCGACCTGGCCCTGCCGCTCGATAAGGCCCGCTCGTTCGATGCGGCCCCCGAGTTTGCCGAGGGGGGGCCGCGCCTGCTCGAACTGCTGGCCCGTCTGGACGAGCCCCCGCCGGTGGTGGCGGTGAAGCGGTCTCGCTCGGCGCGTGATGACGCCCGTGATATCGCCGCGGCGCTGCGCCTGGGCGCGTTCGCGGTGGTCGACCGTCCCGAGACCACGGGCGACCTGAACATGATTCTCGACGTCCTGCGGCGTTGCCTGGCCCGGTTCTACAAGGGCCGCTGGCCGGGCATCGCCTGATTCACACGGTTTTTGATCGTTGGTTGACTCACAGAGTCCGGAGATACGAACATGAGCAAGTCCGCCAAGCCCGTCCTTCGCCCCCTGCACGACAAGATCCTCGTCAAGCGTGACGAGGCGCAGTCCAAGACCGAGTCGGGCATCTATCTGCCCGAGTCGAGCAAGGACAAGCCCAAGACCGGCGTCGTCACCGCCGTCGGCTCGGGCGCGCTCAACACCGACACGGGCGAGCGCATCCCCCTCACCATCAAGGCCGGCGACAAGGTCATCTTCTCGTCCTACTCGGGCACCGAGGTGAAACTCGACGGCGTCGAGCTCCTCATCATGTCCGAGGACGACATCCTCGCCGTCATCGACTAACCGCCCACCCACGCACGCCCGCACCCATCGCGCGGCGCGGCGACGGAACCACGCATGACCTCTTCGCAGTTGCGACAAGCCCTGACGGAACTCAACGGCGAGCGGGACCTGGTCCTGGCCTTTGCCGATGTGCCGTCCCCCGTCCCGGGCCTGGCCAGCCTCGAGGTCAAGCGGGCGATGCTGATCCCCGACGAGGCGGACCACCTCGTCAAGGTGACCGACGGCAAGGCCGTTTATGTCATTGATGCCGATCGCGTGGCCTGGATGCGCATCGGCCTGAAAGCCTGAGTGTGCCGCGTGGGGGATGGCCCCCGTCGCGGTGGAGAAGTAGGAAACAACCGGCGTGGTCGCTGCGATCGGCCCGCCCGAACGAAACCGGAGTCACGACCATGCCAGCCAAGTCCATTGCGTACAACAACGACGCCCGCGAGCGCATCCTGCGCGGCGTGCAGAAACTCGCCCACGCCGTCAAGGTCACCCTGGGCCCCTCGGGGCGCGTGGTCGTCCTTGAGAAGTCGTTCGGCGCGCCGACCGTCACCAAGGACGGCGTGACCGTCGCCAAGGAAGTGGAACTCGAGGATCAGTACGAGAACCTCGGCGCCCAGATGGTCAAGGAAGTCGCCTCGAAGGCCTCGAAGGACGCGGGCGACGGCACCACCACCGCCACGATCTACGCCGAGGCCATCTACGCCGAAGGCCTCAAGGTCATCACCGCCGGCGCGAACCCCAACCTGGTGAAGCGCGGCATCGATCAGGCCGTCAGCGCCATCGTCGCCGAGCTCGCCTCGATGTCGAAGAAGGTCGACAGCAGCCGCGAGATCGCCCAGGTGGGCACCTGCTCGGCCAACCAGGACGCCGAGATCGGCAAGATCATCGCCACCGCGATGGACAAGGTCGGCAAGGACGGCGTGATCACCGTCGAAGAGGGCAAGTCGCTCACGACCGAGGTCGAACTCGTCGAGGGCATGCAGTTCGACAAGGGCTACCTCTCGCCCCACTTCGTCACCAACGCGGCGACGATGGAGTGCGACCTGACCAACCCCTACATCCTCATCCACGAGAAGAAGATCACCAACGCCAAGGACCTGCTGCCCATCCTGGGCAAGATCGCCGAGGCGGGCGCTTCGCTGCTCATCATCGCCGAAGACATCGAGGGTGAGGCCCTGGCCACGCTGGTGGTGAACAAACTGCGCGGCGTGCTCAAGATCGCCGCCGTCAAGGCCCCGGGCTTTGGCGATCGTCGCAAGGCCATGCTCGAGGACATCGCGATCCTCACGGGTGGCAAGGCGATCATGGAGGAACTGGGCCTCGACCTCGAGAAGGCCGAACTCTCCGACCTCGGCCGCGCCAAGAAGGTGACGATCGACAAGGACAACACGACGATCATCGAGGGCGCGGGCACGACCAACGAGATCAAGGGTCGCATCGAGCAGATCCGGCACCAGGTCGAGATCACGACCAGCGACTACGACCGCGAGAAGCTCGAAGAGCGCCTGGCCAAGCTGGCCGGCGGCGTGGCACAGATCAACGTCGGCGCCGCGACCGAGGTCGAGATGAAGGAGAAGAAGGCCCGCGTCGAGGACGCGCTGCACGCCTGCCGTGCAGCGGTCGAAGAGGGCATCCTGCCCGGCGGCGGCGTCGCCGTGCTGCGGGCGCGCCGCGCCATCGACAAGCTCCGCAAGAAGTCCGAGGGCGATGAGAAGGCCGGGCTCGACATCGTCTATCGCGCCCTGTCGGCCCCGATCAAGCAGATCGCGGCCAACTGCGGGCTCGACGGCAGCGTCATCGCCAACGAGGTCGAGCGCTCGAGCGAGACCAACTTCGGCTACAACGCGCTGACCCACGAGTTCGGCGACATGATCAAGATGGGCGTCATCGTCCCCACCAAGGTCGAACGCGTCGCCCTGCAGAACGCGGCGAGCATCGCGGCACTGCTGCTGACCACCGAGGCAGCAATCGTCGAGATCAAGGAAAAGAAGAAGCCCGCGGGTCACGACCACGACCACGGGGATGATTATTAATTCAACCCAACGCTGACGTGTTGAGTTGGTGAACCCCTGAAAACGCGAAACCCCGGGCCTTCTGCCCGGGGTTTTTTATTCCCCATGAACTCAGGCATTAGTCAATTTGCAATGCGTGTTCTGCCAGTATTTTACGCACAACCGCAATTTGAAACACGGGAGAGACACAGGCGTCCAATCTGCTGGCGTGGTCATTGAGGCTCGTTGCATCGGTGGCCACGAATCACAAGGAGTGAATTGCATGACTGCAAACCAGGGCAATCAGGGCAAGGGCGGCGGAACGGGTGGAGGCAATCAAGGAGGGAAAGGCGGTTCGGGCAACAACCCGCAGTGGCCCAGCACGAATGAAGGACAAAAATCGGGCGGCGGGCGGGGCAACAACCCGCCCAAGAAGTAGATTCACATCGGGGTAACTCGTTCCCCGACTCCCGGCTTGCCAAGCCGGGAGTCTTTGCGTTCATACCCTCAATCACGCAACCGCCGATCTGCATTCATCATCTTGTGAATAGAGCCCACGCATGAACACCCATCAACTCATCGATGCCGCGCTCGGATTCCTCCTCCTTGTGGTGGGCCTGAGCCAACTGCTCCATCGCCGGGCCTGGGCGACAACGTTCGTGCCGCTGCTGCGTCACTCGGCGACGCCCATCCTCGCGGGGCTCTACGCGCTGATGTTCGGGCTGGTGATCGCCGCTGCTCACAACGTCTGGGGCGGGTGGTCGCTCGTCACCACGCTGCTGGGCTGGTGGCTGATCCTGTTCGGGGCGGCGTTCCTGCTGGCCCCAGGGGCAACGGGGCGTTGGCTGGCTCGCCTCGTGATCACGCCGAACCTGATGCTGCTGGGAGGCGTGATCCGTCTGACCCTGGGGCTGGTGATCGGGCTTGGGATCTGGTTGACCCACGTCGTGGACTAAAACGCCTTCGAAACGCGCAATTATCAGCCCTGCCAAGGAACTCCGACCAGGTTCGAGCCGAGCCGGGGCCTGATCGCCTTGTACCCGGCAGAAAAGCAGGTAGACTCGGTGAGCCGTGTAGGAGCGGCAGGAGAGAGACATGCGCACCGTACTTAGCGTCACCGCCGCGCTCGCAATGAGCGCCAACGCCCTTGGCATCATCGTGCAGGGGACGGAACTGGCCCCCTATACCGCGGTGACGAACCAACTGGGCATGTCGCACGGGGTGACGTTCTCGTCGCTCAATCATCCCGCCGTCACGTTCACAGAACTGATGCCGACCGTGTGGGGCATCCAGGGGTGCGAGCCCTTCTCGCCCCCGGCCAACGGCGGGTGGTACAACGCCCCCATCTTCGTCACCTTCGTCGACCCGAGCGACGGCGTGACGCCCGCGGTGGTCAACGGCACCATCACCGCCCGCTGGGGCGACGGCGGGGGTGACTTCGACGCCGTCGACATGCGGGCCTACGACCTGGCCAACACCCTCGTCACCGCCCAGACCTTCACGGGCACGACGTTCACGATCATCTCGATCTCGGGCGTGGGGATCCACCGGGTCGAGTTCTGGGCGAACACGAACGTGGGGGCGGGTACATCGGACACGGGGTTTGATTGGATTGACTACCCCACGCCGCAGATCCCCGCGCCCGGTGCGCTCGCGCTGCTGGGGCTGGCGGGGGTGGTGCTGCGAAGGCGGCGGTAAGGGGGCGTCCCTCGGGAACGCACCCCGCGCAGGGGGGTGAGATCGGCAACGCGATCGATCAGTTTCCCAATGAAGAGGGATGATTGATCGAGTCACCCTCATGAAAACCGTACGCGTGAGGCGGTGGACCGATCCCGGATCGCGACATCTCGTGCTATTGTGTGCGTTCCTGAGGGGTCGGCGGCGAAGCCGGCCATGGATTTCGCCCGGGCCTTGGCGTCCGCGCGGGAACCCGTTCCGGCTTTGATTCTTCCGCACACTGGATCACGCACGCCATGACCACGCTCCGCACCGATACGCCCCGCGCCAAGCCCGTGCACGCCATGCAGCCGAGCGGGCGCGAGATCCCCGGGAATCGCACGTTCACCTTCTTCCGCGAGTTCTTCCGCTCGCCCCGGCTGCTGGGCACGTGCTTCCCCTGTTCGAAGCAGGTCGCCGCCGCCATGACCGACGGGATCGGGCTCGAGACGGCGATGTCGGTGGCCGAGTTTGGGCCGGGCACGGGGGCGATCACCCCGTCGATCCTCGAACGCATCAACCCCGACGCGGTCTACTTCGCCATCGAGCGCAACGACGTGATGGCCGCGGCGTTCCGGGCCCGCTTCCCCCAGGTGACGCTGCACGAGGACGACGCCCGCAACATCCGCACGATCATGCGGGGCGAGGGCGTCGAGAAACTCGACATCATCGTGTCGGCCCTGCCCTGGCTGATCTTCCCCGAAGAGGTGCGCGAGCCGATGCTGACCGAGGCGGTCGCCGCCCTCAAACCGGGGGGCATCTTCTCGCAGATCACCTATTTCGCCGACAGCCTCCCGGCGGCGAAGAAGTTCCGCCGCCTGATGGAGCGCCATTTCAGCGAGATCCGCGCGGTGCGCCGCGTGTGGCGGAACCTTCCGCCCGCGTTCGTCTATCACTGCGTGAAGTAAGCCGCCCGCGGCGCGGTTCAGGGCGCGGGGGGCGTGGGCCCAACGTCACAGATGCGCTCGCGCGAGGCGTCGCGCAGGGTCAGCCCCGCGCGCTGGGCGATCTGCGCCAGCGTCACGCGATCGTTGATATCGAGTTTGTGCCCGATCGCGGCGCGGCGGCCCTCGATCGTTCTGGCCGAGCGCCCCAGCACCTTGGCGATCTCCTTGGCGCTGAGGCCCTGCCCCAGCAGCGCGAGCACCTCGAGTTCGCCCGGCGAGAGCACGTCGAGGTCGCCCAGCGACACGAACTGTGATTCCTGGATCTCATCGGTGCTGTTCAGAGCGGCGAGATCGCCCTCCACGACGCGTGCAATGGTGAGATAGGTCAGTTGTTCGTCGGGAGACTCGGGCGGCACGAGCGTCGTCCAGAGCTGGTATTGCTGTCCCTTCCAGAGAAGGCGCGCGAGCACCGGCTTTCCCGTGCGCCGCGCCGTCTCACGCCGCCGATCGCATTCACGGGCCAGCACCTCGGGGAGCACCTCGTGCGCGCCACAGCCCGTGATGTCACGGTCGCGCCCCTGGGCGCCGAAGAGCACTTCGCTCAGCTGTGCGTTGGCGTACAGGAACGTTCCGCTGGCGTCCTGCAGATAGACGCACGTGCCCGGCGCGGAGACCAAGCACCCCCACGCCGCCTGCATCGAGTCGTGATTCTCATCCGGCGCCGGTGGGCGCGCCTCGTGGGGTGTGTTCATGGTCGTTGAGTATCCGATTGAAATGGCTTGAGGCGGATGCGATCCGCGTCGCGTGTGTTGAGCCCGGCGCGGAACGCCATCTCGGCCAGCTGCACGCGGTCATCGGTCTTCAGCTTCCGGCCGATCATCAGGCGGTGCCCCTCGATCGTGCGCACCGATCGGTGCAGCCGGGCCGCGATCTCCTTGGCGCTCAACCCCTGGGCGATCAGCGCGAGCACCTCGATCTCGCGCTCCGACAGCGAGTCGAGCGGCCCGAGCGACGCCACCTTCGACTCGATGTACTGCACCGGGCTGGGGCGTGCCCGACCCATGCTCGGGATCTGTCGACACCGGCGCGAGATGATGATGAACCGGTCGTACCGCCGCCCCTTTGTTGGCGTGGCGGTTTCGATCCCATGGATGCAGCTGAACACCTGGTATCCACGCCAGATCGTCCGCACGATCTGGTGCCCCCCATCGCGCTGGATCGTATCGAGGAGGGCAAGCCGTTCATCGACCCAGGCCTGCGGGAACAGGTCGCTGACATTGACGCCGATCATCGCCCCGTGCCCGCTGGGTTTCCCCAGGAAGATCCGGGCGGCCTGCGGGTTGGCGTAAAGAATCTGTCCCTCGTGGGTGACCACGAAAACACTCGTCCCTGGCTCCGTCGTCAGGCCGCGCCACACCGCCGGTAATGAAGGCGGCACGCCCGGGGCCGCTTGAGGTCCCTTCGTGCTCATGCCTATATTGTGTGGCCCGGGCAACCCCCAGTCAAGGGGATGAAGAACTAAGAGTATTCAACCCATTAAGGGGTCGTTTATCCATCAACGATTTCAACCGCTTGTACGGCAGCGTGATACAGCGATTTCAGCGTGGGTTCTGACAGTCCAATTCCACGCAAAATAGGGCTTGAGTAAGCATTAAAACGCACGGCATCGGTCATCGCTAGATCCGGGTCCGCGATCGGACTGGGTCCCACCCCGTCGGTCTCGAAGAGCCTGCGCAGCGCGTAATAGCGGCTCGCATAGAGATCAAACGCCGCCTCGGGGCTGCTCGCCAGGTCCGCCATCGCGCTCGCGCGCACGTCGGCCGGCCTTTCAGCCCCCGTGTGCTCATCGAGCGTCACGATGTCCGACCCGAAGAGGATCCGCCCGCGCCAGCGCGCAAAGAACCGCACCACCCGCTCGCGCGGGTGGGCCGAGAGTTCCCGCACCATCCACTTCGTCGCCGACGTGTCCAGGTACAGGTTCGCGTGCCGCTCCATCAACCCGTCCAGAAAATCGAGGTCTTCAGGCCAGCCGCCCATGTGGGCCGCGATCCACGGGGCCGGGAACCGATCGAGCATGACCTCGAGCCCTCGGTAGTGGTCGCGCTTCGCGCCGTAGAGGCTTGCGTCGGCGTAGGTCGTGCGGAACCACGTGTCGGGGTCGGCCACGTGCACCATGAACATCATGCCCAGGCGCATGGCCAGTTCGGCCTGCTTCACGCGCCAGGCCCCGTCGAACTCGACGATGTCCGCCGCCCCGGGCCCGCGGAAGAAATCGCGCAGGCGCGGGGCGTTCCAGAGCTTGACGATCCGAGCGTCGTGCTCTTCGCGAAAGGCGCGGATGTCGTCGAGATAGCCCTTCGTCATAGCGTGGGTCCGGTCCTGGGCGCGGAAATCGGGGAAGGCGACAAAGCGGGCAAAGTCGCCCAGGGCGTCGCGCACGACCGGGGCCTCGCTCAGGCGCACCTGGGTGTAGACCCGCGACACGCCGTACAACTCCGCCGCCTCCTTGTAGATCAACGCCGCCCGTCGACCGTTGATGTGGGCGTGGATATCGATGATCGGGCAGGGGGCGGGCATGCGGGCCGCCTCCACGCGATAATCCAGCCCGAAGAGGTTTGATCCGGTCGGCGGCATCAGGAGCCCGATGGTACGTCCCCAGTCCGCCCAACCCCTCCGCGTCGATGGTCCCGCCCGGCGCCCCCGCGTCGCGATCGCCCACGACTGGCTCTGCGGGTATCGCGGCGGCGAGGGCGTGCTCGACGCGATCCTTCGCGCCCTCGAACCCTGGGCCGACGTGAGCACCCTCTACGTCATGTTCGATGATCGCCGCCCCCTCACGCCCGCCATCGACCGCGTTTCCCACACGGTTTCGTGGCTCAACTCGCTCCCCGCGGCTCATCGCCTCCGGCGCTGGTGCCTCCCCCTTTATCCGATGGGTGTGCGTCACCTCTCGATGCAACTCGCCCGCGAGCACGCTCGGTCGCCCATCGATCTGCTCGTCTCGACCAGTTCGGCGGCGGTGAAGGGGATCAAGGCCCCGCCCGGCGTGCCGCACGTCTGCTACATCCACGCCCCGGCCCGCTACCTCTGGTCGCGCGCGGGCGATTACGAACAGGGCAGCCCGCTCCGCGCCGCGGGCCTGCGCCTGCTCGGCCCGGCCCTGCGCCGGTGGGACGCCGCCAGCGCGGCCCATGTCGACTGGTTCATCGCCAACTCGACCCACACCAAGGCCCAGGTCGAACGCTGCTACGGGCGCGAGGCGCGCGTGCTGCACCCGCCCGTCCGCACCGCGTTCTTCACGCCCAACCCCGCGGTGGCACGCGACGAGACCTGGCTGGTGGTCAGCGCGCTCGAGCCCTACAAGCGGGTCGACGCCGCGATCGCCGCGGCGCGACAGGCCGGTGCACGCCTGCGCATCGCCGG
>JABWBB010000026.1 GCA_013360675.1 Phycisphaerales bacterium | reverse complement strand
CGGTCGACGCGGGTGAACGCGACGGCGTGATCCGCGGCGGGGCCGCCCCCTCGCGCATCAGCCCCCGCGGGCGTACGCGGCGCTTCGGCACCTTCCGCCCCGATTCGGCCAACTAAACAACGCAGTATTCAAACACGCGAAAGGGGCGGGCTTCTTGCCCGCCCCTTTTTCATGGGACACGCCGACGCGGCGAAAAATCGATCGACCCGTGCTTACGGGTTCTTCCGCGGCGGCAGGTGCTCGATCAGCAGCGGCGTCACATCGACGTGAGGCGTCCCCGTCGCCATCGCTTCGCGGTCGACAATCTTCCAGACGCCGGCCTTCGCCGCCACCCGCGGCAGGGCCTCGCCCAAGTCCATTGCGATGTTGTCCAGCGGTTCTTTCCCCACCAACTGGCGATGGGATCGGTCCTGCATGGATTGGCCCTGTCGTTCGAGTTCATCGACACGGGCCTGGTCGCCGCCGGCCTTGGCCTCGTCGCGCTCCTTCACCATCCCCGACAGGCGCTGGTGATGCAGGTCGGACTTGTGATAGGCCACCAGCAACTCGACCCGGTCATAGGTGCCGATGGTGTCTCCCACGCTCGGGCCGACCCAGAGCGGCTGGAAGATGGCCTGGTTGCGGGAGCAGCCATTTCCGACAGCCAGCAGGACACCCGTCAGAATCAACGCCGTCATTCGCTTCACCATCGGACCCTCCCTTGCATCTGCACCCTTCGCCCCACACCGGGCCAAAAGTTAGTATATACTATACATCTGGATCGGGCGAGGGAGATTTCGGACAATCCGCGCGGATGGTGGGGCATCTCGTGTGATAAGGGTGATTTAGCGGTGATCCCAGCCCAGGCTCGACACGTCGGTGCGTGTGCCAAGGTCCAGCAGCCATGCCCCGGGTTCGCCGGGCAGGCACCGTCCGATCGGTGTGATGGGGGTGCCGGTGGCGGGGCAGGCGTCGGGGATGGGGCAATCGGGGCGGAGGGTAAAGAGGAGTTCGTAGTCCTCGCCGTCGGCGATGGCCTTGCTGGCGGGGCCTGCGTCGGTGTGGAGCGGGAGTCGCGGGGCATCAATCTCGATCGTGATGTTGCTCGCCCGGGCGATGCGGGCGGCGTCGAGCCCCACGCCGTCCGAGATGTCGATCATCGCCCCCAGCGCATCACCCAGGGTCGAGGCGAGCCAGGCGGCCTCTGCCACCCGCGGCTCGAACATGAGGTGGCGTCCCGACCGGAACGAGTTGCCGATCGCGCCCGTTACGCAGAGGGTGTCGCCCGGCTTCGCGCCCGAGCGCAGCACCGGGCCGCGTGGGTGGGGCTCGCCCACGATCGAAACGCACAGCACGAACGGGTCGGTCTCGCGCGGGAGGGTGGCGACATCGCCCCCGACTACCGGGCAGCCAAAGTGCAGGCCCCAGCGGTGCAGGGCGTCGGCGAGGAGTTGGGCGTCTGCCTGCGGGTAGTGGCGCGGCAGCGCGGCCCCCACAAGGGCGTAGCGGGGGGTGCCACCCATCGCGGCGATGTCCGAGACTGTGCGCGCGATCGCTTTGCGGGCGACCATGTCGAGGGGCGTGCCCGCGGCGACGTGGCGATGCTCCACGATCTGATCTGTCTTGAGAAGGAGCACGCCGCCAGACGTACGCACGACCGCGCAGTCGTCGCCGGGGCCGACGATGACATCGGGGCGATCGGCGAGGAGTCGCCGGGCCGTATCACGGACGTGATGAAGGAGATCCGTCTCGCGCACGCGCGGGACGGTAGCGGGTCAGTCGTTGCGGGGCGGGATGGGGGTCGCCCGCCCGAACCCGTTGTTGTTCGTCCCGGGGCGTGCCGGGGCCGGGAGCGGGGCCGGTGTCGACGCAGGGGCGGAAGGGGCCGTCCGTCGTTGACGCAACTGGTCAATTGACGAGTCCAGTTTGTTCAGGATGGACTTGACCTGGTTGAATGTCTTCTCAGAGGGGCCCATAACGTCCTCCACCGTGGAACCACAGCGGTATCGGCGTTGGGCAGGTGTGACTTCTCGCCAAGGGTCAAGTTCGGGCAAACGCGGGTGAATCCAGAGGGCGGCGAGGCCCGGTAAAGTCCACGCTCATGGGCGGGATCTCACTCATCAACGTGCGAAAGTCGTTCGCGGGCACGCCTGCGGCCCTCGACGGGGTCTGCCTCGATGTGCCCGAGTGTGAATACCTGACCCTTGTTGGCCCCAGTGGATGCGGCAAGACCTCGCTGCTGCGCGTGATCGCGGGGCTGGAGACCCCCGATTCCGGGGAGGTGCTTCTGGGCGGGAAAGAGATGCGCACGGTGCCCGCCAATGAACGGGGCGTGGCGATGGTCTTTCAGGCCGCCGCCTTGTATCCACACCTGAGCGTGCGCGACAACATGGCCTTCCCTCTGAAGCTCGCGGGGATGGGGGCGTCGGCGATCGAGGAGCGCCTGCGTCAGGTGGTGCTCACGCTGGGGATCGAGGGGCTGCTCGAACGAACCACGGGGGGGCTGTCGGGGGGTGAGCGTCAGCGCGTGGCCCTGGGCAAGGCGATGGCGATCGAGCCGCGATGCCTCTTGCTCGATGAACCCCTGGCGAGCCTGGATCCGAGCCTGCGCGAGGCGGCGGGGGCGGAACTTCGCCGGATCCAGCGACGGCTTGGGGTGACGGCGATCCACGTGACGCACGATCACGCCGAGGCGCTGGCCCTGGGCGATCGCGTGGGTGTGATGCACGCGGGGCGGGTCGTACAGGTGGGGCGCCCGCGCGAGGTGTACGAGCGACCCGTCAACCGGTTCGTGGCGGGGTTTGTGGGCACGCCGCGGATGAACCTGATCGAGGGCGAGATCGTGCGCAACGGCGGGCTGTGCTTTCGCGCGTCGGAGCGGTGCATGCTGGAGGTGCCCCCGCACGCCGCAGTGCGGCTGGGCGAACATGCGGGGCGGCGGGTGACGCTGGGCGTGCGCTGCGGGGACGTGCGTGTTTCGGGTAAGGGGCATGCGGGGGATGGGGCGTGGGAGGGCGTGGTCGAAGACCTGCGCTGGACTGGCGATGGGGTGATCGCCACGTGCGCGGCGGGGGGTGTGCGGATCGAGGGACGGGCGGGCGAACAAGTGGCGCCCGGCGATCGCGTGTCGATCGGCATGGATCTTGCCCGCGTGCATTTCTTTGAAATGGGCGCGGAGGGGCGGGCGATCGCCCACGGCGTGGCGTGAGGGGCGTGCGCGACGACCCGGGGGCCAGAGCCGGGGAACCCCGGGCCGGTGCGCGTGGGCGGGGCGCGGATTTGACGCTGGGGGCGTGGGGCGATTCGCACTAGAATCGGCTCATGGCGTACACGGTTCTCGCGCGGCGGTATCGATCGCAGACGTTCGACGAGGTGGTCGGGCAGGAGGCCATCGCGCGGACGCTGGCCAACGCGATCGAGGCGGGGCGGGTGGCGCACGCCTACCTGTTCTGCGGGACGCGCGGGGTGGGCAAGACGACCATGGCCCGGCTCTTTGCCAAGGCGATCAACGGCGGGTCGGACGAGGTGGACGCGGCGATCATGGCCGGACGTGACACCGACGTGATCGAGATCGACGGGGCGAGCAACAACTCGGTGGAGCAGGCGCGCGAACTGATCGCCAACAGCGTGTACCGCCCGATGCGGGGCAAGCGGAAGATCTACATCATCGACGAAGTGCACATGCTCTCGACGCCGGCGTTCAACGCGCTGCTCAAGACGATGGAGGAGCCGCCCGAGCACGTGATCTTCGTGCTCTGCACGACCGAGACGCAGAAGGTGCCCGCGACGATCCAGTCGCGCTGCCAGCGGTTTGATTTCCGCAACATCGCCTCGACGCGGATCGCCGAGCATCTGGGGCGGGTGGTCAAGGACGAGAAACTGACCGCCGAGCCGGAACTGCTGGCGCGGATCGCGCGCCTGGCCAACGGATCGATGCGCGACGCGCTGAGCCTGCTCGACCGCGTGATCGCGGCGGGGCAGAAGAAACTCACCGCGGGCCTGCTCGAAGAACTGCTGGGGCTGCCCGAGCGCGAACTCGTGGGCGGGCTCATCGACGCGCTGGCCGACGGCGAGCCGGCGGGCGCGCTCGAACAGACGGCGAAACTGCTCGAGAAGGGGACCGCGATCGACCTGGTGATCGAATCGCTGCTCGAGCGGTTGCGCGATCTGATGGTGATGGCGGCGTGCGGGGCGGATTCGCCGCTGGTGGACCTGACGGATGAATCGCGCAAGGCCGAGGCGGCGCGGGCGTCGCGGTTCGACGCGGCGGGGCTGGTGCACATGATCGCGCTGTGCGAGAACGTGCAGCGGTCGGCCAAGAGCAGCAGCATGCCGCGGGCGCTGCTCGACGCCCTGATCGTGCGCCTGGCGATGACCGAGAAACTCGCGGACGTGACGGCGCTCATGACAGGGCAAGGGGCAGGGCACGGGGCGGGGCGGGCGGCGGCGGGTGCATCGGGGAGTGCCCCGGTAAAAAAACGCTGAGGGCGGGTGTGGATCGAACCGATCCGCCCGCCGTGGAAGTGACGCGTCAGGCACCGGTACCCCTGCGATCGTCGATTGGATCAGCGAGCCAGGCGAAGCCGGGAACGTCGGAAGATTTGATCGCCGCGGAAGCGGACCCTGCGCCCGGGCCGGCGCGGACGACCGAGCCGGTGCGGGCGTCGTCGCCGGGCAGCGAGTGGGATCGAATCCTCGAGGCGGCGGGCTCGTATCGGCGGTTGCGCGTCGTGCTGGGTGATTCGAGCCTGGTGAGGCTTGACGCCCAGCGCGTGGTGATCCGTGTGCCCGAATCGCTGCGGGCGGTGGTCCGGGCGAGCGAGCGCGAGTTGCTGGCGGTGGTGGCCTCGGCGCTGGGGCGGAGTGTCGCGGTCGAGATCGAAGCGCCCGCGCCCGAGGCGGCTCCGCCCGAGGCGGGCGAGGCCGAGGCGGTGAAGGCGACTCGCACACCCGCGGATCAGGAGCCGCTGGTGCGCCAGGCGATGGAGCTCTTCGGTGCGCGACTGGTGTCGGTGACGGTGCGCCCCGGGGCGGGGTGATTTGGGCGCGGCGGATCACAGCGCGGGGATTCACGACGCTGGGTAATTCAGCAGGATTGTCACGGGCCCGTCGTTGACCAGCGATACCTGCATGGATGCACGGAAACGACCGGTGGCGACGGGCACGTCCAGCGCGTGGACGGCGTGCGCGAGGGCATCGAACAACGGCTGGGCCTGTTCGGGGCGCAGGGCGCGATCGAAGGAGGGGCGTCGCCCCTTGGCGGCCTCGCCCGCGAGCGTGAAGTTGGGAACGAGCAGGATCGCGCCGCCCACGTCACCCACACCCAAGTTCATCTTGTCCTGCGCGTCCTCGAAAATGCGCAGGTGCGCGAGTTTGTCGGCGAGCCACGGGACGCAGGCGTCGGTGTCGGCGGCTTCAAAGCCCACGAGCACAAGCAGGCCCCGGTCGATGGATGCGATGACCTCGTCGTCGACACGGACGCTGGCCGAGCGGACGCGCTGGATGACGGCTCGCATGTCGCGTGCTCCCTTCGAGCGAGATGGTACCGGGCGTCACAAAAAAGAACCCGGGGCGTGGTGAGCGCCCCGGGCGTGATGAGATTGGTTGTGGTCGCGGCTTGGTGCCTCTCACAGAATGACCGGGTAGAAGGGGTAGGGGCAGGCGAGCCGCCCGCCCCACGAGGCGTTGAAGGTCATTCTGTTCGAGGCTCTTAGCGGCGGCGACGGGCGGCGGCGAGCAGGCCCATGCCCACCAGGGCGCAGGTGCCCGGCGTGGGGATGCGCGTGCCGTCGAACTTGATGTTGTCCATGCGGATGTTGCCGGTGGTCGACGTGGCGCCAAAGCCGGTGAAGGTGAGGCGGACCCAGGTCGAGGCGGCGTTCTCGATCGCATTGACCGCGGTCAGGTCGACCGTGCGCAGGGCGTAGGTCGAGTTGCGGGTCGTGGCGTAGTTGGCGCTGGCCACGCCGGTCCAGTTCACGCCGTCGGTCGAGTAGGCGACGGCGACGTTGGCGGGGCCGGTGCTGGTGACGCGCTCGGCGTAGGTGAGGGTGATGTCCTCGAAGAGGCTGGTGTTGAGCTGGAAGAAGTACGACTTGCCCTCGCTGCGCTGGCCCAGGCCCGCGCGCATCGAGATGTCCGACCCGTTGGGGAAGGGGGCTTCGACGTTGATGCCCGAGCCGGTGAAGTGCTGGATGTCGCCGTCGGTGGAGTTGTTGGGGCTCGATACGGCGTCGGTGGTGAGGACCCCGCCGCCGGCGTGATGCACGAGGTTGGCGTTGATCGGCATGACGCCGAAGTTGGACCCGCTGGGGGGAACGGTGTCAAAGAAGGACCAGTACGCGACGATGTCGGCGTTGGCCAGCCCGGCGCAAAGCGCGAGGGCACCACAAGCGATGAACTTCTGCATGTCTCTCTCCTGAAGAAAATCGGAAACAACCCGGTCGGGGCGGACCGCCCGGGACTTCCTGATGATAGTGGGTCGTGGGTTTCGAGAGAACCCGATCTGAGTCGATTTTGCGCCTTATTGGCGGGCCGGTAGGGTTTTGCTCAGGATGCAGCTGCGGTAGTTGGTGTAGGGCCATTGCCAGTATTCAACGTGGCGGTAACCCCGCTTGATGTAGAAGTCGTAGAGGTCGCGGTCGGGCTCGGCCATGGAGCAGGCCAGTTCGGTCGCGCCGCGGGCGATGGCCCGCTCTTCGACGGCCTGAAGGAGCATGCGACCCACGCCCTTGCCCTGGGCATCGGGATCGACGCCAAACTGGGCAAAATGGCAGACCTCGGGGCGCAGGAAGAAGGTGGGGAAGGAGGCGGCCTCCTGCTCTTCGAAGAGGATGACGCCGAGGATCTGGGCGCCTTCGCTGGCGGGGGCGACCGCGAGGATGCACTCGCTGCAGGCGGCGCGCTGGGCGGTCATCGCGTCGTCTTGTCGGCCCGCGAGCGGGCGCAGGCCCATCGCCACCTGCTTGGCGTACGCGCGGTGAAGCAGGCGCGTGATCGCCGGGATCGAGTCCTGCGGCGTGATCAGGCGGATCTGGATCTGCGCTGGGTTGATCTGCCCCGTCGGCATGAACGCAGACTGTAGACTTGATCGTCATGAAGGGTCACGCGAGACATCTGTCGGCCCCGGCGCCCCAGCGCCCGCCCGCCCGCGAGGGCGCGACGCGCCTGCGGGTGCGGTATTGCGAGTGCGACCCGATGAACGTGGCCCACCACGGGGCCTGCGTGGCCTGGCTCGAGATCGCCCGGACCGAGATGCTGCGCGAGTGCGGCGTGAGTTACGCCCAGCTCGAAGCCGCGGGGGTCTTCCTGGTCGTTGCGAAACTCGAGGCCCGGTACCGCCGCCCGATCTTGTATGACGACATGGTGGAGGTTCGTGTACGGGTCAGCGGCGGGGGGCGAGCCAAACTGGTGCATGCGTACGAGGTGGTCGTGGTCGAGCGGCACGGGAACGCGGTGGACGACGGCGTGCCCGCGATCACGGCGACGACGACGCTGGCGTGCGTCGACGCACAGGGGCGGGTGCACGCACTGCCCGAGTGGCTGGCGGGCGAGGTGTAGTTCATTGACCCCATCCAGAGGTGGAAAGCCGTCGCCCGTTGCGCCGTGTGAAGCGTGCGGTTATTCGCTCGAAGGCCTGGGGGCGGTGAACGACGTGGTCTGGTGCCCCGAGTGCGGGCATGTGTGTCGGCTTGTCGCACGCCCGGTGCACAATCAGTCGTACATTCACGTCGGCGGCGTCATCCTGCTGGCGGTTCTGGTGGGGGTTGTGTTGACCTTCCTGGCCCCGCCGGCGTGGTTGGTGGCGACGGCGGCCGTGGTGGGAGTCGTGTGCGTCGCCCTCGATCTTGCCTGGCTTGCGCGTCGGCTTCGATGAATCAGCAGGCCGAGGCGAGGAACTCGAGCAACCGGTCGATCTCGTCGCGTGAGTTGTAGCCGAGCAGGCTGACGCGGACGACGCCGTCGTCGGGGTTGAGGCGGTACTGCGGGGCGAGTTCATCGACCAGGCGCTTGGAATAGAAATGCCCCCAGCGCAGGCCCAGGTTCTGCTCGTTGGCGAGGGTGGCGATGTCGCGCGCGGGGCGAGATTCGTGGACAAAGCCGATGGTGGCGACGCGGGATTCGTCGCTCGCCGTCGAGCCGATCACGCGAAGACGCGGGTGGGCGGCGAGGCCTTCGATCAGGGGCTTGAGCAGGCCACGCTCGGCGCGGGCCATCTGCGCCATGGCGCTGGCGATGGTGTCGCGGCGCGGCGTCGAGGCGGGGTCCTCACCCGTGACCTGGCAGGCGAAAGTCCACAGGGCGGCGATCATGGCGCACCCCTCGTGCGATGCGCCGCCCACTTCCCACTTGCGAGGGATCTCGTCGCGTGGGATGAAGAAATGGTTGGGGCCTTCGAGTTCGCCCAGGGCTTCGTGCGTGCCGAAGAGCGCACCCATGTGCGGGCCGAAGACCTTGTAGGCGGAATAGACGTACCAGTCGCAGGCGAGGGCGCGGACATCGGGGGCGGCGTGGGGGGCGTAGGCGACGCCGTCGACCATCGTGCGCGCGCCCGCGGCTTTGGCCAGTTCGATCGCGGGGCGCGGGTCCCACACTTCGCCCAGGATGTTGGAGACGTGCGGGAAGGCGACGAGTTGCGTGCGCTCGTTGAGGAGCGTGCGCAGCGTGTCGAGGCTGGGGCGAAAACCCTGCGCGGTCTTTTCGGTGGGCCAGAAACGTATGGTGTAGCCCCGGGCGGCGAGGCGAGCCCAGGGGCCGATGTTGGCCTCGTGACCGGCGGCGGCGACGATGATCTCGGTGCGCGATGCGCGGGCTTTGGCGTGGGGCCAGCCCGCGTCGCGCGCGTCGGCGTAGGCGTTGGCGACGAGGTGGCACAGGGCGGTAGAGGAAGCGCCCAGGATCACCTCGCCGGCGGTTTGTTCGCGCGGCGCGTGCAGGGCGGGGGCGGCGTTGAGGAAGAGTTTGACGATCTCGTGGGCGAGTTTGATCGTGGCGGCGGCGTCGCGGCTGGGGGCGTAGGCCCCGCCCGTGTTGGCATAGGAAAAAGTGAGATAGCGCGTAGCGGCGTCGATGACGCACTGGGGCAGTTGCGAGCCGCCGGCGTTATCGAAGAAGGCAACCCCCGAGGTCGGGGGTTGAATCAGCGCGGGGAACAAGGCACGGTAAGGATGGGACACGGCGTGCTCCGATGATCGCCCGCGCGGGGCACGCGCCGGGCGGACGAGTTGTTGTGACGGGTCAACCCTTCGCGCTGGCGCCGACGGTCATCTTGACGGCGACGTGCGTGGGCTGGACGCGCTTCTCGAACTCGCTCCAGTACTTGTTCATGATGGTGCGGACGGCCCAGTTGTTCCCGTCGGCCAAGCCGCAGATCGTCGTTCCGGGCATCGAGCCCATCGACGTGGCGATCTCGAGGGCGAGATCGAGGTCGCGGGTCTTGGCGTGCCCCTCTTCGATGCGACCGAGCAACTGGTAGAGCCAGCCCGAGCCCTCGCGGCAGGGCGTGCACTGCCCGCACGATTCGTGCTTGAAGAAGCGGGCGATGTTGCGGGCGACGGCGACCATGTCGGTGTCTTCGTCGAAGATGGTCGGGCCCGCGGTGCCCAGGCCCAGCACGTTGTGCTTGCGGCCGATGTCGAAGTCCATGTCGGCGTCGTACTGGTCGGGGCCGAGGATGCCCATGGAGACGCCACCCGCGATGGCACCCTTGAATCGTTTGCCGTTGCGGATCCCGCCGCAGAGTTCCTCGACGAGGACGCGCAGCGGGATGCCCAGTTCGCACTCATAGACGCCCGGGCGTGCGACGTGTCCGCTGACGCCCATGAGCTTGGTGCCGAAGGAGGGCGGGTTGTTGCCGGGGAGGGTGGAGGCGACGCCCTGCTTGCAGAACCAGTCAGCGCCGAACTCGATGATGCTGGGGAGGTGGGCGAGGGTCTCGACGTTGTTGATGATGGTGGGCTTGCCGAAGAGGCCCTTTACGGCGGGGAAGGGGGGCTTGATGCGGGGCCAGCCGCGCTTGCCCTCGAGGCCCTCGAGCAGAGCGGTCTCTTCGCCGCAGATATACGCGCCCGCGCCGCGGTGGACGTGGCAATCAACGCTGAAGGAGCCGCCGCGTGCGGTGTTCTCGCCGTTGAGAAGGCCTTTGGGCCCGAAGACGCCGTGCTGGTAGGCCTCGGCGATGGCTTGCTCGAGGACGTGGGCCTGGTGGTGGTACTCGCCGCGGATGAAGATAAAGGCGGTCTTGATTCGGCAGGCGTAGCAGGCGATGGCGATGCCCTCGAGCAGCAGGTGAGGGTCGTAGTCCATCAGGAGCCGGTCCTTGAAGGTGCCCGGCTCGGATTCATCGGCGTTGACGGCGAGGTAGCGCTGGCCCGGGTCGGCCTCCTGGCCCTGGTCGTTGGTGGCGAGCTTGGGGAGGAAGGTCCACTTGAGACCGGTGGGGAAGCCCGCCCCACCGCGACCGCGGAGGACGGACTTTTTCACTTCCTCGGTGACGGCGTCGGGCTTCATGGCGAGCGCTTTGCGCAGGCCGACGTAGCCGCCGGTTTTGACGTATTCGTCATAGGAGACGATGAGCCGGTCTTTGGGGTCGGCGTAGGGCCAGGAGGGTATGCGTTTGGTGAGGATGGGACCCCCGCCGTGGGCGAGGGCGTGGAGGTTGGGGTTGACCCTGCCGGAGGGCTTGAGGGACGTGAGGCCTTGAGGGTGGAAGGGCATAGGGGGGAGTGTAGGGGGAAGCGGCTGCGAGAGTCTGCTATTGCCCGATGCGGACGCCCCCGTCGGGGGCGTGAATACGCATGGCCTTGGTGCGCAGGCCCAGGCCCGTGAAGTAGCCCGAGCGGAGGATCACGTCGCCCCCCGTCGGGGCGGCGTTGTAGGCGTCGGGGAAGTTGTTGAAGGGGTTGGCCCAGGTGCCCGGGCCGTTGGAGCCGCCGATCTGGGCGATCTTCGCCCACCCCGGCTGGTGCAGGAAGATCGCGGTGGAACGATCGCCGAATGACCAGTGCGAGCGCTGGCCGATGCGGTTCTGCCAGATGGCGGCGAACGCCGGCTGGACGGTGATGGTGTTGCCGCCGGTGCTGAATGCGGTGGCCGGGTAGTGCATGAAGGAATCGAAGTTGTAGAGGCCGATGCTCCCTGAGGACGCTTCGATCTCGAACTGGCTGTTGCACGGCCCGCCCATGCAGCAGTCCTGGCAGATGCTCGCGGTGTTGATGGTGACGAAGGTGTTGCGGTCGGTGCGGGACTGCTCGTGGTAGACCCCCAGCACGTGGAAGAGTTCGTGGACCGAGGTGTAGTGGATGTTGAAGTTCGAGATATTGACGATGCGCTCCCCCGGGCCCAGGCCGATGGGTGCGTTGCTTGCGTTCGAGGTCTGGATGTGCAGCCACGAGGTGTGGAACCACTCGCGCGGGACGAAATCGACATTGCAATAACTTTCGACTTCGGCCATCGCCGCATCGAAGAGCGTGCGGCTGGCCTGGGTGACGTTGCCGTCGTACTCGTAGGGAATCACGCCCGGCCAGCGCGGGGCCTGGGAGTAGGGGCCTCGCTCCTGGAAGATGGGGACCTGCACGCACCCGACGATGACATGCCCCGGCGTGCATTCGAGCCCGGATTCGGGCGGATCGAAGGGTGGGGGTGTTTCGGGTTCGGTGGCCGGGACAGATTCCGGCTGGCTTGACGGCGCGGGCGGGTGCGGGTCGTACGCCGGGCGGGCCAGCAGCGGCGGGCTGATCGGCGGCGGGAGCGAGTGGGGAGGGATGTGCTGCGCCGCGACAAGAGGCGTGGCGAGCAGCAGTGCCAAGAGCGGAGCAGAGAGTCGGTTCATGGCGGCTCTCCTTACTGCAGGTTGACAAGGACGAGCACGAGGCCATTTTCTCCCTTGGCGAGCGGGGTCATGGCCTTGCCGATGACGGTGCCGGGCGAGCGGGCTTCGTCCAGCACGCGCATCGCGTGCCCGGGTGTCGCCGACGTGGTCAGGCGGTCGCCCGGCCGGATCTCGGCGTGGGTGGCGTCGACATAGCACCAGACGCGCCCGGTCATCGCCACCGGGTGTGAGCCGTTGGCCAGCGTGCTCGTGTCGTCGCGCATCACCATGCCCGGGGAGAGCCCGTTCGCGCCCGAGATGATGCCGGCGACGGCGGTGTCGTATGGGGTGTGGGCGATGCGCAGTTGGCCGGGGTTGTTCGGATCGATGGCCACCACCATGCCCGGGAGTGGGTCGCCGCTGATGTCGAAGGGCTCGGCGAGATCGGCCCCGCCGAGGATCTCGAGCGCGCGCACGGCGGCGACGCCGTCGGCGAAAAGGGCGCGTCCACCGGCGTCATTGCGGCAATAGACGGCCGCGGCGTTGAGCCCGCGCGTCAACGCGACGATGCCGTTGCCCTGATCGGATTCGGCCCAGGCACCCTCGCCCGAACCGCCGAACCAGCCGCGGTTCACGTTGGCGGGCGTTGTCCCGGGGTTTCGCTCGGCGTAGAGGGCGTAGGAGCCGGTGGTGGTCCTGGCGACGAACCCGGTGCCGGTGGGGCTCTCGGCCCAGCCCCCCTCGTTCCAGCCCCCGAACCAGCCGCGGTTGTTGTTGCCGGTGCGCACGCCGTAGACGGCCAGGCCCGACCCCGTCCCGGTGTACTCCCCGGAGATGCCCTGCGCGGTGACGACGCCGGTCGCGCCGTTGAGGGCGATGGTGGAGGTCCCGCTCGTGTTGCGGACATCGACTCGGCCCGCGCGCGTGGCGTCGTCGCTGGGCCAGACTTCGATCGCGTTGCGCAGGCGCATGACGCCCGCATTGGCGCCGGACGTGTTGACGTTGATGCCCGGGACCAGGCCCGAGTCCTGGCGGAACTGCAGGGTCTGGCCCGAGGCGATCTGCACGTCCAGCGGAGCGCCCGGGGAGGTCATGCCTACGCCCAGGCGGCCCGAGGAATCGATGGCCAGGCGGGTCAGGTTGCTGGAGTTGTCGCGGATGAGGAACTTGCCCACGCCCTCGGTGCTGCCCGAGCCGGTGGAAATGAGGTTCCATCGGCGGCCCGAGGCGGAAGTATTCTCAAGGTTGAGCCACGATCCGGAGATGGCGGAACTGGAAAGCTCGAGGACGTTATTGGTGGCGACCAGGATGTTCTGGAGGCTGGTGAACGTGTTGGTGGACGCCAGCCGAGGGAACGCCCCGGAGATGCGGGCGTCGGCGAAAACCCCGGTGGTGATGGCAGCGGCGTCGTGGGAGTGAGAGGTGAGCGCGAAGGCGGCGGCGTGCTGCCCGTCGAGCAGGTCCGCGTTGAGGTTGGTCACCACGCCCGAGGCGGCGACGGAGAAGGGTGAACCCGCGGCGTTGAAGACCGGCGCGGCGTTGAAGTTCTTGACGCCCGTGAACGTCTGGGCCGCGGCGAGATTGGCCACGTTGGAGGAGAGGCGTGCGTCGGCGAGCGTGCCGCTGAGAATGGACGAGGCGTTCAGAGATGTCAACCCCGCGCCATTGCCCGTGAAGGAGTTGGAGGCGTTGGAGAAGGTGGTCGCACCGGTAAACGTCTGTGTGATGTTGGTGCGGGCGACGGTCGAGGCGAGGCGTGCGTCGGGGATGGTGCCGGCGGAGAGATTGGCGGCATTGGTGTAGAAGGAGGCGGCCTGGCCGTTGAGTTGGGTGGCGTTGGTGGCAGAGGTCGCCGTGCCCGAGGTGATCGAGTAGGCGGCGTGTGGGGTGATCGTGAGTTCCTGGCGCGGCGCGAGAGTGCTGAAGCCGCTGGTGTTGGCGCAGTTCAGGCCCGTGTCGGATCGTGTTTCGATCTGGAGGTAAAGGCGTTGGCCGGTGAAGATCGCGCCAAAGTTGAGCGGCGTCGAGAAGCGACCGTCGATGGGGGTCAGGTTGTCGATGCAGAGCGTGGGGCCGACCTGCGAGCCCGCGGCGGGGGCATCCCAGAGGGAGAACCGCACGTCGTGGGGGGTGGTGATCGGCGCGCCCGCGCTGCGGAGTTCACCCTGGTAGACGAACGAGGTCGTCAGGGGCTGGGCGAGGGCGGATGTGGACAGGGTGAGGACGGCGAGGGTGAGAGCGCGGCGCATCGGTCGCTCCATGATCGTGGTGTCTGATCATGGTAATGCGTCTGGCGAATTACACGAGCAGAATCACGCACGATGCGAGTATGCAAGTGCGATTATCGGGCGTGCCACAGGCGAGGCGGGCACCCCGTAACGGCGGAGCATCAGGAACGGTTGAGAAAGGCGACGCCGTGTCAGGTCAATAGAGGATTCGGACTCGGCCGGGGTTGCCGTTCGTGCCCGCGCCGGCACTGGTGCCGAACTGACCGCCTGTACCGCCCTGGCCGGCGGAGTCTGGACTCGGGGATATGGAGCTGACGGGAGTGCCGCCTTGCCCGCCACAGCCGGCGCGGATGTCGGGAGGAGGCAATCCACAGCCGCCGAGGTTATACGCCCGGCGGGCTCGGATGCCGGGGTTGCCCGAGGCATTTGAAAAGTTGGCGAGCGAGCCGGAACCGGGTGTTCCAGGGGCTCCTGCGGTCGCGCCGGAGGCGCAGTTGTCGGCACCGAGGGCTTCATTGGCGCCGGCGAGGCCGGGGTTACCGCCCGTGGCCTGGACGACCAGGACGCCGTTCAACCGGACCGATGAGATGCCCCCCGCTGTCCCGTTGGCGCTGGAAGGACCGCCGCTGCCGGCGTTGCCGACGGAGATGGTGAGGGTGTCACCCGGGGTGACATCCATGATGTGCAGGGCGTACCCGCCGGAGCCGCCCCCGCCGCCGCCGGTCGCGGCTGGGTTGCTGCAGTTCTGGATGAGGCTTGTTCCCGCGCCGCCCCCGCCGCCGCCGCCACCCCAGACTTCGATGCCGATGGAGACGACGCCCGAGGGGACGAACCAGTTGGTGCTTCCAGGGGTGTTGAAGCCGACGGTGATTTGGAGGGGGACGGTGGAGTCGTCGGTGAGCGAGCGCCACCAGGCGCCGTTGTAGCCCTCAAAGTTCCGGGTGGTCTGGTTGAATCGGATGGTGCCGGCGCGGGGCGAGTTGGTGTGCCCGACGCGTACGGCCTGGGTGAAGTAGCCCTCGCCGCCGACATGCAGCGGGGCCAGGGCGCCGGCGGCGTTGATGCGGAGTGTGGACATTTCCTGAGCGACTGTGAAGAGGTTGGTCTGATCGGTGCGCGCGATTGTCGCGGGAAGGCGGGCAGTAGCGAGCGTGCCGAAGGTGATGTTGCTGGCGTTGAGAGAGGTCAGGTCAGTTCCGGTGCCCGCGAAGATGTTGAGGGGATTGGAGAAGGTGGTCTGGCCCGAAAAAGTCTGCGTGGCATTGGTGCGTGCGACGGTCGGGGCGAGGCGCGCGTCGGGGATGGTGCCGGCGTTGAGGTTGGCGGCGTTGGTGTAGAAGGACGCGGGCTGCCCGTTCAGCTGAGTGCTCGACTGGGCCGAGCCGGCGACGACGGCGTAGGCGGCGTAGGCGGCGTAGGGGGCGGCGGTAAGTTCCTGGCGGGGTACGAGGGTGGTAAAGCCACTCGCGTCGCTGCAATCGGTGCCGACGTCGACCTTGACCTCGATCTGGAGGTAGAGGCGTTGGCCGGCGAAGGCCGCACCAAAATCGAGCGACGAGGTGAACCGCCCGTCGATGGGCGTGAGGTTGTCGATGCAGAGAACGGGGCCGATCGGCGAGCCCGCGGCGGGGGCGGTCCAGAGAGAGAACCGCACGTCGTGGGGGGTGGTGATCGGTGCGCCCGCGCTGCGGAGTTCACCTTGGTAGACGAACGCGGTCGTCAGGGGCTGGGCGAGGGCGGGGGCGGTGAGTGCGCAGGCGGCAAGAAAGGTCACCCATGGGTTCTTCATGAGGCCAACCTACCGCATCAAGACTATGGAATCAACGCTTTCGTTGAGGATAACGGCCGAGAATAGATCTGGCGGGCCGGGCCGATTATGCGTGAACGGGCGTGGGACGAGAGAAGCGACCTCGGCAGGATTCGAACCTGCGACCCCCGCGTTCGAAGCACGGTGCTCTATCCAACTGAGCTACGAGGCCGTCGTGATGACGATAGGGCGCCGCCGATTCGCGTCAGCGGGAGGGCGGAGAATCCGGATGCCGCAGGGGCCGCTCGGGCCTGGGGATCTCGACTTCCTCGATGGTGGTGCGCCGGATGACGACGCGGCCCTGGGGGGTGTCGCGGACCTCGTGCTCGGTGTCGGTCTTTACCACGCGTCGTGTGGGGGGGGAGGGGGCGGCGGGGTCGGTGCGGATGCCCTTCCAGATGTGCCCGAAGAAGGAGCCCAGCGAGTTCATCAGGCTCTTGTGCGGCTCGTGGTGCGCCATGGCGATGGATAGTACGCGCGGCGCATGAAAAACGGCGGGGGCACGTTTCCATGCCCCCGCCCGGAGGGAGAAAGAGAGAGTCCTGAGGATCCCGGCGTCGCGAGCGTTGAGGGCCCGCGACGCTGGGGGATCGGGAGAGTCTGAGTTAGCCCATGAGGCCCGTGACGTCCTTGAGGCTCTGGGCCAACTGCGTGCGCAGCTCGGGCAGGCGATCGGCGCTGAGCTTGAGCTGGTCGCGGACGGCCTGGTCGATCTCGGTGTTCATGAGATCCTGGCGGAAGCCCTGACCCGTCTCGGCGGCGAGGCGGTCGGCGACGTAGATGATGCACGCGAGCGTGCGGTTCTCGGCGGGGAGTTCCATCGGGCGGTGGTGGAAGCCGGTGACGATGGAGAAGCTCTTGGGGAACTTCCACTTCTCGCACAGCCCCGCGCCGAACTCCTGGTGGTTGGCGCCGAAGACCTGGGTTTCGGCCTCGAGCATGTTGTTGGCGGGGACGCCCTTGGCATCGGCGCCGACGAGGCGGAAGACCTCGATGAGCTTGTTGCGGTCGTACTGCATCTCGACCATGAGGCCGATGTCGTGGATCAGCCCGCCGAGGTAGGCCTCGTCGGCCAGGCCCAGCTTGAGGGTGTTGGCGACGAGCTTGGCCGCCGCCGCGGTGACGTTGGAGTGGGTCCAGAGATCCCGCGCCGAGAAGTTGGGGGTGAGTTCGCCGCCGCGGAAGAGCTTGGAGAGGCTGGCGGCGATGGCGATGTTTTTGACGGCGTTGAGGCCGAGCATCACGATGGCGCGGTTGATCGAGCCGATCTGGCCGGGCAGCCCGTAGAACGAGCTGTTGACGACCTTGAGGATGCGCGAGCAGAGCGCCGGGTCGTTGCTGATGACCTTGTGAAGGTCCTGCGCCGTCGACTTGGGGTCTTCCACGAGGTCGACGATCTTCATCGTGATCTCGGGAAGGGTGGCGATGTGGCTGATCTCGCGGATCGCGTTCGTCACCACCTGCTCGCGTTCGTGTGTCACCGTGCTCATGCGGCTCCCTCCGTTTGGAGCGGGTCCCGGCTGATGCCAACGGGCAGCACCCGGGATGCCAGTGAATCGGCCCCGACGTTGGCGGACTTTCATCAAGTCTCAGAGAGAGAAGTACGGATTGGGTCCGGAGCGTGGTTATCGCCCCCAAGGGAGGGGAATCATCATCACACGCGGCGGGACACCAGCGTCAGAACGCGGAGCACCTCCGCCACCGACCAGGCCTGCGCCGGGCAGCCGTCGGGGCGACGAGGGGCTTCGGCGTCGTACACCTCGGCGATCGTGGCGACGGGTTCGCCCGGGGGTGGCGAGACGATCTGGCGAAGGAGCGGCTCGATCGCCGCCAGCGCCTCGCGCCGGGCTTTGTCCGAGAACTCGCCCGCGCGGAGAACCCCCTCGGCGTAGGGCCCGATCAGCCAGGGCCAGACCGTGCCGTTGTGGTAGGCCCCGTCGCGCTCGTAGAGGTTCCCCTCGAAGCGCGGGCGGTACTGGGCACTGCCGGGCGCGAGGGTGCGCAGGCCCTGGGGCGTGAGCAGGCGTTCGTGCACGGTGCTCAGCACACCGCGCTGTTGCTCGGGCGTGAGGGGCGAGTGGGGGAGCGAGACGGCGAAGACCTGGTTGGGGCGGATGTCATCATTGGGAATGAATGCGTTGCCCTCGCGGGTCAGCACGTCGTAGAGGCACCCGTCGCGATCGTTCCAGAACGCGCCGAAGGCATCGCGCGTGCGGTCGGCCATGGCCGAAAGGGCCTTGGCCCGTGGCGAACCGGCGTGCGCGAGCGAGCGGAGGGCGGCGTGCCAGAGGGCGTTGATCTCGACGGCCTTGCCGTGGCGAGGCGTGAAGACCGTGCCGTCACGTTTGGCGTCCATCCATGTGAGTTGCGTGCCCGCATCGCCCGCGGTGATCAGCCCGTCGTCGTCGAGGCGGATCCCGTAATCCGTGCCGGCGGCGTAGGCGTCGATGATCGAATGGCAGGGTCCGAGCAGGTGCGACGTGAAACCAGCCTGATCGTCCGATTCGCGCCGGTATTCGCACGCGGCGATGACATACCAGAGCGGGGCATCGACGGTGTTGTACTCGGGCTCGCCGCTCCCGTCATTGAAGCAGTTGGGGATCAGCCCGCGGCGGAGGCGCTGGGCGAAGGCGCGCAGCGTGTCGAGCGCCTCGGCGAAGCGCCCGGTGCTGAGGAGCAAGCCGCGCAAGCAGATGCACGTGTCTCGCCCCCAGTCGCCGAACCAGGGATACCCGGCGATGACGCTCGAGAGCCAGGCGGGCTGCTGGCCCGCGGGGGCCTGGCGTCGGACGACAAACTGATCCGCCGCCCGGATGAGGATGGGTAGGGCTTGCTGAGGGAGATCGGAGATCGACGCGGGAGCACCCTGCCGTGCGGCGTGGAGATGTGCGGCGGCGTGAGCGAGGCGGGCGGCTCGGGCCAGTCGTGATAGATCCGCGGGCGGCTCGGGCCCCATCCAGGCGAGCAGCTCAACATGCGTGGCTTCGTCGGCGAGTTCGACCTCGAAGACGCCCGGGCAGAAGAGGTCTTCGACGCCCTCCTGGCCGCGTTGAATATCGCGGGCATACTCGATGTTCCGCCACCAATGCGGCTCTGAGGCGAAAGTGGCGCCGGTGGCGCGGAGGTCGAGTTGCAGGGCGTGCGCGTTCACGCGGGCGTGGTGCGGCGTGGGCGCTTCGACGCGGAATCGGAAAGGTTCGTCGCGCTCGCGCAGCAGCCAGTGGAAATCGCGCAGCGCCACGAGCGGGCGGATCTCGAGGCTGACGCCCGGCGTGCCGCCCTTGATGCGGTAGGTGAGCCGAGCCGCGTTGAAGCCGTCGGCCAGGCAGAGTTCGCGGGTGACCTCGATGCCCGATGCGGGGTCGCGCCAGAGCCAGCGGCAGAGATCGTCCTCGCGCGTGAAGACCGGGGCCATGGGGGCGAAGGCCTCGCCCCAGTTGGCAAAGGCAAAGTCGGTGAGGTGGACGTGGCGCGGCGTGGTTGCGGGGGTGTCGAAGACCAGTTGGTCGGCGACGCTTTTGAGCGCAACGACGCGTCCCACGGGCGGCTGGGTGGCGCCGACGAGCAGCGCGTGATAGCGACGATCGTCGCGGGCGCATGCCGATCCCATCGCGAAGCCGCCCAGGGCGTTGGCCAGCACCCACTCGGCGCGGTTGCGGGGTGTGGGGAGGGACATCTATTCCAACCTCGTCGCGGCCTGCATGAGCGCGGCGAAGGTGCCAGCGCCCTCGGGCGAACCGGCGGGCGCGTCGGCGGCGGGCGTACGCCGGGCGTAGGTCCCCTCGGCGTTGAGGTCCCAGGCGTTGCGCCGGTCGGCGAGCATCACCTCGCGGATCTGGGCCAGGCGAGCGCGGGCCTGCGGGTCGCGGACGGGGACGGCGGCCTCGACGCGGTTGGAGAGGTTGCGGTACATCCAGTCCGCGCTGGAGATGTACCACTCGCCGTCGCAGGGGTCCTGCTGGCCCGCGCCAAAGTGGAAGATGCGCGAGTGTTCGAGGAAGCGGCCCACGACGCTCATGACGCGGATGTTCTCGCTCAGGCCCGGCACGCCCGGGCGCAGGCAGCAGAACCCGCGGACGACCAGGTCGATGCGCACGCCCGCCTGGCTGGCGTCGTAGAGGCGCTGGGTGATCTCGCGGTCTTCGAGGGCGTTCATCTTGGCGAAGATGTATCCGCCGCGCCCGCGCCGGGCGAGATCGGCCTCGCGGGCGATGCGGGCGTAGAACTCGCTGCGCATGTTGAAGGGGGCGATGAGCAGGGCCTTGTAGTTCTGCGCGGCGCTGAGGCCGGTGAGGAAGTTGAAGAGGGTGACGAGGTCCGAGGTGATCTCGGGGTCGGCGGTGAGCAGGCCCACGTCGGTGTACAGCTGCGCGGTCTTGGGGTGATAGTTGCCCGTGCCCAGGTGGGCGTAGCAGCGCAGGCCCCTGGATTCACGCCGGACGACGAGCGAGGTCTTGCAGTGGGTCTTGAGGCCCATCACGCCGTAGGCCACGTGCACGCCGGCTTTCTCGAGTTGGCGTGCGAAGCGGACGTTGCGTCCTTCGTCGAAACGGGCGCGGACCTCGACGAGGCAGGCGACCTGCTTGCCGCTCTCGGCGGCGCGGACCAGATTTTCGACAAAGGGCGAATCGGGGCTGGTGCGGTAGAGCGTCTGCTTGATCGTGATGACGTCGGGGTCGGCGGCGGCGGCGGCGATGAAGCGCTCGGCCGAGGCGTTGAAACTCTCGTAGGGGTGGTGGACCAGCACGTCGTGCTTGCGGAGCTGCGCGAAGAACTGCGCGGGGCTCTTGGTCACGCCCGCCTCGGGCGAGAGTCGACGCGGCGGGACCGGCTTCCAGGGCGCGAACTTCAGATCGGGGCGTTCCAGGCTCCACAGCTCGCCCAGGTGCGCGTACTCGGCGTCGCCCGTCTGCTCATAGACGTCCTGCGGCTCGAGGCTCAGCTTATCGACCAGCCAGCGCTGCAGCACCGGCGGGGCGTCGGGCTCGATCTCGAGGCGCACGGCCCGCGCGAAGCGACGGGCCTTGAGGTCGTCCTCGACGCTCTGGAGCATGTTGATGGTTTCAAGGTCATCCTTCTGGATGCCCGCCATCCGCGTGACGCGGAAGAAGACCTGCGCGTGCAGGTTCATTCCGGGGAAGAGGCCCGCGAGGTTGTGGCGAACAAGCTCGGGCAGGAGCAGGAATCGGTGGCGTGCATCACCCCGCGTGGGCAGCGTGATGAACCGCCGGATGTTGGGCGGGACCTTGACGCGGGCGTAGACACGGTCGTCGTCCGTCGCGCCGGGGAAGGTCGCCGCGACGGCGAGGTTGTCCGACAGGTTCGAGATGAAGGGGAAGCGGTGCGTGGGATCGACCGCCAGGGGCGTGAGCGCGGGGAAGATGTTGACGCGGTACCACTCGTTGGCCCAGGTGCGCTCGCGGGCGGTCAGCGCTTTGTACGAGACGAACTCGATGCCCTGGGCGGCGAGGGCGGGGAGCAGGCTCTTCTGGTAGACCCGGGTCTGTTCGACCTCGAGGTCGGTGACCAGGGCGCGGATGGCCTGAAGCTGTTGGCGTGGACGCAGGCCGTCGGGGGCGACCTGGTCGATCCCGGCGTGCACCTGGCGCTTGATCAGCCCCACACGCTTCATGAAGAACTCGTCGAGGTTGGTCGTGAAGATCGCCATGAAGCGGCAGCGCTCGAGCAGAGGGATGTCTTCATCGCCCGCCAGGGCCAGCACCCGCCGGTTGAACTCGAGCCACGACAAATCGCGGTTGAAGAACAGCGGCTGCTCGTCGGGGATGTCCGACGCCGGCGTGGCCGACGACGCGGGGGTGGTCATGGAGGTGGCCCTGGGAGTGACGCTCACGCATCACTCTATTCGCCGATATCGGACGCCCGGAACGGGGCGATGAGTAAGTCGACGCGATCCAGTCGGATTGCGTCTGAAACGTGTTTTTATCGGGGCATGTGGTAGACCGCCGCACACCGGGGGGCCTCGGTTACTCGCACCCAGGCGACGCGCCCCCCGGGGGGCAGGCTCACGGCCAGCCGCTCGGAGAGTGTTCGGGCGATGTGGGCGGCGAGGTTCTCCGCCGACGGGTTCACCCGGGCGAAGGCTGGGTCTGAGTTGAGGGGGATATTGGTGAGTGGCGCGAGGACCTGCGCGAGGGCGGCTTCGACGGCATGAAAGTCGCAAAGCAAGCCGTCGGCGTCGAGCGTGGGGCCCTCAAGGGCGACAGTGACACGGAAGTTGTGCCCGTGGACCGGCTCGGGCGTGCCGGCGATGGTCAGCGTGTGGGCGGCGCAGAACTCGGCCTCGACCTGGAGTTCGAACATGCCCTGAGGATAGATCGCCCGCGGACGGGGCCCCTCGCCCGAGAGACATGGAGCGGGCGGGCGTGGGGCAGGTGGCGCGGGGTTAGTAGGTGCAGCGCTTGCGGAGGAGGCGCGGGTCGTGGGGGTCGGTGGCGGCGAGGACGCGGGCGATGCGGTCCGCGCTGGCCCCGTCGCCGTAGGTGTGCGCGACGCGCGAGAGATCGATCGCGCTGGCGGCGGCGAGTGCGGCGCGGATCGCGTCGGGCGTGATGGTCTCGACGCTGACGACATTGGCGCAGCGTTCGCGCCCGCCCTGACGCGGGCCGGCGTCGATGGTGGCCAGCGGGATGGCGGCGGATTCGATCAGCCCCGCGGAGGAGTTGCCCACCAGCACGCCCTTGTTCAGGGCCAGGCGCTTGAGCAAAGCGACGAACTGCGCCCGGGGGAGATGGAGAAGGTGGCGTACGGCGCGGTCGTGGAGGGCGGCGACGATCCCGTCACGCCCCGGGTCGTGGTTGGGGTGGATCGCGAGCACCCGCTCATCGCGCAGGCCATCGAGGAGGGCGATGGCATCGGCCTTCTCGGCGTTGTCGTCGCGCCCGATGGGGTGAAAGAGCAGCACCGCGCTGGGCGAGCCCAGATCGGCGAAGGCCTCGGGGGTCATGGGCGCGATGTCGGGGAGGGTGTCGATCGCGGGCGAGCCGACGAGGTGGACGTGGTGGGGGTCCTCGCCCATGCGGCGCAGTCGCTCGGCCGAGGCGGGCGAGGCGGCGAAGAGGAGGTGCGCGAGTTTCGTGGTGGCGTGGCGCATGGCCTCGTCGGCGACGCCCTCGGCCCGGTCGCCCGCGTGGACGTGGGCGACGCAGATCCCGGCGATGCACGCGGCCGAGGCCGCCGCGAAGGCCTCGATCCGATCGCCCAGCACGAGGACGACATCGGGGGTCAGGCGTTCGTAGATGCGGGCGAAGCGGGCGACGCCGCGCCCCAGGGCGTGGGCGTCTTCCATGCGTCCGGTGCGTCCGGCGATCTGCATGGGGACGGAGTCGGCGATGTCGAAGGCGGCGCGGACCTCGCGCAACGTGAGGGCCGGGGCGATGAGGTGCGCACCCGCGGCGATGACGATCAGGCGCAGAGCTTCGTGGGCCTGGATCGCGCGCATGATCGGCGCGAGCAGGCCGAACTCGGCGCGCGTGCCGGTAACCACGAGGATGCGCCGGGCGGTGTCCATGTCACCCTGAGCGTACGTCGCCTTGCGCGGCTAGCGCCGGCGCAGCAGCGTGTAGGTCGCGAAGAGGTCTTTGGCCAGGTCCATGGGCTTCTCGCCCTGGTCCCACTCGAAGGCCTGGCCCATCTTCCGGGCGGCATCGCTGTCGTCGGCGTCGTAAGCGAGCACCTCGAAGCCGGTTTTCTCGAGCAGGTTGCGATCAAAGGGGCAGCGACCGTCGGCCCAGGGGATGTAGGCGTCGGGCTTCTGCGCGGGCGAGAGGTTGTAGATCAGCACCAGCCCGCCGGGTTTCATTAGGGCGGCCAGGGCCTTCACATAGGTTTCGTCATCGACGCCCAGATCGACGAGCAGGCGCTTGTCGACCTCCTGCGCGGGGTGGATGTAGCCGCGCTTGAGGACGTTCTTGGAGATGAAGAAATCAAACCCTTCACCGACGGCCTTGGCGAGCGTCGCGTCGCTGGGCCAGGAGCCATGGTGCAGCGTGAGTTTGCCCTCGACGGTGTCGGGGGCGATGGGGGCGGCCTCGACGATCCCTGTGTCCTCGGGGGCGCTGTAGAGAGCGCGGAGGACGGGATCGACCTCGACGCCGTGCACGTCGGCCCCGAGGCTGGCGAGCAGTCGCAGGTGCCCGATGGTGCCATAGCCAAAGTCGAAGAGTCGTTTCTTGGCGAAGGGGTTGGGCTGGTCGGGGGTTTGGACGCTGAGAATCTCGATGGGGCGGGCATAGGCCAAGGGCGTGCCGAAGCGCGTGTAGTAATAAAACTTGTCGTCGAGCGTGCGGGCTTCGAAGGTGGCCTTGTCGCTGTCGGGCAGGGCGGCGAACTCGTCGGGCGTCAGGGCGCGACGGGCGGCTTTATCCCAGTGGATGGTGCGTGGATCGACGACGGGGAGGAAGGTGGTGGCGATGAGGAAACGCCGTGCCCCGCCGCTGGGCATCTGGCTCATCACGCGTCCGGCCTCGCGCCGGAGGAGTTCAACGGCGTGGCGTTCGGGCTCGGGGGGCGTCTCTGCGGCGTCGGCCTGCGCCGCGGGCGCGGTGGGCGGTGTGGGCGGTGTGGGCGGTGTGGGCGGTGTGGGCGGTGTGGGCGTTTCTTGTGCTATGCCCAGGGTGGAAGACAGCACGAAAGAAACCAGCGCGGCGAAACGGTGCATCGGAGCCTCCGAGGAAGACCATGGAACAGCAGGGCCAGCGAGACGTTAGACTCGCCCGCGGGGGTATGGTGCCATGTCGCACGAGGGCCATGACAACTTCGGACAGGGTGCGCCGCCCACCGTGTCGCATATCGAGCCCGCACGCCCGGTCTGGCCGACGGTCATCGGCGTGATCTCCATTGTGTTTGGTTTGCTGGGCGCGCTGCAGGGGTGCGGGGGGATCGTGATGCCCTTCGCGATGAACGGCCTGACGGGACTGATGCCCGACGACCAATCCAAGGCGGTATTCGCCGGGATGTCTGATCACCTCGCGTGGGGAGTCGCCGCCGGGGTGACGGGGATGGCGGTGGGCGTGCTGCTGCTGACGGCGGGGATCGGCATGGTCCAACGCCGCCGCTGGAGCGTGAGAGCGCACACGATCTGGGCGGTGCTGGCGATCCTGCAGTCGGGTGTGGGGGGCGTGTACGGCTTTCTCATCCAGCAGTCGCAGTTTCAGGCGATGAAGGCGGGCGGGATGCCGCCGACGCCGTTCCCGATGGAGGCCTTCGCGGCGGCGGGCGTGCTCGTGGGGTTGCTCTTCGCGTGCGCGTATCCGGTATTCATGCTGGTGTGGGTGTTCCGCTCGGTGATCCGCGACCAGGTCGCGGGCTGGAGATGATGCCGGATGAAGTGCAAGGGCTGCCAATACTCGCTGTGGAACCTGCGCTCGCGGACATGCCCCGAGTGCGGGCGTGGGTTTACGCCGAGCGAGTATTCGTTCCGTCCCGGAACGATCCGGTTCTGCTGCCCGCACTGCGCGCAGCACTATTTCGGCACGGACAAGGACGGGCTGCTCGAGCCGCGTGCGTTCACCTGCGTGAAATGCGGGCAGGGCGTGACGCTCGAGGAGATGGTGCTGCTTCCCGTCGAGGGGTTGAGCGAGGCGCAGACCAGCGGCGAGATCATGCCGTGGCTCGAGCGTCCGCGCATCGGTTTCTGGCGCGGGTGGTGGGGGACGGTCACGCGGGCGATGCTCTCGCCCGGACGGCTGCTCGATCTCACGCCCCCCGACAGCGGCGTGGGCCCCGCGCTGAAGTTCGCCTGCTTTTCGCAGGCCGTCTTTGGATTGACCGGCTTCATGGGCATCCTTTGCGGGGCGATGGTGATCGGCGCCCTTGTGGGGGCGGCGGGCGGCGCGATGAGCTTCGGGCTGGCGCTCATCGTCGGGTTCTTTGTCGGGTTCATCATCGTCATCTTGAGCACGCTGCTCGTCGTCACGCTCTGGTCACTGGCAACCCACGGCGTGCTGCGCCTGACGGGCAAGACGGAGTACCGGCTCGATCGCACCATTCAGGCCATCGCGTACTCATCCGGGGCCAACGCGCTCACGGGCATCCCCTGCATCGGCGCGTATTTCTCGTCCATCCTCTCAATCTGGTGGCTGGTCAGCGCCGTGCTCGCGGTGCGCACGGCACAGAAGGTGAGCGGGTGGCGGGCGTCGATGGCCGTGCTGGGTCCGCCGCTGCTGCTGGCGGGGGTGATCGTCGCGGCTTACTCGGTGGGGATGTACTTCGTCTTGCAGCAGGCTCAGGCGGCGGGCACCGCGGGTGGCGGGTCGTTCTGGAATGCATCGCCGCAGGCAAGCCAGCTTGAGAGGCGGAATCAAACGCACGCGGCACTGGTTCATTCAGAGTTGAAGAACTATGCCATGGTGCACGACACGTGGCCCTTGACCGGGTTCCACCTGATCGTCGAGAACTCGATTGACCCCAGCGCGTTCGTCTATGAGACATTCGATCGCGACTCCAGCACGGTGAAGATCGAGGGGATGAGCCTGCTGGCCTTTCAGGTGATGAACACGGAGGGGCAGACGCAGGTGCTCGAGGCCGCCGCGGGCAATGTCCCGTCCAACCTGGTCGCGGCCCGCTTCGGCGACACGGTCTTCACGTTCTACGGCGTGCCGCCGGATGACATCGACCCGCGCCTGTGGCTTCATGTGCTCTGCCCGGCGGGCGACCCCGCCACCGTGCGCATGATCGCCCTGCAAGTCGGTGGTTTCATGATTCTTCAAGGCGAGGAACGCCTCAAGGCCCTCGCCGCCCAGAACCTCATCCGGGTTGAACTCGGGCTTGAGCCCCTGCCCGATCCGGCGACGATCGAAGGCTATTACGAGAAACCCTGATCACCCGCGCGGGGTTCCTACGGTGCGCCCATGAACATGATGCTGGTCTGGCTGCTCGGCGTGATGGTGTCGTTCGCACAGCCCGGGTCGCGCGAGATGCGCGAGGTGAAACTGCCCAGCGGGGCGACGCTGCGGTACGCCGCCGTGCTGCCCGACGGGCACAAGGCCGACGTGCCCGTCCCGGTGCTGGTGGCGCTCGCGCCGGGGGCTTCCACCCCCACGATGATCGATCTCGCCCTGACGCGCTATTGGGAGACAACGGCCAAGGCCCGGGGCTGGTGCGTGCTCTCCCCCGCCCCGCCCGAGGGGGCCACGCTGCACGAATCGGCCGCCCTGTTGGGCGAGTTTGTCGACGCCATCCCATCGATCGTGACGCCCGATGGGCGCGTGCATCTGGCAGGGGTGAGCAACGGCGGGCGAGCCGCGGTGCGCCTGGCCACCGTGCGCCCCGATGCCTTCGCCTCGTTGCTGCTGCTGCCCGGGATGCCCGGCGACGCGACCGACTGGGAGCGACTGGTTGCCATGGGCGCGATGCCCGTGCTCGCGTATGTCGGCGAGAAGGACGAAGCCGCGTGGGTCGAGGGCTCGCGCGAGATGCAGCGAAGGCTGGCCGCGGCGGGGGGCGCGTGCACGCTCGAGGTGCTGCCCGGGCAGGGGCACGTGCTCGAGGTGGACGCGGGCGCGATGTTTGATTGGATGGAGGCAACGCGCGGGGGGCTTTCGCCCACGCTGCGCGCCGAGGCACGCCTCAAGATCGAGGGCGTGCTCAATGACTTCCACGACGCGGCGGCCAAGGCCGACAAGGCCCGCTACATGGCGCACTTCGCCCCGGGCGCGGTCTTCCTGGGCACCGATGCCACCGAGCGATGGAGCGTCGAGGAGTTCCGCGTGTTCGTGTCGACATACTTCGACCAGGGCAAGGGGTGGACGTATACGCCGAGCGAGCGATGGATCACCATCAGCGATGACGGGGCGAGCGCGTGGTTCGACGAGCGGCTGGAGAACGCGAAACTGGGGGCTTGCCGCGGGTCGGGCGCGCTGGTGCTGCGGGGCGGTCGCTGGCGTATCGCGCAGTACAACCTGACGGTGCCTATCCCCAACGACCTGATGGGCGACGTGGTGGATCTGATCCGGCGCAAGGCCCCCGTCCAGCCCTAACACCCGCCCTGCGGTCTCGTGCTTGGCATGGGGTGAACCCGCCCTGCGCCGCACGCCCGGGCCGAAGCCGCCCGTACACTCGTGGTGATGGCCAAGAAAGCCGCCGAGGCTCCTACCAACCGCCCGCTGGGGCCCGAGTGCCGCGTTGTGCTGCTCCACGGGCCCGAGGCCTTTTTGCGCCTGCGATACACGCAGGAACTCCGCGATCGTCTAAAGGAGCAGCACGCGGAACTCGACGTGGCGACCTTTGACGGGGCCAGCGCGAACGCGGCGGAGATCCTCGACGAATGCCGCTCGATGGGCCTGCTCTGCGGGCACAAGATGGTGATCGTCGACGAGGCGGACCAGGCGGTGAAGGAATCGTCGCGCCCGCTCTTTGAGCGCTATGTGCAGGGGGCGATCGACGGGCACGCCGGGGGGGCCACGCTCGTGCTGCGGGCCCGCACCTGGCACAAGGGAAACCTCGACAAGTTGATCGACAAGGCGGGCGTGATCATCGCCTGCGAGGAACTGACGCCCGAAAAAGCCGCGGCGTGGGTCACGGCCCGCGCAAAGAAGGCCTACGGCGCGGCGTTCGAGGGCGATGCGGCTCGGTTGCTGGTCGATCGCGTGGGCGTGGGGCTCGGGCGGCTCGACGCCGAGGCGGGGAAACTCGCGTCGGCGGCGGGGGGCGGCGCAATCACGCGCACTCTCGTGGGCGAGTTCGTGGGCCAGAGTCGCGAGGAGCAGGTGTGGGATATCCAGGCGTCGATGCTCTCGGGCGACCCGGGGCGGGCGCTCGAGCATCTGCGCCGCCTGCTGGATGTCTCGCGCCACCCGCCGACGCTGGTGAGTTATGCGTTGACGGACCTGGCGCGGAAACTGCACGGGGCCAGCCGCGGCCTGCGCCAGGGGGCCAACGCCTGGGACCTGGCCAAGTCGCTCAAGTTGTGGGGCCCGTCGCGCGACGCGATTTTAGATGCGGCCAAGCGCCTGCCGCCCGAGCGGGCGCTGGCGATGCTGCGGTTCTGCGTCGACGCGGACCTGCGCCAGAAGCGGGGCCTGGGCGAGAGCGGGCGCACGCTCGAGCGCATGACGCTGGTGCTCAGCGGGCGGGGCGGGGCTTAGGTGGGCGGGCTGCTCGAGACATGCAGCCCGACCGTCAGGGAGGGCCTGCTTCGTTTCCGCACATCAATGCAGAAAGCCCTCGCTCACGCTCGGGCTGCATGCCCCGCATCACGCCGGTTCTGAATCCGGGTGCCACCACCCGACGCGTCCTCGCGGCGCGTGGTGTCTGTCTTCGTGCCATCGAAGTCGTGGCCCCGCACGACTTCGATGTCTTGTGACTGTTTCGATCATGCACAGGCGGGACGCCTGTGCCACCAAGACCAAAGAGGGATGCCGCCGACCGTCCGCGGGTCGTGACGCGCGCACTTCGCGGCACGAGCGTATCACTATCGCTGCGGCGGGCGGGTGTGGCTCTTGCTGCGCGTGGAGTCGGCTCTAGTCTTGATTGTCAGGGGCACCACGCCCGGGGCGGTCAAGCGCCACATCTCACGTGAAGGGTTGATCGAACACGCGGCAACGAGAGCCGCCCAAACGATCAGCATGGGGACGAATACCGAATCCGTCGAGGGGTCGATGATGGCGCCGCAGACGATGATGCCCACCCCGGCGGCCAACGGAGCGCTGACCATGTCATAACGACGATCAATCGGGCGGCAGTGCACGATCCGGGTCCAGAGCGATGTGCGATCATGCACCAGGCCGACACGGTTGATGACCCGGTAGACGCCCACCGTGATGGTCGTGATCGTTCCAAGCATCAAGAGCCAGCCTCGTACGCCGGGGTCGTTCTGGTCGGAGACCCTCGCGAAGAAGAATGACAGGCCGGCGAGCAAGATCACGGATGCGGATGCGAGCGCCACACGCCATGCGACGGAGATCGGCTCGTTGTAGGTACACGGGGCAAGGTTGATGATGCCGGGCCCTACATCGATAAAACTGTCTGATGTGGGATGGTGATCGAAACAGGCCTTCCAGCGGTAAGCAAGAATCCGCCGCTGCGCCCACCAGCACACGCCCAGCATGACCAGCAGGGATACGAAGCAGCGTGGCAGGTCGATGCACACGAGCGATAGAACGCCGACCAGCGTCAGGAACAGACTCACTAGCCCCCACGCACCCGTCCGCCAACACCCGATGATCACGCTGGACACCAGCAGCAGAACGTAGCAGCCAAAGACAATGACGCCCGCGATCCAACCCTCGATGCTTGTGAATGCCAGGATGAAGACAAGGAATGAGAGTTCACATGCATCCGGGGCGAAGCGATGGAAGGGTGTACGCAGGCCGGGCCGCCATGGCGTGGTGCAGAGAAACTCAAGCGCTCGCGGGTTCAGCGGTGTGACGGAATCACTCAGGCGATTGATCACGATCACCATCGCGAGCGATAGCGCAAAGACGGCAGGATCTGCAATCTCGCCGTCTCGCCCACGGGCGATGAACGAGATGAATGTCCAGCCTGCACCGAATGCGAGCGCAACCCGCAAGGCCCTGCTCAAGTCAGCGTTCATGGGCGCTGGCTCCGCTGGTCCAGGTACATCTCGACACGCCGGCGTGCCTCCGCGTGCATTGCCTCGTCGAGCCCGCCCGCCAGCGTGCCGTCGGGGGCGGCCTGGCGGATCTCGGCGGGCGTGCCCGTGCGCTCGATGCATCCATCGACCAGCAGCGCGACACGCGTCGCCACGGCGTCGATGATCTCGGGCACGGGGGTTGACAGGACAATCGCGTGCCCGCGGCTGGCTCGCTCCTTGAGCACGCCCGCGAGCGCGACGATGCCCCCCGTATCCAGCCCGCCGCCGAAGGGCTCGTCGAGGATCAGCAGCGGCGTTTCGGGGACGAGCATGGCGCATAACGCCGCTTTCTGGCGCTGCCCGGTGGAGCAGGCCCCCAGCGTCGATTCGCCCATGTCGCGCAGGGCGAAGACCTCGAGCAGATTCTTCGCGTCGCGCTCGAGATCGGCGTAGGAGCGGCCCCACAGCCGCCCCGCGCCGACGATGTACTCGAGCACCCGCAGGTGCAGCGGCAGGTAGGGCGCGTCGGGCATGTAGACGCAGCGCCGGCGCGCGTCGAGTTCGGCCTCGACCGTGCTGCGACGGCGAAAGCCAAAGACCTCGGCGTGCCCCTCGTGGGGCGTGAGAACCCCGCCGCCGACGCGCAGCAACGTGCTCTTGCCCACGCCGTTGGCCCCCACAAGCGTCACGATTTCGCCCGGGAAGATATCGAGCGAGGCGTGGCGCACCGCGGCTTTGGAGCCGTAGTAGTGCGTGACGTTGACCAGACGAAGGGCCGGTGTCGCGGCGGCGGTCATGAGTGCAGATTCCCCCCTGAGTGCGTAATAGTTTTACCGCCCGGCAAAGAGCGTGGCTGCGATGATCGCGTGCTGTTGTTCGTGGTCGAGCAGGCGAGCCTTGCGGTGCAGCCCGCCCGCATAGCCGTGGAGCGTGCCGTCCGCCGCGATGACGCGATGACAGGGGATGACGATGGCGATGGGGTTCTTGGCGTTGGCCAGGCCCACGGCACGCGCGCCGTCGGGGCAGCCCACGCGGGCGGCGAGTTGCCCATACGAAATTAGCACGGCGTAGGGGATCTCGCGCAACGCGTCCCACACCCGGCGCTGAAACTGCGTCCCCTCGGGGGCGAGGGGCGTGGTGAAGTGTTGCAGCGAGCCGGCGAAGTAGGCGAGGAGTTCGTCGCGCAGGCGCAGGGCGTGATGGAGGGCTAGGCCACCGCCGCCCGCTTTGATCTGGTCGTCGGCGAATGCACAGGCGACAACGCCGTCGTGCGTCGCGTCGATGCGCAGTGGGCCGACAGGCGAATCGAGGGATACGCGGGCGACGTCCATGCACCCGAGCGTATCACGAACAGCGGGTGGGGTGCCGCCCCCTTGACAAAGGTTGTTGAAACAGATATCGTATCAACGAACAAATGGCGGCTTGGCCGTCGTCGGAGGGTGAAGTGGGTCTGCAGCAGGAAATCAACAAGGCGCGGCCGTTCGACCTGCCCGAGCAGGAGGCCTTTCTGGGGCTGATCCGCACGGCGGGGGCGTTGCACGCCGAGTTTGAGCGGTTATTCCGCAGCAAGGGGATCTCCGCCGCCGCGTACAACGTGCTGCGGATCCTGCGCGGCTCGGGCGATCAGGGGCGTAAGAGCCAGGAGATCGGGCGCGACATGGTGGCCCAGGTGCCCGACATCACGCGCCTGGTCGATCGCCTGGAGGAGGCGGGCTTCGTGACGCGCCGCCGCTGCGAGAACGACCGACGGGTGGTGCATGTTGTCATCACGCGGGCGGGGCTGACACTGCTGGGCAAACTCGACGAGCCGGTGCTGGCCCTGCACGAGGGGCAACTGGGGCACCTGAGCCGCGAGGAACTGCGCACGCTGATCACGCTGCTTGAAAAAGCCCGCACGCCCAAGGGGGCGGGGGCGGCCAAGGAATCACGTCGCCGGCGCGCGCCGGCGGCACGATGACGATGAACACGAAAGGAGCAGGCATGAAGACGTTGATGGCATTGGCGGGGCTCTCGATTCTCGGTGGTGCGTTTGCGCTGACGGGCGGCGCGCCCGCCGACGCGAGGCAGCCGGCGACGGGCGGTTTCAGCGTGGACGCGGTCCACTCGTCGGTGGTGTTCAAGGTGCGCCATCAGGGCGTGGCGAACTTTTATGGGCGCTTCAACGACGTGTCGGGCTCGTTCCTGATCGACCCCGACAAGCCCGAGGCGGGCTCGTTCGACATCACGATCGCCGCCGAGAGCGTCGATACCAACAGCGACAATCGCGACAAGCACCTGCGCTCGGCGGACTTCTTCTCGGCCAAGGAGTTCCCCACGATCACCTTCAAGAGCACCAGCATGACCAAGACCGCCGACGCCGCGTTCGACGTCACCGGCGATCTCACCATCCGCGGTACGACCAAACCCATCACCGCCAAGGTGGCCTATGGCGGCACCGCCAAGGGGCGGCGCGGCGAGGTCGCCGGCATCGAGGCGACCTTCACCATCAAGCGCTCCGACTTTGGCGTGAGTTACATGGTCGGCCCGGGCCTCTCCGACGAGGTCGCCCTGATCGTCTCGCTCGAGGGCGAACGCAAGTAACGCCCGCTGTTCATCGCATTTCCCCGGTGCGGCGTGACCGCCGCATCGGGGGCTTTCATCGGCCGCCTCGCCAGGAGTGACCACGACCATGGATCCCATGCTCATCAAACAACTCGCGCTGGCCTCGATCCCTCCGGGGGTGGCGGGTGTGGCGACGTACCTGCTCGTGGATCGGTGGACGAACCGGGCCGCGCTCGCGACGGTCCTCGCGTCTGGCGCACTGGCGCTGACGTATGTCCTTGTGCACGCGCTCATGTTTGGGGGACTGCGCCTGCCGCCGAGGGGCGCGGCAGAATGGCTGCCCGTGCTCGCGGTGCTGGGGGCGGTGGCCACGCTCTTTCTGCGCGCCACGTTGCGCCCGGATGCACGGGGCATCGATTGGCTCGTGCCGTTGTTCTTTCTCCTGGCGGGGTATCTCACGGCACGCACGTTCATCCGCGACTCGTGGACCCTGGTCGAATCCGGCGCGTACCTGGGCGCCTTCACGCTCGCGGGGTGGTGCAGCATGTCCGCGGTGACGCGCCTGAGCCAACGAATGCCGGGCCCGCTCGTGCCCGGGGCGATCGGCGTTACGGCGGCGGGGATCGCCAATGTGCTTGTGCTCGGTTACTACAGCCTGAAACTCGCGCAGGCCGCGGGCGTGGTCTGCGCGTTCCTGGTCGGGGGCCTGCTCGTGCGGCTCTTCCGCACGGGGGGCGCGGTCCGTGGCGGGGCGAGCCTCGTGCCGCTGGTGCTTTTGCACATGCTGCTCTTGCTGGGGCTCATCCTGGGCGATGCACGGCATGGCGTGTGGATGGCTCTGCTGTGCGCGGCGTCGTTGCCCCTGGCCTCGCTGGTGTGCCTGCGCCCGCTGTCAAAACTCGGCGATCGCGGAAAAACCATCGCAGGGCTAGTCCTGGCGGCGTTGCCCGTGATCGCGGCGAACGTGATCGCGCTGATGCTCTACGAGCCGCCCGACTATTAACGCCGCCGTCAGCGCGGCGTGGTCAGCGTGCCCAGCGCCTGATCGAGGGGGAGTTGGCGCTGCTCGCCAGTGCCCATGTCTTTGATCGTGCACGACCGGCCCGACTCGATGATGACCGCGTGCCTGGCGCGGCAGTCGCCCGCTTCCTTGAGCAACTTGCCCACGTTGCGCGTGGCCTTGGAGGTGTGGCGTGCGTGCAGGCCCGCTGCCCGGAAGGAGGCCACCAGCGGGTGCAACTGCGCCTCGGCCTCGGGCACGCCGTTCGATATGACGAAGACATCCGGGCGCATCCCAGCGCGCTCAAGCATGCCCGTCTCGTCGGGCATCAGCCCTTTGTCCTGCATGATCAGCGTGAGAACGACATCACCCATGCCAAAGCCCACCGCGGGCGTGGGCGGCCCGCCGAAGAGTTCGACGAGGTTGTCGTAGCGGCCGCCCCCCGCGACGGCGCGCTCGGCCCCGGTGGCCTCGTGCACCTCGAAGACCATGCCCGTGTAATACGCCAGGCCACGCACGATCGACAGGTCGAAGTCGACCCAGTCGAGCACGCCGGCATTGGCCAGCGCGACCGCCAGCGGACGCACCGCGTCGCTGAAGAAGGTCAGGTCGGCGGGCTCTTCGGGGTGGTCCTGCACGCCCAGTTGCTCGCGCGTGACGCGTTCGCCGGCGACCTCGACGCTCGTCGCACCCGGGGGGATCTCGACGCGGATCACGCCCTTGATGAAAACCTCGGCCTGCTGCGCATTGAAGCCGAAGGCGGCAAGCCCGGCGACGAACTGATCGGGGGGGAGTTTGCCGCGCTGGTCGAGGAGTTTGAAGAGATCGGCGTGGCGCGGGGCCTCGACGCCGCGCGCCACAAGCCACTTGGCCAGCGCGTCGCGGTGATTGACCTTGACGCGCAGGTGTTCGGGGGTGAAGCCCAGGTCGCGCAAGAGCGCGACGCAGCAGGCGATCACCTCGGCGTCGGCCTGGGGGCTGGGGTCGCCCAGCACGTCGACGTTCCACTGGAGAAACTCGCGCAGTCGCCCGCGTTGGGGGCGTTCGGCCCGGAAGAAGGGCCCGGTCATGAACCACTTAGTGGGGCGGGGGAGAGCGCCCGCCCGTGCCGCGAACATGCGCGCGAGCGTGGGCGTGAACTCGGGTCGGAGGGCGTAGTCCTGCTCCCCTCCTTCGCGACGGAAACTGAAGAGTTCGCTGACGATCCCCTCGCCGCTCTTGACGGTGTAGAGGGCCAGGTGCTCGAAGGTGGGGCCGTCGATCTCGTCAAAGCCATGTCGGACTGAAACCTTGCGCCAGGCCTCGGTGACGAAGCGGCGCTTGGCGGCGTCGGCGGGGTAGAGGTCGCGGGTGCCCTTGGGGGCCTGGATCTGGTTCGAGCCCATGCACGCGGAGAATAGGGGCGTTCATGCGCTGCCTAGAACAAAAACCCGGGCCAACCGGGCCCGGGTCTTCATGGTGCGGGACGGAATCGATCGCGGGCTTAGCGCCGGCGACGGCTCATGACAAGGGCCGCCACGCCGATCAGGGCCGCGCTGCCCGGGGCTGGAACGTTGGACGAGCCGGGGTACGAGGGCTCGTACAACGCCGTGCCGTACTGGAAGATGACGCCGTTGACCCGGTTGGTATCGAACCCGGTAGCGCCGCTGAAGGTGAAGACGACCGCGCTCTTGATGAGGGCCTGGGTGCCGGTGACGGGGGTGTTGCCGGTGGCGGGGTTGTCGCCCGCGCTGGTGATGCCGTATTCGAGGCCGTTGAGGTTGACAGGGCCCTGGAGGTTGGTGCCGCCGGGGAAGATGTCGCCGGGGCCAAAGAGGCCAAGGCCCGCTGAGCTGATGCCGTAGTGCAGGCCGCCGGGGGCGCCGGCCTTGCCGGTGACATAGCCCCACTCGCCGCTGACGACCCCGCCCGGATTGGTGGTGCCGAAGAGGACGGTGTGCCCGCTCGGGACGACCGCCGACAACCGCGTGAAGGTCGGGGCGGTCCCGCTGACGCCGAAGAAGACGCCGGTGAGGACATCGGCGGGGACCAGCACGTCATGCGTGGAGGTGTTGGAAAGGCGCACGCTGAGGATGTCGCCCACCACGCTGAACTCCGCCGAGGCGGCGAGGTTCCCCGAGGTTCCGCTCCAGATCACGCCGGCGGCGGCATGCCCCGCGAAAGCCATGGCTCCGGCGGCAACAGCGGCAACGCGGGCGCTCGAAATACGCATCATGGGTCTCTCCCTCTCCACACTGCCCGGGGCCTCCTACAGCCTCGGCCAGTGTTGTAAGTCCGTACGCATCAGCCTCCTACAGCGGTTGCGTCGGTGTTGAAGCCTACCTCTGAGTATCTCAAAGGAAAGCCGGCGGCATCATTCGCAGAGCATTTTGCACTACTCGGACGTCCATACACCGGAAACCCCGAGTCGGTCAACACGCGGGTGGGGCGATAAGTCGTGAAATAGACACAGACGCAACCGCGATCGGTTCCACTGACGCGACCGATCCTCCTCCCTGCTAGGGTGACCCCGACTTGGACGCCTCTACCTTTTTCATCCTGGTGCTGATCGGTTCGGCGGCGGCATGCCTGCTTGGGTCGCTCACCGGGCTTGGTGGCGGGGCCGTGCTCACCCCGCTCCTCGTGCTCGTGCTGGGCGTGGACCTGCGCTACGCCATCGGAGCCTCGCTCATCGCGGTTATTGCCACGTCATCGGGGGCGACGGCGACCTTCGCCCGCGAGGGGTTCACCAACATTCGCGTCGGGGTCGTGCTCGAGGTCGCCACCGTCGCGGGGGCGTTGCTGGGGGCCTATATCGCGGGGCTGGTTGATAAATCCACCATCGCCATCGTGTTCAGCATCGCGCTCTTCTGGTCGGCGTGGGCCACGCTGCGGGGTGCGCCACCGGTCGTGCCCACCGGCGAGTCCGACGCGCTGGCCACACGCCTCAGGCTGGCATCAAGCCACCCCACCCACGGCGGGAGCCAGCCCTATGGCGTAGTCCGCGTGCCGAGTGGTTTGGCCCTGATGTTCGGCGCGGGCGTGCTCTCGGCGCTGGCGGGCATCGGCTCGGGCGTGATCAAGGTGCTCGCCATGGACCGCGTCATGCGCCTGCCCTTCAAGGTTTCAACCACCACGAGCAACTTCATGATCGGGGTGACGGCGGCGGCGTCGGTGGGCGTGTATCTGCACCGTGGGCAGATCGAGCCGCGGATCTGCGCGCCGGTGGTCCTGGGCGGGCTGGTGGGCTCGATGGTGGGGGCGAGATTGCTGCCGCGACTGCGCACGCGCTGGCTCCGCGTGATCTTTGCGATCGTGGTGATCGGGGCGGGCGTGGAGATGTGCCGCAAGGCGATCGTGGGGGGGTTCTAGCGTGGGCGTTGAGCGATCTATCTCGCGGGTGCTGCGCGTGGGCATGCTCGCGTCGATCGCGTGTGTGCTGTTCGGGGGCGTCCTGTACCTCGTGCGGCATGCGGGCGCGCGCGTGCACGTCGCCCCCTTCGAGCCCGCGCACGAGCCGCTGCGCAGCCTGGGCGGGATCGCCCGCGAGGCGGCACGTCTCGACGCCGCAGCGTGGATGCAGGCGGGCGTCGTGCTGCTGATCCTCATGCCCATGGCGCGGGTGCTGACGACGCTGGTTTTTTTCATGCGGCGGCGCGACTGGGTGTTTGTCGGGCTTGGATTGCTCGTGCTGGGGGCGCTCATCTTCGGGTTGGCCGTGTAACGCGGAATAGGATCGTCCTTGGAGGGCTCCATGGCGTTCGATGGCATGACACTGCGGGATTTCCTGGGACACATGGCGGCCAAGACGCCCACGCCCGGTGGCGGGGCGGCGGCGTCGGCGGTGGGAGCGCTCGCCGCCGCGTTGGCCCAGATGGTCGTCGCCTATTCGATCGGTAAAAAAGCACTGGCCGCTCACGAGCCCTCGCTGCAGGCGGCGGCGGAGTCTCTCACTCGGGCCCGCGGGCTGCTGCTGGCCCTCGCCGACGAGGACGCGGCGGCGTACG
>JABWBB010000025.1 GCA_013360675.1 Phycisphaerales bacterium | reverse complement strand
GGAGCGGCTGGGCGCCGCCCTGGCCAAGGCCGCGATCGTTGCGCCGCGGTCACCGGTGGTCTCGAACGTGACGGCCCTGCCCCATGCGGGCGAGGGGGCGCGGCCGATCGAGCAGACGATCCGGGCCCGCCTGGTGGAGCAGTTGACCAGCCCGGTGCGCTGGGCCCAGTCGTGCGCGTGGATGATCGCGAATCTCAGCGGCGAGTTCGCCGAGTTGTGCCCCGGAAAGACGCTCGCCGGCCTGATGCGCCGCATCGATAAGGCGACGAAGGTGACCCCTCATGACATACCGTAACGCAAGCGTTGTTTCACGATTCATCGCATCGGCGGCGCGGCTGATGCTGGCCCTGGTGCTGGTCACCGGCGTGGTGACGAGCGCGGGCCTGCCGCTGAGCATGGTGGCCGGCTGCAAGAAGAAGGTTCCCCCGCCGCCGCCACCGCCCCCGCCGCCCCCGCCGCCTCAGGCACCCGAGCCGATCCAGATCGCGCCGGTGCTGCAGTCGATGCGTCCCGATGCGCGGGTGCAGTTCCCGCAGGAGATGGCCCCGACGGATGAATCGGCGGCTCGCGCGGTGATTTCACTGGCCAACGCCCTGGCCAAGGGCGACGCGTCGGCCTTCGGCGCGCTGCTCACCCCCGAGGCCAAGTCCGATCTTGGCGCGCTGACGGGCTCGGGTGACTGGGCCGAGGCGACCTCGAAAATTGAGGGCGTGCGTGTCGTGGGCTTGAACAACCTGGGCGATCCGATGGAAGCCCAGGTGAACTCCGCGACGGTCTACCTGGCAATCCAGGAACCGGGCCGTGCGTACGTGCTGGGATTCTTCGGGGCCCGCACGGGTGAGACCTGGCAGTTTGGTGGTTCGCCCGCGACGCGCGAGACTCGCGCCCGGGCGATGGACTTTGACGGGTCATCGACGGGCGAACTGGGCGATCCCTCGCGCGCGGGGCATGGCGGCGCGCTCGCCGCCGCCCTGCCCACCGGAGGACCCGCCGCGGGCGCGGGGAGTTTCATGGACAAGATGGCCGCCGCGGCGTACATGATGTACACCGTGCCCGAGCGGATCATGCGTGATGCGCAGATGCCGTTCGATGCCGCCGCCGCCCGGGCACAAGCCGCGGCGATGGGTGCCGATGCGGCTCAGCTCGATACCCTGCTCAAGCAGGGCAAGAGCGCGATCGACAAGGGCGTGCTCCCCGAGGACGCGATGATCGTGCAGGCGGTCGACCTGGGCAAGCAGATCGCCGCCACGACGGCGGGCAAGATCAACGACGACCGTGTCATCCAGATCGTGTCCAACGTGCTCCAGATTCCCGAGAATCGCGTGCGCGCCATCTATGACAAGGCCAAGGGCGGCGGCGGGGCGACGCCCCCCAGCCCCGGCGGCCGTGGCGCCATCCCTCCCGCAGGCGGCTAACTCAAGCGAGATTCCATGAGCACCACCGACAAGCGCGTCGCCATCGTGACGGGCGCTTCCCGAGGCATCGGCAAGTCCATCGCCCTGCGCCTCGCGGGCAATCCCGCATCGCCGGGCGGCGGGCGTCACGTCATCCTCGTCTCGCGTTCCGCCGCCCCGCTCAATGACCTCAAGGCCCAGATCACCGAAGCGGGGGGCACGGCGGACGTGCTGGCCTGCGACGTGGCCGATGCCAAGGCCCTTGCGCAGGGGATCGAAGAGACTGCCGAACGTCTGGGTCGCCTGGACATCCTCGTCAACAACGCGGGGATCACCAAGGACGGCCTGGCGCTGCGGATGAGCGACGAGGATTGGAATATCGTCCTGCAGACCAACCTGACGAGCGCGTTCGTCGCGATCCGGGCCGCGGCCCGCAGCATGATGCGCGGCAAGTTCGGACGGATCGTCAACATCTCGTCGACGAGCGGGGTGGTGGGCAATGCGGGACAGGCCAACTACGCCGCCGCCAAGGCCGGGCTGCTGGGGCTGACCAAATCGATCGCGCGGGAACTGGGCGGCAAGGGGATCACCTGCAACGCGGTGGCCCCCGGGTTCATCACCACCGACATGACCGAGAACCTTCCTCAGCAGGTGAAGGACCACGTGCTGGGGCTGATGGCCGTCAAGCGTTTGGGCGTAGGCGAAGATATCGCCGCCTGCGTGGCGTATCTGACGAGCGACGAAAGCGGGTTCATCACCGGACAGACGATCTGCGTCGACGGCGGCATGACGATGTGCTGACATCCCCCGTGCGTGGGGGCAGATGCCCACATCGGGCAGGCGGGCGCCGCGATCGCCGAGCTGGGTCGCAAGGGCGAGCACGGGCGCGGCTTCGCCGTCGTCGCCGATGAGGTCCGCATGCTCACCGAGCGCACGGCCCAGGCCACCGACGAGGTCTCGGCGAGCATCCGCGAGATCCAGACGGGCACGGCGATGGAGCGGATCGTCGAGGGGCAGCGCAGCCTGACCTCGATGGTGCAGCAGATCGCCGCCGCCGCCGAGCAGCAGTCCGCCGCCAGCACCCAGATCTCCCACAGCGTGACGAGCATCACCAGCGTGGCGAAGGAATCGGCGCAGGGTGCAGATCTGTCCGCCCAGGCCGCGGCCTCGCTCTCGCGTCACGCCGAGAACCTGCAGAAACTCGTCGGCCAGTTCAAGATCGAAGTTCCGGCCACCCCTGCCGGTCAGCACACCCGGTCGCCTCGAGGCGGCCGGGTGTTTTTCTTCTTATCGATCAGGGCTCACTTGATGCAATGCTGAGCCGGTCACCGGCGTGGGCTTGCGGGCGGTGCTCGTGATCACGATCAGCCCGCCCAGCAGCATGGCCACGCCGAGCGTCTTCTGCCACGAGAAACTCTCGCCCAGCACCGCCATGCCGACGAGGAATGCCACCGCGGGCGCGACGGCGAAGGCCACGGGCTTGACCACCGAGATCTCCCCGTAACGCAGCCCCTGGTAATAAAAGAAGACCCCGCCGAACCCGGCGAAGAGGGCGGCCCCGACAATTCCCTTGATGAGCACGGCGGAATCGGCCTTCCAGAACGCGGCATTCTCGGTGCCGAACCCGCGCGCGAAGATGAGATAGACGGCCAGCGCAGGTGGAACGGCGCACGCCTCACGCAGCAGCAGCATCGACATGGGCCCGATCTGACGCGTCGACAGGGCCGACTTGGTGAGCAGCTCTCCCACGCCCCAGCAGAGCCCCGCCATCACCGCCATGAGGATCGCCTTCATCTCACCCTCCGTCAGCGCTGCCTGCGCACCCGCTCGAGAAACGACTCGAACCCCGATTGTGAAGGAAACCCCATCGCCATCAGCACCAGATTGGCCCCGGCCACACCCAGCGCGATGGGCGAGCCGTTGAGGAAGTAGACCACAACCCCGAACAGCGCCGCCCCCTCGAGCAGCGCCCCGCGCAGGATCATCAGCGTGCGCCACCGCGTGAGAAGGATGGCGTCGGCCGCGGTGTCTTCGGCATGCCCTTCCCACTCGCGGCGGGTGGCGTTCTCGATGGCCCCGGGCAGGAGCAGGATCGAGACGGTCGTCGCACCCCAGAGACACAGCACCGCGATGACCATGACGTCGAACCCTTGAGCCGCAGGAGCCGGTGCGTTCCCCCCCACGGCCCGCATCACAAACGCCGTCGCCGCGAAGGCAAAGACGCCCCCCATCAGGGCGAGAAAGATCAACTTCACGAGTCGGATCTGTGTGGACTGGAACGAGTCATGGAGCATGTCGCCGCGTTCCTTTCAATTCGCACGGCTAAAACTGGTCGATCATCCAGGGCATCGAGCCGTGAAAGATCGCGCCCGCCGCGTGCATCGCTTCGTCACCCCCCGAGCACCACCCCAGCATTCGTGCCTGCGTGGGGGTGAACAGGCCGCTGTACATCGCCGCCAGACCACGGATCGTGCAACTCAGCACGGGCCCCTCGCCGCCGCGCGCGACCGTCCCCCGCCCATCCTCGACGCCGATGGTCCATCGCCCCGTGTGCGACGCGATGATGTCGTCGTGCAGGTCGAGCGTCACGGCGGCGGACACCCCCGGGTTGTACCCGCGGCTCGTCAACGCCCGCTCCAGGTGCGTCACGCGGATCATCCACACGTCCTTGAACTCAACGCTGTAGCGCTGCTGGGGCAGCAGGGCCAGCAGCGGATGCGCGGGCGAACCGTGAAAGACGATGGTGTCCGCCGTGGGCTCGAAGTCGGCGAAAAAAGCGAGGATCTGGCGTCCGGCGTCGGGCGTGAGAAAGGCCAGGTCGGTCAGCCACACCTCGTGGCGACCCGTGGGCAGTCGCTGCTGCGACAGATAGACATACCCTTCGAGGTCGCCCGCAACATTGAAGAAACCAAATGGGTAGTGCTCGACCTCGCGAAAGCAGGCCACCCGCCCCCAGCAATACGCCCCCCGGTCGAGCGCACCATCAAAGCGCGGGGCGTAAGCCGCGTAGCAGGCGCGGACCAGCGGTTCGTCGGCCTTCTCCAGCGGCCGTACATTGCGGGCCTTGCCCGGCACACTGATGCGCGAGATCGGCAGTCGAATCTGGTATCGCAACCCGGCCTGCTCATAACCCACGCGCCGGTAGAGGGCCTGGGTCGAGCAATACAGCCCCGAGAGAGCAACGCCTTCGTCGTGCAGGTTCTGGACGCAGGCTCGCATCATCGCCGCGGCGTGCCCGCGCCCGCGAGCCTCGGGCGCGACGCCCACGCCGGCGATGCCGACCATGGGCACGCTGCGCCCGCCGTAGAACTGCGCCATGGGGATGCGCATCAGGCAGGCGGGCGTCGAGCCGTCGGGCGTTCGCAACACCCGCATGTGCTCGAGGCCCGCGGCGGTGAGCCACTGGGCCGAACTCTCGCGCGTGCCCGCGAAGGCGTGGGCCATCACCCGCGCGATCGTCGCGATGTCCGCGTCGCGCATGATCTCAAACGTGGCGTGATCCGACGCGTGCATCACCCCTCCGCGGCTTCGCTTAGAACGATACCCGCACGCCGATCCCCAGCCCGTAATCGAGCTCGGCGCGATGGTCGACGTCCTGCCACAGCGGGAGCTGCGCCATCACCTCGAACGAGAACCTCCGCCCCTCGTACATCAGCCCGGGCGCCCATCGCAGTTCAACGTCGCCGTTGGTTTCGTAGAGACCATTCACCTCGGCCGTGACGTACCATGCGCCGATGGAGTCGGACGAGAACCGATCGGGAATGATCCGGTAGACGTACGCCGAGTTGAACCAGAGGGCGTCGGCGGGCCCGTCGCCGCCGAAGTTGTCCATCTCGTCCCCACCGGTGCTGAGCTGGTAGAAGAGGTCCTGGTTGAAGCCGTGCCGCCCGCGCACGAGCGTGTAGACCACGCCGACCTTGGGCGAGACGGTCACCCCATTCCAGTCGTCGTCGCGTGCGTTGTCGGCGTTGAACCCGCCCATGAGCGCGATGCGTTCGGTATCCACCCCGCCCCGATCGTGCTGGTAGAAGCGCCACTTGACCATCGCCTCGACACCCTCGAGCGCCTTGTCCGACGACCATGCCCCCGTGCCCGCGTCCTTCTCGCGCGAGGCAGCCATCGGCATGTCGATGAAAACCGCCCAATCGCGGACGATCCCCACCGCCACCGAATGGCTCGCCTCGTACTTGATCGTGCGTTCCGTGCCCGCCGTCGGGCTGCTGCCGTATGACCAGAGGTGATACTGCGGCCGGATGATCGCCGTCAGCGGCGAGGGCATCGTCGCGGCCTGGGTGTACATCGCCTCCTGGGCGAGCGCGGCCCGTGCCACAATCAGCCCCAGAAGACCCGCGGCGAGAAGCCCGGCGCACCCCCGTCCGCTCGTGTGTGTTGGCTGATTCATTGAGTGGCCTGCTCCGTTTCAACCTTCACCAGCGTGAACCCGGCATCGGCGACGGCCTTGCCCAGGCGCGCCGGGCTGGGCCGCTTCGACCCCCGCAGCCCCAGCGTCACCTTGCCATTCCCCAGATCCACCCACACGTTGTGCACGCCCGAGATCCGAGCCAGTTGCAGGTCGATGTTCGACGCGCACTGCGGGCACCCCAACCCGTTCACCCAGAGCGTCACCGTGTCGGCCGTGAGCGAATCGGTGCTCGCGGCCAGCGCCTTATCGGCGTCGCTCACCTGGTGGATGATCGCGCCCTCTTCATACTCGGGCTCGCCGCCTTTCTGCCCGGCGGTGCAGCCGCCCAGCAGCGCCAACGCGGCGAACACTCCCGCCGCCGCCAGTGTCCATCGATTCTTGCTTCGCATCATGCACATCCTTTCGTGGTGATCCGCCGGGCGGGTCACGGTATGGGTTGTTCGATCCTTTTCGGCGTGCGCACGTCAAAGAATCCAAGGTGCAGTTCGGCGTGCCCCCGGTTGAGCCCGCGCCATTCGTCGTGCGTCAGCGGACCAAAGAGCAGGTTGTCTCTCGCCGGGGGCGCCTTGTCGAGCCGCTCGAAGGCGTGCACCAGCCGCGCCAGCCCCTCCTGCGTGTCGACCTCGTCGGCTCCGAGCGTCCCGCCGGGGATGCCCGGGATCCGCATCCCGCGGGGCATCGTGCCCAAGAGAAACGCCTTCCTTCGCAGGCGCACGAACAGGCGCACGAACCAGGGCGGACGTGGCGCGATCGCATATTTCTCGTCGTCGTAATACAGGCTCGCCCACCAGGCAATATGGGCCAGGGCCTGCCCCAGCGTCCAGTTGCCGTGCCGGACCAGCAGGCCCGCGGCGTCGGCCTGCGCCAGACGCCGGGCCTCGTCGAGCGCCTTCCCCAACGACTCGAACTTCAGGACGCGAAACCCCGGTGCGGTGCGCGTGTTGATGGGGAGTGATGCAGGCATGATCCGGGGCATCGTATCAGGGCGTGGGCGGCGTGCCGCCCCGCTCGTACATCCCCGGCCGGGCGATTTCCATGTATGACAGGGATGACGCCACCTCGCCAAAGCCAAATCTGGCGTAGAGCCCCTGGGCGTCGCGTGTGAGCAGCGCAAAGCGGCGCAGCCCCTGCAGACGCGGGTGCGCCAGGATGTGCTCCATCAGGGCCACCGACAACCCCCGGCCCCGGTGGGCCTCGTCGATCACCACGTCGCACAGATAGGCATACGTGGCAAAGTCGGTGATCACGCGGGCCACGCCGATCTGCTGCTGTGACCGCTCACCGGGTGTGTAGATCCCAAAGCAAAGTGAGGCGTCGATCGCCCGATCGAGCAACTCGCGCGGGATGCCCCTGGCCCAATAGGTCGAGCCGATCAGCGCGTGACAGGCATCGCGGTCCAGGCGTGCGGGGTCGTCGGAGATCACATAACCCTTGTGCTCGCGTTCGTGCGCCATGGCGGGATCATTGGCCGACGCGAATGAAAAAAGGGCTCCCGGATGGGAGCCCCTGGGGGTCGAAAGTTGTGGCGTTGGCTCAGGCCTGCGCCATCTTGGCGGCCTTGGCCTTGGCGTCGTCGAGCGTGCCCACGTACATGAACGCGCCCTCGGGCAGGCTGTCGCCCTCGCCGTTGCACAGACGCTCGAAGCTGTCGATCGTCTGCTCGAGCGAGGTGTAGATGCCGCTGAAGCCGGTGAACTGCTCGGCGACGAAGAAGGGCTGGCTGAGGAAGCGCTCGATCTTGCGCGCCCGGCTGACGGTGAGTTTGTCCTCTTCCGACAGTTCGTCGACGCCCAGAATCGCGATGATGTCCTGCAGGTCCTTGTACCGCTGCAGGATCCGCTGCACGCGCTGCGCCACGCGGTAGTGACGCTCGCCCAGGATCTGCGGATCGAGGATGCGGCTGGTCGAGGCGAGCGGATCCACCGCCGGGTAGATGCCCTTCTCGGCGATGCCGCGGGCCAGCACCACGAACGCGTCGAGGTGGGCGAAGGTCGTGCTCGGGGCCGGGTCGGTCAGGTCGTCGGCGGGCACGTAGATCGCCTGCACGCTCGTGATGGCGCCCTTGCTCGTCGAGGTGATGCGTTCCTGCAACTCGCCCATCTCGGTGGCCAGCGTGGGCTGGTAACCCACCGCGCTGGGCATGCGCCCCAGCAGCGCCGACACCTCGGAGCCCGCCTGCGTGAAGCGGAAGACGTTGTCGACGAAGATCAGCGTTTCCTTGCCCGAGGCGTCGCGGAACTCCTCGGCCATGGTCAGGCCCGACAGCGCGACGCGCAGACGCGCGCCCGGGGGCTCGTTCATCTGGCCAAAGACCATCGCCACCTTGTCGAGCACGTGGGCCTTGTTGCCCTTGTCGTCGGTGTACTCGGCTTCCTTCATTTCGCGCCAGAGGTCGTTGCCCTCGCGGGTGCGCTCGCCCACGCCGCAGAAGACGCTGTACCCGCCGAACTCACGCGCGACGCGGGCGATCATCTCCTGGATGACGACCGTCTTGCCCACGCCCGCACCGCCGAAGAGACCGATCTTGCCGCCGCGCACGAACGGGCAGAGCAGGTCGATGACCTTGATGCCCGTGGCGAGGATTTCCGTGTTGGGGTTGAGGTTCGAGAACTCGGGGGGACGGCGATGGATGGGCGACCGCTTCACGCTGTCGGGGATCGGCTGCCCCTTGTCGATGGGCTTGCCCAGCAGGTTGAACACCCGCCCGAGCACCGCCTCGCCCACGGGCACCTTCACCGGCGAGCCGATGTCGACCACCGACATCCCGCGGCGAAGGCCGTCGGTCGAGCCCAGCGCCACCGCGCGGACGCGCCCGCCGCCCAGGTGCTGCTGCACCTCGCCCACCAGGTCGAGCGTGCCGACCTTCGTTTCGGCCTTGACCTCCAGCGCGTTGTAGATCTCGGGGAGTTGATCCTCCGGGAACTGCGCGTCGAACGTCGAACCGATGACCTGCGTGATCGTGCCGCTCGTGGACATGCTGACCTCGTCAATCTGGGGGGCCGCCTCCGGCCCCGGAGCCTCTACCGAACATCTCCCTCGCGGCCCCGCGGCCGGGAAAGGGCTCAACAGTAGGTCCGCCCCGGAGCGTTCGCCATCATTCCCCTCGCGTCGTGGCGCGGTGTTTCGCACTTGCGGCGCGGTGTTTCGCCCTTGCGGCGCGGTGTTTCACCCTTGCGGCGCGGCGTTTCACCCTTGCGGCGCGGTGTTTCACCCTTGCGGCGCGGCGTTTCACCCTTGCGGCGCGGCGTTTCACCCTTGTGGCGCGGTGTTTCACCCTTGTGGCGCGGCGTTTGAACCTTGAAATGCGGCGTTTGAACCTTGAAGATCGTCGCTCGGCCCTTGTAGCACGGTGACTCGCCCCCGCTTGACACCGCGGGCCACTCATTCAAAGGCGCCTGTGCCCGGTAATACCCCGGGTTGCGATCGTTGTATTCAATTATTGTGGTCATAACCCGAGTTGACGGGCAGAGTTATCACGTACGTTCGAACCCGAAGCGGTCGCCGTGGGGCGCCTGTCCGGGTTCGTGACCGGGAGAACTGAATCATGCGTTCGCTTGCACTCGTGGCGATACTTTCGCTGGCCTCGGCCGCCTCGGCCCAGATCGTCAACGGCTCGTTCGAGAGCCCCAACCTCGGATTCCGCTCCGTCGCCAACGGACAGACCTACGGCGGCTGGACCTGCTCGGGCCCCAACGACATCGAGTTCGTCCAGACCGTCGTCGCCGGCCATCTCCCCGGGCTCGAAGTCTCGGGATATGACGGGCAGTACTGGATCGACCTGTGCGGCGTCGGTGCTGCCAGCGGCCTGTTCCAGATGGTCCCCACCATCGCGGGACAGGCCTACGAGATCTCCTTCGCCATGGCCGGCAACGTCTGGGGCACCCCCACCACCTTCAACATGAACGTTCTGTGGAACGGGCAAGTCGCCGGGACCTTCTCGCACACCACCGGTCAGGCCCACGGCTCACAGATGAACTGGACGCTCCGTGACGTGACCGTCACCGGCACGGGCCTGGATCGCCTCGAGTTCCGCGCTCTCAACGCCATCGCGGCCCGCGGCCCCGCCATCGACGATGTGCAGATGCGGCCCATCCCTGCACCCGGGATGCTGGCGATGGGCGGGGTGCTCGCCCTCGCGGGCGTGCGCCGCCGCCGCTAAGCCGCGACTCTCATCCAACCGCCTTTTTACCAAGCCCCCCCACGGGGGCTTTTTTCATGGAACAGCCGACCGCGGCACGCCCTCCCCGCGTCCCGCTACCATGCCCTCACGATGAAGATCCACGAATATCAGGCGCGCGATCTGCTCGCGCAGTACGGCATCCCGGTCCCCGCCGGGCAGATGGTCACCAGCGTCGAGCAGGCCGCCCAGGCCTTCAAGGCCGTCACCGCCGGCATGGAAGCGCCCCTGGCCGTCGTCAAGGCCCAGGTGCACGCGGGCGGGCGCGGCAAGGCCGGGTTCGTCAAACTCGTCAAGACGCCCCAGGACGCCGAAACCGCCGTCCGTTTCATGCTGACCCATCGCATGGTCTCGCCCCAGACCCCGCCCGAGGGGCTGGAAGTGACCAAGGTGCTCATCGCCGCGGGCGTGGACATCGCCGACCGCGCGGGCGGGGGCAAGGAAGAGTTCTACCTCGCCGTCACCACCGACCGACGCACCCGGCGCAACATCCTGATCGCCTCGCGCGAAGGCGGCGTGGACATCGAGCACGTCGCGGCGACCAAGCCCGACGCGATCATCAAAGAGCCGATCCACCCCATCGCGGGGCTGCAGGCCTTCCAGGGGCGCGACATCGCCGCCCGCCTGGGGTTCACGGGGCGCGGGCTGTCGCAGGCGGCGGACATCATGCAGCGCCTCGCCCGCCTCTTCGTCGAGAAGGACTGCACCCTCGCCGAGATCAACCCGCTCATCATCACGTCGGGCGGTGGCGCTGGGGGCGCGGGGGGTGCGGGGGTCGTCACGGCGATCGACGCGAAGTTCTCGTTCGACGAGAACGGGCTCTTCCGCCACAAGGATCTGGCCGCCCTGGCCGACCCGGCGGAGCAGAACGCCGCCGAGGCGCGGGCGCACAAGTTCGGGCTGTCGTACGTCGCGCTCGACGGGAACATCGGCTGCCTGGTCAACGGCGCGGGGCTGGCCATGGCCACGATGGACATCATCAAACTGCACGGGGGCGAGCCGGCGAACTTCCTCGACGTGGGCGGGTCGGCGACCGAAGAAGCCGTCACCGAGGCCTTCTCGATCATCCTGTCCGACGCGCGGGTGAAGGGCGTGCTGGTGAACATCTTCGGCGGGATCATGCGCTGCGACGTGATCGCGCAGGGGATCATCAACGCCGCGAGCAACTTCAAGAACGCCGACGGCTCGACGGGGTTCAAGGTGCCGCTGGTGGTGCGCCTCGAGGGGACCAACGTCGATGCGGGGCGGAAGTTGCTCGAGCAATCACGCGGCAAACTGCCCACGCTCCAGGCCGGGGCCGATCTGACCGACGCCGCGTCGAAGGTCTGTGCGGCGGTGAACTAAGACGCGTTCACCAGGCTCTCGCATCCCGGTGCTTCACGTGGCAGTCCTTGCACGACGCGCCGATCTCGCCGAGCATCGCGTGCAGCGTTTCCGCCTTGTCCTTGGCCACGATCGCCCGTTCGAGCGATTGCGACACCTCGAGCGAGCGCAGCATGGCCTTTGTGAAATCGTCATACCGGTCGGCGTGGTGCCCCTGCTCGATGCACGCGCGATACAGATCGGCCAGACGCCCCGCCTCCGCCGCGGGCACAAGGTCCGGGTGATCCCGCGGCGTGGTCCACCCCGCCGCATCGATCACCTGCAGGTGCGCAAACACCTCGTCCATCTCCACCATCGCCCGCGTGAAATCCGGCACGGGCGCCACCTCGGGCAACTCGCCCGGGGCGGCGTCGAGCGCCCCCTGAGACAGTGGCTGGGCCCGATCGACGCAGGCCCACAGCCCCGTGTATGACTCGGCCGTCCCTGCCTCGCGCATGAACGCCTCGCCCGTCTCGGGCGTGATCCACCCGAGCGAGACGGCGGCGAGCGCCCCCGCCGTCGGCCCGCGATGCTTCCCGTGATGGCAGTGGATGTACACCGGCCCGGGCCGATCGCGCAGGGCCTTGGCCAGCATGACTTGCTGCTCGCGGGTGATGGTGTGGTAGCCGACGGGGATATGCACGTAGCGCATGCCGCGTGCGCGGGCGAGAGCGATCTTCGGACGCCCGCCGTCGACGCTGATGATCGTGCGCACGCCGAGGCGGGCGAGTTCATCGAACGCGGCGGCGTCGTCGGGCGACGAGCCGCTGATCAGGCGGCCGTCCGAACCGGGGACCGTGTGCAGGTTGTGCAATGCGTGGGTTGCTGACGCTGAGGGTGCGTCGGAGGTTGGAGCAGCCTTCGGCCCGTGAAATGCACACGAGCCCGCCGCGATCGCGAGCGCACTCCCCACCACGATCGCGGCCCATCGATGCCTCATGATTGGATCGTACGGGAAACCCGGCCCCGGGTTGCGGGTGGGTCAGAGCCCCCGCCCGCGATACGCGATCACCGAGACCTTCTCCATGGTGATCAGCCCTTCCTTCACCATCTGGTCGAGCGCGGGCAGGAAGGCCTTGACCTTGTCCACCCGGTCGGCGATTTCGACGACCACCGGCATGTCCTCGGGCATGTTCTTGTCCTTGGCCGGGGCGTGGATCAGCGAACTGGCCCCGAAGCCCAGCACCCCACGGAGGACCGTCGCCCCGGCGAGGCCGGCGTTGCGCGCGGATTCGACGATCGCCTGGAAGAGGGGCTTGCCGTGGTGCATGTCCTTCTCGGCGACATAAATCCGCAGCAGCGTGCCTTCACCTTCAAACTTCATGGCGAATCCTCCCGTCGGGCGATCCCCGCCCGGCTGGGCCCCTCCGCATGCAAGCCTACCAGAAAGTGCCCATGTGACCAGCGCTACGCCTTCTCGCCCAGGATGCGCGACTGCTTGGGGACCCGTCGCAACTCTTCGGCGTGGATCGCCAGCCCGTGGCGGATCTTCGCCTCGGCTTCGTCGGGAGAGTCGGTCAGCGTCATCAGGTCGATGTCCGTGGCGTCGATCGTGCCGTTCGCGGCCAGGGTGGAGCGCATGAAATCCACCAGCGGCTGCCAATAGTCCACGCCCATCAGCACCACGGGAAAGTTGAGGATCTTGCGCGTCTGCACCAGCGTCAGGGCCTCGAACAACTCGTCGAGCGTGCCAAACCCGCCGGGCAGCACCACGAAGGCGTAGCTGTATTTGACGAGCATGACCTTGCGCACGAAGAAGTAGCGGAAGGTGATCCACTGGTCGAGGTAGGGGTTGGGGGCCTGCTCCATGGGCAGCTCGATGTTGCAGCCGATGGACTTACCCCCGGCCTCTTGCGCGCCGCGGTTGGCCGCCTCCATGATCCCCGGCCCGCCGCCCGTCATGGTCACCAGCCCCATGCCGGCGATGCGTCGCCCTATCTCGCGGGCCATTTCGTAGTAGCGGTTGTCCTCGGTGAACCGGGCCGAGCCAAAGACCGTGACGCAGGGGCCCACGAAGTGCAGCCTGCGAAACCCGCGGACGAGTTCACGCAGCACCCGGATCGAGCGCAGCAGTTCGAGCCTTCGGGCGCGGGGGCCGGCCAGGAAGCCCTGGACCTCGGGGTGCCCCAGGCGCTGGGCCAGTTGCCAGGCCTGCTCGCGGGTCAGCCCGGCGGTCGGCGCGGGGCCGGGCGGTGGAGTCGGGTCTGTCGCCATCCTTGCCACGCTAGCGGATTGCGTGCCGTTGCACCTTACAGGACCTCACCAGGGCACCCTTCCAAGGACCGAAAACCCATTTACCCCCGTGATAAATACCTGAAATTCACCAGTTCTGGGCACATCCGGCCCCCGGGGTTCCATTCCCTGCGAAAACTATGGGTGAACGAACAGACCGGGGGTTCGCCGGGTGATCCGCAAAGGATGCGCGTCATCCTCCCCCCCGAAACAGGTAGGAGATCCCATGTTGACAGCCAGCAGCAAAGCCCCTTCGGCCACCCCCACCAAGCCTCCCTTTGCCATCGAGAGCCAGATGTGGCACGCGCTGGCGGAGGACTCGGGCGCGGCGGTGACCGTGTTCAACTCCGAGGGCAACATCGAGTATGCCAACTCGATGGCGTCGTGCCTGCTGGCGGGCGCATCGAACGAGAACCTGATCGGTCGCCGCCTGGCCGATTTCTTCGAGGACGCCTACGCCCAGGAGCGCATGGGCGTGGTGTCGCAGGTGATCGCCAGCGGGAAGCCCGTGGTCCTGCAGAGCATGTGCAAGGGGATCTCAGTCCGCTCGGCCTATCGCCCCATGCGGGGGACCGACGGCGAGATGAAGGTGCTGGTCATCACGCGGACGGCCTCGCGCGAGTGCGGTGCCGTGACGCCCAGCGTCCAGGCCAAGAACAACGACGCGGGCAAGCTCGCGGGCCTGACGGGCCGCGAGTTTGAGATCCTCAAGCTCATCGGCCTGGGGCTCTCGACCGCGGACATCGCCAAGAAGCTCCACCGCAGCGTCAAGACGATCGAATGGCATCGCGTCTCGCTGGGCGAGAAACTGGGCGTGACCAACCGCGTCGAGCTGGCCCGCATCGCCATCGCCGCCGGCCTGGTGTCGGCCGATTCGACCTGTGCCCAGCCCGAGACCGCCACGCAGAACTGAGTGGCGACGAGCCATACCGGAAGCAACGCACCCTGAGCCCGCGACGTGTCGCGGGCTTTTTTTCGCGCCCGTGTTGCCCCTTGGATTGGAGCCCGCCTTCAGCCATGCCCGCCCTGATCGCGATATCCTCCCCCCGCACACCTCTCGGAAACACGATGCCGACCCACGCCCTCCAGATCCGCAATCTCGCATTTCGCTACGACGCGCCGGGCTCGACGCCCTTTGAGCTGCACGTGGGTTCGCTCGTGCTTGGGGCGGGCGAGCAGATGCTGCTCACCGCGCGATCGGGCGGCGGCAAGAGCACGCTCCTGGGCCTGATCTGCGGGCTCATGGACCCGCTCAGGGGCACGATCGAGATCGACGGGCAGGACATTCACGACCTGCGCGGGGCCGCACGCGACAGGTTCCGCGGGGCTCGCATCGGTGTGATCTTCCAGACCTTCAACCTGCTCATCGGCTTCTCGGCCATCGAGAACGTCCTGGCTCCGCTCATGCTCTCGAACATCCCGCGGGGCGAGCATCAGGCCCGTGCCGCGGCGCTGCTCGAGCGTCTGGGGATCGAACGACCCCACGCCAAGGTTGAACACCTGAGCGTCGGGCAGCAGCAGCGTGTCGCCGTGGCCCGCGCTGTGGCGTGCAAGCCCGCCCTGGTGCTGGCCGACGAGCCCACGGCGAGCCTCGACCCCGAGAACGCCGGTGGCGCGATGGACCTGATCCAAGGCATCTGCCGCGATACCGGCGCCGCGCTGCTGTGCGTGAGCCATGACCCCTCGATGGCGCAGCGCTTCCCGCGCCAGGAACGCCTCGACGCGTTGAGCACCCAGGGAGCGAACGCCTCATGACCGACTGGACGATCATCCGCCGCAGCATGACCGGGCGCATGTTCTCGACCGTGACCACGGTGCTGACCGTGGGCGTCGCCGTCGCCCTCATGCTCGTGCTGCTGGCGATGCAGGGGGCGGGGCGGCGAGCCTTCGAACGGGGCAGCGGGAACATGCACCTGCTGGCCAGCGCCGACGCCAGCCCGCTGGTCGCCATCCTCAACGGGATCTTCTACGCCAACGCCCCGCGCCGCCCGCTGACATGGGCGCAGTTTGATCGCGTGGCCCGCAGCGCGCCGTGGGAATACGCCGTCCCCACGCAATACGGCGACAGTTTCATGGGCCTGCCGGTGCTGGCCACTAACACCGATTTCTTCGCTCGCTTCCAGCCCAACCCGGGCAGCGCGTGGCGCCTGCGCGAGGGTCGCTTTTTCGAGGCCCCCTTCGAGGTGGTCGTTGGCGCGCGGGCGGCCCGCGCCACGGGCCTGAAGGTGGGCGACACCATCCACCTCACGCACGGCGCGCCCCAGTCGCGCGACCTGGGCGATGCCTCCGCCGTCGCGCCCCACGTGCACACCGAGTATGACTACCACGTCGTGGGGATCCTCGAGCCCACGGGCGGCAGCCACGACCGGGCCCTCTTCACCGACCTGAGCAGCGCGTGGATCATCCACGCCCACGATCGGCGCGTGCGCGAGAACCCGGGCGCGGGGCGCACCACGCAGGAGCACCTGACCGACGCCGATCGACTCATCACGGGCATCTATCTGCGCCTGGTGACGCGGGCAGGGTCGGACACGCCCGCGAACCTGCCGCAGGTCTTTGACCAGTTGCGCCGCGACGCGACGCTCACGATCGCCCAGCCCAAGCAGGAACTCGACCGCCTGTTCCTGATCGTGGGGAATGTGAATGAACTGCTGGTGGCCATCGCGGCGGTGGTGCTGGTGTCGAGCGGCATCGCCATCATGCTCGCGCTCTACAACTCGATGGAGCAGCGCCGACGCCAGATCGCCGTGCTGCGCGTGCTGGGCGCCAGCCGCTCACGCATCTTCGGTCTGGTCACGACCGAGGCGGCCCTCATCGGCATGCTCGGGGCGGTGGTGGGCATCGCGCTCAGCGCCGTCGGGGCGGCGGCGGCCGCGGGCGTCATGAAGACGCGCCTGGGCCTCGACATCGACGCCGCACTCCCCCCGCGCGAAATCGTCCGCGTGGTGCTCATCGCCGTCGCCCTCTCCACCCTCGCGGGTTTCGTCCCCGCGATGATGGCCTATCGCACCAGCGTGGCGAAGAATCTCAGGCCCATCGCCTAGCGCCGACCAACGGCCAGGGAGTCGCATGCGGTATTTCTGGATCATCGTGGGCCTGTTCGCGGCGGCGGGATTCGCCTACGTGGTCATCCCCCCGTCAGCCCCGGGTGAATCCCCCAAGCAAGTCCCGACGCCCGCCGTCGCGCCCGCCCCGGCAGTGACACCGCCGGCCGCTGCGCCAGTTGCGGAAGCCACCTTGCCGCAGGCGACTAAGCCCCCGGCGCCGATCAACCAGGGCGGGCTCACCGACGACGAACTCCCCAGCGCCAACGCCGGGCCGCTTACGACTCCCCACGCCGGCCACACACCCCAGGCCAATACCGCACCCGTGGCGACGCCGGCCAACCCGGCCCCAGCGACCGCTCCGACCACCGCCCCGACCGTGCCCAGCGCGGCGGCGGCCACATTCGACATCCTCCCCGCCGACACCAAGGTCCGCCAGGACGACGGCTCGCTCCTCATCGATGGCAAGTGGAAGATCACGGGCGAGGGAACGAAGGAAAAGCCCTACGTCATCACGTGGGAAATGCTCACCACCGCCGAGCACACGTTCGACCCGCGCGCGGGCAGCCGCAAGATCCCCGAGGGCGTGGCGATGCTCGACGGGAAGTGGGTGAAGATCACCGGCTACGTGGCCTTTCCGCTGCTGGTGCAGCAGCCGCGCGAACTGCTCGCCATGCTCAACCAGTGGGACGGGTGCTGCATCGGCGTGCCCCCATCGCCGTATGACGCGATCGAGGTGCGCCTCAAGGACATCGTCACCGGCGACGCACGTTTCGCCACGTTTGGCCACGTCACCGGGCGCTTCGGTGTGCAGCCCTACATCAGCGGCGACTGGCTCATCGGCCTCTACATCATGGACGAGGGCACGCTCGAGATCGAGGCCTTCGGCGGGTTTGGCGGGGAATAACGCCCGCTCGGGCATCATCGCCTTATTTGGGCTTTGAGCCCTCCCGCGGCACAAAGACCATCGCCCCCGAGTTGATGCAATACCGTAGGCCCGTGGGCTGGTCGGGCGCATCCTCAAAGACGTGCCCCAGATGCCCATCGCACTTCGCGCAGCGAATCTCCGTCCGCACCATGCCGTGCGTGTGGTCGGCGATCTCCACCACCGCGTCGGGCGAGACGGCCTGGAAGAAACTCGGCCAGCCGCAGCCGGAATCAAACTTCGTATCGCTCAGGAATAGGTCCGCGTCGCACCCGGCGCAGCGGTACAGCCCCGTGCCCTTGTGGTTCCAGTATTCGCCCGTGAAGGCACGCTCGGTCCCCTGCTCGCGCAGGATGCGGTACTGCTCGGGCGTCAGGCGGGCCCGCCACTCGTCACTGGTGCGCACGACGCGCGTGTTGTCACTCTTGGGGGTCATGGCGTGGTCCTTGTCAGCGGGGGCGGGCTGTGGATCAGTCGCGGCGGGCGGTGTGGGTGTGGCGGGGTTCTCGGTCCTGCTCTGGCGCTCGCCGCACGAGGCCAGCACCAGACCCAAAGCCGACATGATCAGCCCGGCTGCTATGCGCATGATTCACCTCAATTCATACTACTCCACACCGATGGGCGGGGTTCGTCGCAGGGCTTGGGCGAGCGGCGGGGCTATCTTCTGGGCCTATGGCCGACGCCCACGCCGTCCACGGCTCATTGCCGAACCTGCCCTACCGCATCGCGTGCCTGTGCGATCTGCGCGATGCGCAAGGGCGGATCCTGCTGCTGCGCCGCATCCGCACGCCCAACCTTGGCATGTGCAGCCCCATCGGGGGCAAGCTCGACATCGCCCACGGTGAATCGCCCGCTCAGTGCGCGCAGCGCGAGATCCTCGAAGAAGCCGGCGTCGAGGTCCCCATGGACCGCCTGCACCTGATCGGCATGGTGAGCGAGGCGGCATTCGAAGGGGCCGGGCATTGGCTGATGTTCGTCTACCGCGTGCTCGGAGCCGTCGAGGTCGAACCCCGCGACATGCGCGAGGGCCGGCTCGACTGGCACGAACCGGGTGAACTCGAAGCCCTCCCCCTCCCAGAGACCGACCGGAAGATCATCTGGCCCCTGATGAAACGGGCCGAGGCGGCGACGGGGCCGACGGGACGACCGGGGTTCTTCGCCGTGCACATCGACTGCACGGGCCCGTCGCTCCGCTGGGTGGTCGAGGTCGAAACCCCGGGCTCGTAACGGGGCACACATGGGATGTCGGAGGCTTCGACAGGCGGACAAATCCCTTCGCGCGGGCGACCTAGAATCGTGACCCGGCGTCTGGCCGGGTTTTGGTAGACACGCCGGAGATGCCCGACATGGTGCTGACGCTCGGACTGGCCTCGTGGATGATCGGTGCGCTGATCGTCGTCTTTTTGCTGGTGAGCATCCTGATGGTGCTCGTGGTGCTGGTGCAGAAGCCCCAGGGCGGCGGGTTGTCGGGGGCGTTCGGCGGCAACGCCGCGGCGTCGGGCCAGACCGCCTTCGGCGCCAAGACCGGCGATGCGTTGACCGTGATGACCATCGGCATCTTCGTGGCTTATCTGCTGGGCGCGATCGTGCTGAACTGGGCCGCCCGCCCTTCGACCACCCCGCCCCCTTCGCCCGTGGTCGTGCCTACGGGCGATGCGCCCGTTGAGCCCGCGCCGGCCCCCGCTTCAACGCCCGGCACTATGCCCGGCACAACGCCCGGCAGTGCCGAAACTACGCCTCCCGCGGTGACTCCCTCCACTCCGCCCGTCGTCGATCCCGTGCAGCCGCAGGCCACCCCCGAGACGGGCACGCCCGCGGCCTCACCGGCGACGCCGCCCGCCGATCCCTCGACCGCGCCCCCCACTGCGCCCCCCACGACGCCCCCTTCGGAGCCCCGCCGGTGATCCGCAGCATGACGGGCTTTGGCGAGGCGTCGGCGCAGATCGACTCGTCGCACTACTTTGTCGAACTGCGCACGCTGAACAACAAGTATTTCAAGTGCGCGGTCCGCGTGGCGGAAGATTTTCAGGGCCTCGAGGCCGAGATCGAGGTGCGCCTGCGCGAGCGGATCAGCCGCGGCACGGTGACGGCGACGTGCCGCTGCACGCAGTCCAGCGCGGCCGCCGCCCATGAGATCAACACGCAGGCGCTCGACCGCTACATCGAGCAGTTGCAGGGCTCAAGCCTGGTGGCCAAGGGGCAACTCTCGCTCGACCTGGGTGCGCTGCTCTCGCTGCCGGGCGTGCTCCAGCCCCCGTCGGACGAAGAGGCCCGGTACGAGAAGGCCAAGGCGGCGTTCATGCCGCTGCTCGACAAGGCCTGCACCGCGCTGCTGGCGATGCGCGAGCGTGAGGGCAAGGCGCTGGTGGCGGACCTGCGCGACCAGGGCAAGGTCATCACCGAGCGGCTGGCGCTGATCCAGGAGCGCACGCCCGCAGTCGTGGCCGAATATGAACTGCGCCTGCGCACGCGCATCGAGACCATGCTGCGTGAGGCCGAGGTGCGCAACACGCTCGAGCCGGGCGACATCATCCGCGAGATCGCCGTCTACGCCGAGCGCACCGACATCGCCGAAGAGATCAAGCGCTTGGGCACCCACCTGACCCAGTTCGAAGAACTGATCAGCGGGCGCGAGCCCAGGCCCGTCGGGCGCACACTCGACTTCCTGGCGCAGGAGATGCTCCGCGAGGCCAACACCATCGCGAGCAAGTCGCCCGACGCGTCGATCTCGCGCTGGACCGTCGAGATCAAGGGCGCGATCGACCGCATCAAGGAACAGGCCGCCAACATCGAATAGCCCCCGGCGACCTGTCCTCGGCGACCCTAGGGCGTGGCGTTGGCCCCCGGACCCGGGACAAGCCCCGATAATCGCGTTGCTCGGCACAGATCAAACCCGTAGACTTTGTGGATGCGGGCGCGTTGTTCACTCCTCGTCGGGTTGGTGCTGAGCACGGCGTGGGTCGCCGCCGCCGAACCGCCCCCCGATTCACGCGATGTGCAAGCCTGGTTCGACCAGCAGGTTCGCCTGCTCGACAGCGCCGACTTTGCCGCGCGTGAGCAGGCCTCGCAGGACATCGCCGACGCCGCGGATCTCAGCACGGGTCAGATCGAGCAAGCGCTGAGCACATCGGGCCTGAGTGCTGAGCAGCGTGTGCGTCTCACGTGGGCGGGCTATCGGCGCTTCGCGTCGACCGACCGTGCCGCGCTAGGCGTCTCGTTCGCGACTTTCGCGTCTGATACACCGGGCGTTGAGATCACCCAGACCATCGAGGGGTTTGATTCCGTCAATGTGGTTCAGCCCGGCGATGTGCTGCTCGCGCTGGGCGGCTCGCCCATCCTCTCCTTCGACCAGGCCCGCGTGCAGATCGTCTCGTTCGATCCGGGCGATGTAGTCGAGCTTCGACTCCTCCGGCAGGGCGAGCCCGTGGGCGCCATGGTGCGGCTGGGCTCGCTCTCCACTCTCCGCGGCGGGAGTTCCGCCGCCGACGAAGCCCTTCTCCGCGGCGCGTGGGGCGCACGCCTGGCCCGCGCCGGGCTGCTTGTACGCGAAGAGGCCACACTCGATCCGGGGCTGACCCCTGAGCGCTGGTCCGATCTCGGGTCGATGGTCGAGTACGCCTCGATGCGCCGCATCATCTCGCCGCGCCAGGCCCCCACCAATCGCCTGGCCAACCAGGTGGGCGTGCAGCCGAATCGACAGATGCTCGTCGCCCCCGGGCGCGTGGTGGCGGGCGGGTCTTCGCGCGGGGCGGATTACTACGCCATCGCCGACTTCGCGCTGACGGCCCAGCATCGCAGCCGCGCACGGTCGGACTCGCTGCAGCGCCAGGTCGACGACCTGCGCCTGCAGATCAAGATCCGTCAATCGCAGCTCCTCGCCGAGCGTCTGCCCGATCGCATCCGCGCTCAACTCGAACAGCAGATCCGCGACTATCGCCTGAAGATCGACATGATTCAGGCCGAGCAGCGCAAGGTCGAGGGCGCGATCGTCGAGCCCTGATCGGGGCCCATTCACCCAGAGTCTGCTTTGATGCGCCGCACTCCGCCCCGCGATTCTTGATCGCGCTACTCAAGGCTGGGTAACGGTTTACATCACGCGCATAAGTGTATTCACTTATACTTCCTCCCCGGTGGTATCGTGGGGCTATCGGGGCGATGGCTCCTCGTGGAGCGCTCGCTCCGACAGGATTCATGAGAGGAAGGAGACACGACATGACCGCGTTACGTTCCTCGTTTGCGCTCGCGTTCGCGTGCGCCACCACTCTGATCACCGGGGCCGTGCATGCCGGCGTCATCGATCCGCCCTGGCCGCGCGGAGGGCCCAACACCACGTTCCAGTACTGGACGTTCTCCAACCCCAGCAACCCAACCGCCCCGGATCACTGGGACAACCCCAACGGCCCACCCCAGATGAATCCCAACGGCTCGGTCTATCTCCTCGATAACCCCCTCTCCCCGGTTCCTGGCACGGGCGTCTGGTGCGTTCCCGACGGAGGCTCTCTCTCCTTCTTCATCCCCAACTTCAACCGCCAGGACCCCAAGGAGATCTTCGTCGCGATCAAGTACTCCGTGCCCCCAGCAGGCGTGGGTGTCCCTACCGTCACCATCACCGGTCTTGACGGAAGCGCGGGCGTGCCCTGCGGCCCCACCTATACCCCGGGCCCGACGTCCATTCCCGGTGTCAGCCAGATCCCCTACGGATTCTGCATGCCCACCTGCTCCTCGTTCATCGCCACCATCTCTTTCCCGGTGGGTATCCCTGGGAGCGTCGGCTACATCGAACAGGTCGTCTTTGATACGCGCTGCATCCCCGCGCCAGGGGCGGCGGGCTTGATGGCGCTGGCGGGAATCGCCGCCGGGCGGCGTCGGCGTCGCTGAGAGTGACATCTTCCAACCCGTGGGCGGGCGGCACCTTCAACCGGGTTCCGCCCGCTTTTTTTGCTGCATCAGAGCCAGAGGCATCGGGCCGCATGGCGCGGGGTTCGATACCGTGCGCTGATGGAGTTCGTCCTGATCCCGCTCGCCGCGGCGTTGGTCGCCGCCCTCACGCTCGTTTCGGGCTTTGGGCTGGGCACGCTGCTGCTCCCTGCGTTTGCTTTCTTCTTTCCGCTCGAGATCGCCATCGCCGCCACGGGCGTCGTGCACCTGGCCAACAACCTGTTCAAGCTCGGGCTGGTGGCTCGATGGGCCAGCCGCGACGTGGTCCTCCGCTTTGGGATTCCCGCGATCCTCGCCGCGATGGCCGGGGGGGCGTGCATGACGCTCATCACCCGCATCGCTCCGATCCACACCTATCGCGTGGGCAACCTCGACGCGAACATCACGTGGCTGAGGCTGGTGATCGCGGCACTTCTGGCGGGCTTCGCCGCCCTCGAACTCTGGCCCGCGTATCAACGCCTGGGTCTCTCGCGCAGGGCCCTGCCCGTGGGTGGCGTGCTGTCGGGCTTCTTCGGAGGGATCTCCGGGATGCAGGGCGCGCTGCGCGCCCCGTTCCTGCTCCGGGCCGGCCTGACGCGCGAGCAGTTCGTCGGCACCACCAATGTCATCTCGACCATGGTCGACGTCACCCGCCTGCTCGTCTATGCGTTTGGCTTCGCCTTTGTCACCCGCACCCGCATCGACCCGCTCGTTGAAACGTGGCGCACGCCCGCGCTCATCGGGGCGGCGTGCCTCGCGGGCTTTCTGGGGTCCTACGTTGGCGCACGCCTCATCACCAAGGTCACCCTGCAGGCGGTGCGCCGGATCGTGGCGGCGCTGCTCTTCCTCGTCGCGGGCGCGATGGGCGCGGGGCTGGTCTAAGGCTTCAACGCATGATGCTGACCGCCGCTCGGCTCAGGCCGGGGTGTGCATGGCGCAGGAGAGGCGGACCTTGCCGGGTGCTTTGCCGTGCTCGTCGAAGATCATCAGTTCGTTCGCCTCGCCCTTGCGCAGCGCCGAGGCGGGGATCAGGCAACGCGACTGAGGCGGCACATTCTTTCCCGTCGCCGTCGCCGTGAAAAAGCGACAGATATGCCGCCCGTTCACGTAGATCTGTCCCTTCGAGAGCCCGTTGAGCTCGACGTAGAGCGGCCCTTCCGCGCCCGCGGGGAAGGTCGCGCGATACCAGGCCGGGGTGCTGCCCGCCCGCAGCGGGCCAAAGGAGGTAGCCCCGGGCGTCTCCCACTTGGCGAAGGCCGTCTCGGCCTTGGCGGTGATCGACGCGACGCCCTCCATGAATCGTGCCTGCTTGGCGATCTGCGCGAGATGCTTCTCGTCGGCATATTCCGCGACAAAGGCGATCTGCACCACGTTGGGCCCGCGCTTGAAGGAATCCTGCGGCAGGATGATGCGCGACGGGCCGCCCGTATCGAAAATAACCTTGGGCTGATCGTTGAACCAGAGCACGCCTGGCGCCGGGGGCTCGCCCAGCTCGATGATCAGCGGGCCCTTGCGACGCGGCGAGACCGTCCACGTCACGCAACGCGACGAGGTCGTATCCCCCTCGCGAACGTCCCACGCGGGTGTGACGAAGCCCAAGATGTCCATCGGCGTGCAGGTCGTGAACTTGGGCTTGCCGACTTTGGCCTTGGCCGCCTCGAGGATCTCGCCGTAGAGACCCTTCTTCTCGCCCATGCCCGTCCCCGCGCTCAGTCGTCCGAGGTTGTCGGCGAGGATGACAAGCTGGTGCATGCCCTTCTTGAAGCTGAACGAAACACCCTCGCTCGCGCCAGGCCCGGCGCCGACCACGCCCAGGTCCTTGGCATCGAGGAAGAGATGCAGCCGGTCCGCCGCGTAGGGGAAGATCGCCGGCACCTTCTTGGTTGAGTCGGCCTTGAGCGTGAGGCGGTACCACCCGTAGCCGTAGGGACACCCCAGCGTGGCCAGGTCGGCGGGCGCATCGATGGCGGCGTAGCGAGGGCTCGACCCGTCGGCGTAATCGTCGCACGAGGCCATCTGCCATGCCGACAGCGCGAGCTTGGGCGTCGAGGCGGGCTTTCCCGCATCGAGGTTCACGCTGCGCATCCGCCCATCAAGGCCGATGCGGTGGTGCGAACGCTGCCCGGGGATCGGGATGGGCGCACCCTCGGTGGTCAGCCCCGCAACCCCCACGAGCACACCGTCATCGGTGATGAAGGTGCGGTCGATGGTGTCGTCATTGACGACCACGATGATCGAGTTTTCGTGCGCGACGATCTCGGGCTTGTCGCCCGCGGGCACGTTGATGCTGACGGGCGAGCCGTTGATGCACAGGATCGCCGTCGAGCCCGCGGGGGCGAAGACCACGAGAAGCTCGCCCACATTGGCGAAGACGCTCGCGTTGCAATAGTCGAGCTGCGAGCGCCCGTTGAGCAGCACGTCGAAGAGGCACCAGGTCAGCCCCTGGCGACCGACCCAGACGGGGAGCGTGTCGCCATCGGCGAGCACGAGGCTCAGCTGGCGCGGCTCGCCCTCCCAAGGCGAATAGACAAAGGCGACGCTCCCCTGCGAGCCCGCCGCGTGCACCACGCTCACGCCCGACTGCAGCCCCGCGCGGCCCTTGCCGCCCGAGCGCACGTGCGAGCCGGGCTCGAGGGCCACGGGCTGATAGACCGGATCAAGATTGCTGAAGACACGCCCGAAGCGCGAGGCAAAGTGCGCGATGCGACGCACCAGCGTGTGCGCTTCACCCGGCGCGCCGTCGGCCTTGATGATCGCGCCCTGGTCTGCGCCCGTGGCGTGAAAGGCATCGGGTGCTTCCGACGAGCGTCCGCCGAAGAATCCGGGCGTGGTCCCCCCGCAGAAGGGGCGGATGTTGAACTGCCCGCCCCCGACGAGCACCTCGGCCAGGCGGCGAAGCACCTGCTCGGGAGCTATCGGCGCGGGCGTCTCGCGACCCCAGATCTCGGGCTGGGCCAGGTCGAAGTCGATGACGATCCGCGGCTGGCCCTCGCGGACTCCCGCGAGTTGGCGCATCGTCGCCAGCATGTCCTCGGTGCCCGACCAGCCGTCGAGCTGCCCCTCGACCTGGTTCCACAGGTTGTTGCTGTTCACCACGGGCACGTTGAGGCCCGCCTCGCGCAGGTAGCGCACCAGTTCGCCAAGGTACGACTCGGCCGCGCTGTCCAGCCCGCAGGTCCAGTTGCTCTCGCACTGGGCCAGAATGATCGGCCCGCCCGAGCCCGCGCTGGTCACCTGCAGCGAGCGGACCTGATCCACCGCCGCGGTGTAGAAACGCGAGCAGGCCTCAAGGAAGGGCGCGCTGTTAGAGCGGAGTTTCATCGTGGGGTGCGAGGCCAGCCACGCCGGCAAGCCGCCCATGTCCCACCCGTCGCCGATGTAGGGGCCAAAGCCCAGAATGCAGTAGAGGCCGGCGTTGCCCACCAGCTCGACAAAGTGGCGCAGATCATTCTCGCCCGCGAAATCAAACTTGCCCGCCCGCGGCTCGTGCCGATTCCAGTAGATCGGCGTCTCGATCGTGTTGAGCCCGGCGTGCTTGGCGGCGTGGATGCGATCCTTCCACACACAGCGGGGAAGTCGCGCGTAGGGAACCTGACCGCCGACGAGCCACACACGCCGCCCGTCGATCATCAGGCTCCGACCGTCATGAGACATGGATGACATTGGAGGAGTTCGTCTCCTGTGCGGGTATGCACTCGGGGGTGCCCCGGGGCATGAGCGCCCATCACGGGAACAAGGATAGAAGTGCACATCGCGAATCGCAACGCAACGTCCCGGAACCGGTACACTCCACCCCCGATCTGACCCCGGATTCGTTCCCTTGGGCAGGAGTATGTTCGGTGAACATGAGACCGATAACCCAAATCTCCCCATCGCGCCCTGCGCCTTGCCCTCCATGGCGTTGCGTGCAATTCCTGCTTGCGGCGGCGTTGGTGACGTCGACGGCCGGGTGCGCGATGAACGCCGATTCGATCGATCGACGGGTTGCCAAACTGATTGAGACAAACTCGCAGCGGATGGGAAAAGACACCGCCGCACCCACTCCAAACCCCGGGGTAGTCCCTGCCCGATCGGCCTCTGCGTTCTCTCGTCAGCCCCCCACCACGAACCCCGACGCGGCGGCGATCCGCTACACCCCCGCCGACGAGTCGCGCGATGTCATCGCTCGCCTGCGGCGTTACGCGGATCAGTACGGCGTGATGGAGGCGACCCAGCCCCCCGACGAGAACGCACCTCCCGCGACGCCCCCCGAAGGAACCACGCTGCTCACGCTCGACGGGGCGCTGGGCCTTGCGCAGCGTTCGGGACGCGAGCTCCTCAGCGCCCAGGAGGAGTACATCCTGGCGGCGATCCGCGTGCTCGTGGAACGCCACCTCTGGGGGCCGCGATTCTTCAATGACACCTCGGCGACCCTCTCGGGCGATGGCGACGCGGGTTCGTTTGGCAGCGCGCTCTCGGTCGTGAACACGCTGCGGGCTGCGCAGCGCCTGCCCTCGGGCGGACAGGTCGAGGCGCAGTGGCTGGTGCGGGCGACGGACCAGCTGCGCCGGATCTCGGGGGAGAAGTATCGCCAGAGTTCCGAGATCGCCCTGAGCGCCGACATCCCGCTGATGCGGGGCGCGGGGGACGCCGCCCGAGAGGATCAGATCCAGACCGAGCGCGATCTGATCTACGCGGCTCGCAACTTCGAGCGTTTCCGGCGTGAGTTTCTCGTGCAGATCGCCAGCGACTACTTCGATCTGGTGCGGACGCGCGACGGGATCCGCAATCAGCGTCGATCGCTCGAGAGCGTCAAGACGCTCGAGCAGTCGGTGCGATCGCGCGTCGAGGCCGGACGTCTGCAGGCCTTCGAGGTGGACATCGCCGCCAGCCGCGTCGCCAGCGCCGAGGCCTCGCTGCTCTCCTCGCTCGACGGGTTCATCCTGCAACTCGAACGATTCCGCATCCGCCTGGGGCTCGAGACCGACGGGCGGCTGTGGCTGTCGGACGACGCCATCAGCCTCGACGAGCCCGACATCGACGAGGACGAAGCCGGACGCCTCGCCCTCGAATACCGCCTCGATCTGCAGAACGAGCGAGACCGGCTCGACGACGCACGCCGCGGGGTTCGCATCGCCCAGCAGAATCTCCTCCCCGATCTCAACCTCTCGGGGCGCGTGGGTGTGCCCACCGATCCCGACAGGGTGCGAGGTGGGCTGAACCTGAGCGCCGACGACCTGAACTACAGCGCGGGGCTGACGCTGAGCCTTCCGCTCGACCGCGAGGTCGAGCGTCTCAACCTTCGCTCAAGCCTGATCGCGCTTCAGCGCAGCGAGCGCACATACGAGCAGAACCGCGACAACGTCGTGGTCGGGGCGCGGAGCGCCCTGCGGGCCGTGGACCTGGCGCGACGTCAGCTCCAGCTCGCCGAGCAGCAGGTCGAGATCAACCGTCGGCGTCTGCGCTCGCAGGAACTTCAGCGCGACGTGGTGAGCACGCAGTCGATCATCGACACCGAGAACGATCTGCTGGCCGCGGAGAACGAGCGCGATCGCTCACGCACGGCCCTGCGCACCAGCGTGCTGCGCTACCTGCTCGAAACGGATCAGCTGAGGGTTGATGACCAGGGGCGACTGCTGAAACTCGGGCCGCGCTAGGCCACGACGCTGCGGACGTACAGGTCGTGGCGTTCCCATTGCCCGTTGACCACCGCGCTCGCCTGCGTGCGCTTGCCGCCCAGCGTGAAGCCCACGCGGGTGGCCAGCCGCTCGCTCGCCACGTTCCCGGGGAGCACGATCGCCTGCACCTTGTGCAAACCCAGCCCCTTGGGGATCTCGGCCAGGGCGTAGTCGAGCACGGCCTGCACGGCCTCGGTGCCGTAGCCCTTGCCCCGGTAGTTCTCGACGATCCACCAGTGCATGTCGGCCTCGAAGCTCAGCCCTCGGGCGATATTCGTCAGGTTGACGCACCCGATGAACGAGCCATCCGCCAGGAATGCGCCGCGACGGAAGGCGATGCCCCACCGCTCGCCCGTAATCGTGCGCTCGAGCTGGCGTGTGAAGAAGCCGTCGTCGGTCTCCCCCTCGGCGAAGATCGACATCCAGGGTTCGAGGGTCGCACGGGTCTGGCGGATGAGCGGCACCACATCGGCACGATCCGCCTCGATCAGCGGACGCAGATACAGCCGCGAGGTGACCAGCACGCCCGGGGCGGTTACCTCGACGGGTCGCTGCGGCTTCAACGGGCCCAGGAGATCGCGTGGTGTGAGTTCGGTGGCGCTGGGTTCGGGCACGACGATTCCTCGTTCAACGCCCCCTCCCGGAGGGGGGTCCGAGTTTTTTCGATCGGCCGCCCGGCCCTCCAAGGCACAGTTTTGGGACCCAAGTCTCAGGCCAAGGTCGCGATCAGAGCTGTCAGCGGGGTTGGTGCGGCGATCGTGGCCGATCCCGCGATCGACGCAGGGACCAGGCTCGTCGAGCCCAGGTGGAGGGGAAGATCGACTCCCCCGGCGCTCAGGCGGGCCTCGCCGCGGATGACGATGACCGCCGTGGCGGCGTGCCCCTCGCCCAGTCGCGTCACTCGCCCCGGGGTGAGCGTGATCTCGTCGACGCTGAAATAAGGTGTGTGCACCAGGCGTGTTCGTGCTGCCCCTGGCGCGGACCGCGTGGCCTCTGGCGCGGGGCCAAAGTCGATGCACCGCACCGCCTGGTCGACGTGGAGTTCGCGCCCCTCACGCCCCCAGTCGTACACGCGGAAGGTCGTGTCGCTGGGGGTCTGCACCTCGGCTACCAGCACGCCCGCACCCAGCGCGTGGCACGTGCCGCTGGGGAGCGTGTGGCACTCGCCCGGGATCGCGGGGACCGCGATCAGGTCGTCCTGGCAGGTGCCCTGAGCGATGTGGCGTGCGAAGGCCTCGGGCGTCACGCCCGGGCGCACACCCTTATAGATCATCGCGCCCGGGGCGGCGTCGATGATGTACCAGCATTCGGTCTTAAGGTGCGCCCCGGGGTTCTCCCTCGCGAAGCGCTCGCTGGGATGGACCTGCACCGAGAGGTTCTCGCGTGCATCAAGAAACTTCACCAGCAGCGGGAAATCCCCCGACACGCCGGGCATGGTTGTTCCCAGCAGCGCATCGCCCCACTGCGTGAGCGCATCGTGCAGGGTGTGACCCGCGAGCGGGCCGTTGGCGATGCGCGAGCGAAAGGCACCGCCGCCCGCCCCGGACGCGCTGGTCTGGGGCAGGTCGGCCAGCTCCCACGATTCGCCGATGGTGTCACCGGGCTTGACGCGCTTGCCCATCGAGGCGAGGCGGTCGCCGCCCCAGACTTTCGAGAGCAGGATGGGTTCGAGCAGCAGCGGATAGGGCGCGGGCATGCGGGTGTTCCGGGCCTGTCAGGCCAGACGGCCCAGATCGCGTTCCATGACCATCCCGCTGATCCGAGCATCGAAGGTGACGCGGTTGTCCACGACACCCTGGATATCGGAGATAAACCGCCGCTTCTGATACTTCACTTCGCGGCAGAGCAGATAGAACGTGTCCCCGGGGAGGACCATGCTCCGGAAGGAGCACTGCTCGATCCGGAGGAAGGCCGGGGTCGCGGGCTCTCCACGGCGCGTGACGAACAGGTAGCAGGCCAACTGAGCCGCGGCCTCGACCTGCAGCACGCCCGGAAAGAGCGGCTTGCCGGGAAAGTGCCCGTCCACCCAGAACTCATCATGCCCGACGCGCTTGACCGCGACGCCCGCGGTCTTGTCGGGAGCGACCCAGACAACGCCATCGAGCAGCGACATGCGCCCGCGATGCGGAATCCACGCCTCGATCTCGTTCTTATCGCCAACGATCCGGGTCAGATCGATCGATGCGAGATCGATAATGGGAACGGACCCGCCGCGAATGGCTTGGGTCTCGGCCTTGGGCTCGATGGGCACGTTCATGACTCCCCCGGACTTACTGGCCCGAGGGAGATCCCGGAGCGCGGAGTTCCAGGATCTTCGTGCGCACTTCCTGGGCCGTGTTCTTGATGTCCTGCATGAACTGGCGGGCGCGTGTGCCGGCGGCCTTGTTCCCGCCCTCGGCTTTGAGGATGTCCTCTTCCGCCTGCGTGATCAGACTCTTGAGACGATCGAATGCTTCCACGGGTAAACCCCTTTCTGGTTCGGCGGGGGTGCATGCATCCCCGCCTGAGTGTGGCTGATTGTGTCCCTACGCACGCACCCAAGTGTTGCCGGGTGGGCGACAATACGCAAGGCCACCAGACAAATCACGAACTCATGGCCTGCGGCAGAAACTGCTCGATGTTATGCAGGGCGGCGTGGAGATACCGTGGATTTCCCTCGCGTTCGACCAGCGCCGGGGCGCACGACGCCGCAAGCACGCGGCGAATCAATGACAGCCGGGGATAGTCGTCATCCACGGGCAGTCCCCGCTCGCGGCGCAGGCGAGCGAGCACCGAGACAGGCTTGATGCCGTCGAGCATCTCCGGGTAGCCCCAGAACTGTCGTTCGAGGTAGAGGGCGTCCTCGATCCAGTGGCCGGCGTGGACCAGGGCCAGATCGATCAGGACGCACCCGTGACGCTCGGTGGGCGAGCCGGGAGGGGGATCATCTCGGCGGAGGGCGTTGCCGGGGTGTAGGTCGCCGTGGCACCAGACGTTGTGGGGACGGGCCTCCCAGCGTGAGCGGAGCGTGGGAAGGGCTTTCTGAACGCGGTGGATCGCCTCGTTCCATTTCTGTGCCTCGGGGATGCCCCCGGCGCGGACGATCTCGCGAGCCTTGCCGATGGTGGCCTCCCAGTCGGGAGAGATGGAGTGTTCATCGGGGGGGGCGATGGCCACCGCGGAGGTGTGGAAGTCGCACGCGGCGATCAGCAGGTCGTGGATGCACTGGGGCTCGAGGTGCTGGGTGAGCGGGCGCCCGGGGAGGCGTTCCATGATGAGCCAGGCGAGATCGAAGCCGCCCAGCGCCGTGCCCTGGGCGATGACGCGTGGCGTCGGTGTGGCCCGGGCCTGCGCGGAGTTCCATTGGTCGTGGGACGTCGCGCCCAGCAAGGAAGTCCAGCGGTATTCGACGGGCCCGACGGGGAGTTTGAGCACGACGGGGATCGGGGGCTGGTTGTCCTGGGTCCACGTGGCAAAGCCCGTCGCCGCCCCGCCGCGCTGCCACGCGGCTCGGAACCATTCGACGGGAGAGAGCCGCCCATCGCTCTGTTCACGCAGGAGCGGACAGAGCGAGACGGCGAGCGATTGCGGATCGGCGGGTAAGTCTCCCGGCATTCCATGAAGAGCGTAGCGGATCTGGTGTGCCAACGCCCGTCTTTCGGCGCGGGAAAGAGGCGGCTAGTCTCTGGGCCATGAACCACGCGCGTTTGTTGTCAACACTGCTGCTGGGGTGCGGGCTGGGGATTGTGCTGTGCGCCTGCGATGCGCCCCGGAAAGACATTGCCACACCCGGGCGGTCGGCGGGACCCACACACGGCCTGGTGCTTGATGGGAACATCACGGACTGGCCGACCCACGCCGCGGCCTTGGCTGACACGCACCATCTCTACGTGCGATTCAGCATGGCGGATGAATCGTTCACGCTGCAGGCGGCCCCGCGGAGCGTAGTGATCTATCTCGACATTGATGGAGACGCCACCACGGGGCGCACGAGCACGGACGAAGCGCTCACCGGGCTGGGGGTTGACCTCGAACTGGTGTTTTCTCCCGACGCACAGCAGGGCGGCAAACGCCAGGGGGCCAAACTCTTTGCGTTGGATGCGCGTGGCACACGCACGGAACTCTCGACGCGAGACTTTGATGTCGTGGCGGCGCCGACGGTGGCGTCGGAGTGGTACGAGGCCCGCCTGAGCCGCACGCCGGCAGGGGGGGCGCCCTTGCCTCGTGCGGGTCTGTTGTCGCAGGGCATGATGCGCGGCGTGATGGCGGCGCTCGACGAGCACGGCGCGATCGAGGCCTGGGCCGACACGTTCGAGGCTGTGTGCCCGATGGTGAGCAGGGGCGCCGGGCCGCTGGCGGTTCAACCGCCACCGGGCAAGCCGGCGCGGAGTGTTCGGGTGGTGTCATACAACGTGCATCACACCTCGCCGCTGAAGGACGCGTCGCGATTCCAGCGCATCTTGCAGATGCTCGACCCGGACGTCGTGCTGCTGCAGGAATGGGAGGAAGGATCGCACGAGCAGGTGGCGGGCTGGTTCACGGCGATGATGCCCGATGCCCGCACGTGGAACGTCGTGAAGGCGCCCGGGTCGATGCGTGATGGGGGCGGCGTGGCGATCGCGACTCGCCTGCCCATCGCCGATCTGACCACGCCGCTGGTGGTGAAGAACGACGATCGTGATCATCACGTGCGCTGGGCCGTGGCGCGGATCCTGACACCCGTGGGTGAGATGACGGCGGTGAGCGTGCACCTGAAGTGCTGCGGGTCGGCGGGCAGCCCCGAGGACGTGCTGCGCGCCGGCGAGGCCCGGGCGCTCAACGCCGCCCTGGCGCGCCTGGGCGGCTCGATCGTAATCGGCGGAGACCTGAACCTGGTGGGCACGTGGGGGCCGATCCTGACGCTGGGGTCGGGGATCGACCTTGATCAGAGCGATCTGGCCATCGCGCGGGCGCACACCTTCGGGGACAATGTACTGGCCACGTGGCGTGACGCGACTTCGCCATTCACTCCCGGGCGGCTTGATTACGTGCTGTACAGTGACGCACGCTGGATCGCCAGGAACGCCTTCGTGCTGGATACCTCGCGCATGAGCGAGGAGCTGCTGGCACGCCTGGGGCTCGACGCCGACGACACCGACACCGCCAGCGATCACATGCCCGTGGTGGTGGATCTGCAGAGGGTGGGCGGGCGTTAGCTGTCCGCGGCGGCGGGGCTGTGCTGCAAGCGGAGTTCCCCGCCGATTTCGTCGATCACCAGGCCCAGTTCGCGCAGCGCCATCAGCGCGGCTTCCTGCTCGGCTTTTTTCTTGCTCTGTCCCCAGCAGGCCTCGAAGCGTCGCCCGTTGAGTTCGACGGCGACTCGGAAGCACTTGGCGTGATCGGGGCCCTGCTCGTCGACGACGCGATAGATCGGGCTGGCATCGAGCTGCTGCTGGGCGTATTGCTGGAGCGCACTCTTGAAGTTGTGCTGGTGCCCGCTCGAGGCGGCCTTCTCGACGATGGCCAGGACGTGCGGACGAACGAATCGTTCCGCCGCGGTGAAGCCCCCGTCGAGGAAGATCGCGCCGATGATGGATTCAAAGGCGGCGGCGGCGAGCGAGGTGGGCATCTCGCCCGTGCCCTGCATTCCCTTGCCCAGGATGAGAAGCTTGTGAAAGCCGAGTTTCTGCGAGATGGTCGCACACGTCTGGCGCGAGACGGCGAGCGACTTGATCTTGGTCATCTCTCCTTCGAGCAGCGAGGGGTATTGGCGATAGACCAGGTCGCAGACCACCAGCCCCAGGACCGCGTCGCCCAGAAACTCGAGACGTTCATTGGAGTGCAGGCGCTGCTCGACGTTGGAGGCATGGGTGAGGGCACGCTCGAGCAGGACAGGATCCTGAAAGACATACCCGATGACGCTTTGCGCATGATCGAGAACGGATTGTTCCATGGCGCGACCCTTGCGGCCCCAGACGGGGCATGGCGACCATGGGTCGGGCGTAGAGACGCACCGGCGTGACCGGCCGCGAATCTAAGGTGTCATTCGTGGGCTCGCGAGCCGTCAGAGACGACGCGTGAGCGCACGCCCGCCGAACACTCGGCGGCTGGTGCCCAACCCCGTCGTGGCCCTCCCCCCCACGGAAGGGCAACGACCCCAGTAGTTTACCGGATCGGCGGGCGGGCTGAAAGACTTGAGCAATCAGAAAACTTTGTACCAGTGTTTTCCCGGGCCTACTGAGGCGGCGGGAGGGTGAAACGGCTTTGGGAATCGACGTGGAAGGGGAGGCGGCCTATCGTTGGCCCCTGACCGCCGGGGTGGATGGATCGGCTTGGCCGACCCGGGCCCGCGGCGCTGAGCGAAGGACGTTGTCATGCATTATCCACACCGTATCAGCCGCCTGAAGAGGAAGCGTTCGATCGGCTTCCGCGCGCGGATGAAGACCAAGCACGGGCGCAAGATGATCAATCGCAAGCGTCGGGCTGGTCGCAACCTGAACATCGCGGACAAGTAGCCGCGCCTGGCGGATGCCTTTATCCGCACTCGGGTGTGTCAGACCGACACGTCCTGACCCGTGCTCGTAAAGACAAGCGTGGCGGCGATGCGCCCGGCCTCGAGGCCGAGCATGGTGGACGCCGCGCGCCGGTAGGCCTGCATCTGCGGGGTGTACATACGAGCCCGTTCGCTCAGGGCTTCTGACGTGGGCACCGAATCACTCTTGAAATCGATGATCTCGGCGCGGATCGGCGTGCCGCGGGCGTCGCGCACCACGACCAGGCGGTCGATGCGTCCGGTCATGACGGCGGCCTCGCCCGTGACCGGGTCGATATCACGCACCACGAAGGGGACCTCGGGGCGGGCCTCAACGATGGGCTCGGGGTAGCGCGAACGGGAAAGGATCGGAGAGATCTGGCGGCACGCCGCGCGGAAGGCGGGCAGGATCGACCCGGCCCAGGCCTGGTCGATTCCCTCTGCGGCGGCGGCGCTGAAGAGGGCCTCGTCGGTGGGCGCGGGATCCTCACTCCATGCGATGAGCGAGAACCAGAGGTGCAGGAGCGTGCCCCGGTCGGCGGCGGATTCATCGGCAACCTGCCAGAGCTCGCCCAGGTCGACGAGGGTGGCGGCCTTGGCGGCGGAGGGTGAACGCCCAGGGAGTTTCCACGTGGGGGCGGGGCGGGAGGCCAGGCGAAGATCAACCACCTGAGGTGAGACGTCCGAGGGCGGTGCAAGACGGACACCCTTGGTCCATGATTCGTCACCCGATTGCTGGTTGGTCCAGAGGACCTGGGACGGATCAACGGGGGCCGCGCCGACCAGCGAGCCGCGGAGGACTTTCGCGCCGCCGGGCGAAAGGGTGTCGGATTTGGCGGGGGCGATGATCATCTCGAGGACGAGGCGGGCGCGGGTCATGGCGACGTAAAGGCCGCAGAGCTCCTCATCGACCGCGCGGGCGAGGCGCTGGTTGTGGAGGGCATCGAGGTCGGCATCGGTGCGCCGGACGTGCGTGGGCGGGCAGAACGTGGCGAGCGTGACGCGGGCGGCGGGGTCGTCGGCACGCTGCGTCAGGATCGAGCCTGGCTTGATCGACCAGCCCATCTCGAGATCGGGGAGGACGACGGCGTCGAACTCGAGACCCTTGGAGGCGTGCACGGTCATCACTCGCACGGGGGCGGGGTGGGCATTTTCGACGGTGGTCTCGGTGGCGAGTTCGACAAACGCCGCGGGCGAGGCGACGGCGGTTTCGTCGAACTCGCGCGCGAGATCGACGAGTCGATCGAAGCGATCGAAGTCACGCGGCGAAAGTGCGGGCGCGAGCAGCCGCTGGCAGCGGGCGAGGAAGGCGCTGATGCCCTCGCGGGCGAGCACGCGGCGCAGGCGAGTGGCGGCGTGGCGGGCGGTGCGGGCGTCGCACGGGTCGATCGAGACGATCCGCCCCAGCGGGGTGGTGCCCACGTGATAACGGGCGGCGGAATCGCCCGGGTAACTGGCCAGGTGCAGCATCGACAACGCGGCGGCGACGACGGGGGAATCGGTCAGGCGGGCGCCCCCCTCCTCGGCGGCGTCGATGCCCATCGCCTGCAGCGCGTGGATCAGCGGACCGATGCGCGCATTGCGACGCACCAGCACGCCGATGGTCGCGTGCGGGGCCTCGCGGTGCAACGCCGCGGCTCGCTCGGCGGCGGCATGAACCAGCATGTCGGCGGGGCGCTGACCCGCCTGTTTGTCGGGCGCGTTGCACGTGCGCAGGCAGGCATAGCCGGGGAGGGCGGCGTTGGCCTCGTGCATCGGATAGGAATCGCGCCAGAGGGCCCCCAGGTTGATCGCGGACAGCGCGGGGTTGGCGGAGAGCGTGGAGAAGACCTGGTTGACGGCGTCGAGCACGCGCGGGCTGCTGCGGTAGCTGCGCGCCAGCGTGCCAACCTCGATCTGGGGGTACGCGCCGGGTAGACCCTGCAGGATCGCTGGCTCGGCGCCGCGCCAGGCGTAGAGCGACTGCTTCACGTCGCCCACGCAGAACATCGAGCGCGAGGCATCCCCCACCGCCAGGATCTCATCAAGCACCGGCGCGAGCACGCGGTACTGGATGCGCGAGGTGTCCTGAAACTCGTCGAGCAGGACGTGGTGCGTCGCGCCGTCGAGGCGGTAGTAGAGTTCGTCGAGGCGCCCCTCGAGCGAGGCGGCGACGAGACGCCGGGGCACATCGTCGAAGCGCATGGCCCCCGCCGCAGCCTTGCGACGCTCGTACCCGGCGTGGAAGCGATCGAGCAGGTCGAAGACGGCCAGGTTGCGCCGGCGCAGGCGTTCGAGGCAGACTCCCTTTGCGAAAGCGATGGCGGGGCCCGCCGCGGCACGGGCGGCGTCGTCGATGGGGACGCGGCTGAATGGCTCGCCATCGAGGACGCGGGCGATCAGCGTCGATTCAAGCACCGCATCCGCATCGAGGGTTTCGAGAGCGATGATGATCTTGCGGACAGCGTTGGACCAGTGCACCACGGGCGTGCCAGCCCTCGTCAGGGGCACGACGAGCGTGCGCATCGCGTTGATGGCCTCTTCACGGGTGACGCCCGATGCCGGTGGCGCGATGCGGTCCCAAGCCTCGCGGGATTGAGCCGCGTCGAGGTAGATGTCGTAGGCACTGGCGACGGCGTCGCCCGCGTGTCGATGCACGGCGCGCTTGGGGCGGCCATTGCTCAGGGCCTCGAAGACGTCGGCCAGGCGGGGGTCGTAGGTCTCGCCCAGGGCGTCGTTGATGGCGCGATCGCGCAGGGCCTGGTCGTGTGCATCGTCGATGATGCTCCAGCCGGGGGGCAGGCCAAGGTCGAGCCCAAAGCCCGTGGCGATGCGCCCCATCCACGAATCGAGCGTCATGATGCCCAGGCGGTTGGATTGGCGCACGAGGTCGATCAACGCTGCCCGGCAGCGGTCACGCGTGATCGGCTCGCCCAGCGATTGACCCAGTGCATCGCGTTCCTTGTCGTCGTGGGCCGCCCGGGCCAGACGACGCAGGACGCGCTCGAGGATCTCGCCCGCGGCCTTGCGCGTGAAGGTCGTGGCGAGGATCGAGCCCACGGGCGCGCCCTTGGCTAACAGCGCGATGAGGCGCGTCGAGAGTTGGTGCGTCTTGCCCGTGCCCGCCGAGGCCATGACGACGCTGTGCAGCGGGAGCTGGCCGAGGGTGGGGAGCGTCACGGTGCACGCTCCATGGTGGGGCTCGGGAAGCCCACGCCGCACAGGTAGGCGAGGATCCCCTCGTCGGGCGGGGTGTCGCCCAGGATGTCGAAGCGTTGGGCGCGCACGCCGCGCACCACGTCGGCGGCGGCGGCATCGGCGGCGGCCAGGTCATCGGGGGTCCATGCGGCGATCAGGAAAGAACTGGCATCGAGATCAGACGAGATCGAGGCGTAGCCCAGCGTGATGCGCGTTGGATCCTGCGGCGGGTTGAGCATCGTGACGAGATGGCGATAGAGAGGGAGTTGCAGATCCACCCAATGATCGCCGCGTTGATGGGTGGAATGAGGGGGCTTGACGGTGTCGCCGGTCTTGTAGTCGAGGATGGTCCATGCGCCGGTCGATTCGTGGATGTCGATGCGGTCGATGCGCCCGCGCAGGCCAAAGGGCTGGGCGTCGACCACGAGGCTCGCGTCCGCGCGATCCTCGGGCCATTCGGTGTGTGCGATGCGCCAGCCCTCGGCGCGGCGTGTGGCCTGGTGCCGGGCGAAGGCGCTCAGGCGACGGCGGGCGGCGGCGAGTTGCAGTTGGAGTACAGGGGACAGATTCTGACCGAAGGTGTCGCGCGCTTCGGCATTGAGGGCCTCATGCAAGAACGCGGCGATGGAATTCTCGCTGGTCAGATCGCGGGCCATGGGATCGCGCCCGAAACGCTTGAGGGCGTTGTGCACAAGCACGCCAAAGGCGAGCGCGTCCATCTCGGTGTCGGGCGGGCCGGCCTCTTCGAGGCGCAGCACGTGACGCAGATAGAAGGCATAGGGCGAGGCGAGGTAATCGCGGAAGGCGGTCACGCGCATCGAGGTGATGGGGGCGGCTGCGCGGACCGGCCGCGGCTCGAACCCGCCCTTGCCCCCGGGCGCCAAGCGCGAACACACGCGCA
>JABWBB010000064.1 GCA_013360675.1 Phycisphaerales bacterium | reverse complement strand
GGCCTGATCAGCGCGGGGCCCCTGCTGCCCGAACGCCCCCAGATCCGCCTGCGCCCGGCCAAGGTGCGCAGCGTGCTGGGGCAGGAGGTCAGCAAGGACGAGATCGCCGAGGCGCTGCGATCGCTGGGCATCGGGGTCTCGCCGCTGGGGCGGGGCGGGGACGACCTGCTCTGCGACGCGCCGGCGTATCGCACGGACCTGACGCGCGAGATCGACCTGGTGGAAGAGGTGGCACGCCTGCGCGGGCTCGATGCCGTCCCCCTGCGCTCCACGCTCAGCGTGAGCGTGCAGGCCCCTCAGGCGGGCGAGCGGGCGCGGCGTGTGCTGGGCAACGTGCTCGCCGGGCTGGGCTTCTATGAAACCGTGACGTTCAGTTTCACGACCCGCCCGCACGCGGCGCTCTTCATGGGCCAGGGCCAGGCGAGCGTCGAGGTAGACGAGCAGCGGCGGGCCGATGACCCCGCGCTGCGCCCGAGCGTGCTCCCGGGGCTGCTGGCCAGCCGTCGCGCCAATCGGCACGCGCAGGTCCGCGTCGAGGGGGGCGTTCGCTTCTTCGAGGTGGCGTCGGTCTTCCGGGGCACGGGGGCGGGCACGCACCAGGAAGTGCGGCGGCTTGCGCTGCTGGCCGACATCCCGGGCGAGGGATCCAGGCGAACACTCGAAGACCGCCAGCAGGGCGTGCGCCTCGTGCGCGGCGCGATTGAAGGAGTGGTGCGTGCACTGGGCGGCGCGAAAGCAATAATGCGTGTGCAACCGGGCGACCCCTGCTGCCCCGCTTATGCGAACGGCGCATTTGGCCGCGTGGAACTCAACGGCGTGGCGGTGGGCGAGATCGGGCTGCTGGGTCCGGCGGTGTTGAGCGCCTTCGACCTCGAAACCCCCGTGGTGGCCGCCGAGATCGAGCTCGAGCCGCTGCTCGCGCTCTTTCCGCCCGGGTCGCGGGTGCAGGCGTTGGCGGCGTTCCCGGCCATCGAGCGCGACCTCTCGGTGGTGCTGGGCGAGGGCGTGGCGTGGGACGACGTGAGTGAATGCGTGCGCGGGGCCGGGCTGGATCGCCTCGAATCGCTCGCGTTCGTCGGGACCTATCGGGGCAAGCAGGTGGGCGAGGGGCGTAAATCGCTGACGATGCGCCTGGTCTTCCGCGATGGGGCGCGCACGCTGACGCGCGAGGAGGCCGACGCGCCCATTGCCCGCGCCGTGGCGGCGCTGCAGAAGGCCTTTGGCGCGGAGTTGCGGGCCTAGGCCGCGGCCTTGCGGGCCTCGTCCACCGCGCGGGCCAGGAGCGACTGCTCGGGCTCGTCGGACTGGAGATGGGCCCGGACCTCATCGAACCGGTGCTGGACGCGCTCGAAGGCATCGACGATGTCGGGGTCGAGGTGGGAGCCGCGGCTGTCGACGATGATCCGCCGGGCCTTGTCGTGGCTCATCGCGTCCTTATAGACGCGCTTGGACGTCAGGGCGTCGTAGATGTCGGCCAGCGCGACGATGCGGGCGGCCATCGAGATCTGCGAGCCGCTGAGCTTGTGCGGATACCCCGTGCCGTCCCACTTTTCGTGGTGCTCGAGGGCGACCTGGATGCTCATGTCGAGGAGGGCGTCGGTGCCCACGCGCCGGCGGATGGCCAGCAGGGTCTCGGCGCCGATGGTGGTGTGCAGTTCCATCAGCGTGCGTTCGCGGGGCGTGAGGATGCCCGGCTTGAGCAGGATCGAATCGGGGATACCCACCTTGCCGATGTCGTGCATGGACGAGGCGATCTTGAGGCGCTCGATCCACTCGACGCTGATGTCCGGGTTTACCGAGCGCAGCTCGAGGGCCAGCATTTCGCTGTAGCGGCAGATGCGCTCGAGGTGCCGCCCCGTGTCGGTGTCGCGATAGTCGGCGAGCTTGGCCAGGCCAAAGACCAGCGCGTCGCGGATGGCCAGCCCCTTGCGTGTGCGCCGCTGCACCTCGCGCTCGAGCAGGCGATTGACGCGCACCAGCATGCTGTCGTACCGGCGCACCAGCCACGCCGAACCCAGGCCCGTCAGCACCAGCACCAGCAGCGCGGTGGGAAGGCCCCACCACAGCAGGCCCGTGGTCATGCGTCGCCCGGCGGCCTCGAGGACGGCGTCGGGCATGTAGACCACGATCTTCACCCCGCGCTCGGGGTCGTGCAGAAACGCCAGCGCCGCCGGGCCGCTGAGGAACTCGGTCTTGCCCACGGCGACGGTCCGCGGGTTGAGGCGCGCCAGCGAGAGCGTCCCGCCACGGGGCAGCAGCGTCACCTGCTGCTCGGAATAGTCGACGCGGCGCAGGTTGGTGTTGGTGCGCAGCGTGGGGTGGCACAGCACGCGGTTATCACGCCCGAGCAAGAAGATCTGGGCGCCGCCGGGCGGGCGGTAGGCCTCGACCATCGACTGGATCCGTTCCCATTGCGGGGAGCCGTGATCGATCGATCCCTGGGTTTCGTGGAGAAGCTGGGCGTGGAACTGCGTGACCGCGCGGGCGTTCTCGTCGAGTACCGACTCGTAGACCCGCTGCGACAGCCCCGAGCGCGTGATGTGCAGCACCGCCATCCAGCCCATCAGCAGAAAGACCGCCTGCACCGCGAGCGTGGCCATGACCAGCCGCCCCCGACTGCGCAGGCGAAACGGGCCGGTATTCAGAACGGAAGGCAACACCACGGGTTGCCCATCGGCCCGGCGGGTGCCCAACTCGAGATCCGATCTGGCATGGAGCCCCCACGGGGCGGGTCCCGGATCGGCGAAGGCGTCATACCCGCTACGCCGCGTACGTATCCTGGCGCACGACGCCAACCCCTGACACCGATAACAAGAGTGACCGCAATGCGCACCGGCTGGCCTGCGCGTGATCAGGGGAAGATCTCGGCGATCAGGCGATCCGCCGCCCCCTGCGCCGCGAGTAGATCGCCCGGAGCGACGGCGGCGGGCTGGGGCATCGCCTGCGAAGGGAACTCCTTGGCGAGCGACTCTCGCACGGGAAGATTCCGCGAATCGCTCTGTGCCAGGATGCGCTCGACCTGCGCGGAGGTCAGGTAGTCGGCCAGGCGCTGCGCGTAGTTGGGATTGGGTCCCCCGCGCAGCCTCGCCACCGTGTTGGGGATGACCAGCGGCCCCGCGCTGGGCAGGCCCGTGATGCGGGCGTTGGGCTTGTCGGGAGTTTCATAGACGAACGCGACGGGCCAGTTGTTGCGGTCGGCGGCGAAGCAGTCGTCGGTGTCGGTGAGGCCGATGTCGATCTCGCCGTGGGCGATGGCCTGCACCACTCCCGAGTTCCCGTCATAGAGGCGCAGGCCCTGAGCCTTCATCAGGGTGAGCCACTCGCGGACGCTCGCCTCGCCGGCGGTGGCCACCAGGGCGGCGATGTGCGTGCGCGTGGTGCCGAACTGCGGGCGGGCCATGCCGACCTTGCCCGCCCACGCGGCGTCGGTGAGGTCGCGCAGACGCGTGGGCACGTTGTTCTTCGACAGGCGATTGCTGTTGTAGGCGATGACGCGCGCCCGCAGGGCAAAGCCGTACCACGTGCGGTCGGAGGCCTTGAAGGGCTCGGGCCAGCCGCCGGGAAAGTCGGCCTCGCTGCGGACGGCGAAGGGCTCGAGCAACCCCTCGCGCGCGAGGATCGAGGTGGCCAAGTGCTCGTTGGACCACCAGACATCGGCGCGGGGCTTGTCGCGTTCGGCGAGCAGGCGCTGGACGAGGCCGGTGGTCTTGCCGGCCTCGGTATCGCCCACGACTCGGACCTTGAGCCCCGTCTCGGCCTCGAAGGGCCCCAGCACCGGCTCGATCAGGTGCGCGTCGCAACTGGTGTAGAGGACGATCTGCTGGGGGGGGACGACCCCGCCCGAACTGACCACGCGCAGGATGAACCAGAGCGTGATGCCCGTGCAGATCACGATGACGCCGCTGAGCCCGCCGACGATCGTCGCCTTTTTGCGCACCGGCATCTCGCGCCACTTGTCCTGGAAATCCAGGCGGGCGTCGCGCAGGGTGCGTTGCAGGTCACGGAGTCGATCGCGGAGGGTCATGGAGCCATGAGTCTACCGGGGGGTGGGCGGCGTGGTTCCCGGCCCGGGAGCCCAGGGCGACGTATCATCGCCCCACACGATGCTGCGACTGCCGATGACTCTCTGGCGGGCCTGCCTAGGCGATTTCTTCCGGCTCGTGGCGTTGACCGCCTTCGTGCTGGTGAGCGCGATCTCCTTTGCCGCCGCCGTCAAGCCGCTGTCCGACGGCAACCTGCAGGCGGGCGATGGCATTCGATTCATCCTGTTCGCGTTCGTGCCCATGCTGGCGTATGCCCTGCCCTTCGCGGCGGGGTTCGCATCAACCTTGGTCTACCACCGGATGGCCACCGAGAACGAGGCCATCGCCGCCCACGCGGGGGGGATCAGCCACCGCGCGCTGGTGATGCCCGCCCTGATCGCGGGGATGGTGCTGGCGGGGGTGCTGGGGGCGATGAACGAGCAGGTGATCCCGCGGTTCCTTCAGCGGATGGAGCGGATGATCACGATCGACGTGGCCCGCATGCTGGTGCAGGGGGTGGGGCGCGGGCGGGCGGTGGAACTCAACGGGATGCTGCTCTACGCCGACCATGTGCAACGCCTCACGCCCGACCCGCGCTCGGGGGCGATCGACGAACTGATCTTGTCAAACTTCGCGGTGCTGGCGCTCGACAAGGACGGGAAGCCCACGTCGGAGGCGACGGCGTCGCGCTGCCAGTTGTGGCTGGTGCCTGGCGAGGCGGGCGAGAATGACGTCGCGGGCGCGGACCAGATGCGCGTGCTGATCCAGCTGCAGAAGGTTCGGGGCGTGCAGCCGGGCGAGCGCGTGGTCGGGCAGAGCGAGGACCAGACGCTGTCGTGGGTGGTGCCCAACGCCTTCCGCGACAACCCCAAGTTCCTGACGTGGGGCGAACTGCGCGAACTGGAGCAAGACCCGACGCAGATGAACTGGATCGAAGCGCGGCGACGGCATCTGGCCGCGGCGCTCGACGCCCGCCTCTCGCTCGAGAACCTGGGCACGAAACTCGCCGCCGAGGGGCGCGCCGTGCTGGGCGACGACGAACAGCGGACGATCCGCATCGAGGGTCGCGGGCTCGAGCACATCGGGGGGCAGGACTGGGACAAGCGCCGCTGGCGGATCCTCCCGCCTCGGGCGGGGTCGCCGGTGGTGGTGACGCTGGGGCAGGGCACGGGCACGCTGCTGGTGATCGAGGCCGACGACGCGATCCTCAACGCCGAGGTGACGCGGGGCGAGGTGCAGCGCCGCTCGCGCCTGCACCTGGAACTGTCGGGGGCGCGCGTGCGCACCGGCCAGAACGAAAGCGTGGATCGCACGCGCGTCGAACTCCGCTCGCTCTTCCCCGTCGATCCGCCCGCGCCGGACAACACGCAGCACAACCCCGCGACGCTGCTGGAGCTCGCCCGGGCCCGCACCGACTCCCCCGGGGGCGATTCGCTCATCGCCTGGCCCGCGCAGGAACTCGACCGCAAGCTCAAGAGCCTGGCCCGCGAGGTGCTGAGCAAGCGCCATGAGCGCATGGCCATCGCGCTGTCGTGCGTGGTCATGGTCATCACCGGGGCTGTCACCGCCCTGCGATTCAGCCGCAGCCTGCCCCTCACGGTCTATCTCTGGACCTTCTTCCCCGCGCTGGCGTGCATCGTGACGATCAGCGGCGGGCAGCAACTCGTCGCGCAGGTGGGCGCCCCGGGGCTCTTCCTGACGTGGGGCGGCGTGGCCTCGCTGGGCCTCTACACGCTCGTGCTCTATCGCGGGCTGATCAAGCACTAGCCGCCCGATGAACGACCCCACCGCCACCCCGGCGCGATACTGGCCCTGGGCCGCACGCCCCGGGGCGGCGTTCATGCTGGTCGCACTGGTGACGCTGCTGCGCCTGACCTATCTCGCGTGGTTCTGTCCCTACACGCTGATCGAGGACGAGGCGCACTACTGGGAATGGAGCCGCCGCCTCGATTGGTCGTATTACTCCAAGGGTCCGGGCATCGCGTGGACGATCCGCGCGTTCACCACGCTGCTGGGCGAGAGCGAGTTTGGCGTGCGAGCCGCGGCCCCGATCAGCGCGGGGCTCACCGCCCTGGGCGTCGCCTGGCTCGCGTCGCGGGCCTGCAACGATCGACGCGCGGGGGTGCTGGCGGCGGTGATGATCCTCTGCGCTCCCATGTACCAGGTCATGGGCCTGCTGCTCACCATCGACGGGCCCTACGCCGCCTGCTGGACGCTGGGCCTGATCGGCACCTGCCGCGCGATCGTGCAGGGTCGCGCGGGCGGGTGGGTGCTGCTGGGAGCAGCGATGGGGCTGGGCGTCCTCTACAAGCACACGATCCTGCTGCTCGCGCCGGGCGTGCTCGCGGGCGCGATCGCCAACCGCAAAGTCCTCACGCTCGACCGCCGCCATGCGCTGGCCATCGGCGCGGGACTTGGCCTGCTGCTGCTGGGACTCGTGCCCATGGCGATCTGGAACGCCCAGCGCGACTGGCCCACCGTGCGACACCTGCTGGGGCACCTGGGCACGGTGGGAAGCGCGGCGGGTGGCGACGTGCATGACGCCTCGCGCGAGCCTTGGTCGCCCCTCTGGACCCTCACCTTCATCGCCTCGCAGATCGGGATGATCGGCCCGGCCATCGCGCTCATGGCGGCGGGCACGCGCCGTGCGGCGTGCATCACCGCCGCCCACCGCCTGCTCGCGTGGTGCGCGCTCCCGTTGCTGGCCTTCTACCTTGGTGTGAGCTTCATCACCGAGCCCGAGGGGAACTGGGCGCTGGCGGCGTATCTCTCGCTCATCCCGCTGGGGGCCGCGTGGATCCTGCCCCGTCTCGACGACTGGCACGGCCGGCTGCTCGCGTGGCGGGCGATGCCGGACCCGCGCCCCTTCCAGGGCTTTCTGCTCCGCCGCCCCGAGACCGTGCCCCAGGTGCTGTGGCACGCGACGCTCGTGGTCGGCGCACTCGTGGCGATCTTCACGGCACGCCTGGATCTCGTGGCCCGCCTGCCGCTGGTGGGCGAGAAGGTACCCCTGGGGCGTTTCATGGGGGCGGATCAACTCGCCGTCCATGCGCAGCGGCTGGGTGATGAACTGACGCACGAGACCGGGAAGGACGCCTTCTTCGTTGCGATGCACTACGGGCGCGCGAGCCAGTTGGCCTTTTATCTCCCCGGGCGTCCCGTGGTGTACTGCTCCTCCAGCCGCATGCTCGACGGGCGACGCACGCAGTACGACCTGTGGGCGGCGACCGATCTTTCGCAGCCCGGGCTGCTGGGGCGACCGGCGATCGTGATCGGCGGCAATGCCCAGGCCTGGCACGACGCCTTCGACCGCATCGTTGAGATCGGCCGCCTCGAAGGCGACCGCAAACGGGGGCGACCGGCCTTCAAGGCCTATGGATACCGCGGCTTTCCCGATCCACCCGCACCCGCGAGGACACCCTGATGGTCTGGCTCTATCCGCACGAACGACGCCAACGACGCAACCGACGCCTGGTGCTGGGTGCGCTGCTGCTGCTGGGTTTCCTGTTTGTCTCGGCCGCCGACGCGTGGCTGTGGAAGACACTCACGCTCGATGAGAGCGTGAAGATGCGCGACTGGTACCAGGCCCTGCGCGCGGGGGGCTATCTGCCGGTGTGGATCCTCTTCGGGATCGGGCTTGTTCTGCACGACGCGCGCGTGGCCCGCCTGGCCTCGCGCCGCCTCGGCCCGGGGGTGCTGGCGCGGGGCGTGCTGCTGGTGGTGTCGGCGGGGTTCTCGGGGCTGGTCGCCGAGATCGCCAAGGGCGTGATCCAGCGTCATCGCCCTCATGGTGACGGCGCGTACACATTCGCGTGGAAGACCGATGTGCCGGGCGTGGGGATCGGCACGGTCTCAAGCCACGCCGCCGTCGCGTTTGGGGCCGCGTTCATGCTGGGGCGGTTGAACCCGGCGTGGCGCTGGCCGGCGTTGTTCATCGCGACGGGGTGCGGCTTGTCGCGGCTGTTCTCGGGGGCGCACTTCGCCTCGGACGTGTATGCCGCCGCCGTGGTGAGCTACGCTGTGGCCTGGATGCTGCCCCTGCCCGCACGCCCGCCCCGATGAACACGCTCGACCGCTACATCGCCCGCCAGTATCTCACGAACATCCTCGTGCTGTTCGTGGTGCTCTTCGCCTTTGTGCTGGTGATCGACTTCTCGCTCAACTTCGACGAGTTCGTGAAGATCGCGCAGAAGCTCTCCGAGGCCGACGCCCGACCCGCCTCGTCGGTGCGCACGGGGGCGCTGGCGGTCTTCCTGCTGCTGGATCTCTGGTGGCCGCGGCTGTTCCTGCTCTTTGGCTATCTGCTGGGGCTGGTGCTGGTGGGGGCGATGGGCTTCACCTGCTCGCAGATGGTGCGCCACCGCGAGTTTGTCGCAATCCTGGCGAGCGGCCAGAGCCTGCACCGTGTGGCCCGCCCGATGCTGATCGTCGCCGTGGGCATGCTCGTGCTGCAGGGGATCAACCGCGAGGTCATGCTGCCGCGACTGGCCCCGCTGCTGACGCGCGACAAGCAGGACGCGGGCAAGCGCGAACTGGGCGTGGCCCGCCGCCAACTCGCCTCGGACAGCGCCGGGCGTCTGTTCTATGCGCAGGCCTTCGATCTCGACACGGGCACGATCGAGGGGCTGTGGGTCTGGGAGCGCGATGCCGAGGGCCTGATGACCCGCCTCACCACCGCCACCAGCGCCCGCTGGGCCGGCGGGGCCTGGCGACTGGCCGACGCCGAATCCGTCTCGCGCCTGCCCACCCGCAACGGCCCGCCCCAGGCCCACCCCGCCACGCTCGAAACCGATCTGGACCCGGCGGCGTTCCGCCTGCTGCGCTACGAGAGCTTCCGCCAGAACCTCTCCTCGCGCCAGATCGGCGAGTTGATCGTTCGCTACCAGGCCTCGCCCACCCCGCCGCTGGCCAAGATCGACGCGGTCGAGCGCGTACGCTGGGGGCGCTACGCCGACCTGCTCTCGGGCATCCTCACGCTCTGCGTGGCCTTCGCCTTTTACCTGCGCCGCGAGCCGACGAACATGCTGCTGCAGTCGCTCTACGCCGCCCCCATCGTCATCGTGCTGATCGTGGCGGGCGTGCTGGGGACGACGGCGGCGATCCCGGGCCTGCCGCCGCAACTGGCCGTCTTCATCCCGGTGATCGCGCAGATCCCACTGGCGATCGTCGCGTACACCTCGGTGCGGACGTAGAACCTCTCACTGAATGAAGAGGGAGAAGGGGTAGGGGCAGGCGAGCCGCCTGCCCCACGAGGGTGTGGAGTTCATTGTGTTGGGGGTACTGAGACACGCGCCCTCACGGCGCGAGTTTCTTCAGCACGATCTCGCGGAGTTGCTTGGCGTCGGCGGCGCCGGCGGCGTGCTTCATCGCCGCCCCGATGATCCGTCCGGCGGCGGCGGCCTTCCCCGCGCGCACGTCGTCGGCCGCCTGCGGGTTCTCGGCGATCGCCCGATCCACCCACGCCTCCACGGCGGTGGCATCCTGCTCGACGAGCAAGCCCAGTTCGGCGGCGAGTTGCTCCGCCGTGGCCTCGGGGCGCTCGCACATCGCATCGAACAGCGGCTCGACGCCCTG
>JABWBB010000024.1 GCA_013360675.1 Phycisphaerales bacterium | reverse complement strand
GGGCCTGCCCCTCGGTCACGGGCGACGGGGCCCGTCGCATCTGCTCGGGCGTCGCCTCAAACTTCGCCCGGGTCACGTCCTGCGAGGCACGCGCCGCCGTCTGCCCGGCGTCGGGGCGTTCGGCCCGGGCCTGGAGTTTCTGCCGCGCCGACTCGCGGGCTTCCTTGAGCGAGCCCATCTGGGCCCCCGCCTTGGCCGTGCTCCCCTGGAAGAGCCCGACGAACCAGCGTGCGATCGCGGGCAGATCGATCCGCACGCGGCGTACGCCCACGTCGAGCAGGAACAGCCCCAGCGCGATCAGCGCGACCGCTAGCCAGATGGGCCTGGTCGACGCGGGCATCGTCAGCCCCTCACGCCGCCACAGGTCATCGACCTTCGTATCCCACGACAGCACCCGCCCGCCCGTCATCTCCGCCACGCGCGACAGCAGCGGCATGTTGTCCTCGAGCGTCTTGAACTCGTCGGCGAAGGGGCGCGCGATCGCCGCCTGCACGCTCCCCTCGATCGTCCCGCCCGCCATCGCCGCGTCGGGCGCGACATACTTCAGGCTTGCGACATACGACCCGGGCTTGTCCGTCGCCACCGTTCCCACGTACCGCCCCGGGCCCACCTGGCGCAGCTCGATGTCCTCGCCCCCGCCGCCCGGGGCGGCCAGCCGCCCGCGGAACACCGCGAAGTTCAGCGGATCGCCCTTGCTGTCGAGCGCCATCACCGTCACCACGGTCTGATCGCCCCGATTCTCGGTGCTCACGCGCACGTTCGCCGAATCGCCCGGGCGCAGCACCCAGCGCATCTGCTGCTCCCAGAATGTTCGGTACGAACCCCACGACACCCACGATTCGCACCAGCGGCTCGTCGCGTCGCTCGTAAACACCACGCTCCGACCCAGACCATACTGCCACTGCGCCAGCAGCGGGTCGTTCTCCTTGCCCACCTTCATCGGCGTCAGCGCCAGCCCCTCGCGCTCCGCCGTCACCACCCACCCCTTCACGGGCGGCACCTCGCGGATCCCGCGCAGCGCATCGCTCAGCCCCGCCTGCATCAGCGGCTCGACCCCCGCGGGCGCCTCCTGGATCAGGCTGCGCTTCACCGTCTGCGCTTCCTTGATGAAGATCTGCGGCACGTTGGCCAGCCCCGCCGCCGTGTCAATGTGGTAGTGCCGCCCCTTCGTGTACTCCGAGATGTACTTCATGCGGCTGGTGTCCAGCCCGCTGTGCGGATACACGCCCACCGTGCTGATCGTGATCCCCGCGTCGACATACTCCTGCAGCAGCGACGCCGGCGGCTCCGACGGGTCGCCGTCGCTGATCATGATGACATGGCGCTGCCCCGCCTCGACCTTCTTCAGCCCCGCCAGCGCCATCTCGACGCTGGGCGTGAAGTCGGGCATGTCGCCGAACATCAGGCTCTGGATCGCCCGCTTCACCGCCGTCCCGTCGCCCACCGGGCGCAGTTCGTGCACCCACTCTTCCTTGCCAAACCCGCGGTACTCGATGATCCCCACAAGGTCGAGGCGCGACAGCGCGTTCACCGCCGCCTCGCATGTCTTCTTCCCCAGGAAGACCCCGTCGGGCGCTTCCACCGAGTGCATGATCAGCGCCAGCGCGCCCCGGGGCATCTGCCGCTTCTGCGGCGGGTCGAGCTTCACCGGCAGCGCATCTTCAACGGGCGAGCCGATCCACCCCCCCGCCCCCAGCGACGCCGGGCCGCCCATCATCACCAGCCCGCCCCCCGCGTCGTGCACGTACTGGCGCAGGTGCTCCTGCTGCTGCTGCGTGAAGTCGTACCCGGGCACGTTGAAAAGCACGATCGCGTCGTAGCCGCTCAACTCCGTCAGCTCCGACGGAAAGCGGGCCGCAGGGATCACCTCGCAGTTGATCTTCGCCCCCGCCATCGCCGCCAGGAAGTACCGCGCCTGCTCCTCGTCCCCCACCACCAGCACGCGCCCCTCGCCCTGCACGATCGTTACCGCCACGCCCTTGTTGTTCTCCAGCACGCTGTCGCCCACCACGCGCCCGCCCACCACCTCGGGCTCGAAGACCGCGTCGAACTTCTGCGGCCCGCTGCGCGTCACCTTCACGGGCAACTGCAGCACGTTGGGCCCCTCGCGCAGATCCACCGGCGCGCCAAGCCCCGGCCCGTCGGGGTCAAGATCCAGCGATTCACCGTTCATCAGGATCGACACGCGCCCCTTGGCCGGCTTGACGGCGTTGAGCACGACGCGGATGTTGATCGTCTCGCCTTCGCGCGCGCTGGCGGGGGCCACCAGCCGCTCGACGAGCACCTCCTGGTCATAGCGGTAACGGAAGGGAAGCACGTCGATGGGCACGCCCAGCGCCTTGGCCGTCGCCGCCGCCTCGAGCACGCTCCCCGTCGTCTGGTTCCCGTCGGTGGCGAGCACCAGGCGATTGGCGGCGTCCTTGGGCATCACCGCCAGCGCCAGCCCCAGCGCCGATTCCAGATTGGTTCCGTCCGTCGCGCCCAGGTGCTGGCGCTCCATGTCGCGGTTGAGCGCGCGGGGCAGGGCCTGCACATACGCGTCGCGCCCCGCCGTCACCAGCCCCAGCAGGTCCTCGCTCCGCTTGGTCCCCTCGACCGCCTCTTTCACATACCGGTCAAGATCCGCCTGCAACTGCGCCGGCACGCTCTGGCTCGCGTCGAGCACCACCGTCACCGAAACATCCTTGCTCTCTCGCCTCCACGAAGGCTCGGCCAGCGCACCCACCAGCAACGCGATCACCAGCAGCCGCACTGCTAGCGCCACCCAGCGCGTCACGCTCCCCAGCCCCGACAGGCTCTTGCCCATCGCCGTCAGCACCGCGAGGCCCACCAGCAGCGGGAGCAGCCACAGCCACACGGGCGCATCAAACTGCACCGGCCCCAGCGTGATGCTCGACAGCATGACCATCAACGACGGCTCCTCGGACGCTCGATCCCGATCACCCGGTTGTTCCCGCTGTCGAGCACGTACACCACCTCGCCCACCATCGCCACGCCCCACGGCGTCGCCAGGTCACCCTCGCCTCGCCCCGCCTTGCCCCACACGCCAAGGCTCTGCCCCGTCTCCAGATCTACCCGCTGCACGCGGCAGTTGCCAAACTCGGCCACCATCGCCGTCCCATCACCCAGCAGCACCAGCCCGTACGGATACTTGAACTTCCCCGCCTGCGTCCCCGGCCCGCCGATCACGCCCGCCTGGGTCGCGTCCGACAGCCGCACCCGCACAAGACGGTGATTGCACGCGTCGGACACGATCAACTCGCCGCGCTCCGCGTCGATCGCGATCGACTGGGGCCGATTGAACTCGAGGCCCTTGCCCGCCCCGTCGCCGAACTTTCCAAACGCGCGCACGAACGTAAACGCCCCGGGCGCGTGCATCGCCCACTCGCTGATGCGATCGTTCCCGCCGTACTCGCTCACAAAGACCCGCGCGATGCCCTTCCCGTCGGGTGTCGGCTCGACGGCGATGTCCGTCGGATAGACCATCTGCCCGTCCCCTTCGCCGAACGACCCGAACGAGGCGTACACGTCCGCGTCGGAAACGATGCCCCCGCCGGGCGTGGCCGCCCGCGCGTGATAGGCCATCACCCGGTGATAGTGCGTGTCGGCGACAAAGACGATCTCGTCCCCCTCGACCTTCGCATCCGGGTCAAAGACCGTCACGCCGGTGGGGCGCCCCAGTTCCTGCACGGGCATCTTCCATTCGCCCAGGCCCTTGCCGCTCACCGGGTCCATCCGCTGAATACGAGCCAGTTTGTCCACGATCCAGAGGCTGCCCCCGCCCGCGTCGATCCCGCGCGGATACGAAAACTGCCCGGGCGAACGCCCGACTTCGCCAAACCGCACGATCGCCCGGATCTCTCCCCCGCTCGCGTCATCCTCGCCGCAGCCCGACATCAACGCGACGGCCACGCCCGCGGCGATTGCGCAGGCACCTGCCGCTCTGCTGATCCTCACGGGCCCTCGACGCATGCACACCGCCCCTCAGAGACATCGTACTGGTTCCACCTTATACGGGATGCACCCTCGCCTCGTTCACCGTCCTCTCGACCCCCAGCCCCAGGCCCCGATCATCGCCAGCACGAGCGCAATCCCGATGATCGTCGTCCCCCCCGCCGACAGTTCCTCATACCGCGCATAGTGCAGCCACCCCAGCACCGTCTGCGCCAGGCTCAGCACTCCCGGGCTCTGCAGCATCACGCTCGATTCGAGTTCGTGCAGGCTCAGCGCCCCGCCCGCCGCGCACAGCCCTATCACCGCGCCGGCATTCCCGGGCAGGCTCGACATCCACCACCCCAGCATGCTCCCGCCGCCATCCAGCACCCGCGCCTCGCGCAACACCCGCGGCTCCTGCCCCGCCAACCAGCACCCGCCCAGCGCCCCCACACACCCAAATCGCGCCACATGAGCCGCGAACACCCCAATGTCCGTCTCGCCCACCCACGACGCCAGCGACCCCATCACCATCGCAAGCCCCGCGCCGATCAAAATCCCCGGCACGAGCGCACCAACCAAGAGCGCGCGCACGATCAGCGTCGCACCGCGGCGAGCACCGCCCCCCGCCTGCATTCCATACCAGACCACCAGCGCGATCCATCCCACCGCCGCCCCCACGCACACCGCCATCCACGCGCTCCGCGCCACGCTCGGCCCGGCCACGCTCCAGAACTCCGCGTACGAACTCCCGCGCCGAACGCTCGCCGCCAGCAACCCCAGAGGCAGCAGCACGCTCAACCCCCACACCACCCCGCCCCCCACCCACCCGCTGAACCAACCGCTGCGCATTCGATCCGCTTCGCCAACGCCCGGACCCACCAAACCCCGAGCCGCGGCGTCGGCCCCGCGCCCGCCCAGCCACCACCCCGCCACCACTGCGATTACCACCAGCGGCCAGGCCGAACCCCACGCCGCCCACCCCGTGAGCTCCAGGTTCAGCCCCTGCCACGCCACCATCGCATAGGTCCGCACCTGCCCCACGTGAAACGGCACCGCCGACCCGAGCATGACGACTGTCACCCCTGCCGCACTCGCCAGCAACCCCATGCGACACATGGACATACGTTCGCGCAGCCGTCGCCACACCCCCGCCCCGTCGAGCGTGAGTGATTCGAGCACTTCCGGTTCGATCCGCCGGATGTGCGCGGCCAAGATCACCGCCGCCAGCGGCCAGGCCCACAACGCCAGCCCGACCACCGCGATCGCGCGCCCCGCCACGATCGGGGCCATGGGCCACCCGGTCTCGGCCATGCGTTCGATCGTGTTGCCGACCCACGACCCGGGCGCACGCGCAAGTCCATACGCCGCATAGCACAAGTAACTCGGCAGCATCATGGGCACCAGGACGAACCCGGCCAGCCGCCACCCCCGCCGCCCCAGCGCCCAACCGGCCGGCCATGCCAGCAGCGTCGCCAGTACCCCAACCCCCGCCGCCCATGCCAGGGTCTGCCCCAGCAGCGCCCAGCGCGGCGTCAGTGATTCGTGCCACCCCTCGTGCACAATCCCCGCAACAACTTTAAACACCCCGACCGCCAACGGTGAACCCACCGCCAAGACCACGCCCACCAGCGTCGCCCTGACAACCCATGCCGAGATTGAATGGTCGCGGTTTCCCTGCAAAGGCACGCGTCACTCCCGGAACCATCACCTAAGTCGTGGTGGGATTTCTACCTGCGCACACGGCGATTGGACGCACCCGTGAGGCACACCCGACCACTCCCCGAGTCTGTCCGGGTCGTCCGTGGTGTCGGGCGTGCGGTATCATCACCGCCCATGCCCAAGGCTGCAAATCCTCGCGCTCGCACCAAGCCCGGCGGTCGGTCCGCCTCTGTGCGGCTGGCCGCGCCCCCCAAGGTTGATCCGCCCTTCCGGGCTCGGCTGTCGCGCCTGCGTAAGTTGGTGCGTAAAGGCGGGGCGAGCCACCTGCTGGTGACCAACCCGCTCGACGTGGCCTACCTCACCGGGTTCCACGGCGGGGATTCGTACCTCCTCGTGGGCGAGAACCGCCCGATCATCATCTCCGATTTCCGGTACGAGGAAGAACTCGACGTCGTCAAGGGTCTGGCCAACGTGCGGATCCGTCGCGGGGCGATGTCCGCCGCCGTGGCGGGCCTGATGGGTGAACTGCGCGTCAAGTCCTGCGCGATCCAGGCCGAGGCCATGACGCTGGCCGAACGCGATGTGCTGGCCAAATCGCTCGGGCGAGGCGGGGCCAAGCGACTGCTGCCCACCATCGGGCTGGTGGCCTCGATGCGGGCGATTAAGGACGAGACCGAGATCGCGCTCATCAAGCACGCCGTACGCATCCAGGAGGCGGCCCTGCTGGCGGTGCTGCCGACGATCCGGGCCGGGCAGAGCGAACTCGAGGTGGCGGCACGCCTCGAGGCCGAGATGAAATCGCGCGGGTCGAGCCAGCCGGGTTTCCCGACGATCGTGGCCGCCCGGACCAACGGGTCGCTCCCGCACTATCGCCCGCACGGCGTGACGCTGGCCAAGGGCCAGCCGCTGCTGATCGACTGGGGCGCGATCTACCAGGGCTATCACAGCGACATGACGCGGACGTTCTCGCTGGGGCGCTGGAGCCCCCAGATGCGAGAGATCTACCTGATCGTGCTCGAGGCGCAGGAAATGGCCGCGGCGGCCCTGGGCCCGGGCAAATCAACACGCGAGATCGACGCGATCGCGCGCGGACACATCGCCAAGGCGGGCTACGCCGACCGGTTCGGGCACGGGCTCGGGCACGGGATCGGCTTCAACGGACACGAGGACCCGCGCCTGTCGCACATGACGGGCGAGGCCACGCTGGAGGTCGGGCACGTCGTGACCGTCGAGCCGGGGATCTACCTGCCCGGGATCGGCGGCGTGCGGATCGAGGATGACTACGTTGTGACCGAGACGGGTGCGACGCGCCTGTGCACCCTTCCCAAGGACCTGGACTGGGCCACGCTGTAGGCGATCGCCCTTCCCTCATTTCTCGCGGGATTCATACCCATGATTGACATTGTCAAACTCACTGAGCTGGTCAAGCTGATGGTCGACAACGAGCTGAGCGAACTCGACATCCGCAACGGCGAAGAAGAAGTCTCGCTGCGCCGCGGCGGGGGATCGATGGGCGCCCCCGTCTATGTCCCGCAGCCGGCGATGCCCCAGGCCGCCCCACAGGCACCCGCCGCGCCCGCGGCTCCGGCGGCTCCCGTGTCGAACCTGATCGCGATCGAGAGCCCGATGGTGGGCACGTTCTACGCGCAGCCCAACCCGGAAACGCCGTCGTTCGTGAAGCCGGGCTCGTCGATCTCGCCCGATTCGATCGTCTGCCTGATCGAGGCCATGAAGGTCTTCAACGAGATCAAGGCTGAGAAGTCGGGCGTGATCGAGCAGGTGCTCGTCAAGAACGGCGAAGCCGTCGAGTTCGGCCAGAAACTCTTCCTCATCCGTCCGGCCTGAGCCGACGCCACACCCGGGGGCACGCGCCGAATGTTCAAACGAATCCTGATCGCAAACCGCGGCGAGATCTGCCTGCGCATCATGCGGGCCTGCCGCGAGATGGGCATCGAGACCGTCTGCGTCTATTCCACCGCGGACAAGGACGCACCGTACCTGCGCCTGGCCGACCGGGCCATCTGTATCGGCACGGGCCCGGCCAAGGAGAGTTACCTCAACATCGCGCGGATCATCGCCGCCGCCGAGATCGCCGACGTCGACGCGATCCACCCCGGCTACGGGTTCCTCTCGGAGCGCCCGGACTTCTCGCAGGCCTGCCGCGATTGCAAGATCGAGTTCATCGGCCCCACGCCCGAGGCGATGGCGATGCTGGGCGACAAGGTCGCCTGCAAGCAGACCGCCAAGGCCAACAAGGTGCCCATCTTCCCCGGGTCGGAGGGGGCGATCGAGGACGAGGAAGAAGCCGTCGGCGTCGCCAACAAGATCGGCTATCCCGTCATCATCAAGGCGGCGGCGGGCGGCGGCGGTCGCGGGATGCGCGTCTGCCGCAACGAGGCCACCCTGCGCTCGAGCATCCGCGCCGCCCAGCAGGAAGCCGCAGCGGCCTTTGGCAACGGCGCGGTCTTCATCGAAAAGTTCCTCGAGCACGCACGTCACATCGAGGTGCAGGTGCTGGGCGACAAGCACGGGCACGCCGTTCACCTCTTCGAACGCGACTGCTCCATGCAGCGCCGGCACCAGAAGGTCATCGAAGAAGCGCCCGCCCCGGGCCTCAACCCCAAGAAGCGCGAGCAGGTGTGCGAGTCGGCGGCGCGCCTGATCCGAGCGGCGAAGTACCACTCCGCGGCGACTGTCGAGTTCCTGATGGACCAGGACCAGAACTTCTACATGCTCGAGGTCAACACGCGCGTGCAGGTCGAGCACCCCGTCACCGAGATGATCACGGGCATCGACATCGTGAAGGCGACGATCATGGTCGCCGCCGGGCACGAACTGCCCTGGCGTCAGAAGGACATCACGATGCGCGGGCACGCGATGGAGTGCCGCATCAACGCCGAGGACCCGGACAAGGGCTTCCGCCCGTGCGCCGGGCTGATCACGCGTTTCGAGCCGCCGGGCGGTCCGGGCGTGCGGATGGACACGCACGTGGTGACCGGGTACACGGTGCCGCCCAACTACGACAGCATGATCGGGAAACTGATCTGTCATGCCGACGACCGTGAGCAGTGCATGAACCGCCTGGCCCGCGCGCTGCGCGAGTTCCACGTCGAACCCATCAAGACCACCATCCCCCTGCACGAGCGCCTCATGCAGGACGGCCCCTTCCGCCAGGGCGGGATCGACATCCACTACCTCGAGCGCCTGCTCAAGTAGGCCAACCGTTTCACAAGGCCGATTCGTCCGGCTGGGTGCCACGACCCGCGGGCGGTCTTCCGCACGCGCGTCGTGCGTTGGGTGTGCAATACCGTGTGACGTCGAGGAAGACACCACGCGCCGCGAAGACGCGTCGGGTGGTGGCACCCGGAGTCGTCTTACTCTTTCGCGTCGTCGGGCGATTGCGTGCCGGGCAGCCCCGCGAGGAACTCGCGCAGGATCTCCGCCGCCGCGATGGCGTCGCGCCGCGCCTTTTTCTGCCCGCGCGTCAGCCCAGATCGCGCCATGCTCCAGTCCGCGCTGGCGGTGCTCAGTCGTTCGTCCTGATAATGGACCTTGAGCCGTGTTCGTGCGGCGAGTCGCTCGCCCATCGCGATCGCGCCCTTGGCCCGCGGGCCCTGCGTGCCGTCCATGTTCAGTGGCAGGCCGATGACCAGTTCGCCCGTGGCGCCCAGGTGCGTCTGCACCGCCTCGCAGAGCGCATCAAGCAGGGCCTCGCCATTGCGGCGATCGGCGGGCACCTCGATCACGCCCGCGGGGAGCGCGGCCCGGGTGATGGCATCGCCCAGCGCCATGCCGGTGCGCTTGTCGCCCAGATCGATCGCGAGGTAGCGCATGCGTGTGCGTCTTACTTGAGCGCGTCGCCGACCTGCCCGTGGAGGACCTTGAGTTCCTCGGCCCGGGCGCGGGGCATGACGAGCGTGGCGTCGGGCGTGTGGATCACGATCAGATCCTCGGCGCCCAGCACCGTGACGGTGTGCCCCTTCTGGGCGTTGACCACGAGCGTGTCGCGCGACAAGGCGGCGAGCGACGCCCCCTCGCCCGCCGTGCGGTTGCCCTGCGCGTCGGGCTCGAGAGTCTGCGCAAAACTGGGCCAACTGCCCACGTCCAGCCATTTCAGATCCATCTGCACCGTGCAGATCGGGAAGCAACCCTTGGCGTCCTTGGTCGCGTCCTTGGGGGCGTCCTTCGACGCCGGCTCGAGCACGGCGTAGTCAACGCTGATCTTGGGGAGCGTCGGATACACCTCTTCCAGAACCGCGCGGGCCTTCTTGGTCCCCCACGCCGCCTGGATCTTCATCAGCCCTTCGTGGCTCTCGGGTTTGTACTTCTTGAGCGCCTCGAGAAAGGTCGAGGCCTTCCACACGAACATGCCCGAGTTCCAGCCAAAGTCGCCGCTCTGCACATAGGCCTGCGCCCGCGGCAGGTCCGGCTTCTCGACGAATCGGGCGACGTAGTTGGCGTTGACCTTTGAGCCGTCGACGCCGGCCTTGTCGCCCTCCTTGCGGTCGCGGACAGGCGCGCCCCGCTCGACATAGCCAAAGCCCGTCGCCGGGTAGGTCGGCTTGATCGAGAAGGTGACGAATCGGCGCGGGTCGTTCTCGACCAGCGTGAACCCCAGGTTCATCCGTTCCTGAAAGACTTCGACGGGCTCGATCACGTGGTCCGCCGTCAGCACCGCGAAGATCGCGTCCTTGTCCACCTTCTCGAGGATGGCGGCGGCGAAGCCCACGGCGTTGACCGTGTCGCGAGCCGTCGGCTCGCCCAGGATCCGATCCTCGCTGAATTCGGGCAACGCCTCGCGGATCTGGGCGCGGTACGACTCGCCCGTGCAGATGAAACGGCGTTTGGGATCGATCAGGCCGTCGAGCCGACGCGCCGCCAGTTCGAGCAGCGACATCGGCCCCGAGCCTCCGGGGCGGTCGATGAACCGGAGCAACTGCTTGGGGCGGTTCATGCGGCTCATGGGCCACAACCGCGTCCCCGCACCCCCGGCCATGATGACGGCGTAACGCATAGGCGGCAAGGATATCGGCCCCAACCCCCCCACCCCCCCAAGCCCAGGCCCGAAATCGCGCCGTTTTTCACCCTTCGCATCCCGGGCGTGCTCCCGCCCGACCATGCCCGGGCCCACCCCGGCGCGTACGATCCCCTCTGTCCGTCCACCCGACGCCCCCTCATACAAGGGTCGCGCGGGCGACCTTTGGTAGCAACCCCAGCCGCGTGAGAGGTCTCTCCCCCTCAGCGGCCATCAGGATCGGAGCACGCATGGCCAGCGCGAACGTCAAGGAGTTCACCGACTCGAACTTCGATGCCGACGTCCTCAAGTCTCCCCAGCCGGTGCTGGTCGACTTCTGGGCCGAGTGGTGCATGCCCTGCCGCATGCTCGCCCCCATCATCGACACCGTCGCCGACGACCTGGCCGGGAAGGCCCGCGTGGGCAAGCTCGACACCGACGCCAACCGTCAAGTCGCGGCCAAGTACGGGATTACGTCGATCCCCACCGTCATCATCTTCAAGGACGGGCAGCCCGTGAAGAAGTTTGTCGGGCTCAAGAAGAAGGAAGAACTCGTCAACGCGCTGACCGAGGCCGGGGCCTGACCCAACTCCATCGCTGGTTCTTCCACGCCTGTTTGTTCACCGAGGCTTGCCCATGACCAAAGCACAACCGACCGCCGCGGCGATCCCCGCCAAGGTTGACTACCCCTTCCCCAATGACCGCTTCGGCGCACGCCCGGTGCGCTGCGCCGTCGTCGGGGTGGGACGCATGGGCCGCCATCACGCCCGCACCTACGCCAACCTCGCCGGGTGCAAACTCGTCGGCGTCGTCGACGCCGACAAGGAGCGGCGCGAGTCGGTCGCCGAGACCTATGGCTGCGCGGCTCTCGAGCGCGTCGATCAACTCGTCGACCTGGGCGTCGACGCGGTGAGCATCGCCGTCCCCACCACCTATCACTACGCCGCCGCCGAGCCCCTGCTCAAGGCCAAGGTCGCCTGCCTCATCGAGAAGCCCCTGGCGGGCGACGTGGCGACGGCGATGCGCATCAAGGACCTGGCCCTCTCGACGGGCGCGGGGCTGATGGTCGGGCACATCGAACGCTTCAACCCGGCGATGCGCGCGATGCAGAAACTCGCCGCCGCCACGGCTCCCTTCCCGGTCGTCCCCCGCTTCATGCAGGTGATCCGCGTCAGCCCCATGTCGTTCCGCAGCGTCGACGTTGGCGTGGTGATGGACATGATGATCCACGACCTCGACGTCGTCATCATGCTCATGGGCGGACGCGAGCCCGTCAGCATCCGCGCCACGGGCGTGTCGGTGGTGACGGGGCACGAGGACCTGTGCACGGCGTGGCTCGAGTTCGACACGCCCAACGGGCGCTGCGTCGCCGACGTCACCGCCAGCCGCCTGGCCCTCAAGACCGAACGCGTGACCCGCATCACCGGCGAGCACGGGTACATCAAGATCGATTACGGCGCGAAGAAGGGCACGGTCATCCGCCGGCTGGCCAACGAGATCCAGATGTCCGAGGTCCGCGAGCAACTGGCCCAGGGCCACGACCTCACGAGCCTCAAGTGGGACCAGCTCGTCAACGTCGAAGATCTGGCGGTGGACGACGCCGAGCCGATCCTGATGGAGATCAAGGCGTTCATCGACTCGGTGCGGACGGGCCAGCGCCCGCCCATCGACGCCGAGGCGGGCTTCGCGAACGTCCGCACCGCCGAACGCATCGTCGAGGCGATCAGGCAGGCGAAGTAACACCCGCCGGCGGGAAGAATGCCCTCCACGTGGAGCCTTTCTTTCTCTTCCGCCCCGAAGGGGCGGCGGGTTGTCGCCACGGGTGGAGCCCGCGCCCCGCGGGCGCAACCCGTGGAAGACGGGGTGACAACAACATTGTTCTTTTCTGCTCTTCCGCCCCGAAGGGGCGGCGGGCTGTCGCCACGGGTGAAACGCAGCGCAACCCGTGGAACACGGCACCGTCTACTTCTGTTTTCCTTTTTCTCCTCCCGCCCCAACGGGGCGGCGGGTTGTCGCCACGGGTGGAGCCCGCGCCCCGCGGGCGCAACCCGTGGAAGACGGGGTGTCTTCAACACCTTTCATATCCGTTCTTCCGCCCCGAAGGGGCGGCGGGTTGTCGCCACGGGTGGAGCCCGCGCCCCGCGGGCGCAACCCGTGGAAGACGTCACCCCGCCACATCCTCTCTTCTCTTTCTCTCCCGCCCCGGAGGGGCGGAGGATGTGCCTCCCGCCGTCACCACTCATTCATTCAGATGCTGCGCATCGAAATCAACGCCGTGCGCACGCAGGATCCGCATCAACTCCGAGGCGAAGTCTTCCTTCGTGTGATGCTCAGCCTGGCCCGCGATATACGCCTTGACCGCGCCTTCCTGCGATTTGCTGACGGAGAAGACCGCGTATCCCTCCTGCCACGCGAACGCGCTCAGCGCGGGGAACTCCTCGTGCACCCATCTCGATGATCGGGCCTTGACCGTGCGCATCAGGTCAGACACGGACTCATCGGGCCTCCAGCGCAGGTAGAGATGCACGTGGTCCTCCACGCCGCCGATGTCGTAGAGCACGCCTTTTTCGGCCCTCACGATGCCGCCGATGTAGGGGTACAGACGTTGGGCAACCTCGCCCGTGATCCACGGCGTGCGTCCCTTGGTCGAGAAAACGATGTGCAGAAGGAGTTGGGAGTAGGTGCCGGGCATGTCGATCTCTTCCTTGCATCGTCGTGAAAAAACGTCGCGCTGGTTGGATGAACAATCGAGTGTTCGTCCGGTCATTCACCCGCTCCTCCGCCCCTCCGGGGCGGGATGAAAACAAGAAAAGAAGAATATGAAATCACTCTTCCACGGGTTGCGCTGCGCTCCACCCGTGGCGACACCCCATCGCCCCTCCGGGGCGAAGCCATGCTCAACCTCGGTTCTCCACCGATGTGCCCCCCCCCCCCCCCAAGGCACGCCTTGCACAAGCCCCCTCCGTACCATTGGCGATGAGGATCGCACGCCCTGGCACACACCTTTTATTGATGCACTCATCCGCATCAATTATTAGGAAAACAACATGAACAGCGGAACAGGCTCGGCAGCGATGGCCGCTGTTCTTGGCGCGATCTTCGGCCTGATCATCGGCGCGGTCATCGCCAGCCTGATCGCCGCGATCTTCCTGAAGATGGCCGTCTCGTGGGTCGCCAAGGAACGCGCCGAGTACGGGCGCTGCTTCAGCACGACGCTCATGACGTCTCTTCTCTGGGCCGCGTGTGTTTTCTTTCTTGTCAGCCTCCGCGAAGCCATCAATGATGCGCGAGTACCCTACGTGCCTCTCGCCAAACCCTCCCCGCTGGTCCTGCTGATTTACCCGGCGCTCTATGGGATTCATAGTTTGTTTGTGGCATACCGCCTCGAAATCACGCTGGGCAAGGCACTCCTCGCCGCCTTCATCCAGAGTGCCATGGTGCTCATGCTGCTAGTCGTATTGATCGCCGTGCTATTCGCCTTGAAGTAGACTGCAGTCTCCGTCCTCCCCCTCACCCGTGCAGGTCCGGGTTCTCGAGATCCGGGATGCTCGTGAACGCAATACGCATCGGGGCAGACCGCGCGTCGGCCGAGCCGGGGCGGACGGCGGCGTAGCCAAAGCGCGTGTTGATCCGGTCGATCGCCGCGTCGAGACGCTCGTCGGCCTGCTCGGGCTCGAAGAGCGCGCCCGGGGCCTGCCCCTCGCGCACCAGCCCCGCCAGCGTCGCCCCCACCACCAGGAAGCGCCCGTTGGGGGCCGTCGCCCACTGGGCGGCCATGGCGTCGACCAGCACGCGGGTGGAACTGGTCGGGGGCAGGAGCGTCCGCACGCTCCAACTCCCCTCGGGGTACAGTTTCGCCGCGCACACCAACTCGCACGCCTTGTACCCCTCGCGTCGCAGGCGCTGGGCGGCCTTGACGAGCAGGCGGACGAGCACCGCGCGGGCCGCCGCCCGCCCGCGTTTCTCGGGGGGCAAGACGTGCTGGTGCCCGAGCGTGCGCCGGAGGGTGCGCTTGTCGGGCAGGTCCTCGCCGCGGATGAGCATCCACCAGCGTGCCCCGTCGACCGAGCCAAAGACGCCCGCCATCGCCGCCTGGCTCAGGTCGAACATCTGCGCGGTAGTGGTGACGCCCGCGCCCGCGAAGCGCGCGAGCATGCCCTTGCTGATCCCGGGCCAGTCGTCGAGCGCGAGTTCGTCGAAGCACCAGGGGATCATCGACGCCTCGATCAGGTTCAGCCCGTCGGGCTTGCGCATGTCGGCGGCGACCTTGGCCAGCAGGCGGTTGGGCGCGATCCCCACCGAGCAGGTCAGCGCGGGGCTGAAGTGCGCCAGCATCGCCGCCTTCACCCCGCGCCCCAACGCCAGCGCCCGCCCCGGCTCGCGCTCCGTCCCCATCAGGCGGCAGGCGAACTCGTCGATCGAATAGGCCTTGGCCACGGGGATCACCGTCTCCACCGCCCGCATGATCGCGTGGTGCAGGCGGACATACTCGGCGGGGCGCGCGTGCACAAAGCAGATCCCCGGGCAGAGCCGGCGGGCCTCGTGCACCACCGTCCCCGTGCGCACGCCGCTGGGCCTCGCCTCGTACGAGACGGCGATGCAGCACGAAGTCTCGGCGGGCTTCCCGTCGGCGGTGAAGGTGGGCACGACCCCGACCGGCCTGCCGCGCAGACGCGGACGCAGGTGCTGCTCGGCCTTCGCAAAGAAGGCGTCCATGTCGAGCCAGAGGGTGGTCAGCGTCATGACGGGGCTCCACGAGCGCCCGATCATAAACCGAACAAAATGGCGTGCAAGGTCTTTGTTTGGTTATTGAACGGTATACATGACGCGACGGCGGAGAGGGGTTGCAACCCCTGTTGCGGAGCCGTCTTTTCATGGTGCGGCGGGGGTTGGAAGGAGCCGGGGCTTGAGCCCGCCCCTTGGCGTACACTTGCCTCCCCGGCGCAATGGAAGGTTCAGGCCCGCCGGGAGCGGACGATCGCCGCGAACGGCTCGCCGCACGCCTTGGCCAACCTTGTCCTTTGGTGTTCCATGACCCTCCCCGAACAGCCGTCCGCCCCCCAGGGCACCCCGCCCGCCAATACATTCACCCCTGAGATGCAGGCGGAGATCGACGCGGCGATGCGTCAACTCGACGCCGCCGACGCGCCCAAGGGCAAGGCCCCCAAGGCGGAGAAGCACGAGCATCCGCCGATGCCCGGCGCGGGCAAGGCGGCGATCCGCGGGCCCAAGGTCGTGCAGGCCGGCCGCGTGCACCGCGAGGGCAAGGTCGTCTCGGTGGGCCCGTCGGACATCTTCGTCGAGTTTGGCCCGAAGGAACTGGGCATCGTGCCGCGGATGCAGTTCCCCGAGGATCAGCTCCCCAAGGTGGGCGAGAACCTCGAGGTGGTGGTCGACAAGTTCGAGGCCGCCGAGAGCCTGTATGTCTGCTCGCGTCCGGGCGCGGTCCAGAAGGCCGCGTGGGAGATGCTCGAGAGCGGGCAGGTGATCGAGGCGAGGGTGACGGGTGTGGTCTCGGGCAAGGACGGGAAGCAGGCGGGGCTCGAGCTCGAGGTGGCGCAGCACCGGGCGTTCATGCCCGCGGGGCAGGTCTCGCTCGACCACGTGAAGGACCTGTCGGTCTTCGTGGGCGAGAAACTCAAGGCCGCGATCGTGCGCGTCGAGCGCATGGGCAAGGGCAACATCGTCCTCTCGCGGCGCGAGGTGCTCGAGACAGAGCGCAAGGAGCACGCCGAAGAACTCAAGAAGACGCTCGAAGAGGGCCAGACGGTCGAAGGGACCGTGCGCAAGATCATGCCCTTTGGCGCGTTCGTCGACATCGGCGGCGTGGACGGGCTGGTGCACATCAGCGACCTCACCTATGAGCGGGTGGGCTTCGGCGAGAAGGCCGTCGAGAAGTTCGTCAAGGAAGGGCAGAAAGTCAGCGTCCGCATCCTGAAGCTCGACTGGGAGGGCGGTCGGATCAGCCTGGGGCTGAAGCAGGCGAAGGGCGATCCCTTCGCCAACGCCGCCGAGCAGTTGGCCGAAGGGGCCGAGATCTCGGGTCGCGTGACCAAGATCATGGAGTTTGGCGCGTTCGTCGAGGTCTCGCCCGGCGTCGAGGGGCTGGTGCACATCAGCGAACTCGACCACCGGCGCGTGGGGCGCGTCGACGAGGTGGTGAAGCAAGACGAGATCGTCCGCTGCAAGGTGCTCAAGATCGACACGGGCGGGCGGCGCGTGAGCCTCTCGATCAAGGCCCTCAAGGCCGCGCCCGAGGCCCCGGCCTCGATGGGCGGTGGCGGGGGCAAGGGCGGTCGCGGCAAGGACCGCGGCGGGCAGGGACGCAGCGCCGAAGAGATTCTCAAGGAAACGCCCGCGCTGCGCCGCATGCGCGAGAAGGCCCGCAACGCCAACTTCAAGGGCGGGCTGAGCTAAACCGCAGACGCCAGAGCGGCGTCACCACACACGGCTGAAACATAAGCCCCCGGGACGCGCGTTCCGGGGGTTTTTTCATGGCGGGAAATCGGCGTCGTTGGCGCGTCATGCGCCGGCGCAGGCCGGGCGTGAGAATCCCCTTGGTCGGCGGCCAGGACACCGACGGCACCGGGCACGGAACGCTTATGGCTGCTGCGGTCAAGCCCTGACCAGGTTCACGCCCACACCCGTGCACCGGGCCCGGCCGCCGACCAAAGGGACTCTTCGCACCATCCTAGGCCCGCCGCGTGGCGTTTCCGTCGGACCCGAAGAAGCCCCCCGCCCGTACACTCTGGCGATGGCCAAGCATGAGCATGATCTCAACCCCATCGAGGCGGCGGCCCGCCAGCGGTCGGTCATGCTCCGCCTGGTGCGGCTGACGTTCCTGGCGCTCACGATCACCTTCACGCTTCTGGCCGTCTTCCGCTTCCGCGAGTACGAGGTGGTGCGCGGGCTGGCGATCCACTGGTGGATCCCGATCACGACGGGGCTGCTGCTCTTCGGGCTGGCGGTGGCGGTCGACCTGCTGACCCCGCGCAAGAAACTCTCGACGATCTCGGGGGTCTTCTTCGGGGTGATCGCGGGGATGCTCGCGACGCTGGTGCTCGGGTTCGTGCTCGACCTGCTGCTCGAGAGCTGGCTCGACTCGACCGAGACCATCACGTCGCTGCGGCCGCTGGTGAACTCGGTGAAGCTGCTGCTGGCCGTCTCGCTCTGCTACCTGGCCGTCTCGACGGTGCTGCAGACGCAGGACGAGTTCCGTCTGGTGATTCCCTACGTCGAGTTCGCCAAGCAGATCCGGGGCGTGCGTCCGCTGGTGCTCGACACCTCGGCGCTGATCGACGGCCGCATGACCGACCTGGCCCAGGCCCGCGCGTTCCAGGCGCCGCTGATCATCCCCGGGTTCGTGATCGACGAGCTGCAGACGCTGGCCGACTCGGGCGACGCAATGAAGCGGGCCAAGGGGCGGCGCGGGCTCGAGGCCGTGTCTCGCCTGCAGCGGATCCCCTTCGCCGATGTCTCGATCGATGATCGCGCGGTGCAGGGCAAGGCGGTGGATCAGATGCTCGTGGAACTGGCGCGGGCGTTGCCCGCGAGCGTGGTCACCATCGACACGGGGCTGGCCAAGGTGTGCGCGATCCACGCCATCGGCGTGATCAACATCAACGAGATCGCCAGCGCGCTCAAGCCCTCGCTCCTCCCGGGCGAGATGATTTCCCTCCGCCTCATCCGCCCGGGCGAGCAGCCCGGGCAGGGCGTGGGCTACCTCCCCGACGGGACCATGGTCGTGTGCGAGGATGGGGCCACGTGCGTGGGCCAGGACGAGGTTGAACTCGCTGTGCTCTCGTCGCTGCAGACCTCGGGCGGTCGCCTGATCTTCGCCCGCCTGGCCAATCCCGACGCGCAGGCGGTCGATGGCTCGTCTGACACCACGCCGCGCGCCGCACCCGGCGCGGCTCCCGCGCCCGAAGCTGAAACGATGCCGGCCCCCGCCGACGCCATGCCGGACCATACTGCGCCGCAGGTTTCGCCGGGCGAATCCGAGGCGCGTCCGACGCGCACGCCCTACCCGCCGCACCCCCCGCGTTCGCTGCGCGGCACCACACCCAGGAATCCGCGACGATGAACCGAGCCGCGATCGCATGCATGCTGGTGCTGGTGTTGGGCGCTGGTTGTGCGAACCGCGACAAGGGCGAGATCCCACGGGGCAAGGGCAACGTGCGCTGGGTGCTCGACGACGAGGCGGCGAAACTCACGCCCGAGGCGCACGGGTATTACTGGGAACGCTGGGGATGGCGGCTTTCGCCCCAGCCGCCCAGCCGCTGCCCGGTGATCGATCAGTCCCGCGACTCGATCGACGCGTGGGAGCGAGGCTTGTCGAAATAGATGGGGACGTGATGGCCGCGGCTAGTTCTTGGCGGGCGCGCCCCGGACCGAGAGCGTCGCCATGGTCTGGCGATCGCACAGGGGCTTGGTGGGGTTCTGCGAATCACCGATGAGGTCCTGCAGCGACACGTCCTTGAGCATGTCGATGAGCAGGGCCGAGGCGCGGTCCATGGTGCGGTGCAGGGGGCACAGACGCGTGCCGTGATTCTCAAGGCCCAGCGGGCAACTCTCGATGCGCTTGAGGCGCCCGACGGCGTTGATGATCTGAACAAGGTTGATGTCGCCGGCGGACCGGGCGAGCTTGTACCCGCCGCCGACACCGCGGCGACCCTCGATGAACCCCGCGCCGCCGAGTTGCTGCAGCACCTTGGCGAGGTAGTTGCTGGGCACCTTGGTCATCTGGGCCAGGGTGCCCGTGGCGACGAGTTGATCGGGGTAGAGGGCCAGGCAGGCCATGGCACGCAGCGCGTATTCGGTGGTCTGACTAAACATCGAACTGTCCTTGTTCAAACAAACCCTCTGGTGCGCGGTGCTTGTCGACTCGTTTGTCTTTTTCGGGTTTCCTCGGAGAAGTATATGGGTTTATGGACTGTTCGGTGCGCACTCTCGCCCGGCATGAGCCCTAGCGGTCGTTACCGGACGGCTCGGGCGTCGCCGCCGGGCCACGAAAACCCAGCAGCAGCAGCGAGTTGAAGACCACCATCAGGGTTCCCCCTTCGTGGGCGAGCACGCCCAGGGTGAGGGGCACCCGGGGGCCGACGGCGGCCATCGACACCGTCAGGATCCCCATCACGACGATGATCGACAGCGCGAGGATCAGATTGACCTTCACGGTGGCGCGGGTTCGCCGGGCCAGGCCGATGGCCCACGGAACCACCCCGAGGTTGTCCGAGAGGAGAACCACATCCGCGGTTTCCAGCGCCGCCGCCGTGCCGATGCTGCCCACGGCGATGCCGATGTCGGCGGCGGCCAGGGCGGGGGCGTCGTTGACTCCGTCGCCGATGACCGCCACCCCGCGCCCGCCCGCGTGGGCCTGGGTCTTCATGGCGGCGACAGCCATGACCTTGTCCTGGGGCATGAGTTCGGCGTCGAAGGCGTCCAGCCCCAGCGTGGTGGCGACGTGACGCGCGGTCAACTGGTTGTCACCCGTGAGCATGCGCACGGGACGCACGCCCAGCGCGTGCAGGTCGCGCACCAGCGTGAGCGCACCCGGACGCACCTGATCGGCCATGACCAGCACGCCGGCCTGTGCGGGGGACTCACCCCCCTCGACGGCGATCACCACGCCCAACTCGCCACGACCCTGGATCCGGGCCAGGGCGTCGCGCACCCGCTCGTGATCCGCTTCGGGGATCATCGCGTGCGTATGAGCGAGGTTGCCCAGGCGCACGCGCCGCCCGCGCCACACGCCCCCGATCCCCTTGCCCACGGTGTGGTTCACCTCGGTGACCGGATCGGGCGTCAGCCCTCGTTCACGGGCCCCGTCGCGGATCGCCGTCGCGATGGGATGGGTGGAGTCTTCTTCGAGTGCGGCGGCGATCCGCAGGAGCGCGGCCTCGTCGGCGCCGACGACGGGGATCACCTTCTGGAGGCGAGGCTTGCCGATGGTGAGCGTGCCGGTCTTGTCGAAGGCGACCGCGCCCGTGCGCGAAAGCGCATCGATGGCCGACCCACCCTTGAAGAGCACACCCGCACGGGCGGCACGGGCGATCGAGGCCAGCGTCGCCGTGGGCGTGGCGATCACCAGCGCGCAGGGCGAGGCGACGATCAGCAGCGTGATGGCGACGTACCAGGCATCCTCCCACGTTCGCCCCATCGGCAGCCACCAGACCAGGAAGACCAGGGCGCTGATGCTCAGCACGCCCACGGCGTAGGGCTGACTCAGGCGGTCGATCATGCGCTGCACCGGTTCGCGCTGCTCGCGCGCGGTGGTCACCAGGTCGAGGATCCGCTGCAGGCTCGATTCCTTCACCGGGCGCAGGACCGTCGCCTCGATGGGATCGTCGGTGTTGATCGTCCCGGCGTACAGCTCGTCGCCCACGCCCACCGAGCGGGGCATCGATTCGCCCGTCATCGCCGACTGATCCATCGCGCTGGCGCCCGCGGCGACGGTCGCGTCGGCGGGGACGCGCTCGCCCTGGCGGATCTTGATCCGCTCGCCGGGGGTCAGCGATTCGGCCTCGGCTTCGACCCATGCACCGTCGCGCAGCACGAGCGCGTCGGTGGGCATGAGGGCGTGCAGGGCCTCAACCTCGCGGGTGGTGCGCTGCATGGCCAGGTCCTCGAGCGCGCCCGCGAGCGTGAAGAGGAAGAGGAGGAGCGCACCCTCCTCGGGGTGGCCGATGTAGGCCGCCAGCCCCGCGCCGATCACCATCAACACGTCGATGTCGACTCGTTTGTCGAGGATGGCCTCGAGGGCGGCACGCCCGCCGTAGAGCCCACCGATCAGCAGACTGCCCCACACGAGCCACCCGGCCCACTCGAGGTTCAGCCCGCGGCTGAGCGCATAGCCCGCGACGAGCAGGGCGCCCGCGAGGATCGAGCCCCAGAGTTCGCCCTTGGACGAGAAGATCGGCATGGCATCAAGGTAGCGAGGCCGCGGCGGGGACGAACCGAGTAAGGCCGCGGCGTCCGCCCAGAGCGTGACAACAGCGATCAGGTTCTACAGCCGCTCGAACCCCGGCAGCGGGCCGACCAGGGGCAGGCAATATTCGACGAACTTGCGGCTGACATTGTTGTGCCCGGCGATGAACTCTGGCGGCATGTGGCGCGTCTTGGCCGCCACGTCGCTCAGTTCCACGCGCCGATAGGTCGAGATGTAGGGCTGCCCGTTGTCCTTACCCAGCCAGGCCTCGCTGCCGCTCCCCTGGCGGACGATCGCGACGCTCCCGTCGTGGTGCCCGGCCAGGGCCAGTTGAGCCGCGAACTGGCCGCAGCGCCGCGCTTCCATCTGGTCGATGGGGCTGGCGTCGGGCCAGCAGCGCTGGACATAGCCGAAGGTGTCGGCGCGGATGCGGGGCGGTTTGCCCCCCGCGGGGGTGAGTTTTTCCTTGAGCAGGTCGCCCAGTTGGTCGCCCAGCGCCCCGCTGCCCGAGAGCTGCACGTTGCCGTGCGAATCGACCTGTGCGCCCTTGATGAGTTTCGCGCCGATGGGCACGCCATCCTTGTCCTGAATCCCTTCGCTCACGACGATGTGGCAGCGTCCCTTCTTGGTGTACCAGGCCTCGACATCGGCGATGAAGCGGTCAGTCTCGAAGGGGACCTCGGGCAGATAGATCAGCTGCGGGCCGTCGGTGCTCTCGGTGCCGTCGAGCGGGTTGAACTCGCGGTCGTGGCGTCGGGCCAGGGCGCTGGCCGCGGTGAGAAACCCCGCGTGCCGCCCCATCACCACGTTGATCTTGATCCCGGGGAGAGAGATGTTGTCCATGAAGTCGGCCATGCAGGCCATGGCGACGAACTTCGCCGCGCTGGGGAAGCCCGGCGTGTGGTCGTTCTCTTTCAGGTCGTTGTCGACCGTCTTGGGCACGTGGAAGCAGCGCAGGTCGTAGTTGGCAGCCTTGGCCTTTTCACGCACAATGCGGCACGAATCGCTGCTGTCGTTGCCCCCGATGTAGAAGTAGTAGCGGATGTCATGCTTCTTGCAGGCCTCGAGGATGCGCTCGCAATAGGCCTCGTCGGGCTTGTCGCGCGTCGAGCCCAGCCCCGCCGAGGGGGTATTGGCCAGGCGGTCCAGGCGATCCTGGTGCATGTCGGTCAGGTCGTGGAACTCGCCCTTGGTCAGCCCGCGCACGCCGTGGCGCATGCCCAGCACGCGCTTGACGAGGCCCGCGGCGTGCAGGCCCGACCGCAGCCCCTCGACCACGCCCACCAGGCTCTGGTTGATCACCGCCGTCGGGCCGCCGGACTGTCCGATCACCGCATTACCGCGCACCAGTTCCTGCATGTCGAGACTCCTGATTGGCCCAATCCTACACGCCGCAATGCCTTGCACAGGCCCGTGGACCCTCCCATGCCCCGAACTTGGCGAGATCTGTCTTGAATGACGGGGGTCGGGGCGATAGTCTCGGAACTGTGCCACGCCGCGAGGCGAGCGGCCCGGGGGCTCGTGAGACAGGACCCCGCGACAACCGAATCTTCGCGTCCGCGCCCGCCGCCTGAGACGGGCCGGGTGTGAGCCGATCGTCCCCCGGCGCGTTGCCGTGCGGACAGTTCCACACGAAGCCCCTGCGAGAGCGGGGGTTTCGTGCTTGAGGGGTGTGCCCGTAGGATCGGGCGTGCCCACCCGACGCACATTCCGGGCCTGCGACCGCCTGACGCACGCGCGCGAGTTCGACGCGGTCTATGCCCAGCGCCTGCGTCAGGCCAAGGGGCCGCTGGCCTTGTTCGCCCGTGCCAATGCGCTCGAGCGTCATCGGCTGGGGCTGGCCGTCTCACGCCGCGTGGGGACGGCTCCGGCCCGCAACCGGATCAAACGCCTGATCCGCGAGGCTTTTCGCCTGGGGCGCGAGCGACTGCCCGCGCACACGGACGGTCATTACGACTTCATCGTCAGCGTCCGTCCGCACGCGCCCAAGGACCTCGAGACGTATCTGGCGCTGCTCGTCGAACTGGCGGCGGGGATCCACCGGGTGTACACATCACGGAAGGAACCTGATGAGCGGGGCTGATCCTCTTCGCCCTGCCCCGGGTTTGCGGCCTCGTCCGCTGTGGGAGCGGGTGGTGAGCCTGCCGCTGATCGTGCTGATCAAGGTGTACCAGTTCACGCTGAGCCCTGTGGTGGGGCGGCAATGTCGCTTTTCGCCGACGTGTTCATGGTTTGCGCTCGACGCCCTGCGGGCGTATCCGCCGCACGTGGCGCTGGGCATGATCGTGCGGCGGGTGGGGCGTTGTCACCCGTTTTCGGCGGGTGGTTATGACCCGGTTCCGCCTCGGGACGATGACAACCGCGGATAGGTGCGCTAAGGTTCGCAATCGCTAACCGGGTGCGCCGGCGGGCGAGTTTCGGGCCCATCATGACACGACTCCCGGCGGCACAACGCAAGGAACAGTTGCTCGACACGGCGGCCGAGTTGTTCTCGCGCGTGGGTTATGCGCGGGCCACGACCGCGGAGCTGGCCAAGGCCGCGGGCGTGACCGAGCCCATCATCTACCGCCACTTCGCGTCCAAGAAAGTACTCTTCGTGGCGATCATCGAGCGGGCGGCCCGCGAAACGATGAACCACTGGGAGGAGCGCCTGGCAGGAGCAGCGGACCCGGCCGAGCGCATCCGTCGGCTGGTGGGCGACAACCCGATGGTGACGCCCGAGGGTCGCGCCCGCTACCAGGTCTTCCTGCAGGCGATCACCGAGGTGAACGACGCCGAGATCCACGCGGCGGTGTCGAGCCACATCACCGATCTGCACGCGTTTCTCTCGCGCGAACTCAAGCGCGCCCAGGACGAACGCAAGGTCACCAAGGTCTTCTCGACCGAGCTCATCGCGTGGATCCTGATCCACGTGGGGCTGGGCTACGGCGTGCTGGCGGCGATGGGCGTGCCCCACCAGGGTGAAGATGCCTCGGGTGTGCACGTGCAACAAATGCTCGAACGCCTGCTCGTGGGCAGCAAGCACGCCGACTGAGCCTTCAGGATTTCCGCGCGGCGCGGGCCCGGGTGACGGCGTCGACCGCCGCCGCGATCGCCGGGTCCACTCGTTCATTCACCAGGAACATGTCGTAGATGCCCGCGGCGTGGGCGGAGTCGATCTCCTGCTTGGCGGCGGCGAAACGTCGCTGGATGGCGCTCTCGTCGTCGCGCTTGCGGTCGCGCAGTCGCTGTAGCAGCGTCGCCTCGCTGGGGGGCAGCACGAAGATGCAATAGGCCCCGGGCATGGCGGCCTTGACCTGGAGCGCACCCTGCACGTCGATCTCGAGGATGACCAGCCGCCCGCGCTTGAGCTGCTCTTCGACCCAGGCGCGGGGCGTGCCGTATTTCTTGCCGTACATCCCGGCGGATTCGAGGAACTCGCCGCGGGCGCGCATGGCCTCGAACTCGTCATCGGTGACGAAGCGGTAATCGACGCCCTCGACATCGGCGCTGGTGCGCGGGCGCGTGGTGCACGAGACGGAGAAGACCGAATCGGCGATGGAGCGCTCTACGCCGCGGGTGATGGTGGTCTTGCCGACGCCGCTGGGGCCGCTGATGATGAGCAGCATCCCGTCGTCGGTGTCGGTGGGAAATCGTCGCGTGCCCTGGGACATGAGGCCCAAGCGTACCCTCACGCCGCCGCGGACGCCGGGGGCTCCTGCGTCGCCTGGGTCCTCGCGAGGATCGTCGCGACGGTTTCGACGAAGCGATCCAACGGGAGAGGCTCGGGGAGACGGACGCACGCGCTCCGTCCGCCCTCGGCCGCGGGCGGCAGCCCATGCTGGGCGCTGGGCGAGATGATGATGAGGGGCAGTGGACCCGTGCCCAGTTCGGCCTCGGCCTTTTTCAGCCGCAGGGCCGCGGCGGTGGCGTCGTTGGCGGAGCGCAGGTGAACGATGCCGATATTTCGCGGGCCGTCGACCTCACCCACCCTGGCGCACAAGATCTGGTAGACATCCGGGCCGTCCTCGCCGCGGATGCACAGCGGGCGGAAGTTGCCGTGCACACGGTTGCGCAGGGTCTGGGTGAGAGGCTCCCAGGCGTCGATGTTGGCGTGGGCGAAGAGCGAGCAACGGAGTTCCTCGGTCTCGTCGATGACCTGCGCGCAGATAGTGTCGATGTCCTTGGGGGCCAGCCGCAGCAGTTCGCACAGGTCGGCGATGCTCGACACGCAGCGGTTGCCGCTGCACCCCAGGAGCAGCGCCTGCGCCAGGCGATTGCCCAGCGAGACGGTCGCCGACTGCGTGAGCTGCGTGGCGGTGGCGTTGCGCAGCACGTTCGCACCCGATTCGTGCAGCACGATGGGCTCGACGAGTTCCTTGGCGAAGTTCCAGCGCCGGAGGATCGGGCGCATCAGGTCCGCGTGGCTGACGTTGAGCACGCGCCGTTCCACCTGGTCGAGCGGAAGCCCGTGCGTGTGCGCCGTGTCGAGGATCACCTTGTAGTGCTCGGGCATCGCCTCGGCCAGCAGCAGGCGCCCCACGTCGTGCAGCAGCCCGGCGGTGAAGGCGGATTCGGGTTCCATCGACTTGGCCCGGGCGGCGATGTGCGCCGACGCCACCCCCACCGCCAACGAGTGCTCCCAGAACTGCAGGGTATCGATGAGCGAACCGGGCCCCGACGAGAACTTCTCCATCACGCCGATGGTGCCCACCGCCTGGCGGATCGACTCAACCCCCACGCGCAGCACCGCCGCCTTGACCGAGTTGATCGCCTCGCCGCGGCTGAAGACCGCCGAGTTGGCCAGCTTGATGATCTTGAGCGCGATGGCGTGGTCGCAGCGGATTGCGCTCACGAGCGAATCGATCGACGCCGCCGGACGGCTGGCCACGTCCATCACCCTCGCCACGCTGGGCGAGAGGGCCTTGAGCTCGGCGCACTCGAGCACCTTGGCCTCCACATCCTTTGACGGGGCCACGGGCTTGAGCTGCTTGAGCACCTCGCCGGGCGTCATCGATGAGGCGGCCACGGATGAAACGGCGCCGGGGGGAGCCTTCGCGCTCGCGGGCGAGTTTGGCGCGACGGGCTTGGTGCTCGCCGTGGGAGTTGCATCGGAATTCGCCGCCGCCTTGGGCAGGCGCGGGCCGACCTGGATTGCCCGGTCGACGTGCCGCAGAAAATGGGCCAGGTCGAACTGTCCGCGCAGGACAAAGCCGTGCACGCCCATCTCGACGGCGGCGAGCACCTGGGCGCGGTCGGACCCGTCGCCGATGATCACCGCCGGGCGGGTCAGCCCCTCGGCGGTGGTCAGCACGTCCAGCGTGTTGAAGTCCTTGCTCAACTCGGCGACGACCAGGTCCACGCTCGCGCCGCGCACGATCGCCGAGCCGTCGGCGATGTTCGAAGCCGACAGGATGTGGAAACGGCGCGCCCGCAGCACAAAGCCGAGCAGTTCGGCGATCATCCGGTCTCGATGAAGCAGCAGCACCGTTGCCATGAACCCACCCCGCGTCCGTGCGTTGAGACAGCCTCGACTCGCCTCTATCGACCCGTGTTTGCCCGTGCTTGGGCATCATCACGATGGTTGGCACAAGCGCGCTTTGCCCCCGATCGGCGGTGCCCTGCCGCTCACACCTATCGGACCTGCAAAGGAGAATCACACCGCAAGCCGATGAGACGCCATGCGGCCGGCGTTCTTCATCCAGCCCGGGGGCAACTCGCGATCGATCTTCCTCGACATGGCCCGGGGCTGGCATGTTGCCGGCTACGACCCGGTCGTGGTCGACCTGGCCGGGGTCTGGGGTGATGCCGCGGACAGCGCCCAGGCGCGGGCTGCCCGCTCGCGAGCCTTGACCGCCGATGTCATCCGCCTGCTGCGCGAACAGCGAATTACCCACGCCTTTGGCATGTGGGCCAATCTGCTCTTCATGCTGACGCACGGCGTAGACGCCGCGGGTCGCATCCGCTCGATCTTCACCGACCTTGGCGTCACACACCTAGCCTGGTGGCTCGACGCCCCGCAATGGGCGCACGGCGGCGACGCCCGCATGCTGGTCGGGCACGACCTGGCCCGCGAGGCCGCCATCACGCATCTCATCAACAACTCCGCCACCGCGGACGAGATGATCCGTGTGCTGGGCTTTGAGCGCACGCGCACCCTTCCGTTGGGCGTGGACACGCACGTCCACACGCCGCACCCTGAGATCACGCCCGAGTTCGACCTGGTGATCTCGTGCGGGCCGGGCGACCCCGACCCCACGCCCCTGGCCCTGCGCGAGCTTGATGCTGACGAACCCGATCTCGACGCGCTGCGCCATGAGGCCGCCGAGCGCATCGAACCCAAACTCTGCAAGGTGGCCTCCCGCTTCGGGGCCGACGCCGACTCGGTCGTGGGTCTGCTGCGAGCGCTGCTGGCGACGCAGGTGACCGATCGTGCCACGCCGCTGCTCGAACGGGCTGACGCGCTGGCGCGGCAGGATGTCTCACACCGGGATGCACTGCACGTCCTTCTCTCGCGTCCGCTCGAGTGGATCGACGCGTCGATGAACATCCGGCGGGTGGAGGCATGGATGCGGGCCTTCACCATCGCGTGGCTTGCGCGACGTTTCCGCGTAGCGACGTTCGGCCCCGGCGGCGCGGGCGATGCGTGGCAACGCCAGAGCACGCACCTGGGTGATCTGCCCTACGCGGCGATGTCGTACGCCTACGCCCGCGGGCACGCCGCGCTCAACATCATGCGTGGGCAGGACGACGTCGGCCTGAACCTCAAGCCCTTCGAGATCACCTCGGCGGGCGTGGCCTGCCTGTGCCAGAATCGCCCGGGGCTTGATTCGTCCTTCAACACCGATCAGGAGATCGTCGCGGTGAACGGCCCCGCGCACGCGGGAGCCGCGCTGCGCACGCTGCTCGATTCGCCCACCCGCCGTTGCGAGATCGCGCAGGCCGGGCTGGCGCGCACACGCCGCGAGCACACCTGGAGCACACGGGCCATGACGCTCGCCGAGCAACTAACAACGCCACAGACCATCATGGCGAGATGACCTGGCGCAGGGTGACTCAGTGCGGGTCGGGCACGTTGTCGAGCAGGGCGGGGATGGCCTCGGGGGTCACGCCCTCGTGCAGGGTGTGGTCGATCAGGATCGCCGGTGCGCCCGCGCACGCTCCGATGCACTCGAGCTCGATCAGCGTGAACTTCCCGTCGTCGGTCGTCTCGCCCACGTCGATGCCCAGCTTGGCCCGCACCGCCTGCGTGATCTCGGGCTGGCCGCAGAACTCGCACGCGATCGAGCGGCAGACCTGCACGAGGTGCTTGCCCTTGGGCTTGAGCCAGTATTCCTCGTAGAAGCTGGCCGTGTCGATCACCTCGGCCGGGGCCAGTTTCAGGAACTCGGCCGCCTCGAGCATCGCCTGCGCCGGGATCCACCCGTGCTTGTGCTGCAGCATGTGCAGCGTGGGGAGCAGCGCGGCCCGGGTCGTCTCATACCGCGGCAGGATGTCGCGCGTCAGCTCGTCGCGCATCGCCTGCGTCAGGTACGGCTCGGCGCGACGCGCCACCTTCATCCCGCCCGAGTCCTTCGTCGTCCAGGCCATCGTCCGCCTCCGCTTCCCGTTCACGCACCTGCGCCGCCGGGCCCGATCGTAGCGCCCGCTAGCGCTTCCCCGCCGCCTCGACCTTCCCCGGGCTGAAGGGCAGCCCGCCAAGGTCACCCGACAGATTCTTGTGCGGGACGAACTCGTCCCCTTCGCGGTGCACGCTCCCCCGTGATTCGGGCGCGTCGTAGGTCCGCGGTGCGGCCTTCTCGGGCGACTGGCTCTCCTCACCCCAGCGCACGCACTCGACGGGCTTGCCGGCGGGATCGCTCAGCAGGACGCAATCGCCCTCGTTCGAAAACGCCGTGAACGAGCCCTTCACCTTCATCGTGAAGACGTAGGCGTTGTTGAACTTCTCGTTGCGGGCGGCGGGGGTCTTGGTATCGCCCACCGGGCCCGCGGGCGGGCCGTCCGACCCGTTGAAGACCACCACCACCTCGCCGGGCTTGAGCGTCAACTCGGGAAAGACAAACCGGATCTGGGGTTCACCCTTTGACTTGGCCCCCTTCTTCACCACGCCGTCGGTCAGCGTGTAGCCCTTCAGAGTGATCGGCTTGGCGTGCGGGTTCATCAGCTCGACGAACTCGTCGCCGGTTGCGCTGCGACGCCCGTTCTGATCCGCGTCGCCCTCGTCCCCCGAGGGAACCGCGTAGAGCACCTCGGTGATCATCGGATGAGGGAACTCAACGCTCGGCGCGGCGGGCGGCGCTGTCGACGGCGCTGACTCGGGCTTGGCCGGCGTCGATTCCTGCGCCGTGGCGACCGACCCCGCCACCCCCACGACCCCCACCACCGCGAACCACAGACGATTCATGATTGTGACTCCGCGCCGTCCGTTGGCGAGGCCCCGCTCCTGCGCGAGAAACGATACTCGATCCCGGTCAAGCGTGCGAGGGCAAACCCCGGGTCAAGGCGTCCACGTACTTTCGCTTGCGGCGGTAATACAAATCAGTAATCCCCGACAGGTGCACCCGGGCGAGACTGAGCGGCCAGGGGCTCTCGATGTTGGTCCGGTGGATGTGCAGCGGGTGGGTGCCCGCCACCACGGGCGCCGAGCAGGTCATGAACGAGAGGGCGTACCCCGCGCGCTCAACCGCCGCCGCCGCCTGCGCCGAGTACGACTCGCGCTCCCCGCCCACCCAGCAAAAAGTCTCGCAGGGCGTGCCCAGGCGCTCGGCCATCATGTGGCGTGAATCCACCACCTCGCGCTCCACCTGCTCGCGGGTTAGGTCTGCGCGCAGGCGCGCATGCCCGGCGGTGTGCGAGCCCACCACGTGGCCACGCCGAACCAGGTCGCGTAACTCATCCCACGTCATGCAGACCCGGGCGTCGGCGTATGTCCCCGGCGTCAATGCGGCCAGCCGCCGCTGCGTCGCGAACGCCGCCTGCTCGGGCACCGGCACGTCGGGAAACTCGGCGGGCACGAAGAACCAGCCGCGCAGATCGTACTTTTCGAGGATCGGGGCGGCGACGTCGTAGTTGTCGCGCAGCCCGTCATCAAAGGTCACAATGATCCCGGGCCTGGGCTTGTCCCAGACCCCGTCGCGCACCAGCGCATGCAGATCGTCTTTCGTCGCGTTGACGAAGCGCTGCGCGAAGAGGCGGCAGTGAGCCTCGAAGTTCGCCGCATCGCGCGCGGGCGTGCCGTGATAGTTCACGACGCGGATGTACTTCCCGCGCAGCATCGCCTTCTGGGCCGCGAAGCACAGGCGGTCGAGGCCCAGCAGCGTCACGCCGCGAGCGAATGCGTCCTTGAGTCCCTGTGCCCTGCCCATGCGTGCGAATCACTCCGGCCGTGTCAACAGGCCTTGTCCAGAGCCGCGCGGATCAGGCGCACGATCTCATCGCGTCGCGCCTCCGACGCGTGGCCCCTGAGGCGCTCGGGCCCCCAGCCCCACACGGGCTGACGCGGCTCCGGGTCATCGGCATGGCGCGGGATCAGGTGCCAATGAACATGGGCCACCTGGTTGCCCAGGCATTCATAGTTGATGCGGACGGGCCCGAAGACCGCCCGGATCGCGTTCGCCGCCCGGGCGCAATCGCCAAAGACCTCTTCCTGCACGTTCAGGGGCAGGTCGGCCATGTGCTCGACGTGGCGGTTGAGCAGCAGCACACACCAGCCTTCGCAGGCCTGGTTGTCGCCCAGAACGAGCAGGCCGTGGCGCAGAGGCGCGATGAGACGAGGATGCTCGCCGCGGCCTGCGCGGGCGACCGAATCGCAGATGGGGCATGCGTTTGCGATACGCGGATGGTACCCGCGATGGCCTGTTCTCACCGGCGTGTTCGCAAGGTGTTCGTCCGAAGAAACCACCTGAAAACTGAACCCTTGGCGGGTGAAGAAGGTACAGTGTGTACACCGCCACGGGCCACACCACGCGGCCGAAGCCGCCCCGTCGCACATCACGCCCCACATGGAGGTCTTGTTCATGTTGAAACTCACGCTCGCCGCCGCACTCGTGGCGCTGGCCGGTACCGTTGCTCACGCGCAGGAAAAGGCCGCCGAGATCAAGGCCCCCGCCGCCACCCAGCCCGAGCCCAAGGCCGCGGCGAAGAAGCTGGCCGTGGGCGATCAGGCCCCCGCGCTCACCATCGCCAAGTGGGTCAAGGGCGAGCCGATCACCGGCTTTGAGAAGGGCAAGGTCTACGTGGTCGAGTTCTGGGCGACCTGGTGCGGGCCGTGCATCGCCTCGATGCCCCACCTCTCGCACCTGCAGAAAACCCACAAGGACCAGGGCCTGACGATCATCGGCGTGACCAGCGGCGATCGTCGCAACACGCTCGAGGCCGTCGAGAAGATGGTCGCCGAGAAGGGCGACACGATGGGCTACACCGTCGCCTTCGACACCGAACGCGCGACCAGCAACGACTACATGCGCGCCGCCGGGCAGAACGGCATTCCCTGCTCGTTCGTCGTCGACAAGGCGGGCAAGGTGGCGTACATCGGGCACCCGATGTTCCTCGACCCCGTGCTCGACAAGGTCATCGCCGGCACGTGGGATTACACCACCGGCCCCGCTGAGATCACCAAGATCGAGGAAGAACTCAACTCGGTCTACGAGAACTTCCAGACCGATCCCAAGGCCGCGCTGAAGACCTTCACCGCGCTCGAGGCCAAGCACCCGTCGCTGGTGTCGGGCATGGGCGATTTCAAGTACAACCTGCAGCTCGCCGCGGGCGACGCCGCCGGCGCCGCCGCCACCGGGGCCAAGCTCATCGAGAAGGCCATCGCGGAGAAGGATGCGCAGACGCTCAACGCCCTGTCCTGGACCATCGTGGACCCGGACGGCAACGTGCAGAACAAGGACCTGGACTTTGCCATGCGGGCCGCCGTCGAGGCCGTCAAGATCACGGAAGAGAAGGACGGGGCGATCCTGGACACGCTGGCCCGGGTCTACTGGCTCAAGGGCGACAAGGCCAAGGCCATCGAGATCCAGACCAAGGCCGTCAAGGTCGAGACCCGCGACATGATGAAGGAACAGCTCGAGAAGACGCTCGAGGAATACAAGTCGGCGAAGTAATCGCCGGCGTCACGGATCTACGCGTCATGTTTCATCACGACCGGCCCCCTCGGGGGCCGGTTTTTCATTGGTGAACGCGCACGGCAACGAGCGGCTCGCAGCCCGCGTGTTCAGTGCGTGCCCGTCGAGCCGAACCCGCCCGCGCCCCGTGCGGTCCCGTCGAGTTCATCCACCTCGCTCACGAGCGCGTGGCTCACCGGGGCGATGACGAGCTGCGCGATGCGCATGCCGTGCGTCACGGCGAAGGGCTCGCGCCCGTGGTTGATCAGCGGGATCATCACCTCGCCCCGGTAGTCACAGTCGATCGTCCCGGGGGCGTTGGGCAGGCAGATGCCGTGCTTGCTCGAGAGGCCCGAACGCGGGCGGACCTGTGCCTCGAACCCCGTGGGGATCGCCATCGCGAAGCCCGCGGGAATGATCGCGATCCGCCCGGGCTCGAGCACGATCGATTCGGTTCCTTCGGGCAGGCACGCGCTCACGTCAAGCCCCGCCGCCCCGTCGCTCTGATAGCGCGGCGTGGTGGCCCGAGGGTTGAGCCGCTTGATCCGTAAATAGGGTTGCATCACGCCGGAGCGTAGCGCCGTGTGGCCCAAGACGCGGGCCGCGCCGGCGGACGTGCGTACCGATCATTCGCCTAGTCATGGCGTATGGAGGAGGCCGCGATGCACGCACATATGCCTATGAAAGATTATTTCGTATCCCCCGTTACTGCCGCATCATTCGACTCGGCGTTGCGGTAATCTTTCGGGCATGAAGACCAACACAACGTGGCACTCCGGGCTGGGGTTGGGGCTGCGGCATCGACGGAGCGCACGCGCGGCGTTGGCGTTTGCCCTCGCGGCTCTTGCCCCCGCCTTTCTCACCCCCGCGGCCCTGGCCCAGACCCCGCCGCCGGATTATGACTTCGACTGGGCCGTCATCACCGATCTCAACAACCCCGCCTACGCGGGCGACCCCGAGTTCGGCACCAACGCCGGGCGCGGCAGCGTCCCCTACACCTACCGCATCTCGCGCCTGGAGGTCACCACGGCCCAGTGGATGGAGTTCATGAACACCTTCTCCACCCAGGGCATCAACATGAGTTCCCACCGCCCCATCTCGTGGGGCGCGCAGCAATCGGGCAACCGCTACGAACTCCGCAACATGCCCAGCGCCGCGATGATCCCGCTCCGGGGCATCAACTGGCGGTCGTGCGCCCAATATTGCAACTGGCTGACCAACGGCAAAAGCAGCAACCCGGCCTCGCTGCTCACCGGGGCCTACGACGTCTCGACCTTCGGGGACGATCCCGGCGGCTGGTTCACCGACCAACTCGCGCACTCGCCCGGCGCGCTCTTCTGGATCCCCACGCTCGACGAATGGCTCAAGGCGGTGCACTACGACCCGCACCGCTTCGGCCCCGGGCAGGGGGGGTGGTGGGAATATTGCAACAGTTCGGACGTGCCGCCGGTCTCCGGGCCGCCGGGCGTGGGCGAGACGACGGCGGGCTACCGCGCCCCGGGCTTCGCGGAGTTGAGTGTCCCGCTGGGGGCCTACCCGGACGTGCGCACGCCGTGGGGCTTGCTCGATGCCTCCGGCGGGGCGGCGGAGTGGATGGAGACGGTCATGGGGCCCGCTCCACATTTCAGCCGTCTCCTCGATGGAACTTGGGCGGGGAGCGATTCTCAATCCTCAATGGATAGAGCTGGTTCAACGGACGGCGCCGGACCCAATTTCCGAGGATACGCCGGCCTGAGAATCGTCTCGATCCCTGCTCCGAGTTTATGGATGCTTGTTCTTATCCCTGTGGTCGCACAACGAAGAAGGAAAACACGATGAACCGGAATGGGTATGGCTTGGGAGTTCTGGCCAGTCTCGCGCTGACCGGGCTTGCGGCGGCGACCGTTCACGTCAAGTATCTCGACTCCTCGAACGGGCAGATCGGGTCGATCGCCAACTACAGTTCGGGCGCCGCGATTACCGTGAACATCAGCAGTTCCAGCATTGCCAAGGTCATGGTCTACTCCGACACCCCGACGAGCGACAACATCGGGACTATCTCGGTCATCGGAACGAACACGCAGTCGATCAACCTGTATGTGGCGCAAAGCCAAGTTGCCGCGGATGCGTTCTACACCAGCACGGGTGATGCCGCAGGCCAGGACTTCGGCGGCATCCAGGGGAACATCCCCTCCAACCGCGAAGTTCATGCCAAGATTTACGTGCTGGATGACCAGATCGGCAGCATCACCGTCAGCCACCTCGAGACACTGCAGGTTGACCAGGTCAACTCGAACATCCAGAGTACGCGGGGATTCTTCAAAGTAAAGTGTGCCTCGGTTGGTTCGGGTTGCAGTTCTATGAAGCAGACGGCGGGGAAGATTTCGCGGATCGAAGTCACCGGCACCGGCAACTGCAACTTCGACATCGAGGCCAACGGGAACGGCAGCGGCACCGACGGCGACATCGACGTGATCGACGTCGGCGGCGAGTTCTCGCACGACACCACCCCATACCCCCACATCACCGCGGGCGGGCGCATCGGGAGTATCACCGCCGGCACGCTCCGCAACACCATCAGCGCTAATGAGGAAATTGGCTTCATCACGACCACGGTGGGCGGCTTCAAGGGCTCCCTGACCACGCCCAAGCTTTTTGACGGCACAGGGGCGCGGATGCAGATCGCCGGGGCCTTTGAGGCCGTGACCACGCTCTCCGACGGCCTGCCGTCGGATTCCACGATCGTCATCGGCAGTTGGTCCGGCGATCAGAGCACGGGCGTCACCAACCTGTTCGAGTTGCAAGGGCCCCACCGCCTCGCCGGTCAGATCATCATCAACGCGAACAACTCCGGCGGCGTCTGGTACGACCCGATCACGGTCGTCGGCACCTCCACGCTGACCCTCGGCCCCGGCGGCCAAGGCGTCTACTACTCCTCGACCAGCGCCGCCCTCGGCGGCGGTGCGGTGGGCCTGGTGCCGTACGGGCTGCACAAGGAAGACTGCGAGCCGCGCCACGCACCGACCGACGGCTGCGATTTGTATTGGGCCAGCAAAGCCTGGCCTTCGCAATACGGCGGTCAGACGCGTGAAACCTTTGTCCTCAAACACTACGGGCCGGTCTACAACAGCACGTCCAGCGTGCCGTACCTGATCGAGCGTCGAAAGATCGCCATCGAGATGTGCGGCATGGACCCCTGCGGCGGGCAGGATCTTGATTGGACCGATCGAACAACGATGTTCGACTTGTATGTCCCCGGCGGCGGCAGCCGCGAGGTCTGGGTGGCGATGGCGCTCAGCGGCGGCCAGCCCGTCGCGATCGACAAGGAGCACGCCTACCGCAGCAACACGGTCTCCGACAGCGGCGTGATGCGTCTGCGGAGCGATCAAACGCTCGCCTCGCCCGCCGCCGGCGTAGTCGGGTATCCGTACCAGGTCTGGCCGCTCTGCCTCGATCTCAACATGAACCTTGAGGTCGAATCCGGCGACATTGATGCCTGGCTTGAGCAGCCCGCGGACGTGGACTACAGCGGCGCGATCGACGTCGTGGACCTCGTTCGTCTTATCGAGGCGGTGGGGATGTAGCGCAAGCAATCCTTCCAAGATCTGGCCAAGCACCGGTTTGTTGGTGTGCCGCGCGGGCTGGATCGGCGTCAGGTCATGACCGGGGCGCGGGGGCCTTCGAGTTCGACCAGCACCCGGTCGTAGGTCTCGACCATGCGGGTGGCCGAGGCGATCGCCGCCTCGAGGCTCGATTCGCCCTTGACCTTCTTATAGAGGTCGGTGGACGCGGGGTTCCCCCGCTGCTCGACGACGGACTTGGCCTCGACCAGCGCCCGGAGCAGGTCCTGGGCTTTGGCCTTGGCCGAGAGTGTCTCGCTGACCATTCGTTGACGATCGCTCATAGTGGTTGGCAATCCGCCCGTCACGGGGCATGCCGGCTCTCCACGCCGGCCCGGTTCACCTCGCCCGGCACGATGGCACGGACGAATGCTCCCCTCCCCCCGCCGCGTTCCGTGCGGCGTGGCGCACCCCAGAGATGCGCCTCCCATTCATTGTCGGCGATCCTAGGCGACGATCTCAAGCCGCCCGATCCGTCCCCACCTTTGACTTGTTCGGCGTCCGCTTGGATTCCAGGATGCCCGTAGCCGTTCCCGACCCCGCCGCGGCCATTTCCGGCACCAACCGCCGGATCGTCGCCACCACGTAGTTATCGGGCTGTGAACAGGCTTTCGACAGGGTTTCCACAAGTTCATCGGCGCTGAACGACGCCGCCAACTCGCCACGCCACGCCCGGATGCCCGGGTAGGAGGTCGTGTCCAGAGCCTCGTCGGCGTAGGCCAGTTCTTCGTGCAGCTTCTCGCCGGGGCGGATGCCCGTCAATCGGATATCGACGGCGGGGCGAGCGGGATCACTGGGAGCCATCGCGGTGTGCGGGCCGATCACGCGCGACTCAAAGGCGTGCATCGCCACGAACCGGCGCGCGAGGTCGAGGATCTTCACCGGCTCGCCCATGTCCAGCACGTGGACGGGGGCGCTCGAGCCCTTGGGGGCGTCGATGGCGGCGGACTGGATCACCAGCGTCGCCGCCTCGTGGATCGTCATGAAATACCGCGTCATCCGCTCGTCGGTGACGGTGATGGGCCCCCCCTCGGCGAGCTGGCTCGTCCAGATCGGCAGCACGCTGCACGCCGACCCCAGCACATTGCCGAACCGCACCATCGACATCCGCGTCACGTCCTGGCGACGGTTCATGTCCTGGATCACCATCTCGGCCAGGCGCTTGGTCGCCCCCATCACGCTCGTCGGGTTCACCGCCTTGTCGCTCGAGATCATCACCAGGCGCTGGGTGCCCGCGGCGACGCAGGCGCACGCCACCGAGCGCGTCCCCAGCACGTTGTTGGTCACCGCGTGGGCGGGGTGGTCCTCCATCAGCGGGACGTGCTTGTGCGCCGCCGCGTGGAAGACCGTGTCGGGCTTGAGTTCCTCAAACCGCCGGCGAGTGGCCTGAGCATCGACGATGTCGTGGAGCAGCGCCTTGCGGGGTACGTCGGGGAACCGCCGCGCGATCGTCCGGTCGATCTCGAACAGGGCGTTCTCCGAGCGTTCCATCAGGATCAGCAGGCTGGGCTTCATCGTGGCGGCGAGCCGCGCCAACTCGCTGCCGATCGAGCCCCCGGCGCCGGTGATCAGCACGCGCTTGTTTTCGAGCACCTTGGCCACGCTGCGACGATCCAGCCCATAAGGCGCACGCCCGATCAACTCGACCATGTCCACGCTCGCCCCGGCGTTGACGCTCGGGGGGCGGTCGAGCATCTCGACCAGCGGCGTGACAAACCGTTCCACCACGCCCAGCGCCCGCAGGCGAGAGCGCACACCCAGGATCGCCGCCGCCATCGACGCGGGCAGGCTCATCACCGCCAGCGTGAGGGGCTGCTTGGCGTGCAGGGCGGCGAGGGTGTCGAAGGTGCCCAGCACCGGCACCCCGTCGATGTGCGTCTGCCCCTCGTGCGTGGGCAGCACGCACCCCAGGGGCGCGGGATAGTCGGTCAGGGCGGCGAGTTGCTCGATCAGCGGCGGGAGCGTCTGGTCGGTGCCGATCAGCACCGCGCGGCGCCACAGGGCGGCGTTCTCGAAGGCCGCGGTGTCGGGGCTGAAGGGGTTGGGGTTGAACGAGTGCGAGGGATGGATCACGCCGCGGCTCCTGCAATGCCCCCAACGGGGGATGGCCCCGTGGGGGATGGACGGGCGTGTTATCGGCACGGGGCGGGGGGAGGGGTCAAAGCGGGGGGTGGTTTCGTCCGCTATTGTGAGCCGCGCATGATCTGCCGAGTTACCGGAACCTTGGAGCGGGTGGAAGGCCTCGCCGCGACGGTCACCCCGTCGGGTGGTTTGGCCTACGAGGTGCTGCTCCCGGCCTACCTGGCCGAAACCCTGGTCGACAAGGTGGGCTCGCCCGTCACGCTGGTGACGTTCCATTACCTCGAGAGCGAGGGGCAGGGGTCGGCCTACCTGCCGCGCCTGATCGGGTTCCTCTCGCGGCGAGAACTTGAGTTCTTCGAGTTGTTCACCACGGTGAAGGGGATCGGGTATCGCCGGGCCCTGCGGGCGCTGGCCGCCCAGCCCGCGTCGCTCGCCCGGGCCATCGCGGCCAAGGACCCGCGCCCGCTCACCGAGATGCCCGAGATCGGCAAGCGACTGGCCGAGACGATCATCGTCGAGTTGTATGGCAAGGTGCACGGGTATCTGAGCGACGAGGAGTTGACGGGGCTGAACGCCGCCGCCGCCCCGCGCTCGACGATCGCCGACCAGGCGTTCGACGCGC
>JABWBB010000023.1 GCA_013360675.1 Phycisphaerales bacterium | reverse complement strand
GGCGAGCGTCGCGCCATCCAGCCGGCGCCCCTCGGTCTCGGCGGCCATCGCCTGGTTGAAGGCGGCGATGAGTTCGGCGTCGGCCGGTGTCGCGCGCCGGATACTGAGCGTGTCTGCCGCCATCGCGAGGCTCCGCGGTCGCCAGCGCCGTGGCCGGCGCGTGTGAATGCTATCGCGATGCGCCTGGTTGTGCACGGACCGGCGCGACTGCCGGTGGCTGACTCACGCGCACCCATTCTGCCGCGCGTTTCGGTGCACGCTGCGGCTGTTCTTGGACGCCCGTGCGGCAGGGCCGGGGCTTTCGACGAAACCCCCGCGGGTGACAATAATCTCGGGGGGCCTGGTGCCATGCACAAGCGTGAACTGCTGAAACTCGGTCTGCCGCCCGGGCGCGTCATCGAGGCCGCGAAGGTCGCCTGCGAGACATCGCGTGAGGAACCAGCCCCGCGCGCGGTGGCGTCCTGCACCAGCGCGAGGCGGTCTTCGCGATCCCCGACGATCGCCTGAGCGCGGGCGAGGGCGGCCTCGAGCGGTGGGATGTCCTCGGCGCGAGGGATCGCGTTCCAGCGTTCGATCTCGGCTTCGCTGGCGGTGACGCGGGCGAGGGCTCGCGTCAGTTCGGATTCGACGCGACGATCATCGAGCGTGAGCAAGGGCTGGCCCGCCTTCACATGGTCGCCTACGTCGACGAGCACGCGGGTGACCAGGCCCGGCTCTGGGGGCGCGATCTCGACGACGCGATGCTCGGGTTCGATGAACCCCAGCGCCGCCACGCCGTGGTTAAAGGGATTCACACTGGGCGGACGCGACAGGGGCACGTCGGGGGGCGTGGCGCGGGTGAGGGCGACGGCGTAGATGCCCACGCACAGGCCGATGACCGAGAGCAGGATCGTCGCGAAACGCAGCATGAGGCGGCACTCCTTGGCGGTATGGCGGTGTCAGGTCCCCGCGAAGATCATCGCCGGCTGCACGCGGAGCACGCGCCGGATGCTCACGAGGCTGGCCAGAATGATGGTGATCAGCGTGGCGAAGAACGACCCCCCCACAAGTTCCCAGGGCAGGACGGCGGCCAGTTCGCTCTGCGAAACGCTCGAGGCGATGGCGAAGGCGCCCGCGGCCCCCACCCCGATGCCGTAACCGATCACGCCCACGGTGAGCGACTGGGCGAGGACCATGCCCACGAGCGCGGGGGCGCCCGCGCCCATGGCCTTAAGCACGGCGAAGAACTTGAGATTCTCGGCGGTGAACTGGTAGAGCACGCTGCCCGAGAGGAGCAACCCGACGATGAAGCCCAGCACGATGGTGATGCCGAAGTTGATGCCGATGCCCGTCTCGACCACGATGAAGCCGATGCTGCGGGCGCGGAACTGGGCGTGGGTGAGCGCAACGACGTCGCCCAGGGCGTTGATGTCGCGCTGCACGCGGGCCAGGTCTTCGCCCGGGCGCACCTTGACCAGCACGTAACTGATGCGCTTGCGCTCGCCCGGGGAGAATCGCAGGGCGTTCTCGAAGGTGGTGTAGACCACGGCGTTGCTCTCGAAGCCGCGCTTGGCCTTGCAGACGCCCACGACGACCGCGCGCTTGTCGTTCATCTTGAGCACGTCGCCCAGGTCGGGGTTGCCCAGCAAGCCGCGCGAGACTTCTTCGACCATCACCGCGTCGGGGATGCGCAGGTCTTCGATGTTGCCCAGCGTGACCTCGGGCGGGCGTCCGACCATCGTGCCACGCGGCACGCCGATGATCTGCACGCGCCGAAACGCCCCGTCGGGGAGTTCGACGACGGCCCAGGCGTTGTAGAAGGGCTCGGCCCACTCGACCCCCGGCACCGAGCGCACGCGGGCGAGTTTGCGGTCGGCCAGCGGGCGATACTCGGCGACCCAGCGCGTCCCGGGGTCGGTGACCCACAAATCAGCCTGATGCACGTTTTGCAGAACGCCGGTGGCCTGGTCGAGCAACCCGAGGAAGATCGCGCCCTGCTGGTTGATCAGCATGGTGGCGAAGGCCAGGCTCAGCACCAGCGTCAGGTACTTGGTCCGGTCGCCAAAGAGCATGCGCAGCGCGATGCGGAGCACGGTGTTCCCCAAAGGGCGCGTGGCACGCCTAGGCGATCGTAGGGACGGGCGACGCACTGGCCGCCATCGCGATCGCCTTCTTGTGCGCGTTCGAGATGCCCAGGCGAGCCAGGTCGGCCGCGCCGACCCAGCGGCGCCCGCGAGCCATCGCCCGGCGCTCGCGTGGGCTCGGCGGCTCACGTGGCGTGAGGAGCGTCAGGCTCACCTCGCGGTGCGACAAGACCACACGCACCACTCCCAGCCGACGCCACGACGTGCCATGATCAAGCCCCAAGGCGTGGGCCAGTTGGGCGCGCGTGGACGCGGGGCCCTGTTCGCGCTCGACCGCGGGCATCTGCCACAGGCCAGCCCAGAGCCCAGAAGCGGGGCGCTGTTCGACGAGCAGGCGGCCCTTGGAGTCATAGACCGCCGCACAGAGCACGCGGATCGTGCGCCGGGCGGCGGCGGGCTTGGGCGTGGGATAGCAATCCTGCGAGGCGTTGGCGTGCGCGACACATTCTCCCGACAGCGGGCAGCGCCCGCACGCCGGGGCGCGTGGGGTGCAGACGGTCGCGCCCAGTTCCATCAACCCCTCGTTGAATCGCCCGGAGGCCGCCTGTGCGCCCGCGATCGTGACCAGTGCCGTCGCCCGAGCCCATGTTTGCGGCGAGGTGGCCGAGGCCTTGTCGTCGGCGTCGAGGCGGGCGAGGACGCGGGCGACGTTGCCGTCGACGATCGGGGCGGGTTGGTTGAAGGCGATCGAAGCGATGGCTCCGGCGGTGTAGCGCCCCACGCCGGGCAGGGCCTTGAGAACATCGAGATCGGGCGTGAGGCCGCCCGGGCGCGAGGCGATGACGCGAGCCGCGGCATGGAGCAATCGCGCCCGGCGGTAGTACCCCAGCCCCGACCAGGCGGCGAGCACGTCATGCAGGTCGGCGCGGGCCAGCGTGTCGGCGTCTGGAAAACGGGCGAGGAAGGCGTCGTACTTCTCGAGCGCGCGCGCGACCTGGGTCTGCTGGAGCATGATCTCGCTGACCAGCACTCGGTATGGATCGCGCCCGCCCCCGGGGCGCTCGATGCGCCAGGGCAGGTCTCGATGGGCGGCGTCGAACCAGGCGACCAGTCGACGGACGATGCGTGCGTCGCGCGATCCTCCGGCGCGGGCGTGACCGGCGCGGGGAGGGGTCATGCGATGTCCCGAAGCGCGCGTTCGACGCCGGCGCGGATGGGGGTCCAGCGGGCCTTGTCGGCTTTGTTCACGGTGATCCACCCATCGTGGATGAGCAGGCCCGTGACGCCGTGGATCGCGAAGAGGGCACGGGCAAGGGGATCACCATCGGCGGCGGCGGGGTCGCGATAGGACCGGGGTCGGTCGCCCGGGGAGCGGTCGAGCACGCACTTGATGGCGTTGGGGTTGGGGGTCGATTGGAACTCGACCACGCGATAGCCCATGGGGGGATGGTACGGCGGAGCGCGGGCGGCTCACGTAGACTCTGGGCGTGGCGATCCTCGAACGCATCCAGGGACTTCTGCAGCGCCTCAGCGGGTACGCGTGGCCCGAGGTCATCCTTGAGCTGGTGATCATCGGGCTGGTCGTCTACGCGGTGCTGAAGTTCGTGCAGGGGACGCGTGCGGCGGCGGCGCTCAAGGGCATGCTCGTGCTGGTGGTCGCCGCGACAATCCTGTCGCGCGTCTTCGGCGGGGCGGGCTCGTTCCAGCGGATCGGGCTGCTGTATGACCGCTTCCTGGCGCTGGTGGCCATCGGGCTGGTGGTGATCTTCCAGCCCGAACTGCGCCGAGCGCTGGTGCGTTTGAGCGAGACGCCCTTCCTGCGATCGACCCCCAAGGACATCGCCTTTGTGATCGAAGAGATCGCCCAGGCCGCCGAGTATCTGTCGCGTGCCAAGTTCGGGGCGATCATCGCCATCGAGCGCCAGACGCCGCTGGGCGGGCTGGTGGAGGGGGGCACGCCGCTCAACGCGCTGCTCTCGTCGCGCCTGCTGCAGACGATCTTCTTCCCGGGGGCCGCCCTGCACGATCTGGCGGTGATCGTGAACGGGAAGACGATCCGGGCGGCGGGGGTGCAGCTCCCGCTGGCCGAGCCGGCGGAGATGCCAGACCCTACGCTGGGCTCGCGCCACCGGGCGGGGGTTGGCCTCTCGCGCGAGTGCGACGCGATCGTGGTGATCGTGAGCGAGGAAACGGGCAAGGTCCGCATCGCCGAGCGCGGACGCCTGACCGACGGCCTGACGCCCGATGAACTGCGCGAGGAACTCGAATCGCGCCTGCGGCGCACGCCAACGCGCGGCTCCGCCGCCGGGAACGATGATCTCTCGACCGACTCCCCCGGCCCCGACACCCCCGATGCGACAAACCCCGACACGCTCGACGAGGAGCGTTCCTAATCCATGCTCGACCGACTCAAGACATTTCTGAGCGTCGCGATCATCACCGGGTTGATCTGGGTCTTCGCCGAGGCCGAGACGCTGCGCACGCAGGAACAGCCCGTGGAGTTGACGCTGGACTCGGGCGAGGGCGGCGTGCGCACGCTCGAGTTCGCCGATGCGTCGGCCGGGCCCCGCCGCTGGAATGTCAGCGTGGTCGGCCCCACCGCCGCGGTCGAGGATCTGGTGCGACGCCTGCGCGCACCCGTGCGCCTGGCCCCGGGGATGGACGGCGTGCCGCTCGAACGCGGCACGATCGAGGTTGATCTCAAGACGGTGCTGCTGGCCCACCCCGATCTGACGATTGGTCGGCGGGGCGTGTCGATCGCCCGTGTCGACCCCCCCACCGCGCGCCTGCGCCTCGACGACCTGGTGACGATCGACCTACCCGTCGAGGTGCGCATCCCCACGCGGGGCGAGCTCGACGGCCCCCCCGAGATCCGCCCGGCCCGCGTCAAGGTCATCGTGCCCAGCGCGGAGGTCGAGCGTGTCGGCGCGGGGCCGGTGCTGGCGGTCATCGATCAGTCGATGTTCGATCGGCTCGTGCCCGGTCGCAAGGAGACCCTGGGCGGCGTCGCGCTGCGGCTATCCCCAGATCTGTCGGGCATCCGGGCGCGGATCGACCCGGCCACCGCCGAAGTGTCGCTCGCCGTGCGCCGCTCAACCACGACCCTGAAGATCCCGTCGGTGCCGGTGCACGTGCGTCTGGCCCCCACCGAGATCAACAAGTGGGAGATCGAGATCGCCGACCCCTTCCTGGCCGACGTGAGCGTCACGGGCCCGCGTGATGTCATCCGGCGGATCGAGGACAAGACTATCCCGCTGATCGCGTATATCGCGCTGTCGTATGAGGAACTCGAGCGGGGGGTGACCAGCAAGGACGCCGTCTTTGGCGACCTGCCCCCGGAACTGGGTCCGCTGACCTTCGAGGCGGCCAGCCGCTCGGTGCGGTTGACGATCAAGCGGCGTGAGGCCCCCCAGCGCCCCGCGCCTTGAGTCACGTCGGCCACCCCTTTGGCCTTTCAATTTGAATCGCCCGACCCGACCACCCCCCGGACAAAGCCCGGGGTTGGCGATGTGTGTGCTGGTGGTGTGGAGGTATTGGGGGTATCTGAGGAAGCGGGAAGCGCGCGTGAAACTCGCCTCGTGTGGTTGACCCCGCTAACCTTGGGTCCCCCGTTTGGCGGGGTGTATTCCGAACGAACGCCGTGCGAACCCGGGGCCTTACGCCGCGGGGCCGGCGATGAGCCCGACAGGAGCCGATCGTGAAGATCAAGACCGACGAAATCGCGAGCGTGATCAAGCAGGAGATCGAGCAGTACGCCTCTCAACTCGAGGTGTCCGAGGTCGGACGCGTGGTCGAGGTCGGCGACGGCATCGCCCGCGTCTATGGCCTGGCCAAGGCCATGGCCGGCGAACTGCTCGAGTTCCAGACCAGCGACGGGTCGGTCATGGGCCAGGTGTTCAACCTCGAACTCGACACGGTCGGCGCGGTCATCTATGGCGATTACCTCTCGGTGAAGGAGGGCGACCTCGTCAAGGCGACGGGCCGTCTGCTCGAGGTGCCCGTGGGCCCCGCCCTGCTGGGGCGCGTGGTCGACCCGCTGGGTCGCCCGATCGATGACGCGGGCCCGATCAACGCCACCGAGTTCCGCAAGGTCGACATCATCGCCCCGGGCATCGCCGAGCGTCAGCCGGTGACCGAGCCGCTGCAGACGGGCATCAAGGCGATCGACGCGATGATCCCGATCGGGCGCGGGCAGCGCGAGCTGATCATCGGCGACCGCAAGACGGGCAAGACGATCGTCGCGCTCGACACGATCATCAACCAGAAGCAGTATTGGGGCACCCCCGAGGCGGTGGTGTGCATCTACATCGCCGTCGGGCAGAAGGCCTCGACGGTCGCGGGCGTGGTCGAGACGCTGCGCAAGCACGGGGCGATGGACTACACGATCGTCGTCAACGCGGCGAGCAGCGACCCGGCCCCCCTGCAGTACATCGCCCCCTACACCGGGTGCGCGATGGGCGAGTACTTCATGTGGCAGGGCAAGGAGGGGAAGACCCCCAAGCACGCCCTGTGCATCTATGACGACCTCTCGAAGCAGGCCGTCGCCTATCGCCAGTTGTCGCTGCTGCTGCGTCGCCCCCCGGGCCGCGAGGCGTACCCCGGCGACGTCTTCTATCTCCACTCGCGCCTGCTCGAGCGCGCCACCAAGCTCAGCGATGAGAACGGCGGCGGTTCGCTCACGGCCCTGCCCGTCATCGAGACGCAGGAAGGCGACGTGTCGGCCTACATCCCCACCAACGTGATCTCGATCACCGACGGGCAGATCTACCTCGAGCCCGAACTCTTCTTCAGCGGCGTGCGCCCCGCGGTGAACGTGGGTATCTCGGTGTCGCGCGTGGGCGGCAACGCCCAGGTGAAGGCGATGAAGAAGATCGCCGGCTCGCTGCGACTCGACCTGGCCTCGGCCCGTGAACTCGAGGCCTTTGCGCAGTTGGGCACGGAACTGGACAAGGCGACGCAGGGCCAACTCGACCGCGGGCGTCGCATGGTCGAGCTGCTCAAGCAGAACCAGTACACGCCGTTCCACATCGTGGACCAGGTGATCTCGATCTACGCGGGCACGCAGGGGTTCCTCGACAGCGTGGACCTGAAGGACGTGCGCGAGTTCGAGGCGAAGCTGCTCGATTCGTTCCGCACGCTCAACAAGCCGGTGTGGGACGAACTGAACACCAAGCGAGCGCTGGACGCGGACATGGAGAAGAAACTCAAGGCCGCCATCGGGGCGTTCAAGAGTTCGTTCAAGCCCGGGGCGAAGTAACACCCGGACTATGCTTTTGAAGTGATTCACTAACCCCCGGCCATGGCCGGGGGTTTTTCATTGCCGTGCTTCACTTATACCTCCTCGCCCTTGAGTTGAGTGCCTCGACGTTTGAGCTCATTGCGTATCGAAACGCCGCCCCCGGCGGTGTTCGATATGCATTAGGAGTTGACGCGTGTGGCCCTTGACTCGCGGGTGGTGAATCCATGTTTCCCAGCCGCAGGAAACGCCCCACGGCACCACTCATTCACCTTGGGTCAGCACAGTCATGCGTTTTCCGCTTGGTGTGAACGATCCCCGCCCTTAGACTGGGCACTTGGCCCGATGCACGCCGCACGGGTGTGGGAGCCTTATCCATGCGTTTCGCTCGTGCCTCGTTCGCCCTGGCCCTGACCACGCTCGCGGGTGCCGCCCTGGCCCAGCCGACGATCTCCTCGCTGGTGAAGCGGAACCAGTGGGTGCCGGACATCGGGTTTGTCACGACGGTCGATGCCATCGCCGTCAACAACAACGGCTGGTGGCTGGTCGAATCGGACACCGATCATGCCGACACCAACGCCGACCGTGTGCTGATCCGCAACGGGGTGGTGCACGTGCGCGAGAACGACGCCGTGCCCCCCAGCCCCGCGGCGATCAGTTCGTTCGATTCGGTCAACCTCAACAACAACGGCGACACGGGCTGGAACCTGTTCCTGCGCAACACGGGCAGCACCAGCAACGACAGCGGGATCTATTTCAACACGACCCTGCTGATTCAAGAGAGCATGCTCTCGACGGCGGAAGACTTCACCCAGGGCACGCCCTATATCGGCTTCTTCGAGTGCAAGACCAACGACAACAACGAGATCCTCGTGGTGGCGTCGGTCGATGACCCGGCGATCGCGACGAGCGTCGACCGCGCGATCGTCGTGCTGCGGTATGACGCGGGCGCGGGCACATTCACGGAAGAAGTCTGGGCCAAGGAGGGCGACTTCCCCCCGGGGATCGTGGACGGCACGCAGGTGGTCGACTTTGGCACCGGCACCGAGAACTTCGCCTTTGCCAACGACGGGCGCGTCATGGCCGCGGCGAGCCTCACGGGGGCGACCGCGACCAACGGCGGGTTGTGGATCGAATCCACGCTCATCGCACGCAAGGGCGATGAATCCCCCATCGCCGGACGCACCTACACCGATCTGGGCACCAGCACCAAACTCGACATGAACAACAACGGGGATTACGTCTTCAAGGCGACCATCAGCGGCGACGCCGCGACCAACCTGATCCTCGTCCGTAACGGACAGCTCTTCAAGCAGGAGGGCGACCCTGTTCCCGGCGTCGCGGGAGAGACGATCGTCTCCTTCGGCACCGGGCCCGTGCGCATCACCGACAACGGCGACGTCGTCTGGTGGGCCCAGTTCACCGGCGATACCACCACCAACACCGCGCTGTTCATCAACAATACGCTGCTCGTGCGGCGCGGCGTCACGGTCATCGACGGCGAAGTCCTCACCACCGTCTCGGGAACCACCGGCACCGGCGGCATCACCGAGGGGTTCACCATCAGCGACAACGGGCGATACATCGTCTTCCGCGGCGTGACCAGCCCCACCGGCGTGGGGGCCTTCATGATCGACATGGGCGGGGGCTGCCTGGCCGATTTCAACGGCAGCGGGGGCACGCCCGACGACGCCGACGTCGCCGCGTTCTTTGATGCCTGGAACGACGGCGATACGAGCGCGGACGTCAACGGCTCGGGCGGCACGCCCGACGACGCCGATGTGGCCTACTTCTTCGATCGCTGGAACGCGGGGTGCTGATTCCTACGGGCTCGATGTGACTGCGTAGTTTCGTGCAGCGGCGGGGCCACCGCGTGGCGATTCCCCCACCCAGGCCCTGCCACACGATTCTCCCCCAGATTCACACGTCCTACCTAGGTAGTCGCGTCTTTCGAGCGTTGACGACGTGAATCTACCGGCGGTTTGGTGCATGTCTGTATTGTGGTTTTCGGCAGGGGCGTGGTAAGCTGGGCTGGGTGGACTCGTCGTTGAGCCGACGCCAGGGGGTTGATGTGGGAGTGCAGCCATGAAGATGCGTGTGATCGCCGCGGTGCTCGCGGCTACGGGTTCGGTCGCCTTTGGCCAGGGTCGGATGATCGCGATCGATTCGTCGCGGGCGATCTCCGAGATCGACATCGCTACTGGGGCCAAGACCCTCATCGGCACGGCGTCGTCCAACGCCAGCACCACCGCGGGGCTGGCCTATGACTGCGCCACCGGGCGGCTGTTTCTGAGTTCCACCGGCAACGATTCGCTCTATCTGCTCGATCTCACCACGGGCAACGCGACCCTGGTCGGGTTCTATGGCGATTCGGCCATGGTCATGCACGGGCTCGAGTGGGACAACAGCACGGGCACGCTCTACGGCGTGTCGTCGCACAACAACGGGCTCTACATCATCAATCAGGCCACGGGGCTCGCCACGCTCGTGGGCACCTCGGGGCTCTCCTCGTTCTCGAACCTCGGGTACAACTCCGACACGGACACGATGTACTCGACCAACAGCGGGACCGACAGCTTCTACCAGATGAACCGCGCCAACGGCACGGTTTCGCTCATCGGCGCGCTCTCGGGCCCCACCAATCCCAACGGGCTGGCGTACAACCCGCACGACCAGCGCCTCTACCTCGTCGACAACTCCACCGACAACTTCTACTGGATCGACACCGAGACGGGCGCCGCCAACCTGATCGGCGCAATGGGCTCGGGCAATCTCCTGGGCCTGGTCTACGTCACCAACGGCTGCCCCACGCGTTGCCCGCCGTGCGTGGCCGATTTCAACAACTCGGGCGGCACGCCCGACGACGCCGACGTCTCGGCCTACTTCGAGGCCTGGAACAATGGCGATGCGTGCGCCGACGCGAACGGCTCGGGCGGCACGCCCGATGACGCCGACGTGGCCACCTTCTTTGACCTGTGGAATGCGGGCGGCTGCGAAGGCTGAGCCGTTCCCCATTCGTCGAGCTTGATTTGTTCACTCCGCGGCTCATGCACCGTGCATCGCCGCCTTTCTGTTCGTTCACCGAATCGAGATGACCCCATGAAGAAGAACGTTGCCAGCCTTGCCGCCCTTGTCGCCGTTGCCGGCCTTGGCGTTTCATATCACGCCGCCGCCCAGTCGATCGAGGTCATTTATACGAAGATCCCGGGGCACCCCACCGCCGTGGTGCCTGGAGCGCTCGATCTGTCGAGCCAGCCCATGTTCACCGAATGGCGTGCCTTCGAGGACATGACCGTCTCGCCCGACGGCTCGAAGTGGGTGCTTAAATCCCGCTCGCAGGCCGGGTCTGATCTCGAGACCATCCTCATCATGGGCTCGGGCACCAGCGGCACGATGTTCGCCCAGGAGGGCCAGCCCGTGCACGGCGGGGTCACCGGCGAACTCTACGACTTCTTCGGCTCGGGCCTGGGCCGCTTCAACTCGAACAACGAGTTTGCCTATTCCGCCCGCGCCCGCGGCGGGGTCGCCAGCGTCTTCCAGAAGGTCATCCACTGGAACGGCTCGTCCTTCTCCATCCGCCTGCAGATGGGCGATCTCATCACCGGCCTTGCCGACGCCCCGCCCAATCCCAGCGGCGATGAACGCTTCGGCAACTCGGTGGGCTCGGTCCACATCCTCGACAACGGGACCATCGGCACGCAGGACTCAACCATCACGAGCATCCACACCTCCCGCCGCCCCGCGATCATGTACAACAATGCCGGCTTCCACCAGGCCAACGTCACCAGCATCACCGCGATCGGCGGCGTGGGGACCGAGCTCTGGAAGAGCATCAGCGCCAACTCGTTCTACACCTCGCCCAACGGGCTGCACTGGGTCGCCGAGGGGACGATCAACCAGGCCACGACCATCGACGCCGTGCTGGTCTACAACGATCGCGTCGTGCTGCAGGAAGGCTCGATCGCGGGCGACCCGGGCGTGCTGATCAGCGCCATCAACGCCTCGGGCGTCACGCCCGATGGTTCGTGGTACGCCCGCGGCATTCAGCCCGACGGCAGCGACTGGGCCATCATCGACGGCGACGTCGTCGCCGCCACGGGCCAGCCCATCACCCCCGGAAGCACCGAGTTGTGGGGCGACACGTTCCTGGCCTTCCACGTCACCACCGGCGGCGGCTGGGTGCTCGTGGGCAACACCAACAACGCCGACACCGGACGCGACACCGTCATCGTCCGCAACGGCGATACCGTCATCGTTCGCGAGGGCGACCAGGTCGACCTCGACGGCGACGGCACCCTCGACGACGCGTACCTCGGGCGCGGCACCACCACGCTCACCGCCTTCGACGCCAACGACGTCGCCATCACCCCCGATGGCTTTGTCTACTTCATCGCCAGCATCCACAACGAGGCCGGCGTCGATTACCAGTCGAACCCCTCCTTCGGCACCCCCCACGCATTCTTCCGCTTCAACCCCAACCCCGCCTGCCTGGCCGACTTCAACAACAGCGGCGGCACGCCCGATGACGCCGACGTCGCCGCATTCTTTGAAGCCTGGAACAACGGCGAGGAACGCGCAGACGTCAATGGCAGCGGCGGCACCCCCGACGACGCCGACGTCACCTACTTCTTCGAACGCTGGAACGCGGGCTGCTGAGCATCAAGTATTCAGATCTTCCTCGCCTTTTTCGCCGCGGCCCACGCCGCGGCTTTTTTTTAATGTTGTGTCTCATCCCCGCCGCATTACAATGGCATGGCGTTGTGCATTCATGGTTTCTATGGAGTGTGTGCCATGGCACCTTCTGGACGCGTCCGTGTCGCGTTGCTGGCGGCATTCCACACCGTTGCGGTCTGCACGTGCGCAATGGCGCAGACGATCTTGAACGTCGACGCATCGCGTGATTGCACGGGCTTTCTGCGCTACCAGGACGTCCCCCTCGACGCGGGCGTGTATCGACTCGAACCCGTCACCCCGAACGACGGCGGTCTTTTCTGGGCATTCAACCCCGCCGACGGACGTACGTCCTACTGCGATGGACAGGGTCACCAGTGTTATGAAGGATGGCTCTGGGAACTCGTCTACCAGGTCGGGCTTGATTGGCCGAACATGCTCTTCAGTGGCCCCTGTAACCAATGCGAGACGCCGCAGCTCGCTTTCAACTGTCTCCCGCCCGGAACTCGCGCCGATTTCACGATGCCTTTCCCTCAAACTTTGCGGCTGGGAATCCAGACGTATTGCTACCACGCGGTGGGCGGAGTTTCGGTGCGGCTCGTCACGCGCCTGGGTTTCCAGTCCCTCACGCCTGAATTCGTGACATGCCCCGACGGCGTCGCGATCTGCAACGCTCAAGCCGTGGGAGAGTCGCCCGTCTCGTACGCGTGGCAGTGGCAAGGCGCATCGGGCGTGTGGAATGACCTCGTCGAGGGATCCAACAGCGACGAGGGCGGCGCCATTCGATTCATCGCAGTCGGAGTCGGCGATGCCAGCGTGCAGGTGTCCCGAGCCCCGGTCGAGACCGGGTCGCTCGGCGTAATCGGCGCGCTCCGATGCACGATCGCCAATGGGGCCGGGGTCATCACGAGCAGCCCAATTCCTTTGACCGTCTGCATCGCCGATTTCAACTGCTCGGGCGGCACCCCCGACGACGCCGATGTCGCCGCCTTCTTCGATGCCTGGAACAACGGCGATGCCAGCGCGGACTTCAACGCCAGCGGCGGCACCCCCGACGATGCCGACGTGGACGAGTTCTTCACCCGCTGGAACGCGGGCTGCTGAGCCGCCGACACAGCGCCGTCGCGCATCGCAGGCATGAACAAAAGCCGGGGCCACAGGGCCCCGGCTTTTCGTTGATCCACGCACGAATCGCCGCTCGGCTTACTTCTTCCAATCCCAGAACGGCTCCTTCGCCGCACGGTCCATCAGCTCGCGTACCGCGGCTTCGATCTGCGGGTCTTCGCCCGCGACCTCGGCCTCGGGGGGCATGCCCACGCTGATGTCGGGCTGCGCGCCGTTGTTTTCCATGTCGGTGTCGTCGAGCAGGTACCACCCGCGGAAGGGCATCCGCACGGTTGTGCCGTCGATCAGCGACGCCGCCCCCGTCGAGATGACCGCGCCGAAGGTGGCCACGCCCACAAGCTTGCCGCGCCCGATCGTCTTGATCGAGTGCGGGAAGATCTCGGCGTTGGAATACGAGTTCTGGTTGATCAGCACCGAGATCGGACGGTTGTAGTGATAGATCAAGCGTCGATCGCGCGGATACGCATCGCGCGGCATGGTCGCCTGGTCCGCGCCGCGGGGCACCGTGTAGGCATGGCGCGGGGCCGTCAGCGACGCGAGCAGGATGTCCGTCGTCCACCCGCCCCCGTTGTCGCGCACGTCGATGAGCAGCGCGTCCTTGCCGTGCGCCGCGGCGTAGAGATCACGCTCGAAATCGCGCACCGAGCCGATGTCCATCCCGCGGATGTGCAGGTAACCGAGCTTCCCGCCCGACAGCCGATCGACCATCGCCTTGCGGCGCGCCACCTCGGCGTCATACCGCAGGCCCGAATCGGCCCCTGCCGAGAAGGGCGTGATGAGCATCAGCCGATCGACGCCCTCGGCGGAGCGCACGCCGATCAGCGTCTCGCGTCCGCTCGATTGGCCCAGTTGCACGGGCAGATCCGCCGTCGGCCCCTGTTCGCCCGCGGTGGGCACGCCCTGGATCGATGTGATGATCTCGCCCACCTTCAGGCGCGAACTCTCGCGATCAGCCGGGCCCATGGGCAGCACGCGCGTGATCTTCCAACCGGCGGCGTCGGGCTGGGCATCCACGCCCAGATACGACATGGGCGTCTGCTCGCCCGAGGTTGAGCGCCCGCCGCGGATGCCCAGGTGGCTCCCGTCGAGTTCGCCAAAGAGGCAGTTGACGACGTTGTTGAACTCGCTGTCGGTGCGGGTGCGCATCGCGAGCGAGAGGTACCGCTTGGTGAGCGTGGACCAGTCGAGCCCCTTGAGCGTGGGGTGATAGAAGCCGTCGCCCAGCAGGCGGGCGGCTTCGAGGAACTTCTGCTTCTGCTGCTTCTCGATCTCGATGATGACGGGGGCGTCGATCGACATCTTCTCGGCTTCGCCGCCCGTGGGCTTGCCGATAGTCGCCTCGCCGGCGCTGACGAAGATCACCTTGTCGCCCGCGAGGTTGAAGCTCAGACGATTCACCGCGCCGGTGGTGACGGTCTTTTTCTCCTTGCCCTTGTAATCGACGCTGAAGAGCGCGGTGGCTCCGTCGGTCGAGGCGGAGTAAAGCACGCGCTCGCCGCCGGGCGTGCAGGCCACATCTCCCACACCGCCCGGGTTGCTCACCAGTCGCCGAACACGCAGGTAGGCATCGTCCAGGTCAAACTTCAGCGGCTCTGGCTTCTTGGCTTCCTTCACTTCGGGCTTGGCGTCATCGTTCGCCGCGGCCTTGGCGTCGGCGTCCTTCGCGCCCTCGCCCGCGGCGGGCTCGTCGGCCTTCTTGGCGTCGTCGCCCTTGCCCTTCTTCGTGGCGGGGGCCTTCGCCTCGGCGCCGACGGGCTTGCGCTTCTTGGCGTTCTCGGCGGCCTCCTTGAAGTAGTCGGCCAGTTCATAGGTCGACAGCCCGTCAAGCTTGCGATCGAGGTTGACCGTGTAGAGCGAGAACTCGCCGTTGGAATCGGCGTCGCGATCGCTGAGGAAGTAGAGCACCTTGCCGTCGGCCGACAGCCAGGGCGAGACGTCAAGGTCAGGGTGGCGCGTCACGTTCACGGGCGACGCCTCGGGGTTGCCCGTGTCGTGCACCCAGATGTCGGCGTTGAAATAGACGTCGTTCACCGAGTAGATGATGTGGCGCGAGTCCGAGCACCATTGCACGTCGGGCTCGTCCCACCCCTCGAAGATCACACGCTGCGACAGGTCCTCGAGGTTGACCAGCACGAGATCGCCGCGGCCGCGCGTGACGAGCATGCTCTTGCCATCGGGCGAGGGGCGGGGCGAGCGGATGCTCGTCTCCCCCACCACCACGGGCGCGATGGTGAAGGTCAGCGATTCGCTCCAGCGCTTGCCGTGATCGGGTTCCTTGGGCTTCTCTTCCTTCGCGGGCTTGCTCGGAGCCTCGCCCTCCTTGGCAGCCTCGGCGACGGGCGGCTCGGCGCCAGCGTCTCCCTTGGGCTCCTTGGCTTCTTCAGCCTTGGGCTCGTCGGCCTTGGGTGCTTCGTCCTCGGCGGGCTTGGGGGCGTCGGCCTCGGGCTTCTCCTTCTTGGGCGAGAGATCCTCGCGCGAAAGCGCCACGCTCGCGGCGTACACCCCGTATACGCCAGTCTCGTCCGATGAGAAGTACAACACCTTGCCGTCGGCCGACCAGGCCAGGTCACGCTCGCGCGCGTGCGAATCGGTCACCCGCCGCGTGGGCCGATCCTTCTCGGTGCTGCGCAGGAAGATCTCGCCGCGTGCGATGACGGCGATGGTCTTGCCGTCGGGGCTCAGGACCGCGTCGTTGGCCTGACGCGAGAGGTTCATCCGCTGGTAATCAACCTGCGAAAAATCACCTTCCACGATCGCACGAACCGCCTGCGGCGTGGCGTTGGCCTTGGTCAGATCCAGCGTGTAGAGCGTGTCCCACACCACGAAAACGCCCGTGCTCCCGCCCGGCGCGACGTTGAAGTCACGCACGCCGTGCGCAATGGTGGCCTCGCCCGTTGCCGGCTTGAACCGCGTCAACTGCACCGCGTCGGCGTCGCTCTTGCCCGCGGGGATGCGCCAGATGTTGTTCTGTCCGTCGCGCGCCGAGACAAAGGCGATCGACCCGTCGCCCAGCACAAAGCCGTCCGCGTCGTTGGCCACGTGGCTGGTGATCTGCGTGAACGTGCCCTTGCCCGCGTCAAGGCGGAAGAGATCGGTGGTGGCGGCCCCGACATATCGCGGGCGGTTAGGGTCGAAGCGCCCGCGGGCGAAGACGATCCCGCCGTCGGGCGTGGGCGTGGCCCCCGAGCCATAAGCCTCGGTGATCGCCCGGATCGGCCCGTCGGCGTTGATCGGCGCGCGGTACATCTTGACGCCGCGGAAGATCGCCGGCTCGTGGTTGCTCGAAAAGTAAACGTGCGTGCCGTCGTGCGAGAAGGCGCTGAGCGAGTGGGCCCGATCGGCGATCGTCACGCGACGCACGTCGCCAAACTCCTTGCCAAGGGCGCTCGGCCTCACCGGCATGGAATAAATGCTCCGCCCGCCGTCGCGATCGGATTCAAACGCCAGCATCGTGCCATCCGGGCTGAAAGCGCTGCGGCCTTCCTCGGCGGGGTGCGTGGTGATCCGCCGGGCCGACCCGCCCGCCGCGGACACGCTCCACAGGTCTCCCGCAAAGGTAAAGACGATCACCGACCCGTCGGGGCTGATCGCCGGATTCTGCGGATAGCCGACCTGACGCCCGGCGGGCTGGCCCCCCGCCTGAGGCCGGGCGGCGGCACACGAAACACACAGACCGGCGGCGAGCGCACACACAAGGGGGATCTTCATGATCGGAAATCTAGCCGATCAGGAACCAATGCACAATCACGCCGGTGCACAGATCCCACCGACGCCATGAATGCGGATTTGCCGCGGCCGTCAGTACACGTTCCCGGGGCTCAAGAAGCCGCGGGCGGGTGCGATGCCCCGGGCGCGTCGTGTGCCTCGCTTGCCCGGTGGGCGGCCCGGCGCGAACCCGCCCACGCCACCGGAATCAAGAGCAGGTAGATCGTGCTCATCGCCGCGAGCGTCAGCCAGACGTCGCGCACCGCGGCGACCACGATCAACCCCACCAGCACCAGGAATGGCGCCACGTAGTGACGTCTTACGTGGAGGCCCTTGAGCGAGAACATCGGCACGCGGCTGATCATCGCCACGCCCACGACAAACGTCATCGCGATCACCAGCCACGTGGGCGAATCGAACCCCAGCGTGTCCGAGAAGGCGAGCATCGGCAGAAGCAGTGCCACCCCGGCGCCCGCGGGCGAGGGCATCCCCGTGAAAAAGTGCGACGGGCGAGCCGCCTTGGCCGCGGGCTCGCGGGCGCCGGGCATGTCGGCGGCGGTGAAGCGGGCCAGGCGCAGGGCGGCGCAGAGCGCGTAGGTCATCGCCGCGGCGCTCCCGGGAACGTCGGCCCCCTTGAGCTTCCACTGGTAAAGCACCACCGCCGGTGCCACGCCAAACGCGAGAAAGTCGGAGAGCGAATCGAGTACGGCCCCGAACTTGGAGGAGACGCGCAGCAATCGGGCGGCCCGCCCGTCGAGCGCGTCAAAGATCGCCGCCACCACGATCGCTGCCACCGCGCGCTCGAGCTCGCCCTTGAGCGAGAAATGCAGCGACGCCAGGCCGCTGCAGACGGCCAGCGTGGTCAGGAGGTTCGGCAGCAGGGCGGCCAGGCTCGGGCGTTGATTGTCTCGTGGCGTGATGCGCAGAAACACGTGTGCCCCCCCGCTCAGGCGTTCATCATCGCGATGACGCTGCTGCCCGCCTTCACCCGCTGGCCCACCGAGACCGACGCGCTCGTGCCCGGGGGCAGGTGCACATCCACCCGCGAACCGAACCGGATAATGCCGAAGCGCTCGGCCTTGGCCAGGCTCGACCCCACCACCGCCCGCGGCACGATCCGACGCGCCACAAGCCCGGCGATCTGCACCACCACCCAGCGGGCCTGTTTCGTGTCTTCGATGACGATCGAGTGCCGCTCGTTGAGTTCACTCGCCTTGTCGAACGCCGCATTCACGAACGCCCCCGGGCGATAATGGGCGGCGACCACCTTCCCCGCCACCGGGGCCCGGTTCACGTGCACGTCGAAGACATTCATGAAGACGCAGATCCGCAGGGTCGTGGTGCCCGCGGGCAGCTCGAGTTCTGCGGGCGGGGCGACATGGTCGACCGCGCAGATCACCCCATCGGCCGGCGACACGACCGCACGCGGGTCCGCCGGGATCGCCCGCTTCGGATCGCGAAAGAACCAGACGCACCAGAGGCACAAGGCCCCGGTCACCATCCCCACGCCCCACGGCGCCCACGACGGCAGGAGCCAGCCGGCCAGGCCCGTGAGCAACGCCGCCATCACGAAGAAAAGCACGATGAAAGGGACCCCCTCGCGGGCGATGGGGGGCGCGGGCAGGTCAACGATCGTGGTCGAAGGCTTGCTGGTCACGGGCGGAGTCTATGCGGAAGAGCCCGCGTTCCACGGGTCGAACCGTGACCGGCCCGCACCGGGCACATCGAAGAAGTCCGCGTCCTGTGTCCGACTCGGGGTCGCCCAAAAGACAACACGGCGGGAGGGTGACCCTCCCGCCGCGTGGGTTGTGTCCTTCAGGTTTTTCGACTCAGCGGCGACGACGCAGGAGCGCCAGGCCGGTGAGGGCGAGCATCGCGCTGCCCGGGGTGGGCACGCTGCTCCAGCGGAACGAGTCCATGCCTTCGTGGTCGAAGCTGGGCACGAACACGATGCGGCCGATGTCGGCCTGACCGCGGGAGTAGTTCACCTGGGTGATCCCCTGCGCGTTGCCCGTGACCGTGTCGAGGAGGGCGTCGTTCAGGCCGTAGATCAGCAGGTGCCACGTCTGGCCGACCTGATCGTTGGTCCCTTCGTCAACGACCGCGAAGCTGATTTCCTGTGCGGCCAGGCGGGTCACCCCGTCGGTCGTGTAGAAATCCATCGCGATCGAACGGTCGGGCGACAGGCCGTACATGTTCGGGTTGTTCGTCGGGTTGTCGGCGTGGGCGCCGGCGATCCAACGCGAGCCGTAGATGAAGTTCACGGGCGTGTCCGCCAGCGTGCTCATCGTCACATACAGCTGCGCGACCGGGTCGGCCGGGAACACGCGAAGCCCCTCGCTGATGAGGTCCCACTGGCCCAGAGCGCGGGCGTAGTAGGAAGGATTGAACCCCGGCTGCGACGAGTTAATCGTCAGCGTGTCGAAGTCCGACGCGCCACCGGCCAGAGCCGTGGACGCGATCCCGAGGGTCGCCAAAACGCCAATCTTGCTGATCTTCATACCGTCTCCCCGTTGCTTGATGCCTGCGGACAGTTCCAACTGAACCATGCCACAGGAATGGGAGACCGCCAGCAATCCACGGCATAAACCTCACGATCACCCACGGACCGTGCCAATTCCCCCGTGTGAACCGACTTCTGGGCTCGTACAAGTCCGATAATTCCCAAGGACCGACCGTGCCCACGCACTGTTCGCATTATGTCTGGTAATTTGCCCGTATCTCGAATATCGGGCTTGTGAGTGGTGATTTCTGCTGATAGACCATGAGTACGAGAGGCTGATCACGTTGACCGGAGGGGTCACTTGATCCAGTTGCTGTCAATCTAGAGGAGGTCCACATGAGAACGCGTCAAATGAATCGTCTGCTCGCGGCGGTCTTGGTAGCTTCGGCGGGGCTCGCCGTGCTTGGGAATGCCCCCGCGGCATTGGCCCAGGTCGGCCCCGAGATCACCTATCAGGGTGAACTCAGGACCGGAGCCAACCCTGCCACGGGATCGCATGATTTCCGGTTCCGCCTGTATACGGCGCCCGTCGGCGGCCTGCAGGTAGGGGCACAGCTGGCCGCCACCCGCAACCTGACCGATGGCAAGTTCACGGTCGAGCTGGCCTGGCCCGGCGCTTATACGGGTGCCGCCCTCTGGATTGAAATCGATGTGAGGACGGGCGCGAACCCGTTCCAGACGTTGACGCCGCGCCAGAAGCTGACCGCGGCCCCGTTTGCGCACTTTGCGCTGTCGGGGAACCCCGGGCCGCAGGGTCCGGCGGGTCCCCAGGGCCCCGCGGGTCCGCAGGGGCCCACGGGCGCCACCGGACCACAGGGACCGCAAGGGCCGCAAGGGCCGGTGGGAGCCACCGGGCCTCAGGGTCCCGCCGGCACTTCGCCGTGGGTGCTCAACGGGAACAACACCTACTACACGCAGGGGAATGTGGGGATCGGCACTTCCGCCAACCCCTCGTCGAACTTCCTGGTTGATCGCAGCACGCTGGGCGGGTTCGCCGCTCAGATCAACGGCAACGGCGGCACGACCTTCGGTGTCAACAACATCGTCACGTCCGCGGGTGTTCTGGCCTATGGCGGCACCTTCACCGTCGAGGGTCTCTCGACGCGCTACGGCGTGCGCGCCTTCATGAACGGCGATACCGGCACGGGGTATAGCTTCTATACCAGCAACGTCACGCCCAGCGGCCGCGGGCTGTGGGCCTCCATGAACGGCACGGGCACCACCTACGGGGTGTATGTCTCCAATACCAGCGACTCGGGATACGGCGGGTACTTCAACAACACGTCGGGCACCGGCACGACCTACGGCCTCTACTGCGAGAACAACAGCCCCGATGGGTACGGCCTCTTCGCTCGTCACGACGCCAGCACCGGCGTCGGCCCGGCGATCTACGGCCAGACCGATTCCACCGCCTCGCTGGCTCCGGCGATCCACGGCGTCGTGGTCTCGACAGCCCCCGGCTCATCGAGCACGGGCGTGCGCGGACAGAACAACGGCACAGGTGGCCTGGGCATCGGTGTCTGGGGCTCGCACGCCGGTACCGGCTGGGGTGTCTACGGCTCTTCCGTGGGCGGGCGGGCGGTCTACGGCAGCGGTGGCAGTGGAGGTACCGGTGTTTATGGCACCGCCTTCGGCACCGGCTCCTATGGCGGGTATTTCACAGCCTCTTCGGGCGGCACCGCCCTCTACGTCAATGGCACGGCGTCGGTGGGCGTGCTCACCATCCGCGGCGGGGCCGACCTCGCCGAGAACTTCAGCGTCAAGATCGACGCCGAAGCCATCAAGCCGGGCATGGTCGTCATGATCGACTCGGAGCACCCGGGCTCGGTGACGCTGGCCAGCGGCGAATACAACAAGTGCGTCGCGGGCGTGATTTCGGGCGCGAATGAACTCGCCGCGGGCATGATCCTGGGCGACTTCGACGGGATCGGCGAGAGCCGCCCCGTCGCGCTCACGGGTCGCGTGTGGACATATGTCGCCGCGACGGACACGGGTGTCTCGCCCGGCGATCTGATGACGACCTCGTCCAAACTCGGGTTCGCGATGCCCGTGTCGGATCACAGCCGTGCGCACGGCGCCACGATCGGCAAGGCCATGTCGCGCCTCGAACCTGGTCAGGAAGGGCTCGTGCTCGTCCTGGTCAACCTCCAGTAAGTGAACCCCAAAGGAGGTACGACCATGAAGACCATGAGACACTTACGCCTTTGGGCGTTGCTGGGCGCGGCGGGAACGGCGTGCGCGATCACGCCGGCCCACGCGCAGGATTCAATGCTCGATCCCCAGGGGGCCGAGCAGGCGCCCCAGATCGTGACGCGGGACTGGCCCGCGCTCTTCGTGCCGGCCGCCGCGCCGGCGAACGCGACGCCCCATCGCCAGGCCAAGGCCTGGACGGCGGTGACGCCGAACCTGTCGGTGCTCGCCTCCGTGGGCATCGGCGACACGCTGGTGCTCAACTGCTCGGCGACCGAGACGTTCACCCTGGTGGTGACGCACGTCGAGCACCGCGCGGACAATGACTTCTCCGTGCGCGGGCGGCTCAAGGGGTTTGAGGATTCCTCGGCCCTCTTCGCCGTCATGGATGATGCGCTCGCGTGCGACATCACGGCCCCGCCCGCGGGGATCCACTACAAGACCAAGTACGGCGCGGACGGCGTGCACTTCATCTGCGAGATGGACGACGACAAGTACGCCCCGTGCGCCGGCAGCAAGACCGGCGGCATCGGGCCCGACGACGAGGATTTCGAACCTGAACCCGGCGAGGCCGAGGGGATCGATCCCACCGACTCGGGCGGGCGGGCGGAGACGGGCACCTGCTCGGCGCCGCTGGTCGTCTTCGATGCCATGATCGTGTATTCGAACGTGGCGCGGACGGACGCTGGCGGTACATCGGCGATCCAGGCCGAGTGCCAGCTCGCGATCGATCGGACCAACGAGTCCTACGAGAACAGCCCGATCAGCGCACGCATGCGTCTGGTGCGCCGCTATGAAGTTGCCTACGACGAAGTTCGCAACGTCTACGACGACCACCTCGATCGCCTGACCGGGACGAACGGCATGGGCGGGAGCGGGATCTGGCCGGGCATCCGTTCCAACCGCGACACCTTCAACGCCGACTTCTGCACGCTCTGGGTCGACGATGGCGCGTACTGCGGGCTGGCCTGGTGCACCTCGGCGGCCAACCGCGGCTACTCGGTCGTGACGTGGGACTGCGCCGCGGGCAACCTCAGCCACCCGCACGAAATCGGGCACAACCAGGGATGCGCCCACGACCCCGACAACGACGGCGGCGGGTGTGGCGCTTATTCCTACTCGTTCGGGCACCGCTTCTTCGGGACCAACGGCACGCAGTACCGCACCGTGATGGCCTACAGCCCGGGTTCGCGCATCCCCTACTTCAGCAATCCCAGCCAGACCTATCAGGGCACGGCGACCGGGACCTCCACGCGCGACAACGAGCGCACCATCGAGAACCGCAAGTCCACCTGCGAGGGCTTCGAATCCACCCGCTGGGACATCTGGGTTGATTTCTCGTACGCCGGCCCCTTCGAGTTTGGCTTCTTCAGCTTCCCCTACAACACCGTCACCGAGGGCGTCGCCAACATCGACGACTGGGTGAGCGGGGCCAGCGAGTATCCCAACCTCTACATCTTTGAGGGTTCCTCGAGCTGGACGGGCACCATCAGCAAGACGATGGACATCCGCGCCTGCGGCGGGCCCGTCACGATCGGGCAGTAACCCCCGATCGATGATTCCATGTGAACCTGAGGGGCGTCGGCCACGTGCCGGCGCCCCTTTTTCTTATCCACAGTGCGAATGGGTCAGACGCCGGTCTTTGCCGTGCAAGTGCCAACTCGCGTGTGGGCAAAGGCTTCGGCGATTCGACCCGCGGCTGAGCGTCGGTGGCGATGGTCGATCCGATCGACGTGTTGTGGCGTATGGACCGGTGGGGAATGCCGATAAGAAACCGAGCCCCGTGAGGGCCGGGAGGCCGCCGATGCCCGCGATGCCGCACACCGAACTCTCGCCCGAGCTGCACGGGCACATGCAGGCGATCAAGGCCAAGGCTATGTCGTACGGGCTCGACTTCTTCGAGGTCGTCTACGAGGTGCTGCCCTTCGAGACGATGAACCAGATCGCGGCGTATGGCGGGTTCCCGGTGCGCTACCCGCACTGGCGTTGGGGCATGGAGTACGAGCGCCTGAGCAAGCGCGACGCGTACGGGCTTGGCCGCATCTATGAGATGGTGATCAACAACGACCCGTGCTATGCATACCTGCAGGAGAGCAACAGCATCACCGACCAGAAACTGGTGATGGCGCACGTGTATGGGCACTCGGACTTCTTCAAGAACAATCTCTGGTTCTCGCGCACCAACCGCAAGATGATGGACGAGATGGCCAACCACGCCACGCGCGTGCGGCGCCACATCGAACGCCAGGGGCACGACGTGGTTGAGCGGTTCCTCGATACGTGCCTGTCGCTCGAGCACCTGATCGATCCGCACTCGGTCTTTGTGGCGCGCGAGGAGCCGCGGGGCCGCGTCAAGGTCGCGGATGAATCGCGCTCGTTCACGCCCGATCGGCTGCCGGCCAAGGACTACATGGACCCGTTCATCAACCCGCAGGCCGAGATGGACCGCCAGCGGCAAGCGCACGTGCAGAAGCAGCAGGCCGTCCGCGGCGTGATCCCCGCCGACCCCACGCGCGACGTGCTGCAGTTTCTGCTGCGCCACGCGCCGCTCGAGGAATGGCAGCAGGACATCCTGGGGATCATCCGCGACGAGGCCTACTACTTCGCGCCGCAGGCGATGACCAAGGTGATGAACGAGGGGTGGGCGACCTACTGGCACAGCAAGCTGATGACGCACCACTTTCTCGACGCGCGCGAGATCGTGCATTACGCCGACCAGCACTCGGGCGTCGTCTACATGCCCCCGGGCGGGTTCAACCCGTACAAGATCGGCGTGGAGTTGTGGAAGGACATCGAACGACGCTGGGACAAGGGCCAGCACGGCAGCGCGTGGGACCGCCTTTCGGCCATCGGCGCCAAGGAGGCCCACGACGACCGCTCGATGCAGGGACGCGAGAAGATCTTCGAGATCCGGCGCATCTACAACGACGTCTCGTTCATCGACGAGTTCCTCACCGAAGAGTTCGTCGAGCGCCACCGCATGTATCAGCACAAGCGCGACCCGCAGACGGGCGAGGTGAAAGTCGTCTCGCGCGATTACCCACGCGTCAAGCAGTCGCTGCTGCACCACCTGACCAACATGGGCCAGCCCTTCATCTATGTCGTCGACGCCAACTACCTCAACCGCGGCGAGCTCTTCCTGGCCCACAAGTGGACCGGGCTCGAGGTCGACGCGGCCAAGGCCGGCGAGGTGCTTGGCTCGCTCTCCCTGCTCTGGGGCCGTCCCGTCCACCTGCAGGCCCGCGTCAACGACGAGATGTACGTTCTGACCCTCGCGGCCCCGGGCGAGAAGGTCTCGCGCGAGCGCATCACCGAGGACACGCCCGCCCCGGCGCACATGATCACGTGAACGCATGCCGCCTTAAGCATGCGGGCGCGCGATGGTCTGCGTCTGGCACCACTCGCTCCACAGGCCGCGCAGGGCGTTCTCGAGCCGCCTGCAATACGACGTCTCGTCGCAGAGTGGGCCAGCCCGCAGGTCATCGCGGAGTGTCGCCCGAAGGTGCGCCCTGCGCGTCGCATCGCCTGCGAGCGACGTGGCGATGTACACGTATGCCTCCTCGTCCTTGGCGACTAGTTCGGGAAGACCCGCCGCGTGGAGCAGGCTCGCGCCCACGCGCGAGGCGTGCCGGTCGCCCGCGAGCGTGACCACCGGAACGCCCATCCACAGGGCCTCGCACGTTGTGGTGGTGCCGTGGTAGGGGAAGGTGTCGAGCGCGACATCGACGCGGTTGTACGCCGCCAGGTGCTCGGCGATGCCGGCGATGGGCTCGCAGAGCTGCAATCGCGTTTCGTCGATGCCGGCGTCCGTGAAACGACGAGTGAACTCGGCCCACGAGCCGCGATCGGCCAGGTTCCAACTCTTGAGCAACAGCACCGAGCCGGGAACCGCATTCAGCACGCGCGCCCACAGGCGCACCAGCGGCGGGTTGATCTTCTGCAACGCGTTGAAACTGCCGAACGTGACGGGGCCATCGCCCCGTGGCATGGCGGGCTTGGGGGCGTCCGCGGGCGGGCGATAGCAGAGAAAACAGGGATCGAGCCGCACCAAGCGCTCCGTGGCGCAGGCGTCGGCCCTGCCGGCGGGGTCGGTGATGGAATCGACGAATCGAGCATCCATCGTGTGTACACCGGTGGTGTTGGGATAGCCGATGTACGTCGCCTGCACCGGGGCGGCACGCATGTGCATCACGGGCAGGCGGTGCGCCTGCATCTGCCCCGAGAGTTCGATCAGCACGTCGAGCTTGTCGGCGAGCATCCGCTCGAGCAACGCCGCGTCGCCCAGCGCGCTGCAGTCGTGCCACGCGGCGAACCCCTTGCGGAGACGCGCGGTCACCGCGTCCTCCGTGCGGTTCGTCTGATACGCGATCAATTCGAACCCGGCGCGGTCGTGCCCCTGCACAAAGGGCTCGATGAAGAAGGCCACCGAATGCGTGCGCAGGTCGGGCGAGAGGATGCCCACGCGCAATCGTTTCTCGGGGTCGCGCGGGTTGGTGAAGGTCCGCCGCGGCGCGGGCCACAGGCGTTCGAGCAGATCGCCATAGGCCTGGTGCTCGGCGAAGACCTGCGCGGGAGTCAGGCCCGGCACGTAGTTGCTGGTCTGCGCCAGCGTGTTGCGCAGGCCCGGCTCCTGGGCATTGTGCGCCAACATCGAACGCAACGCTTCGTAGGACTCGTCGGCCAAACCCTGCGAGAGCAGTGCGCTGGCGCGCACACCCTCGAACACGGGGTTGCCGGGGTGCAGGCGTCGCCCCTCGTCGCACACCTGGATGATGCGGGCATGCCGCCTCTGCTGGAGGAGCGCGGACAGAAACGCCAGCCGCGATGAAATCTGGCGCGGGTCCTTCTCCAGAATCGCGCCGAGAATCGCCGCGGCCTCGTCGGCCCGCTGCAGTGTCAGCAGCGTGACACCCTGGTTGTGCATGAAGCCCAAATTGCCCGGGGCCAGTTCCGTCGCTCGGCGTGCGTAGTTCAGGGCCTGCTCGGACTGCCTGAGGTGGATGAAGATCTGCGCCATCAGGTCGGCCACGCGCGGGTCGGCGGGATCGCTCTTGAGCAGACGAACGCCCATCAGCCGGGCCTGCTCGGCCTTGCCCGCCTGCAGCAAGGACCGCGCCTGCTCGATCTTGGTGCGCACGTCGCTCACGCCCGATCCCCCTCGCACCAGGTGCGCCACATCGCGCCAATAGCCTCCTCAAACCGACGGCAGAAGGCCGCCTCGTCGCACAGAGGGCTGGCTCGCAATCGCGAGCGCAACGTCTCACGCAGCGCGGCGAGCCGCCCCGCATCCGTCGCGAGCCCCGCGGACAGATCGACATATGCCTCCTCGTCACCCGCCACACACTCGGGCAACCCGACCGCGTGGAGCAGGCTCACGCCCACGCGTGAGGCGTGGCGATCGCCCGCGAGCGTGATTACGGGCACGCCCATGCAGAGCGCCTCGCAGGTGGTGGTCGTGCCGTGGTAAGGGAAGGTGTCGAGCGCGATATCGATACGGGCGTATGCGGCCAGGTGCTGGGGGATCGTGCGTGTCGGGGGAATAAGCTCGACGCGCTCGGGGGCGATGCCCGCCTTCCCAAGCCGCCCCAACAAATCGGCGCGCACGCCCTCGTCCTCGAGGTTCATCGACTTGAGCGCGAGGCGCGACCCGGGCACGCGCTCGAGCACGCGCGCCCACAGGTTGAGCAATGGCGTGTTGACCTTCTGCAGCGCGTTGAAACTGCCGAACGTGATCGGTCCCCCCTCGCGGGGTGCCACGGGCGGCATCTCCGCGTGCGGGCGATAGCAGAGAAAGCAGGGGTCGATGCGCACCAGTTTCTCGGTGGCGAACGCATCGGCATCGCCCGGCAAGTCGGTCCGCGCATCGACGATGCGATACCCCACGCCCGAGACGCCCGTGGTGCCTGGATAGCCGCAGTACGTCGCGATGACCGGCGCGGGGCGAAGGTGCAGCGCGATCAGGCTGTGCGCCTCGGTGTGTCCCGAAAGATCGATCAGCACATCGATGGCGTCATCGAGAATGGCACGCGCCAATCCGTCGTCGTTGGTCGTGTCCATCAGCCGCCACGTGACCGGATATTGCCTGAGACGCTGGGTCACCGCGTCGCTGATCATGTTGGTCTGATAGATCAACAACTTGATGCGATCGCGATCGTGCCCGGCGAGCAGCGGCTCGACGAACGTCGCCACCGGGTGCGCCCGCAGATCGGGCGAGACCAGCCCCACGCGCAGCGGGCGCTGCGCCTCGGGCGTGTTCGCAAACGCCGCACGCTCCGCGGGCAGTTCCCGATCCAGCAGCCGCCCATAGGACGCGTGCAACTCCAGCGCTTCCTGGCGCGACAGCCCAGGCACATAGTTGCTGATGACGCACGCCGCGCTGCAGAGCACGTGATCGCCCGGGTCCGCGCTGAGCGCCGCGCGAACCAAGGCATACCCCTCATCCGCCCGGGCCGCGTTCGTCAGCGCCCCGGCGAGGACGGCGGTCAGCCCCGCGTGCCCCGGGTTGGCCGCCAGGCCCGCCCGTGCATGCTCGATCATCGTGGTGAAGCGACGGAGCAACCCGTAGGCCCCCGTCGCGGTCATCCGGGCGTGATCCCACGCGGGGTTCAGCGCCACGGCACGCTCGGCCACCTCGGCGGCCTGCTCGCCCTTGTAATCGACCGTGAGCAGATACGCATACTGGCAGAGGATCGCCGCGTCGCGCGGGGCCAGATCCGCCGCCGCCTGGGCGAAGTGCAGCGCCTGCGGCATGCGCCGCGCATAGAAGTGCGCCTCGGCCAGAACCGCCGCCGCCTGGGCATCACGCGGGGCGGACTGCACCAGTCGTTGCGCCACCGCGCCGGCCTGGTCGATCTTCCCCTCGCGGATCATCGCACGCACTTGCTCGAGTTTGCTCTGCGGCACGCTCATGGCCGGTGATTATCCGCACGCCGTGCGCCACATGGTGCGCAAGGCCCCTTCGAATCGACGGACAAAGCCCGGGGCATCGCACAGGACCGAGGCGGCCATCGTGCCGCGCAGCGACGCGCGGAGTTGCGTAAGCCGCGCACGGTCCTTGGCCAAACCCGCCGCGATCGTGACGTAGTCTTCGTCCGAACGGGCGGCGAGCTCGCCCAGGCCCACGGCGTGGAGCAGGCTGAGCCCCACGCGGCTGGCGTGTGATTCGCCCACGAGCGTTACGACGGGCACGCCCATCCACAGCGCTTCGCACGTCGTGGTCGTACCGCAGTAGGGGTGTGTGTCGAGCGCGATGTCCACGCGGCCGTATGCCTCCAGATGGTCCTCGGGCGTGTCGGTCGGCGGGAGAATCTCGAGGCGCGACACATCAATCCCGGCGGCGGTGCAGCGGGCGAGCACTCGCTCGCGCAGGGTTGCTTCTTTCAGATTGAAAGCCTTGACGAGCAAGTGCGAATCCGGACACGTCGCCAGTAGTCGCGCCCACAGCGCCAGCAGATCGTCACCGACTTTCTGGATCGCGTTGAACGAGCCGAAGGTGATGCCCGCGCCCGCCGGGCGTGGCTCGACCGGGGGTGCATCAACGGGGGGTGTGTAGCAGAGAAAGCAGGGGTCGAGGCGCACCAGCCGCTCGGTGCACCAGGCGTCGGCCTCGCCCGCGGGGTCGGTGAACGAGTCGACAATGCGGTGATTGATGGCACGCACGCCGGTGGTGTTGGGATAGCCCAAATACGTGACTTGGATGGGCGCCGGTCGCAGGTGGAGCACGCCCAGTTTCTCGCCGCCGGTGTGCCCCGAGAGTTCGATCAGGATGTCAACTCGGTCGTTGCGGATCGTCTGTGCGATGGAGAGGTACGACCCGACCCCGCACGGCCGCCACAAGTCGGCGCGCCGCTTGAAGGCGGTCGTCCCCTTCGCCTCGATCGCGCTGGTGAAGTAGACCGCCAGCTCGAACCGCGACTTGTCCATGTGCTCAAAGACCGGATCGATGAACCGCCCCACCGGGTGCTCGCGCAGATCCGGCGACAGTACCCCGATCCGCAGGCGTTTCTCCGGGTCGGCGGGAGTGGCGGGCGGCCCCAGGGGCGAAGGCCCCAGCGTGCGATCGAGCATCGCTTGATAGGCTTTGTGCGCCTCGAGCACGCGATCGCGGCCAACCCCGCGGACATAGTTGAGCGTCAGGGCGTGGTTGCCGCGGATCAGCGTGTCGTCGGGATAGCGCGTCACGAGATCGTCAAAGATCCGCACGGCGTCGCCCGATTCGCCGCACTGGAGCAGCGCCGTCGCCAGCGTGACAAGCAACTGCGGATTGCCCGGGGCGTGAACCAGCCCGCGCTGGCAGGCCTCGACCGCCGCCGCGTGACGCTGCTGGTGGGTCAGGGCCAGGGCCTCGAGCAGTTCCCCCTCGCCCGTGCCGGGCGCGAGCGTCGCTAGGCGACGCGCCACGGCGATCACCTCGTCGTGTTTCTGGTTGGTCCCCAGGATCCGGGCATGGGCCGAGGCGATGACCGGATCGTTCGGTGCGAGTTCCGCGGCCCGGGCGATGAAGAAGAGCGCCTTGCCAGGGTCGAGGCTGCGCATGAACAGATCCGCCATCACGTGGTGCACACCCGCGTCGCCCGGGTTCTGGCGGATCAACTGCTGGCAGGCGGCGACCGCGCGATCCAGCCTGCCCGTGTTCGCGTGCGACAGGATCTGCCCGAGTTTCTCGCGCGGCACGCCCACGGCTAGCGCTTCGCGTCCTTCACGGGCACCAGCAGCACCGCGCAGGGCGAGTGCTCGAGCACCGACTTGCTCACCGAGCCGAAGATCAGACGCTTGACGATGCCGTCGGCGTGCGTGCCCATCACGATCAGATCGACGCCGTGTTTCTGGGCATAGGCGACGATCTCGGCCTCGATGGGGCCGATGGCCACCGCGCTGACGGGCCGCAGCGCTAGCCCGGGCAGGTGCTCGTCGGCGAATCGCTCAACCGACGATTTCGCGATCTCGAGCGTGTCGCTGGGGAGCGACATGGGCGGCATGTGCGGCACGCCCGTCGCGGGGATCTCCGCCGGCACGGGCGGAGGGACGACGTGCAGCACATGCACCACGGCGTTGTGCTTCTGGCTGAGCAACCGGGCGTGCTCGGCCGCGCGACGCGACAGGTCGCTGAAGCCGGTCGGAAGAAGGATTGTCGTGATCGACGCCATGACCGGCTCCTTGAACGCGGGATCAGATGTCGAGCGGCTCGGCGCCGGGCGACGTATAGCGCACGGAGTAGATGTCCTTGCGCCGGTCGGTCCACGGGCGGACCGTGCCGCTGACGCGGTTCCGACGCAGCAGCTCAAGGTCGACGTCGTGCACGACCACCGTCTCGATGTTGGGCGTGCTCTCCGAGGCGACCGCGTCGCGCGCGAAGGGGAAATCGCTGGGCGTGAAGATCGCGCACTGGGCGTAGTGGATATCGGCGTTGGGCACCTGAGGCAGGCTCCCCGCGCACCCGGCGATGGCCACGTAGATCTGGTTCTCGATCGCCCGGGCCTGGGCGCAGTGCCGCACCCGCAGATACCCGTACCGCTCGTCGGTGTTGAAGGGCACGAACAGGATGTTGGCCCCGCGGGCCGCGGCGATGCGCGCGAGTTCCGGGAATTCGACGTCGTAGCAGATCAAAATCGCGATCTTGCCCCGGTCGGTGTCGAAGACGTGGACATCCGAGCCCCCCTCGACCCCCCACCACTTGCGCTCGTTGGGCGTCACGTGGATCTTCTGCTGCGACGAGATCGTGCCGTTGCGCCGGAACAGGTACGCGATGTTGTACAAGCGCCCGCGCTCGGTGGCGAACTGCGTTCCCCCGATGATGTTGACGTTGTACTTCATCGCCATGTCGCGGAAGAGTTCGAGGTAACGGTTGGTGTACGTCGCCAGGTGCCGCGCCGCCAGCCCGGGGCGCTGAGGCGTGGCCAGCGAGAGCAGCTGCGTCGTGAACAGCTCGGGGAAGACCACGAAGTCGCTGCGATATTCAGATCCCAGGTCGACGAAGAACTCGCACTGGTTGCCGAACTCTTCGAAACTGTTGATCCGGCGCATGTGGTACTGCACCAGACACAGCCGCACCTGCACCGTGCGGTGCGAGCGTGTCTCGCTGGGAGCCTTGAAATCGGGGTTCTCCCACTCGAGGAACGTGGCGTACCCGCGCGAATCCTTGTCCGACGGCAGGTAGTCCGGGATCAGCCCCTTGAGTTCAAAATCATTGGCCACCTGCGGCGTGAGGACCGGGTCCACCAACTCCTTGCGCATCACGCGCTGCACATACTGCTCGGCGGTCATCTTGTCGGCATGCTTGCCATAGCCCGAGATCCGCCCGCCGATCATGATCCGGCGCAGGTTCTTTTCCCGGGCCAGTTGCTTGCGGGCCTCGTAGAGCCGGCGCGAGAGTTTGAGCCCGCGGAACTTGGGCGCGACCATGATCTCCATCCCGTAGAGCGTGTCGCCCTGAGGGTCATGGTTGCGGATGTACCCACTGTCGGTCATCGCACGCCAGTCATGCCAACTGTCATAGTGCTCGTGGCTCACCATCAAACACGACGCCGAGGCGGCCAGTTCACCGTCGATCGTCAGCACGTGCTGCCCCTCGGGGAAGATGCGCAGTTGGCTCTCGATCTGCTCCTTGAGCCAGGGCTTCATCCCAGGGAAGCAGGCCTCCTGCATCTTGACCAGCGCTGGGAAGTCCGCGATCCGCATCCGCCGAACGCGGATCCGCTTCTCCATCGATTTGCTGTTGTCGATCGCCACGAATGCCACCTCCATGCGTTCGTGGGCATTCTAAACGAACCAAGGGCCCCGGCCCTCCCCTGCGCGGCCGATTCCGCAACGGGCTCTGGTCACCGCCCGAACGCACCGCCGGCGCACAGGCCAGGGGGGCAGCCCCGATCTGTCCTTCTACGCTCCGCCTCGACTCGCGCGTCGAATCGGCTCAGCGGCCCTTGGGCTGCAGGTTCCGCACCGCCACCAGGTCCACCTCGATCTCGATCGCCACGTTCTGGGGACGGGTGCTCTGCAACTGGGGCGGCGAGGAGTTCATCTCCTTGGGCACGTACACCTTCCGCTTGCCCCCGCACTTCATCCCCTCCAGCCCGAACATGAACCCGTCGAACTCGCCCGGGATCCAGATGTACGGCTTGTCGGGCGTCGCCTTCTCGATCTCGGTGCCCGCGGCGTCCTTGATCACGTGCGTGGTCACCGCGACGCACGCGCCCTGCACGGCCTCGCCCTCGCCCACCTTTACGTCCTCGATGCGCACGGCGTCGAGCAACTGGATCACGAAGACCAGGTCCGCGTTGGGCGGGATATCGCCGCCCGCACCACGCTCGCCATAGCCCATCGCGCTGGGGATGGTGAGCCGGCGAACCCCGCCGATCTTCATCCCGGGCACGCCCTTCTGCCAGCCCTGGATGACGCCGCCCAGCGGGAAGGCGATGGGCTCGCCGCGCTGGAAGGACGAATCGAAGACTTTACCCCCGTCCTTGAGCGTGCCGTGGTAGTGCACCACCACCGCGCCCCCGGGCTTGACCTCGTACCCCTCGCCGACTTTGATGTCCTCGGCGATCAACCCGCCCTCGAGTTCGGTGCGCTTGACGACCGGGCCGTCGGGAACAGGGATCGCGGCGGGCATGGGGGGCATCTCCGGCTGGGCCGCGGCGGGAGCGGCGGGGTTGGCGGGCGACCCGCCGGGCTGGAAGGCGAAGACCGAGGCCACCGCCCCGGCAACCGCAACGACAAGCAACGCGACGCGCATGGTCATCCTTTCGTGGTGCAAACGCGAGCCCAACATTCGGGCCCCGGAATGCGAGCCCAGAGGGTAGGCGGCCGCTTTCGACCGACGCCGCGGGGTGAAAACGCCCAGATCGCCTTGGAAATCATCCATCGCGGGGCGTGAGTCGCGGCCATGCGCCGCGTTGATCACCCTGGCCGGTGCACAAGAATGCCCCGGAAAAGCCTGCAAGGTCGCGAGGGCCTGGGGCAAATCAACATAGACACGGCGGGAACGCCGTGCCATAGGAGAGGCAAGACATGCGCGCCATCACGTCCACTATCGCTCTGTCCCTGTTCGCTGCCGCCGCCCAGGGCCAGATCATCAACGGCAACTTTGAATCGGGCTTCGTGCTCGCCAGCGGGCACGGGTACACCCCCGCCCCGTGGACCAGCACCAACCCGGGCAACATCTTCACATCGTTCGATACCTGGGATAGTTCCAGCGCCAATGGCCTTCCACCCGCGACCAACAACGTCTTCACGGGCGTGGTCGCCGCCGAGGGCAACCGTTGGGCCGGCGGGTGGAACTTCGAAGAGATGTACCAGCAGATGGGCTTCGCGCTGACGCCCAACCAGCAGTACACCATCTCCGCGCTGGTGCACGCGGGCAACTCGGCCCTGAACTTCGGGCCCGGAGGATGGGAGTTCGGCCTGGACTCAGCCCCCACCGCGACCCCGACGATCGTCGCCCAGTTTGCCCCCACCGTCACTTGGAGCCAAGGGTGGGTGCTCCAGAGCGCGACCTTTACCGCACCCTCCAACGCCGGCTCGCTCCTCTACTTCTTCCCGCGGGTCTATCCCACGGGCGGCGCAAACACCTACATGGGCATCGACGATATCCAGATCCGCGTCGTCCCCTCGCCCGGATCGCTCGCCCTGCTGGGCCTGAGCGGGATGCTGCTCAAGCGGCGTCGGCGCTGAGCATCGATCCTCAATCCCCGTGGACACAAACAGCCCCGGAGGTTCGTGGTGAACCTCCGGGGCTGCGGGTTGATTGGAGCAATGAAATGGCCGGCCCTCACACTCGATCGATCAGCACGGCCAGGGCTTAGCGCATCGCCCGCTTGCGGGCCGGTGGCTTCATGAACTCGGGCACGCCGTCGCCCTTCTCGAACAGGTCGGCGAACTTGAAACCCTTGCGCTTCTTCCATTCGCCCCGGTGGTAGGCGTCGCTGGCAAGGAGCGGGAACAACGCCGAGAGTTCGCCAAAGACCATCTGCTCGTGCACCACGTCGACCTTGCCCCACGAGCAGGCCTCGCGGAGGGTCGAGCCCGAGAGGGCCCCGTCGCGGCTGTCGGCGACGGTCATCTGGATGGCGTACTTGTGCATGCCGATATCGCCGCGGGCCTTGCCGCCCTTGCGCTCGTTGAGCAGTTCCGCCGCCACCACGATGTCCTGGGCGAAGTTCTTGGGCACGCCCCCGCCGAGCATGAGCAGGCCCGTGTCCTTGCAGGCCAGCTTGATGTCGGTCAGTTCGCGGAAGTCCTTGCCGCTGTCGATGGCGACCTGCCCGCGCCCCTGCTCGATCGCCTCGGTCTGCTGCAGCACGATGCCAAAGCCCGCGCTGCAATCGCTGAAGGCCGGCACGAAGATCGGCACGCGCTTCTGATAGCACGTCTTCACGATCGACTCGTTCCTGGGGTGCTTCGCGGCCAGGTAGGCCCCCATCGCCTCGATGAACTCGCGGCTCGAATAGGCCCCGGGCTCGAAGGCGTTGAAGATCTCGTACGTCACGTGATCGCACGCGCGCAGGTCGTCCTCGTTGATGTAGGTGTCGTAGATGCGGTCGATCATCAGGTTGCGCAGGGTCAGGTCGTCGACGGGCGGGGCCTCGGGGCTGCCCGGGGCGATGTAGTGCTTGAAGCCCAGGCCCTCGAAGAAGTCCTGGTCCACGATATTCGCGCCCGTCGAGACGATCGCGTCGATCATGTTGTTCTCGACCAGCGTGATCAGCGCCTTCTTGAGCCCCGCGCTGATGAGCGAGCCCGCGAGCGTCACGATCACGGCGCAGTCCTTGTCCTTGAGCATCATCGAATAGATGTCCGCCGCCTGCGCCAGCGTGCGCGACGAATAGGCCATCTCGCGGTAACTCTTGATCAACCCGCGCGCATCGACCTTCGTGATGTCGATGTGCTCGACCTCGCGCGACAGCAGTTCCTTCTTCGTCCACTTCCCGTTTGGCATGGTGCTTCTCCTCCCGCGCGCCGTGGCGCGGGCTCGTCAAGAGGCCAAGCCCCCCTGGCCCAGTGCTGGTCGTGGTCCCCGGCCGGGGGTGGCGGCGGGTCGGTGGATTATTGGCGCACCATCGCTCGGGGTTTCATCACCCCGCCGGCACCCTGGCCGCCTCTCCGCTCTGCGGTCTGGGTGGCTCTGGCGTCCCGCCTGCGCATTCATGAACGATCGCGGACCGGCAGGGTGCCACCACCCGCCGAGTCTGCTCGGCGCGTGGTGTCTTTGAAGGCCCAGACAAGGAAACTCCATGATACCGAAGATCGGACGGCCAGCCCGATCCCTCGCGTCGGAGGGGCACACCTTCGCGGCTAGAAACCGTCTCTGAATCAGGTCCGTCTCCGACGTCCCAAGTCCCTTACGCCTCGGCCTTGGCCGCCGCCTTGGGCCTGAAGAAGAGGATGAATCCGACCATGACCACCGCCGCGAAGAGGGCGGGGATCATCCAGATCTTCTGCCAGTCCAGCACGTCGGGCATGCCGGGGGTCTGGGTGGTGTACTTGGCCACGAGCGCACCAAAGGCGTTGGCGCCGATGAGCATGCCCAGCCCCTGGGTCACCAGAACCAGGAAGCCCTGGGCCTGGCTGCGGATCTCCTTCCGGGCGGCCTGGTCGACGTAGATCATGCCGGTGACGAAGAAGAAGTCGTAGCAGATGCCGTGCAGCAGCACGCCGCCGAGCACCATCCACACGACCCTGTCATCCCACCCCAGCGCAAAGAGCCCATAGCGCACAACCCAGGCGAGCATGCCCACCGCGAGCATCCACTTGACCCCCAGGCGAGCGAAGCACAGGGGCATGACGAGCATGAAGAGGATCTCGGACATCTGCCCGAAACTCATGGTGAAGACCGCCGACTCGTTCACCACCGCTCCCGCGGCCTCAACATACATGCGGGCATAAGCGTAATACCCCGCCAGCGGGATGCACAGCAGGAACGAGGCGAGGATGAAGATGAGGTAGTTGGGCTTGGCCAGCAGCGAGAGCGAATCGAGGCCGATGATCTCGCTCAGCGTGGGCTTCTTGCCCTTCGAGGGCGCGGGCGTGTGGGGCAGCGTGAACGAGAAGAGGCCAAGCAGCACCGCCGCCCCGCCCGCCATGTAGAACTGCTGCGCCGCCTGGTCCTTACCAGGCAGCATGCTCACCGCGATGTTGCCGACGATCCAGCCGATCGTTCCCCACACGCGCACCAGCGGGAACTGCTTCTCGCGGTTGGGCAGGTTGTGGAACGACAGGCTCGTGGTCAGGCCCAGCGTGGGCATGTAGCAGAGCATGTGCCCCAGCAGCACCAGCGTGTAGGGCTGCAGGAAGGCCGAGCCATCGGATTCGACATTGAATGCCCGCGCCACGCTCGGCGCCAGGAACAACACCCCGCCCCCCACGATGTGCAGCACCCCCAGCACCCGCTCGGTCGCGAAGAACCGGTCGGCGATCAACCCCAGGAAGAAGGGCGACACGATCGCGGCGATGGGCCCCACCGAGTACGCCGCGGGGATCAACCCCCCCATCGACTTCTCGACCATGAACCCGGTCATCGAGACGTACCACGCCCCCCAGACAAAGAACTGGAGGAACATCATCACGCTCAACCGGAAGACCACGCCCGCGCTGCGCTCTGCATCGATCATGTTGGCACCCCTTCAGAGAAACCCGTCGGGCGGGCAGTCTACAGCCTCTCCCGCTGCGCCGCACACCAGCGCGGTACCATGCCCCACCCACGCGAGGAGCCCGCACCATGCCCCGACCCGTCACCCTCTTCACCGGTCAATGGGCCGACCTCCCCCTTGACACCCTCGCCGCCAAGGCCGCCGCCTGGGGCTACGAGGGCCTCGAACTCGCCTGCTGGGGCGACCACTTCGAGGTGAGCAAGGCCCTCTCCGACCCGGCCTACGCCAAGTCCCGCCACGACCTGCTCGCCAGGCACGGCCTCAAGGTCTGGGCCATCAGCAACCACCTCGTCGGCCAGGGCGTCTGCGACCCCATCGATGACCGCCATAAATCCATCCTGCCCGCCACGATCTGGGGCGACGGCGACCCCGAGGGGGTGCGCCAACGCGCCGCCGCCGAGATGATCAACACCGCCAAGGCCGCCGCCGCCCTGGGCGTTTCGGTGGTCAACGGCTTCACGGGCTCGCCCATCTGGCACAAGCTCTACTTCTTCCCGCCCACCAGCACGGCGGACATCCGCGCCGGTTATCAAGAGTTCGCCCGTCGCTGGCGTCCGATCCTCGATGCCTTCCACGCGGCCAAGGTCCGCTTCGCGCTCGAGGTGCACCCCACCGAGATCGCCTACGACATCCACACCGCGCAGGCCGCCCTCGACGCGCTCGACCATCACCCGGCCTTTGGCTTCAACTTCGACCCCTCGCACCTGATCTGGCAGGGCGTCGACCCTGCCCGTTTCGTCGACCGCTTCCCCGACCGCATCTTCCACTGCCACGTCAAGGACGCACGGCGAACCCACGACCCCGACGCCTCGATCCTCGGCTCGCACCTCTCGTTTGGCGACCCGCGGCGCGGGTGGGATTTCCGTTCGCCCGGGCGCGGCGAGGTGAACTTCGAAGAGATCATCCGCGCCCTCAACCGCGCCACCTACGCCGGTCCCCTCAGCGTCGAATGGGAGGACAGCGGCATGGACCGCGAGCACGGCGCCAGGGAAGCCTGCGCCTTCGTCCGCCGCCTCGACTTCACCCCCAGCACCGCCGCCTTCGACGCGGCCTTCGAATCCCGCTGAACAGAGACACCCGATGACACAACGACCCTTGTTGATGGGCATGGTCGGCGGCGGCACCGGGGCCTTCATCGGCGCCGTGCACCGCGTCGCCGCCACGCTCGATGGTCAGGCCCGATTCGTCGCGGGCTCGCTCTCTTCAACCCCTGACAAAGCCGTCGCCTCGGGCCTTGAGCTGGGCCTGGCCCGCGACCGGGCCTACCCCACCTGGCAGGCGATGCTCAGCGCGGAGCTGCAGCGCCCGCCGGGCGAGCGCGTCGACTTTGTCTCGATCGTCACGCCCAACCACGCCCACTTCGAGCCGGCCCATGCCTTCGTCCAGGCTGGGTTCCACGTCGTGCTCGACAAGCCGATGGTGCTCGATTCGGCCCAGGCCGCCACGCTCGCCGACGCCGTCGCCAAGGCTGGCGTGGTCTTCGGCGTCACGTACAACTACACCGGCTACCCGCTGGTCAAGGAAGCCGCCCGCCTCGTGCGCACGGGCGCGCTGGGCCAGGTCCGCAAGGTCATCGTCGAATATCACCAGGGCTGGCTCGCCACGCCCCTCGAAGCCAGCGGCCAGAAGCAGGCCGCTTGGCGCACCGACCCCAAACTCTCGGGCGCGGGCGCGCTGGGCGATATCGGCAGCCACGCCGAGAATCTGCTCACCACCATCACCGGGCTCTCGATCGAATCGCTCTGCGCCGAGGCCACCACATTCGTCGCGGGGCGACGCGTGGACGACGACGCCGCCGTGCTGCTGCGGCTGTCGGGCGGGGCTCGGGGCGTCCTCAGTTGCTCGCAGGTCTGCGTCGGCAGCGAAAACGATCTGCGCATCCGCGTGCACGGCACGCTCGGCTCGCTCGCGTGGCGCCAGGAAAACCCCAACGAGCTTCGCCTGGTCACGCACGACGCCGCCCCGCGCATCATCACCCGCGCCGGGCCCGAGGCCGCCCACACCGCACACGCCA
>JABWBB010000022.1 GCA_013360675.1 Phycisphaerales bacterium | reverse complement strand
CGGGCGACCAGGCCGCCGACAGCGCCGCGGCGACGAGGGCGATCGAGGCGAAGCTCGAGACCGCGGGCGGAGAGACCGGCTCGCTCCTGGCGCAGGCAAGGGCCGAGCGCTGGGAAAAGCACATGCGCGAACGCGGGCGAGCGGCCCGGCTCGAGGGGCAGAACGCGCTGTTCGAGGCGGCCCCGGACGTCTACCGCGCCCGCCTGTATTTCGAGACGCTCGCGTCGGTGATCGCGGGCTCGCGCCTCTACATCGTCAGCGACGACGTGGGGCGACGCATCGACGTGGACCTGAAGGACAAGGACCTCGGGGGGGAACTCTTCCGCCCGGAGAACAACTGATCAACGCCCCGCTCGCGTGAGCGAGGGGGCGGGTTCGAGCAACGCGCGAACATTCGCGCCTGGAGATTGCGGCTGTGGGAAACAAATTCCGTTGGCTCCTGGCCGGCCTGCTTGGCCTTTCTCTTCTCGCCTACACGGTGACGTACACCGTCCGGTTCACCGAGACGGCCGTCGTCACGCGGTTCGGCCAGGCGGGCGAGGGCGCGGTGAAGAACGAGCCGGGGCTCTACTTCAAACTGCCCTACCCGGTGGACAACGTCACCCGCTACGACACGCGCGTGCGCCTGGTGACCAACCGCATGGAGACGATCCCGACGGCGGACGATCGCCAGGTGGTGGTCGAGGCCTTCTGCGTGTGGCGCGTCGCCGACCCGCTGCGTTTCTTCCAGCGGTTCAGCAACGCGGGCGACCGCCCCGAGTCGCACTATCGCAAGGCCGAGGAGAACCTCAAGGCCTCGCTGCGTTCGGCCGCGGGTTTGGCCAGCCGCTACCGGCTGGATGAACTCTTCGGCACGGGCGCCGGGGGCAGCCGCCTGGGCGATCTCGAGAAGGCGATGCTGGCGACGTTCGGCGCGTCGGCGGACCAGTCGGGCCTGAGCCTGGCGGATTACGGGATCGAGGCGGTCGATGTGGGCGTGACCCGCGTGGTGCTGCCCACCGAAACGACCAAGGCGGTCTTCGACCGGATGCGGGCACGTCAGGAACGCCTGGCGCAGGAGACCGAGAGCCAGGGCCAGAGCCGCGCACAGGAGATCCGCTCGAAGGCCGAGGCGGACGCGAAGAAGATCCGTGCGTTTGCGCAGGCGATGGCCGAGCGGATCCGCAACCAGGGCGACCTCGAGGCGCGTCAGTACATCGCGCAGATGGCGACCAACCCGCAGCTGGCCGTCTTCCTCAGCAACATGCAGTTCATCCGCGAGGCCTATGGCAAGCAGACGACGCTGGTGGTCTCGGGCACGATGCCGGGCATGTGGATGGTCTTCCCCAATGCGCTCGACCAGGTCGCGCCCGGGCAGATCCCCAGCCCCACCAGCCCCGGCACCCGCCGCACGGACACGGAGGGGTCTCGATGAGCCCCGAGGAGATCAAGCCCGGGTTCGAGGGGGGCTCCCCGCTCGACCCGGCCAACCAGTCGCTCGCCGAGGCGCTCCGCGTCATGTACCGCCTGCTGCAGGCGGGCATGATGGTGCTGCTGCTGCTCTTCACGCTCAGCGGCGTGACGTGGGTGAACGAGGGTGAGCTGGGCGTGCGCCTGCTCTTTGGCAAGGTGCGCGAGAGCGACCTCAAGCCCGGCTTCCGCTGGTCGGCGCCCTACCCGCTGGGGCAGCTCGAGAAGATCAGCACCGGCGTGCGCGATGTCACGCTCGACCGTTCGTTCTGGGTCTTCATCCAGCCCGGCACGGTCGATCCGTCGCTCGACAAACTCACCCCACAGGACGCGCTCAAGCCCGACGAAGGCGGCTCGGGCTCGGTGATCACGGGCGACGGGAACATCGCGCACACGCAGTGGCGCGTGACCTTCAGCCCGCGCAACGCCGCGCTCTACTCGCAGAACATGACGCAGGAGAGCGCGATCGAGATCGTCCGCGCGACGGCGATGCGCGGCATCGTCCGCGCCTGCGCCCAGGTCAGCATCGACGATCTGCTCAAGCAGACCGCCACGCAGGCCGAATCGGTCGCCCGGGCGGCCCAGACCATCGCCCAGGAATCGCTCGACGCGATGGGCAGCGGGCTCGAAATCGAAGACTTCAAGCTCACCCAGGTCACCCCGCCGCTGTACGTGCGCTCGAGCTTCGCCAAGATGCAGAATGCGGTCTCGACCGCGGCCAAGGAACTCGAGAACGCCAGCGCCACCCGGCGCACCACGCTCAACGCCGTCGCGGGCGATGCGGCAACGCTGCTCGTGGGCGCGCCCTCCGCGGCGGACCGGTCCGGGGTGCCCGGCCTGATCGACCAGTACGAGGACGCGCTCGAGCGCGGCAACGCGGCCGAGGCCGCCCTCGCGCTCGAACGCATCGAGAGCGTGCTGGCCGGGCGCGAGATCGAGGTCAACGGGGCCAAGATCGGGCGCGTGGTCTCGGGCGAGGTGGCCGGGCTGCTGGCCGATGCCGAGGGGTATCGCCGCCAGGTCGGCGCCACGTATCAGGGCGAACTGTCGCGCTACCAGGCGAAGCTCGCCGCCTTCCAGGCCAACCCGCAGGTGATGGTGCAGACCGAATGGCGTGACGCGGTCGGGGCCTTCCTCGCGCGCGACACGGTGCAGATGATCCTGGTGCCGCCCGGCAGCGAGTGGGTCAGCCTGCAGCTCAACGCCGACCCGGACCTGCGCCGGAGCATCGACCGGGCCAAGAAGGAGCGCGAGGTTCGCGAGGCCGAGGACAAGCGCCGCCAGATGCTGCGCCAGGAACAGTTCAAGACGCAGACGGGGCTGATCGAGATGGGCGGCTGATCGCCCGCAAGGACCGCACGCTTCATGACCGAACCCACCCCCATCGTCGCGTGCCAGAGCCTGAACAAGGTGTTCAAGGACTTCTGGATGCGGGATCGCGCCCGCGCGGTCTCGGATCTCTCCTTCGAGATCCGCCCGCGCGAGATCTTCGGCCTGCTCGGGCCCAACGGCTCGGGCAAGTCCACCACGATCAAGATCATCCTCGGCCTGCTGCGCCCCACCTCCGGGCGCGTCGCCGTCTTCGGCAAGCCCCCCACCGATGTCTCGATCAAGAAGCGCATCGGCTACCTGCCCGAAGAGTCGTACCTCTACGGCTTCCTCAACGCCCGCGAGACGCTCGAGTACTACGCCCGCCTCTTCGGCATCGATCACCAGACCCGCAAGCGCCGCATCGACGAACTGCTCGACATGATCGGGCTTACCGGCGCGCAGCACCGCCCCGTCCGCGAATACTCCAAGGGCATGCAGCGCCGTATCGGCATCGCCCAGGCCCTCATCAACGACCCCGACCTGCTCATCCTCGACGAGCCCACCACCGGCCTTGATCCCATCGGCACACGCCAGATCAAGGACCTCATCATCCAGCTGGGCCAGCGCGGCAAGACCGTCCTCCTCTCCAGCCACCTCCTGGCCGACGTCGAAGATTGCGTCGACCGCCTGGTCGTGCTCTACGGCGGGCGGAAGCGCGCCGAGGGCACCTGCGACGAACTGCTCGTCTCGCAGGACCGCACCACCATCGAGACCGACACCCTCGACGACGACACCGTGGCCGAGATCGACCGCGTGGTACGCAGCCGCAGCGCGGGCGCCAAAAGCATCCTTCGCGTCGCCAAGCCCCGCCAACGCCTCGAAGACCTCTTCCTCGACATCGTCGAACGAGCCAAGTCCGAACAACTGGCCACCAGTGGCGCGACCAGCGGCGGCACCACCGCCGCATTCCTCCGCGGCGAAGAGGGCGACGCGCTCATCGACCGCCTGGTGTCGGCGTCGGACGCCGCGCCCGAAAAGGCGGCCACCCCTTCACCCGCGGCTCAGCCCGGTCCCGACACCAGCCTGATCGAGAACCTGGTGAAGCCCGAGGCCCCATCGCCCGCCGCCGCCCCCAAGGCCCCGCGCGAGCCGGCCAAGGTCGATGATTCGGTGATCAACAAACTGGTCGATACGGGCGATTCGACGGAGGATCGCGCGTGACCCTGCGGGACCGCCTGCGCGCCCTCGACCGCCTGCAACAGGCTCGCACCTTCAAGGTCATCGCGAGCGTGCTGGTCACGCTGGCCTCGGTCGGGGGCATCGTCGCCATCGGCGTCGCGCTCAAGGCCTCGGGCCAGCCCGATCTGGCCCCGGCGGCGACCGACGCCGCGGGCACCGCCATCGACCAGACCTCACGCATCCTGCGCGACGTGGTCTCGGCTCGAACAAGCCTGGGCTCGTCGGCGGCGATGATCGGCATCGCGTGGGGCCTGTGCCTGGTTGTCATCTGGCTGGGGCTGTCGCTGACCTACCTGGGCCTGGGCGTCGCCTGCGCCCTGCCTCTGTGGGGCGTCTGGCTGACGGGGATCGGGCGCGACGCGATCCCGATGATCGCGGGGCTGGGCGTGCTGGCCGGGTCGTTCATCGCGCTGATGCGCGGCGCGATGCTGCTGATGAGCCTGCCCGGACCGGTCTTCGCCATCGCTCGCAATGTGCTGGCCGAATCGACGCGGATGCGTCTGAGCGCCGTCTTCATCATCCTGCTGATCTTCATGATGGCCGCTCTCCCCACGCTGCTCGACAGCGAGCAGCCGCTCCGCTACCGGATGCAGGCATTCCTGCAATACGGCACGGGGGGCGCGTTCTGGCTGATCGCCGTCCTGACGCTGCTCTTCTCGTGCGCGACGGTCGCCTTCGAGCAGCGCGACAAGATCATCTGGCAGACGATGACCAAGCCCGTGCGGGCGTGGGAATACCTGCTGGGCAAATGGCTGGGCGTGGTGACGCTCGGGGCGGTGCTGCTGGGCGTGTGCGCCTCGGGCATCTTCATGTTCGCCGAACACCTGCGTGGGCAGCCCGCGGTGGGCGAACGGGCGGCGTATGTCGCGGTCGAAGAGCGCGGCGTGGCCGAGGACCGCTTCCTGCTTGAAACACAGGTCCTCGCCGCCCGCGTGCAGGTCGACCCCGATCCGCTCCCCCTCGACGACGAGCAGTTCCGCAAGAACGTCAACGCCCGGGCCGAGACCTTCATCAACGAGGTGCTGGGCGACATGGCCCCCGGGCCCGAGCGCCGCGTCCGCGAGGCCGAGCTCCGCGCCGAGATCGAACGCAGCCTCGGGCGTGCCGTGCAGGACGAATACCGCGCCATCGAGCCGGGGCGGCGTGAGTTCTACCGCTTCAGCGGGCTGGGCAGCGCGAGAAACTCCACGCGCCCGCTCTTCTTCCGCTTCAAGGTCAACGCCGGCTCGAACCCGCCCGACCAGACGTACAAAGTCTCGTTCCAGTTCGGCGGGACCGCGCCCGAGGTCCGCGAGGTCGGCCTGGGCCAGACCCAGACCCTGCCCATCCTGCCCGGGGTCATCGACGAAGACGGCATTGCCAAACTGGTCATCGTCAACGGCGACGCGGGCACGATGATCGCCAACCCCGAGACGATCTCCTTCCCGCCCGATGGGCTCTCGCTCTCGTACTCCGACGGTACGTTCGGCGCCAACTTCGCCCGCGTGGTGGGCGCGCTCTGGATCAAGCTCGCCTTCCTGGCCATGGTGGGCGTCTTCTGCTCGACCTTCATGAGCTTTCCGGTGGCGTGTCTGTGCGCATTCACCATCTTCTTCGCCGCCGAGGGCTCGACCTTCCTGCTGGCCTCGCTCGAGAACTTCTGGACCGAAGACCGCGAGGGCAAGACGCTCTACTTCAACACCGCCGTCTCGTGGGTGGCCACGGGCATCGGCAATGCCTTCACGGTTTATGGCGACCTGCGCCCCACCGCGCGCCTGGTCGAGGGCCTGAAACTGAGTTTCTCCACCATGGCGCTGGGGGCCGGCGTCCTGCTGGCGTGGACGCTCATCCTGTTCGGCGCGGGCGTGGGCATTTTCCGTCGGCGAGAACTGGCGACCTACTCGGGGAACTGACGCACCGATGACCCGCGACACGCGCATCCAGATCATCGCCGCCCTCATCCTGGTGGGGTGCCTGGTCGCATCGACGGGGCTGACCACCGCGCTGTCGGGGCTGGCGGGGCGATCGAAACTCGTCTACACCGACACCGCCGAAGAGGGCCAGACGTGGGAGGTCTCGGCGGGGATCGCGATGGGCGCGTTCCGCGGGATCTTCGTCAACTGGCTCTGGATGCGCGCCAATGAGATGAAGGAAGACGGGAAGTACTACGAGGCCATCGAACTGTCGCGCGCGATCACGCGCCTGCAGCCCCGCTTCCCCCGCGTGTGGGTCTTCCATGCGTGGAACCTCGCGTACAACATCTCCGTCGCCACGCAGACCGCCGACGAGCGGTGGAACTGGGTCATGGCCGGCATCCGCCTGCTGCGCGACGAGGCCATCCCCGCCAACCCCAACGACCTGCTGCTGCACAAGGAACTGGGCTGGATCTACTCGCACAAGATCGGCGGGTGGACCGACGACGCCAACCAGTACTACAAGCGTCGCCACGCCGCTGAGTGGACCGTCGTGCTCGGCCCGCCCCCGGCGCGCGAGCCAGCCGACCGCGACCGTGATTACGCGATCAAGAAGTACGCCGACTGGCTGCAGACCTTCGCCGACGCCCCCACGACCCTCGAAGAGATGGCCCGCGTCGAGCCGACCACGACCCAGCTCGTCGAGCGCCTCGTCGCCATCAACGTCAAGCCCGACCTGAGCCTGCTCGACCGCTATGAAACCTACACGCACCTGATCAAGGGCTATGGCGGGGCCGCGGCCAAGCGCAACCCCGGCCCCTTCCTCGGGCCCGTCGCCGCCCTGATCGAAGACCCCGCCTATGCCAAGGCCTGGCCCGTGCTGCTGCGCTACGTACGGCGACAGGTCCTGACCGATCGCTACCGCATGGAGCCGGATCGGATGATCCGCTACACGCACCGGTTTGGTCCCATCGACTGGCGCACGCCCGCGGCCCACGCGCTCTACTGGTCCTCGCGCGGCGTCGAGACCTCGCAGAGCCGGCGCTACGAGGGCAACAAGCGAGACTTCGACTTCATCAATTCCGATCGCGTCACCGTGCAGGCCATCCAGGATCTCTTCCGCTACGGCGATCTCTACTTCGACTTCGCCGCTTTCCGCCTGAGCCAGTCCTCGACGGCGATGCTCTTCGCGGTGCCCAACCCGGCCTTTGTGCAGTCCTACGGCGACATCCTCGACGACGCCGCCAGCCGCTCGTGGGTCGACAACCCCTACGACCGGGGGTATCGCCCGATGGCCGCGGGTTATGAAAACTTCCTGCGCGACGCCGTCTGCTTCTTCTTCGCCCGGGGTGATCGGCGCAGCGCCGAGCAGTGGTACCAGCGCCTCCGCACGTGGGAGGGGATCAACATCAACGACCCGTTGCGCCGGGTTGAACTCTCCGCACCGCTGGACGACTTTGTTAGCCGCGAGCTGCTCGATCGCATCGGCACGCCCAACGTCGCCGTCGCCCAGGTGAACGGCGCGTTGCTGGGGGCTTACACCGCCGGGTTGCTGGCGGGCGACATGGACATCTTCGCGGCCCAGTTCGAATACGCCAGCCGCTTCCACAAGGCGTTCTTCGAGAAGCAGTTCCGCACGACCAACGTCGATCGGGGCAGCGCCCGCATGGAGATGATGCCCAGCGACTTCCGCGAAGCCGCGGGCATCGTCTTCGCCCAGTTCGTCATGTCGCTCACGCCCGAGGCCGCCGAAAACGTCTACGACCGGGCCAGCAACGACCTTCGCCTCTACGCCTACGGCGTGCTCGAGGCCCGCTTCCGCCAGGAGATGGAAGCCATCGCCAAGGCCGAGGGGACGCGACCCTTTGAGGCCGTCTTCCCTCCGCCGCCCGGCCTCGACGCCTTCCGCGCCGACCAGCAGCGCAAGCTCGACGCGGCCAAGGCCCGCGAACAAGGCGCAGAACTCAAGTAAGCGGTTTCATTCCGCCGGGCACGACCACCCGCATGCTCCGGGTGATGCCACGCGCATGGTTCTGGCACCACCACCCGATGCGTCTGCGCGGGGCGTGGTGTCCGGCATGCAGCCCGACCGTCAGGGAGGGCTCTCTGTACACGTGTTGTTAATGAAGAAAGCCCTCGCTCACGCTCGGGCTGCATGCCCGGCATCAAGGTTGATCTGAAGCCGCGTGCCACCACCCAACATCGGGTGCCACCACCCGACGCGTCTGCGCGGCGCGTGGTGTCCGGCATGCAGCCCGACCGTCAGGGAGGGCCCTCTGTGCCCGTGTTGTCAATGAAGAAAGCCCTCGCTCATGCTCGGGCTGCATGCCCGGCATCAAGGTTGATCTGAAGCCGCGTGCCACCGCCCGCCCGCGCTCGCCCGCCGCGTCTGCGCGTTAAGTCTGCGTGTCTGCACCGTGCGGGTTACAGTGAAACGATCGGCATGTCCGTCCGGGCCGCCGCCGCCTCGCTCGGCAGCGACACCTTGCTCGCGAACATCTCGAGCCCGCTCACGCCGGCCATGCGGGCTCGGACCGCGCCCGCGTCGAAGGCCTCGGCGCGGGGCGTCGCCGTCTGCGCCCCCGCGGCGACCTGCCCGCGTGTCGATTCGACCATGATCACGCGGTAGTTCTCATCGCGGTCGGGGCGACCCTCGAGCATGCTCATGAGATCGAGCGCGATCTGCCCTTCGGCCTTGGCCAGTTCGATCACCGGGATCGCCTGCGCAAAGGCCTGCAGCACGCCCGATCGATTCTCGAAGGTGCCGGCCTTCTCGGCGAAGGTCGCGCCCGGGATCACCACATCCGCGGCGTCGGTCAGGTCGCTGGAGAGCGTGTCAACGATCGCCACGAACCGCCCGCGCAACGCCGCGACCAAGCCCGGCGTGGACCACTGGCTGGGATAGTTGCCCGTGAGCACCACCGCGCCCGCGCCGGCGAGCGCGCCGACAAAGGCATCGAACTCGAGCGGGGCCTTGCCCCCCGCCGCCGCGAGCACGCGCCGCACCCCGCGGGCGTTGGGCGCCTTTTCTGAGCAGACAAAGAATGCCTTGGGGTCGTTCTCGCTCGCGCCGGGCGGATAGACCTTGTCCTCGCCGTGGAAGGGCACGGGCCCGACGCCCAGCGTGGCGCTGGGATCGATGGCCAGGGCGAGTTTCGCCAGCAGCCATGCCTCTTCGCAGGTGAGCATCGGGCTGACGAGCAGCGCCAGGCGCTTGCCCTCGTCCGTCGCGTGCTTGGCGGCGGCGAGCACCTCCTGATAGGCGAGGTGGTAATCGCACTCGACGACCGTGCCGAACTGGCGCCGGGTGGGCGAACGCAGGCGATTGTCGGCGTGCACGAACTTCCAGCCGTAGCGCACCTCGTCGGTGATCCACCACTTGTTGATCGCGCCGTTGAATCGGGGCTTGATGCGGTAGACCTTGCCCTCGTTGTGGTGGATGGTGATGTTGTCGCCGCTGGCGGTGAGGGGGTCGATGCCGGGCGTCTCGCGCAGGAACCAGACGCGCTGGGCAAAGAGGAAGTCCTTGTCGAGGAGCGCCCCCACCGGGCAGAGGTCGATGACGTTCGAGGCCAAGGGGTTGTCGAGGGGGATGCCGGGGAAGACGTCGATCTCTTCCTTGTTGCCGCGCCCCGTGACGGTGAGTTCGCTCGTGCCGGTGACCTCGCGCGTGAAGCGGACGCAGCGGGTGCACATGATGCAGCGGTCGGCATAGAGCAGGACGTTGGGTCCAACGTCCTTCTTGGGGTTCTTGACCTTCTGCTCCTGGAAGCGCGAGACGCCGCGCCCATACTCATAGGAATAGTCCTGCAGGAAGCACTCGCCCGACTGGTCGCACACGGGGCAGTCCAGCGGGTGGTTGATGAGCAGGTACTCCATCACCGCCTTCTGGTTCGCCACCGCCTTGGGGCTGTCGGAATAGACCACCATCCCGTCCGAGGCGGTCTGCTGGCAACTGGGCATCAGCTTTCCGCCCATGAAGGGCTCGAGTTGCCCGGTCTTGGGGTTGGGGGCCCAGATCTCCACCAGGCAGATGCGGCACGACGCCGCGATCGACAGCCCGTTGTGGTAGCAATACTGCGGGATCGTGATCTGCTGCGCGTTGGCCGCCTGCAGGATCGTCTGCCCGGGCTGAAACTCGACGTTGCGCCCGTTGATGGTGATCTTCGGCATAGGCCCCAATGGTAATCCGCCGGAACCCCACTGTCCGGGGCTGGGGACAGAACAAGGCAAACTACGGCGCGGGGTCCGCCGCCCGTTCGTTGGGCGTCGGGGCCGGCTCCCACTCCACGCGGCTGGCCCCCAGCAGCGTGCCCGTGGCAAACGCCAGATCCACCTGCGCGATCTGGTACTGCGTCAACGCCCGGATCTCGTCGAACTGGGCCGACGCCAGGCGGGCCGAGGCGTCCAGCACGTCCGTGCTCGTGCTCGCCCCCACCTCAAACTGGCGCTGCTCGCCCTGGTACGCCCGGGTGTTCAGGATCACGCTCTGGCGGGCGGCGAGGATCCGCTGCCAGCTCACGTCGATCGTGTCGATCGCGTCGAGCACCTCGCGTCGGATCGACTGCTCGCGCGCCTCCTTGCTGCCCAGGCGCTGGATGCGGCGGAGCATCGCCTGACGCAGGCGCGCCCGCGACTCCTCGTTGCCCAGCGGAATCTCCGCGCTCAGCCCCAGTTCCCAGTCCTCGAAGTTATTCCCCTTGAGCGTGCGGAAACTGTCGCCCACCGAGCCCCCCAGCCCGTTCACCCGGTAGGTGTAGTCCAGCGAGACCAGCGGCAGGGTCTGGTTCCGCGCAAAGGCCTGGTTCACCGCGTCGGTCGCCAGACGCATCTCGATCTCGAGCAGGTCCATCCGGTTGGCCATCGCGTGCGCCAGCAGCGCGTCGCGATCAAAGACATACTCGACCGGGTCGGGCATCGTCGCGGGCAGCACCACCGCCTTCGAGTCCACACCCAGCCCGGGCAGGTTGATCACCCGCTTGAGTTCACGCTGCTGCAGCAGCACGTTGTTCTGCGCGACCAAAATCGCCTCGAGCCGCTGCGCCACGCCCGCCTGGGCCCGCACCACCTCGATCTCGGGCGATGCCCCCGCCAGCACTCGGCGCTGGGCCCGCTCCTGCTGGGCGACGGCCAGTTCGTACTGCTGCTGCGCCACGCTCAGTTCGCCCCGCACCTGCGACAGACGCCAATACGCCCGGTCCACCGCCGCCAGTTGGCGCGTGACCTCGAGTTTCGTCGAGGCCTCGGTCGCCCTTCGGTTGAACGCCGCGATTCGCAGGGGGGCCATCGTCACGTGACGCCCCGCCCCGCGCAGCAACTGGTGGCTCAGCGAGAACTGCAGGTCGTTCGTGTAACTGGGGTTCAGCGTCGAGAAGGGATTGTTGTTCTCGCTCATCGCCGAGGGGAGCGTGATGCTCGCCGTGCCCCCCGTCCGCAGCGGGATCCGCACGCCCGGCTCCACGACGAACGTCTGGCTCTGGGCCGAGGCCAACTGGCTCGCCGTGGGCGAATCGAGGTCGCGGTAACTGGCGCGCAGCGTGAAGGCCGCCTCGAACTTGCCCTCTTCCTCGTTCACCCGCTCGCTGGCGATCGTCGGCTCGATCATCGCCACGCGAAGATCAAGGTTGTTGGCCAGCGCCGAAGCGCGGCATTCCTCCAGACCCAGCCGCACCTCCTCCAGCCCCGCGAACCGATCCGGGGCCGGGGTGGTCGGCGTGGCGGGCACCTCGTCGCGCGGGCGCTCGTACCGATTGATCTCGAGCGGCTCGACACGGCGCAGGCGTTCGATCGCCACACGCCGCCCATAGTCCGACTCGTGCGTCACGAAGGGGTTCTGCTCGCACCCGCCCGCGAGCAGCACCAGGGCCAACAGCCCCAGACCCGCCCCGCGGCATGCCCGCCTCGCCCGTCCATGTAACTCACTCATGTCGCAGCGCCTCGATGGGGTTGAGCCGGGCCGCCTTGATCGCGGGGAACATGCCGAAGATCACGCCCGTGCCCGCCGAGAACCCGGCGGCGAGGATGACGGCCCACATGGGGACGCTGGCCTTGCCCACGGGCGAATCGGGGGCGAAACGCATCGCCGCCACCGCCGCAAAGCCCAGCGCCAGCCCCACCGCGCACCCCATCAGGCAGAGCGTGACCGCCTCGACAAGGAACTGGAGCAGGATGACCTCGGGCCTGGCGCCCACGGCCTTGCGCAGACCGATCTCGCGCGTGCGCTCGCTCACGCTCACCAGCATGATGTTCATGATGCCGATGCCGCCCACCAGCAGCGCGATCGAGACGAGCCCGGCGAGCATCGCCGTCGCCCCGCCCAGCACGCTCTTGACCTGCTGGATCGCCTGCTCGATGGCCTCGATGCCGAAGGTGTCGGGGTCGTCGGGCTTGAGGTTGCGGATGCGCCGCAACTGCGCCCCGATCTCGGCCTTGGCGTCGTCGAAGAGTTCCGGGGCCTTGGTCTTGGCGATGGCGTACAGCCGCGGCTCGGGGCGCATCATCTCGCCCGTGCGGAAGGGGATGAAGACCTCGGTCTGCGATTCGTTCCCGCCGAACATCGGGCTGACCTGCTTGGTCTCAACCACGCCCACGATCATGAACCGACGCCCGTCGACCAGGATCACCGTGCCCGTGGGGTCGGTGTTGAGCGCCAACTCCTCGAGCGCCTTGTCGTTGACCAGACAGATCTGGCGGCGTTCGTCCTCGTCCACCTGCATCAGCTCGCGCCCCACGACGACGGCCCGCTCCTCGATCTCGTGCCAACTGGGGCGCACGCCCTGCACCAGCACGAACTGGCGCACGCGCTCGCCGTGCTGCACCGTGGCGTTGAGCTGCATCACCGGGGTGATGCTCGCCAGCGAGGGGGCCCGCGGCGCGATGCTGTCGATCTGGGCCGTGTTCAGGCGGATCTGGCGGAAACTGAACCGCTCGCGCTGGCCCGCGGGCATGCGCGGAAAGATCCAGACCTTGTTCGCGCCGACCGTGGCGAACTGGTCGAGCAGGAAGCTCTTGAACCCCTGCATCGCCCCCACGGTCGTCAGCACCGCGGCCACCGCGATGATGATGCCCAGCGTCGTGAGCATCGCGCGCACCTTGTTGGCCCAGATCTGCGTCAGGGCCAGCAGCACGGTCTGGAGCAGCAGCCTCGGGATCCACGTCATGACGCCACCCCCGCCTGCCCCGCGAGCGACTTGGCGTGCTCGAGCGCCCGCTGCACATACGCCTGGTGGATCGGGTCCCGGCTCGTCGGGTGGTCGGACATGATCTTCCCGTCGCGCAGGCGCACGATCCGGTCGGCGTGCCCGGCCACGTCTTCCTCGTGCGTCACGATCAGGATCGTCTGGCCCTCGGTGTGCAGGGCCTTGAAGAGCCCGATGATCTCGTCGCTGGTGGTGCTGTCGAGGTTGCCCGTGGGCTCGTCGGCGAGCAGGATGCTCGGCTGGTTGACCACCGCCCGCGCCACCGCCACGCGCTGGCGCTGCCCGCCCGACAACTGGTTGGGCTTGTGCGTCATCCGATCGCCCAGGCCCACGCGCTCGAGGGCGCGCTTGGCCCGCTTGCCCGCCGCAAACCAGTGACGCTTCGAGTAGAGCAGCGGGAGCATCACGTTGCGCAGCGCGGTGGCGCGGTTGAGCAACTCGAAACTCTGAAAGACAAAGCCGATCTGCTCGTTGCGGACCTTGGCGAGCTGGGCGGCGTTCATCCGCGCCACGCCCTTGCCCCGCAGCAGATACTCGCCCTGCGACGGCGTGTCGAGGCACCCCAGGATGTTCATCAGCGTGCTCTTGCCCGAGCCCGACGCCCCCATGATTGCCACGAACTCGTTGGGCATGATGTCCAGGTCGACGCCCCGCAGCGCGTGCACCTTCTCGGTGCCGATGCGGTACACCTTGTGCAGCCCACGGATTCGGATCACCGGCGCTTCCGACATCTACGCCCCGCCCTTGCTCGTGCCGCTCGGCTCGGCCTTGTCCGCCCCGTCCTTGCCCGACGCGTCCTTCTCCTCGGGCTTCTCTTCCATCACGCGCTGGTCGTGCTTGAGCCCCTGCAGGATCTTGAAGGGTCCCGCGACGATCGACAACCCCGGCTCGAGCCCCGCCGTGATCACCGTGTCCGTCAGGTCCGAGGCCCCGATGGTGACGGGCACGGCCCTGGCCTTCTCCCCATCGAGCACGTACACCACGCGCGTGAACTTCTTGGTCATGTCCACCAGCGGGTTGTTGTCGGTGATGTTCCGCGGCAGGTCGTCGATCGCCCGGTCCAGCACCGTCTGGCTGGGCACCTTCACCACGTCGCGCATCACCTCGACCTGGATGTCCGCGTTGGCGGTCATGCCGTGGCGCAGCAGCACATCGTCGGGCTTCTCGATCAGCACATCGCACTCGAAGTACGCCGTCCCGTCCCGGTCCACCAGTCGCTTGAGCCCGACCTTCTCGACCGTGCCCATGAATGATGTGTCGGGGAAGGAGTTCACATAGACCGTGGCCTTCTGGCCCACCTTGACGGGGGCGATGTTCGCCTCGTCCACGCGGGTCTTGAGGAGCATCTGCGAAAGGTCGGCGATTTCCATGAAGACCGAGCCGGGGTTGTTGAGCGTGCCCACCACCACCAGCTCGCCCGGATCGGCGTCCACGCGCGTGATGACCCCGTCGAAGGGGGCCTCGATCGTGGTGTTCGAGAAATCCTTCTGAGCGCGGGTGATGTTCGCCCGCGCGATCTCGATGGCGAACTCGGCGCTCTTGAGTTGCGCCTCGGCCCGGGCAAACTCGGCCTCGGTCTGGTCGAGGACGGCCTTGGCGATGTCGTTGGTCGAATAGAGTTCGCGCTGGCGGTTGAGATCGAGGCGATTGGCTGCGAACGCCGCCTTGGCCCCCTCCAACTGCGCCTCGCGGCTCTTGAGTTCGGCCTTGGCCGAATCCACCAGGGCCGCCAGGTCCTCCTGCTCAAGGCGCGCCACCACGTCGCCCTTCTTCACCCGCTGCCCCTCGCGGAAGGGCAAGGCGATGATCCGGGCCGAGACCTGCGCCGAGATTTCAACCTTGATCTTGGGCTCGATCTGGCCCGGGGCCGAGACCACCCGCACCAGGTCGCCCCGTTCCGACACGGCAAGCCGGACCTGCGTGGGCTTCCCGCCCGGCTTGAACTGCTCGATGATCGAATCGAGCTTGCCGCTGCTGAAGGCCCAGTATCCCACGCCCGCGAGCGCGAGCAGGATGGCGAGAAAAACACCAAGTACCCATTTCCACACGTGCCGGCCCCTCCGTTCACGCCTCACTGATGCGCCTCGCGCACCAACCCGGCACCGAACTTCCTAGGCAACGGCGCCCGAGCGTTGCGGGTCGACTACAGGTTAGCGAATACAAACGCGCGTGACGCCCAACGAGTCTAGGGAGGAAGGGCAAACGTGGGGGACAAAAAGGAATACGCCCGGGCGGCCACCATGGCCAGCCCGGGCGTGGAACTCCATCCGGATCAATCCTCAGGCAAGGCACGGGCGGACGACCTGGTGCTCTCTCCCGCTCCCCCTGGCTGGTAGCAGTCCCAGTGGGGCCAGGCCGTCCGCCGCACGCGAGCCCTCGAGTCCTGCCTTGGCGCGGTGCGACGCGCGCCATGGCCCCCGGTCACGGGGTGCTTAGTCGTAGAGGGCGGTGGTCACGGGGGGGTCGACCGTGCGCAGCTGGATGGTCGTATCGATGCGGAAGTTGGACTGCGTGCGGTGACGCTCGGCGAAGAAGAACTTGAGCTTGTAGTTGCGCCCGTCCTGCAGCCAGGTCAGGCGGTCGAGATCGATCGACTGGCTGATGGCCGAGTGCACGCCGCCGATGTCGATGACCAGCTTCCCGTCGATGAAGACGAAGACGTCGTCGTCACCCGTGAAGGTGAAGACCTGGCCCTGGCCCTGCCGGTACATGAACTCGGTCTCGAGTTCGAAGGTGAAGTGGTAGTTGGTGTTGGCCACGCCGCCGCCGCCCGAGTTGCCCAGCAGCTCGCCGTTGATCGGGAAGAACCCGCCGCGATTGCTGTAGGTGGGGTCGGTCCGGTCGTTGAACGTATAGATGTTGGTCCCGGGGGTGCGGACCAGGTTCAGCGACAACTGGCGGCTGACATTGACGCCCGGCACGTCGCGGTACCACTGACGCAGCGAGTCACTGCTGACGACCGCGCCGCCCGCCGTCGTGGCGTGAGCACCGTTCACGTCACCCGGACGCGAGGCGATGTAGCTGCGGTTGGGGATGCGGTTGCGCCCCGCCGCGTCGCGCCACTGCGACGACATCTTGTTGCCGGTGGACCGGAACTGGGGCTTGCCCTCGCTATCGAGGTCGTCCTGGACAAGGTTGAAGTAATGCGCAAAGCCGCTCGAGGGCTGGCGTTCGAAGTCCGGGTGCCCACCCGAAACGCTCCGCTCGCGGAAGTCGCGCACGACACCGGTCAGTTCCAGCGACGAGGGCAGGCTCGCGTACGGGTCGGTCGAGGAGCCGTTCGAACTCGCGAAGGCCGTCCCCGCGAAGCCCGCCACCAGGAGCATCGCCCCCGCCAGCGTCAGAGTGTTCCGGTTGCCGTTCATCCAAAGTCCTCCTGGTCAGCCGCACTTCCACCGCCCCCGATGGGCGTTCCACCACAACGGTCAAATACACCCGCCCGCGATGCCACCCGCGGCCACGCGCATCGCCCCCACCGCCCCGGCGAGTCGTGGGTCTGCGCGGCGTAGGAAAACTGGGCTGGTTGAGCCGTTCCGAGAACAAGGCGCACAAGCCCGGAGCGTGCGCGCGCCGATCTATGATCGGACGCGGCACCCGCCGCGCGAGCCAGACACCCAGGCCCGCCAGGGGCCCTTTTCGGGGGCGAGACATATGGATACGTTCGTGATCGAGGGCGGCAGGCGGTTGTTCGGGCGGGTCCGCGTCAACGGCTCCAAGAACGCCGCGCTCCCCCTGCTGGCGGCGACCCTCCTCACCGACGATGTCATCACCCTGCGCGACGTGCCCGACCTCGCGGATATCCGCAGCATGGTCGGCCTGCTGGCCGAACTGGGTATGACCCGCCAGGACGAGACCCCAAAGGGGGGCGTGTACACCCTCAAGACCACCGACCCCTCCGCCTGCCACGCCCGCTACGAGATCGTCCGCACCATGCGGGCCTCGATCAGCACCCTGGGCCCGCTCGTGGCCAAGCGCGGGCACGCCCGCATCTCGCTCCCGGGCGGGTGCGCCATCGGCGAACGCCCCGTCGATCTGCACCTGCGGGGCCTGCGCGCCCTGGGTGCCACCATCACCCTCAACGGGGGCGACATCGTCGCGGAGGCTCCCGCCGGCGGGCTGGTCGGCGCCACCGTCTTCCTGGGCGGGGCCTTCGGCTCGACCGTGCTGGGGACGGCGAACGTCATGTGCGCCGCGGCCCTGGCCCGCGGAACCACCATCATCGAGTCCGCCGCCTGCGAGCCCGAGATCGTCGACCTGGCCACCATGCTTATCGCCATGGGCGCCAAGATCCGCGGGCACGGCTCGCCCCGGATCATCATCGACGGGGTCGAGGAACTCCGCGGCACCGACTACTCCGTCATGGCCGACCGTATCGAGGCGGGCACGCTCATGATGGCCGCGGCAATCACCAACGGCGACCTGACGCTCGACAACTGCCCGCTCGACGCGCTGCTGGCCACCACCTATTTCCTCGACATGGCGGGTGTGCATGTGCAACCCCTGGCCAACCTGGCCCAGTCGCGTCAAAAGGTGCCCGCGCTGAGCGTGACGAGCGCGACGAGCGACCCCTCTCGCGGCGACGACCCGCAGCGCCGCAGCGTGCGTGTGACGTGCGACCGGGTGCTGCGCCCCGTCGAGGTGACGACCCAGCCGCACCCGGGCTTCCCGACCGATCTGCAGGCTCAACTCATGGCCTTGCTCTGCCTGGCGGACGGGAACAGCATCATCACCGAGCGGATCTTCCCCGACCGATTCCTGCACGTGGCCGAGCTGTCGCGCATGGGGGCGAACCTGATGCGGACGGGCTCGACGGTGGTGATCTCGGGGGTGCGTCAACTCAAGGGCGCGCCGGTGATGGCCAGCGATCTTCGCGCCAGCGCGGGGCTGGTGCTCGCGGGCATGGCCGCCGAGGGGACCACGATCGTCAACCGCGTCTACCACCTCGACCGCGGGTACGAGCGCCTGGAAGACCGCCTGCGCTCGCTGGGCGCGAGCATCCAGCGGGTGGACGAGAAGACGCTGGCCCCGAGCGAACTGGTCAGCGGCTGACCACAACCGCGCCGAAGGCTCCTGCTTGACTGGGTGCCACCACCCGACGCGTCGGCGCGGCGCGTGGTGTCCGACTGAATGAGCTATTCATCATCCTCACGACGCGCGGGCGGCAGACCGCCCGCGGGTCGTGGCACCCCGACAATCGCATGCTCCTGACACGCAGCCCGACCGTCAGGGAGGGCCCTCTTGCTCTGGCTATTGAGCAAAGAAAGCCCTCGCTCACGCTCGGGCTGCTTGTGCACAGACACTCCACACGCCAATCAGCGGCTGACGGGCGAGGGCTCACCCAGCAACTGCAGGCGCAGCAGGTCGGCGTAGCGCCCGCCCGCGTGCATCAACGCTTCGTGCGTGCCCGATTCGATCACCCTGCCCTGGTCGAGCACCAGGATCTGGTCGGCGTGGCGGATCGTGCTGAGCCGGTGGGCGATGACAAAGCACGTGCGCCCGCGCATCAGCGTGGCGAGCGAACGCTGGATCATCGCCTCGCTCTCGGAATCGAGATTGCTCGTCGCCTCGTCGAGGATCAGGATCCGCGGGTCGGCCAGCAGCGCGCGGGCGATGGCGATGCGCTGCTTCTGCCCGCCGCTGAGGCGAACTCCCCGCTCACCGATCAGCGTGTCGTACCCGTGGTCGAGGGCGTCGATGAAGGCGTCGGCGTTGGCGGCGCGGGCGGCGTCGCGGATGGCCTCATTCCCCGCGTCACGCCGCGCATACGCGATGTTCTCCGCGATCGTGCCGTCGAAGAGGAACACGTCCTGCTCGACGATGCCCAGCAGCGAGCGGTATGAGTGCACGTCGATCTCACGCAGATCGAGCCCGTCGAGCAGGACACTCCCCTGCTGGGGGTCGTAGAACCGCGCGATCAGGTTGCACAGCGTCGTCTTGCCCGAGCCCGACACACCCACCAGCGCGGTCGTCGTGCCCGCCCGGGCGGCGAACGAAATCCCCCGGATCACCGGCTCGGGTGGAGGCTGGTCGCCCGGCGTGCCCTTGCGCGTCACGCGCGGATACGTGAACCAGACGTCGCGCACCTCGATCTCGCCGCGGACCTGCCCGCGCTGCACGACGCGCCCGTCGCGTTCGCCCTCGAACTCGCGCGCCTCGCCCAGCAGGTCGAGCACGCGATCAAAGGCGGCGAGATTGCCCTGCACGTTCGCCGCCGTCGACGTCAGCGTCTCGAGCGGGCCCAGCAGCATGAGCAGGTAGGTCGAGAACATCATGACGTCGCCGATGGTGAGGTTCCCGCGCAGGACCTGCGTCCCGCCGTAGGCCAGCACCAGCGCGCTGGCGGCGGGAATAAGCACCGACCAGGCGATGTCAACGGCGCGGCTCCACCACCAGACCAGGATCTCGAGCCGCGCCAGGTATTGCTGGCTGGTGGTGAAGCGGGTGGATTCGGTGCGCTCGCGCGAGAACCCGCGGACGACGCGCATCCCGCCGAAGGCCTCGGTCGTCGTGGCGTCGATGCCCTGGCGCACATACTTGGCGTCGCGGTGGACGGGCCGGATGCGCGAGATCCAGGTCTTGTGCGTGATCCAGACCGCGGGCAGCAGCAGCAGGGCGCCCGCGAGCATCCGCCAATCGACCCAGGCAAGGACCGAGAGCGTGCCGACAAACTGCACCACCGCCCGCCATGGGTTGTAGAAGAGCGAGAAGAGCAGGTCGCCCGTCTGGGAGGCGTCCTCGCGCAGCAGGCTGGCCATCCCCCCGCTCTTGTAGTGCTGGATGCGGTGCAGGGGCAGGGCAACGGCCCGCTCGAACGCCGCCCGTCGCAGCTCGGTCTGCACGCGCTTGGTCACGCGCGTCATCTGCCAGCGTCCCACGGTGCCGATCGAAACGGCGACGAGCGCGATTGCCACCAGCACCCCGCCCAGCATCCACAGCAGCGCCTCGCGGTTCTCGACGGGCAGGCGCGCCGCGAGCGCGTCGGGGATTCCCGATGGGCCGGGGTTGTCGGTGAGGATGTAATCGATGGCGAACTTGGTCGAGGCAGGCAGGGCCAGGCCCATGCAGGTGACGAGGGTCAGCGTGCCCAGGGCGAAGAGGATGGCCCGCTGATGCCGCCCCGACGCGCGCCAGAGTTCGCCCAGCAACTCGGCGAAGGAGCGCGAGCGTTTGTACTTGTCGGGACGGGTGGCTCGCTCGTCGGTGCCGCGTGCGGCGTAGGTACGGTCCTTCCGCCGTTTCGCGAGATACTCGCGATAGCGGGCACGGCTGCTCTCACGCGGGGGGAGCATCCGTAAGCGTAGGAGGCACGCCACGCGCGCTCGTCATCATGCGCCGGCCCGGCGAGACGCACGATCGAACCGAATACGATTCCCGATCACGACCATGAAGGAGTTGTCGATGCCCACACCCCCCACCGACGCCGACACGCCCCGCTTCCTCGGGCTTGGCGACGCCTGCCCGATCACGCCCGGGGCGACGGTCAGCAAGCCGCTGCTCAACCTGCCCGAGGGAAAAGTCGTGATCTTCGCGATGGACCAGGGGCAGGAGATGAGCGAGCACGCGGCTCCGTTCGCTGCCGCGGTGCACGTGCTCGACGGGCGGCTGCGGTTCACGATCGATGGGCAGACCCGCGAGATGGGCCCGCACGACTGGCTGGTGATGCCGGCGAACGCGCGCCACAGCCTGAAGGCGAACGAGCCCACGCGCTTCCTGCTCACGCTCTTCAAGCGCGGCTAATCCCGCCGCTGCGGCAAGGCCTCGACGCGCAACTCACGCCCCGCGCGGGCGTGCCGGTTCAACCCCGGTTCCACGCCTCGAAGAACAAGGCGACGTCGGCGTCGTCGGGCGTGCCGCCCGAGCCGTCGAAGTCGGCGCTGGGGTCGCCCGCGTTCCAGGCGGCGAAGAAGTCGGCGACGTCGGCATCGTCGGGCGCACCGCCCGAGCCATTGAAGTCGCCCGAGCGCGGGCAGGCCTCGACATAGACGCGCACGTCATCAATGGCGGCCTCGACGATCGAGCCGCCGCCCAGGTCGCGGGCGATGAATCGCATCCGCATCGTGCCCGTCGGGGCGAGCGTGGACATGAGCGTGTAGGTCTGCTGCTCCCAGCGGTTGAGGTTGCCGCTGATGATCCCCATGGTCTGCCAGGTCGCGCCGCCGTCGGTCGAGAGTTCGACGGGCATGGTGTCCTGGTTGGGGTTCGACCCTTGGTTGTTCGAGTACCAGTACCAGAATGAGATAGAGGTGCGCCGCGCGACCGTGCCCGCAGGCGGGAGCGCGGAGAAGACAGGGCTGGTGAGCGTGGTCTGCCCGCCGTCCACGTCGTTGGCGCCGACCGAGCCGCCGGCGGCGGCCCCGGTCACCCAGCAGAGCACGCCCGGTGCGGGGGTGTGATCATCGCCCGGCTGCGCGGGCGTGGGCTCGGGGTCGGCCCGCTCCCAGAAGCCCGCGGTCGCGTTGTCCTGGGGTGAGCCGACGGTCCAGCCCCGGTCCGTCTCCATGTCGTCCACGAAGAGGTCATACACGTCGAAGGCATCGGTGCGAAAGAACGACGCGGGGGCGTCGGCGGGCAGCCGCACGATCTGCCCCTGCGCACCCTGCGCCTCGAAGTAATATTCGAGCGCGGTGTTGCACCCCAGCGAGGGCATCTCCACGCTGAAGGTGTCCTGACCCAGCGACGATGCGGCGATGGGAGCGAACTCGCCGCCAGGGTTGCGCACGTGCGCCACGGGCATGCCCGAGAGCACCGCCGTGTTGGACCGGGCCTTGACCCGCATCGACCAAGTCTGGCTCGACGCGATCGCCGCGGGCACGCTGGAATCGAGCGTGAGATACAACGGCTCGCGCAGCGTGTCGAGCAGGGTCAGCACGCCGTTGAGATTCTCGATGCCCGTGGGCAGGATCTGGTCCGCGGGGAGGATGAACCCGGTCTGGCCGGTGTCGCGCAGTTCGATGGTCCAGGACTTGACGCCACGAGCGCCATAAACCCAATCGGGCATCACGCCGCTGGCGGGGTAGATGGTGGTATTCGACGGGCCGCCGAGATACGTCATGCCGTTGATCGCCAGGGCGGTCTCGAGGCGACGATTGAACAGGGTGAACAGGTCGTGATCCGCGGGGACATCCGGCGTGTAGCCCCAGGGCGACAGGATCAGCTGTGAATACGAATGGAAGTCGATGTGGGCGCGGAGGCGAGGCTGGGCGCTGATGAAGTCGCGCATCACCTGCGTCTCGGGCTCGGAGAAGGCCGAAGGCCCGCGGTAGGTGTCGTTGGAGGGCGTGGTGCTCGCCCCGGCCCCGCCCCACTCATAGCCCCAGTTGCGGTTGGGGTCGACGCCGAAACTGCCCCCCGCGTTGGGGCGACGGTTCTTGCGCCACATGCGGTTCTGCGAGGCGGCCCAGGTATAGACATACCCGTCCGCGTTGACGATCGGGATCAGGATCACCTCGAAATCCGTCAGCGCCGCGGTCATCGCGGGAACGCTTCCATAGCCCTCGGCGAGTGAGTCGGCCAGGAACATGACGGTCATGGGGCTGACCCATTCGCGCGCGTGCTGCGTGCCGTTGAAGAGCACCTGCGGGCGCGTCGCACGCGGGTTGCCCGGCATGTCGGGTGCGCTGAGACGGATGCCCTTGATCGGACGCCCCTCGAGCGTCTGCCCCGCGACAAAGACCTCGCAGATCGCCGGGTATGTCGCTGCGTAATGGTCAAGGCGTGCGTGGATCTCATCGAACGTGCGGAACGTCGCGAACCACGCCGCGTCGGCCTGCGCGCGCGTCATCGCGATCTGGGCAGCTTCGGCGTCGACCAAGGCCTGCACATCATCGACCAGCACACACACGGGCAGCCCCATCGCCTCGATCTGGGCCCGCTGGGCCGGGGTGGCCTGCACATCGACCGCGCCCACGCCCGGGGTGCACGACCAGACGGTCTCGCTCAGCGCCGAGACCGCCGCCAGTTCCTGGAGCGTCCGCGTCTCGACGCGCAGAACCTGGTGCCCATCGAAGGGACCATCGCCCACGGCGACCGAGGTGAACAAGGCCACCAAACCGATAACCCAGGGACGATGCTTCATGGCGGGAGAACCTCGGTGTCCACGGGTTGATATCGTGGACGTCGGTGGAGAAATCAATGCGAACGCTCGCCGCCTTGTTCGCCCTGACCGCGTCTCTCGTTACGCGCGTCCAGGGCCAGGAGACCCACGTGTCCAGTTTTGCAACCGCGGCGGTCGCCGCCGACCACGAACTCGCCAGCCAGGCCGGGGCCGAAATACTCAAGGCCGGGGGAAACGCCGTCGACGCCGCCGTCGCCACCAGCTTCGCCCTCTCGGTCGTCCGCCCTTATTCCTGCGGCATCGGGGGTGGGGGTTTCATGGTGATCCACCTGCGCCAGCACCCGCGCACGGGCCCAGTCACCACCGCCATCAACTATCGCGAGACGGGCCCCGCGTGGGTCACCCCCACCGTGTTTGAATCCGACCCCGACCCCGATTCGCCCACCCACGGACCCAAGGCCGTCTGCACCCCCGGCACCGTCGCGGGGCTGCTCTACGCCCTCGAGAAGTACGGCACGATGAGCCGTGCGCAGGTCCTCGCCCCCGCCATCCGCCTGGCCGAATCGGGCTTCCTCGTCGACGACCACTACGCCAACACCGCGCACCACGACGACCTCGTTCTTCCTTGGTTCGCCAAGGACGCGACGCGGCGCGATCGCTTCCGCTTCCTATGGGACCGCTTCCTCATGGGCGGCCGGGTCAAGGTCGGCGATCGCATCCACGTGCCCGAGCAGGCCCGCGCGCTGCGCCTCATCGCCGAGCAGGGCCACGACGCCTTCTACAAGGGCGAGATCGCCCGCGCCATCGCCAAGGCCACCGACAACCGCCTCACGCTGGCCGACCTCGAAAGCTATCGCGTGAAGGAGACCCCCGTCCTCGAGCATTCATGGCGCGGCAATCGCATCCTCACCATGCCCCCGCCCAGCAGCGGCGGCATCGTCCTCGCCCAGACCCTCGCCATGCTCGACCGACGCGACGCCGACCTCTCCAGGCTCGTGAACGCCAAGGCCCACAACAGCGCGGCGTACATCCACCTGCTCGCCGAGACCTTCAAAACTTCCTTCGCCGACCGCGCTCGCTGGATGGGCGACCCCGACTTTGTCGACGTGCCCACGCAGCGCCTGCTCGACAGCACGTACTTGTACGCCATGGCCGACGCCATCGATCTCTCTCGCACGCGATCGCCCGAGACCTACGGCACGCCTCTGCCCGAGGACGGGGGCACCAGCCACCTGTGCGTCATCGACGCGCAGGGCAACGCCGTGGCCTGCACCGAGACGATCAACCTGATCTTCGGGTCGATGGTGGCGGTCGAGGAGTTCGGGTTCATCCTGAACGACGAGATGGATGATTTCCTGACGCGCACCAGCCGCGCGAACGCCTTCGGGCTCGCGCACGCCGAGCGTAACCGGCCGCAGCCGGGCAAGCGTCCGCTGTCGAGCATGACGCCGACGATCGTGGTCGGTGCAGATGCCGGTGTGCGCCTGATCGCGGGCGGGGCGGGGGGCCCGCGGATCATCAGCGGGACAATCCAGACGCTGCTCAATGCGCTGGCGTGGGACATGCCCGCGGGCGACGCGGTGCGCGTGCCGCGGTTCCACCACCAGTGGCACCCCAACCGGGTGGAACTCGAGCCCGCGCTTGAGCCGGGCGACGTGCCCGCGGGCCTGCGCGATCGCGGGCATGATGTGGGCCAGCGCAAGGTCGTCGGGACGATCCAGGTAATCCGGCGCGGCAAGGGCGTGTGGGAAGCTGCCAGCGACCCGCGCAAGGGCGGCAAGCCCGCGGGGTATTGACCGGTCGAAAGCGCGAAGACCTCGGCTCAAGTACCTCGACGAATGCACATCGGTGTGATGCCGTTCACATGCCAGTAGGGCATGCATCTTTCTGCACTGTGGAGAATTCTTCTTCTTGCAGGCCCGAAGGGCCGACCAGGATGTCGCCACGGGTGGAGCGAGGTCGCCGACGGCGACCGAGCGCAACCCGTGGAGAGGTGCGCTGAGCCCATCCCGCCCCGGCAGGGGCGGAGGAAGCGCCGCTGGGACATCGATTGATTCCTCCGCCCCTGCCGGGGCGGAAGAGATAGACAGTGGAAATTGGATTGATGCCCGGGCTCCACGGGTTGTGCTCGAAGACTCGCTCACCCGTGGCGACATTCCGCCGCCCCTGACGGGGCGGTACGTGTCGGCTCGATCGTCAACCGTTGCCTACTGCACCATCAGGGAGTCCGTGGTGAGTGCATCGAAGAGCGAACGACGCTTAATCCTCGAAGTACTTCTCGGCGTCGTCGCCCAGGTCCATGGTGGCGACCTCGCTCGAGTGCTCGTCGCTGAGGATCTCATCGCCGATGGTGTCGGTCGAGCGTGTGGCCATGTCTTCCTCGCGCTGACGCCGCGCCCGCACGACGATGCGGATGGGCACCTCGGGGAAGGGCAGTTCCTCGCGGAAGCGGTTCATCAGGAAGCGCAGGTAGTTGGGGCGGAAAAGATCGGGCACGTTGACCACCAGCGTGATGGTGGGCGGGTTGATGTCGGTTTGAGCGACGTAGAAGACCTTGGCGTGCGTGCCTTTGGTGTCGGTGGGCGAACGCGTCTCCATGATGCCGCGGACCAGTCGGTTGAGCTTGCCCGTGGTCACGCGGGTCGAGGCCTGCTCGCGCAGCTCAAACGCCAGGTCGATGGTCTTCTGCACGTTCTTCCCGGTCTTGCCCGAGATGAACGCGATGGGGGCGAACGACAGCCCGATGAGTTCCTTGCGCAGGTAATCCTCGTAATCGCCCGTGGTGACCTCGGCCCCCTTGCGCCCGATCTGGCCCTTGGCAAGGTCCCACTTGTTCACGACAATGATGACGGGCTTGTGCGCTTTTTGCAGCATCATGGCCAGCTGCTCGTCGACCTGGCTGATGCGCTCGGTAGCGTCGATCAGCAGCAGCACCACGTCGGCCCGGTCGATCGCCCGCTTGAGGCGGTCGAAGGCGAACTCCTCGACCATGCTCTGGAAACTCTTGCGCCGGCGCAGCCCCGCCGTGTCGATCGCCACCAGCGAACGCCCGTCCCACTCCATCCGCACGTCGACGGCGTCGCGCGTGGTGCCGGCGATCTCCGAGACGATCATCCGCTCCTCGCCCGCCATCGTGTTGACGAGCGTGCTCTTGCCCGCGTTGCGCTTGCCCACGATCGCCAGCATCAGGTCGGTCGGGCGCGTCTCCTCGCCCTTCCAGAGCGGGACCATTCCCCAGATTTTCTCAAGGAACTCGCGCCGGAAATAGTTGCTCTTGGCCGAGACCATCATCGGCTCGCCGAACCCCAGGTTCGACAGGTCCGCCGCGTACCCCTCCCACTTGGGACCGTCGATCTTGGTGGCGACGACGTGGACGGGCGGGCCCTGCGTGCGGGCGCCGTCGCCCTTCTTGCGGGCACCCTGAGACTGAGGCCCCAGCCGGTGTTCGCGCAGCAGGCGGGCCACCTCCCGGTCGTGGGCCGTCACCCCTTGCTGCGCGTCGACACAGAGCAGGATTACGTCCGCACTCTCGACGGCTTGTTCGATCTGCGATTCGATCGACTGCGTCAGCGTCGACAGGTCCGAGCCGACCTCGTCGTACCGCTCGCCCGAGGCGACATACACGCCAAAGCCGCCCGTATCGATGAACTCGACAGGCTTGCGCGGGCCGCGGTTCTCGGGCGCTTCGAGTTCGACGATCGCCGTCACCCGGTCCCGGGTGACCCCGGGGGTGGGGTCGACAATGGAGACCTTGGCCCCCGCAATCATATTGAGGAGAGAGCTCTTCCCGGCATTGGGTCGCCCGACGATGGCCACACGAGGCATTGGCATGGAGGCACCATGGTAGGTCGCGGGAACTACCCTACCCCGGAATGCAGCGATTTCCTGTCATCGCCGGCCCCACCGCGGGGGGCAAGACCGCCCTGGCGGTCGATGTCGCGCTGGCCCTGCGCGACCGGGGCCGCCCGGGCGAGGTCATTTCCGCCGATGCCTACCAGATCTACCGGGGAATGGACATCGGGACGGCCAAACCCACCCCCGACGAGCGCAAGGGCGTCCCCCACCACCTCATCGACGTCGCCGACCCGGGCGATGCCTTCAGCGTGCACGACTGGCTCACCCGCGCCGACGCGGCGATCGGCGACATCCGTACACGCGGCGGCTGCCCCGTCGTCGCCGGTGGCACCCACCTCTACATCAAGGCCCTGATGGACGGCTTGTTCGCGGGACCGGGCGAAGACCCCGCGTTGCGCGCACAGTTGCGGGCGATGCCCGCTGCGGAACTGCGCCGGGAACTCGAACGTGTGGACCCCGCCGCCGCGGCCCGCCTGCACCCCAACGACCTGCGCCGGACGATCCGCGCGATCGAGGTCTTTCGCGCGACGGGCGTGCCCATCAGCGCGCACCAGCGCCAGTGGGACGCCACCCCGGTCCACGACGACCGGGTGCTGGTGGTGCTCGATTGGCCCAGCGAGGCGATCAACCGGCGCATCAACGCCCGCGTACGCACGATGTTCGACCTGGGGCTGGTCGAGGAAGTCCGCGGGCTGCTCGAGGCCGGACGCCTGCGCGGGCAGGCGGGCGAGGCGCTGGGGTATCACCAGGTCGTCGATCATCTTGATGGGCGCTGCACGCTCGACGACGCGATCGAGCGAGTGAAGATCGACACGCGGCGGTTGGCCAAGAACCAGCGCACATGGCTGCGCCGACTACGGGCGACGCCCGGGTGCGTGGTGATCGACGCCGCCGACGTGCCCGCGGCGGACTGGTGCGCGATCGTGATGCGGGCGTGCGAGGCGTGACGCACGAGACTCGCGTTATACGTGGGCCTTCTGGCGCACAAGCGTGATGAACCTGGTGTCGGGCGAGGGCTTGGCGGGGGCGTCCCAGAGGGCGATCTTTTCGCCGCGGATCATGGCGAGGGTGATGGCATCGGGCTGGGGCTTGTCGAGGGTGACGAGGTTGACGTGCCCGTCTTCCATCGCCTCGAGGATCGTGGCCAGATCGTGCTGGTCGTGCGGCAGGCTGCCGATGGGGGCCAGCCCCTCCATCACACGCGCCTTGCCCAGGCGTTCGCGCCCCCAGCGGGCGACAACGCGGTCGACGTCGGCATTGCCGGTGCAGGCGATGAGCCAGCCGAACTGACCTTGGTGGACGTGGCTCTCGATCCAGTGGGGGTCGGTGGCGTCGCCGACCTCGCCCTTGAGCCCGCCTGCGCGGGCCGAGGCGATGCGCAGCGGGTTGCTGTCGACGATGAGGACCTTGCCCTTGTGCTCCTGGATGATCTTGGCCAGGGCGATGTTGAGCGGATGCGCGCCGACAACGAGGACGCCGTCGGGCGCGCCCGCACCAACATTGAGCAGCCACGCGAGCGGGCGTCCCAGGCCCCCGGCCCAGGCCACGCTGATGGCGATGACGAGGAAGGTCAGCAGGTCGAGCGTCGCCGCCTGGCGGGCGATGTCGGCGTTATCGCCGGCGGCGGCGGTGAGCTGGACGGCGGCGATCGAGGCGACCGACGCCGCCACGATGCCGCGCGGAGCGAAGAGCGAGGCGAAGACCTTCTCGCGCCAGGAGAGGCGCGAGCCGACGGTCGAGACGATGATGTTGATCGGTCGAACCACGAACATCACCACGCCCACGAAGAGCCAGTCCATGGCGGTGACGTTCAGCAGGCGGTTGATGTCGAAGCGCGAAGCCAGCAGCACGAAGAGCGTGCCCACGAGCATCGTGGCGAGGGTCTCCTTGAACTGGTGGAGTTCGCGCGCGCCCGGGACATTCGTGTTGGCCAGCAGGATCGCGGCGATGGTCGCCGCCACCAGCCCAGCCTCGGGGGCGATAGCCTCGCCCGCGCCGACCGCCACCATGCATGCGCCGATGCCGATCAGGTTGACGCGCGAGGGGTCGATGCGCCCGGCGGTGCGGGCGATCTTCATCATCAGCATCGCCAGCAGGCCCACCGCGACGCCCACGCCGATCCCCGCGCCGAAGGGGCGCACGAGTTTCATCAGCAGTTCGGGCGCGTTGAGCGCACCCCCGCCCTCGAGCAGAATGATCGCCACCTCGAGCATCGAGATCGAGATGATCACACCGATGGGGTCGATCAGAATGCCCTCGGCGGCGAGGGCCGAGTGCAGGCCGGGCTTGAGCGGGAGGCGTCGGAGGATCGGCTGGATCACCGTGGGCCCGGTCACGATGAGCACGGCCCCCAGCACCAAAGCGACGGGCCAGTCGAGCCCGATGAGATAGCGCGCCGCGATGGCCACGCCGCCCCACGTCGCCAGCGCGCCGACCGTCAACAGCCCGACCACGGCCCTTGGGGCCTTGCCCAGTTCCTTGCGCGAGAGATGCAGCCCCCCCTCGAAAACGAGCAGGCCGATCGAGGCGGCGATGAAGGCCTTGAACGCCGCCCCGAGCGAATCGCCATCGATCAGATCCAGGCCCGAACCGCCCAGCACAACGCCGGTGACGAGCAGGGGAAGGACCGCGGGAATCTTGAGGCGAGAACAGACCGCCGCCACGAGCGAACCCACCCCGATCGCCAAGGCCAAGGACTGTGTCGAACCGTCGTGCACGCTGTTTCCCCCACCAACCGGGGTTGAAACCCGGGTTGCCAACCTGATCGTTGCTTGTTCGGTATGCTTCCGGCGCGATGCTCGCCCGGGTTCAATCTTATCTGCTTCAGGGGATCGACGCGCTCTTATGCGAGGTCGAGATCGACCACGATGAGACCGCGATCGACGCGCGCCCCGTGGTGGTCGGTCTGCCCGACGCGGCGGTCAAGGAATCGGTCGAACGCGTGCGCTCGGCGATGGCCAACAGTGGATACGCCTCGCCTCTGGGGCGCATCGTCATCAACCTCGCCCCGGCACACCTGCGCAAGGAAGGGCCGGTGTATGACCTACCCATCGCGGTCGGGCTGCTGGGCGTGCAGGGAGTTCTACCCCCGGTGACGCGTGACGGCGAGGGGCTCGATCCGCGGACGCTGCTCTTCGCCGGGGAACTCGCCCTTGATGGGCGGGTGCGTCCGGTGGCGGGGGTGATTGCATTGGCGTCGCTGGCGGCCAAGCGAGGCGCGCGGGGGATCGTCGTGCCCGCCGACAACGCCGCCGAGGCCGCGGTCGTCGAGGGGATCGAGGTCTACGGCGTGCGCACAATGGCGGAGGTCGTGGGGCTGTTGACGGGCGCGCTCGAACCCAACCCCGTGCCCAGAGCCAACGTGTCCACGATGCTGCGCGAGGCGCCCGCGCCGATCGACTTCGCCGAGGTGCGCGGGCAGGAGGCGGTGAAGCGGGCGATCGTGGTGGCGGCGGCGGGCGGGCACAATCTGCTCATGCTCGGCCCGCCGGGGACGGGCAAGACCATGATGGCCAAGGCATTGCCGGGCGTGCTCCCCCCGCTGAGCCCCGACGAAGCCGTCGAGGTGACACGGATCTACTCGGCCGCGGGGCAACTCCAGCCCGGGCAGGGGCTGATCACGTCGCGCCCGGTGCGTTCGCCGCACCATACGGCGAGCACGCCGGCGATCGTCGGGGGCGGGATCGTGCCGCGCCCGGGTGAGATCTCGCTGGCGCACCACGGCGTGTTGTTCCTGGATGAGCTGCCCGAGTTCCCGCGCGATGTGCTCGAGGCGCTGCGTCAGCCCCTCGAGGACCACGTGGTGACGATCGCCCGGTCGCACGCGGCGGTGCGTTTTCCGGCGAGTTTCATGCTGGTCGCCGCCATGAACCCCACGCCCAAGGGGGACATGCCCCCGGGCGAGATCGGGCGTCGGGCGATGGACAAGTACATGGAGCGCCTGAGCGGGCCGCTGCTCGATCGCATCGACATCCACGTCGAGGCGCCCGGGGTGCCGTGGAAACAGTTGTCGCAGGCGCCGGTGGGGACGAGCACCGCGCAGATGCGCGCGCAGGTGGGCGGTGCGCGCGGGCGTCAAGCCGCACGCCAGGGGATCAAGCCCAACGCGCGTCTGAGCGGGAAGGAACTCGACGCGCTGGCGGGGCTGAGCGACGACGCGATGGCGCTGCTCGGGCGGGCGATGGGCGAGTTGTCGCTGTCGGCGCGGGCGTATGACAAGATCCGGCGGGTGGCGCGCACGATCGCGGACATCGCGGGCGAGGCGTCGATCGGGCCCGAGCACGTCGCCGAGGCGGTGGGGTATCGCCTGCTCGATCGGAAGGTGTAGATGGTGGTGAGCCCGTGCCATCGAGATCGGGGCCTTGACCGATCGCGATGTCTTGTCCATCAGCCAGAGCACCGAGATCCGAGGCGGATCTAGGTGGCACGGGGAGCGGAAATGGCAGAGCGGAGCATGCACAGGCGGGACGCCTGTGCCACCCGGACCGCTGAGGAGAGCAGAGCAGAGCAGAGCAAGAATTGAACAGGCGGGCAGCCAGCCCACGAGAGGGTGTAGAACGTGAAGGGGCAGGCGGGCCGCCTGCCCCACGAGGTGGGGTAGGGCGGAGTGGTGTCAAAGGGTGTATGGGTTACTTGTGCTCGGCGTGGATCGCCTTGTCGATCGCACGGACGTGATCACGGGCGAGATAGTCCTTCGCGGCCGCGTCGCCCTTGAGATAGGCATCGAGGAAGGCCAGGGTCTGCGCGGCGACGGCGTCGGCGATGATCGCGATGTCGGTCGTCGGCTTCTCGCTGGCCACGAGCATGGCACGGCGGCCCTCGCCGTCTTTGCCTTGATACGACGAATGCGTCGCCCCCTCGATGAAGAGGAGGTACTTATCGCCCGAAGGGGAAAGTTCGTAGGGGTGGCGGCGTGATTCGGGGGTTTCGTTGCCAACACCCGAGACGTCCTTGGACCCGGCAATGACGAGCATCGGGCGGGTGACGCCCTTCCACGAGTCTTCCATCAGGTTGCGGCTGGTGGTGCCCTGGCCCGAGATGATGATCGCGGCGTCGATGCGGGGGTCGCCGATGCGCTCGCCGCGCAGGGCGCTGCGCGTGCGGACCTTGACGTCGACGCAGAGTTGGGCCGTGAACGCGCCGGCGGAATGGCCCGCGACGCCGATGCTCTCGCGGTCGATCAGGGGCTTGGCGTCGAGCGTGCGCAGGGCGGGGATTTTTTCCTCGATCGTGGCGAGCGAGTCGAGGATGGCCTTGAGATCATCGACGCGCCCGACGAGATCGACGCGGGCGCGGTAGGCCTCGGGGTCGCGCGCGAAATCGCGCGGGTCGCGGCCTTGCTCGCGCTGACGCTTGATCGAGTCGGCGTGCGTGGGCAGGATCACGACATAGCCGTGCGAGGCCCAGTGCTCGGTGAGGTTGCTGAAGGAGTCGAACGAACCGCCCATGCCGTGCGAGAAGAGCACGAGCGGTACGGGCCCGGGGGCGTTGGTGGGGAAGCGCACCCGGATGGGGACCTCGACGCCGTCGCGGGTGAGGGTCAGATCTGCCACGCTGGTGGCGAGGCCGCCCTTGGCGAGTTTGTAGGCGGGGGGGGTGGCGTCGTCGCGGGTGCTCACGTCGGGTTGATCGTTCGCGGGCGGCTGGGCGGACGCGAGCGTTGCGGGCAGCAGCGATGCGAGTGAAACGAGCGTGACAACACAGCAGCGACGGATGCGCATGACAGAACCCTCCGGTGGAGCGTAACGCGGGATCGAGCGTGGGATTGCCCGCCTATGCCGCGGGGCGGAAGTCGACGGTGGAGTCTTCGTGGATGAGCAGGGCGTGATTGGGATTGATGACCTGCCAGCCGGGGTCTTCGCTGAGGCGTTCGCTCGAGACGATGACCGCGCCCTGGCCCGCCTCGGGCTGGATCATGGCGCACACGCCGTCCTTGCAGGCGTAGCGACGCCCGGTGTGGAGGTAGAGGCTCGAGGCGTGGGCGGGGTCGTCGTTGGTCCAGCGCAGGGCGACGGCGGATTTGCCGTCGGCCACGGCGATGTTCAGATAACTGCGCTCGTTCCGGCCTGTTTCGCGCGAGAGGGCGTCGGCGCGCTGCACGGCGGCGAGGAGCGCATCGGCCAGGCGGGGCGCACCCTCGCCCTCGCCGCGTTTCTCGATCTCGTCGAGGAAGAGGCCAAAGAGGTGCTCGGAATCGGTGGAGCCCTTGATCGCGCCAAAGGCGGTATCGCTGAGCGAACCCAGGAGTTTTCGACGCATGTGCGCAAACCCGCCGACATCGCCGTTGTGCATGAAGGCGTAGCGGCCGAACTGGAAGGGGTGGCAGTTGAGTTCGGTGACGGGCAGGCCGCGGGTGGCGGCGCGGACGTGGGCCATGATGAGGTGGCTGCGGGTGACGCGGGCCAGGTCAAGCAGATTGCCGTTGTTCCACGCGGGGGTGACCGAGCGGAAGACGGCGGGCTTGTCCGAGAGGGCGGGGACATACCAGCCCACGCCGAAACCGTCGCCGTTCAGGGGTTCGTCGGCCTCGCGGCTGGAGGTGCTCTGCGCGATGAGCGAGTGGGCCGGCTCGGTGACGAGCGAGGCGATGGTCAGCGGCGGGCCTTTATAAAGGACAAAGCGGCACATGGTCCATGCTCCGGGGGCTGGAGGCGATATCGGCCCGTGCGGGGCCAGAGGCCCGGATTCCTTATGTGGCGCGGGCGGGATCGGGCGTGGCATTCTGCACAACCCGCACAGACCCCACACCCGCGTTACAGTCAGCGGCGTGGAGACGATCTGGGCCATCGCGTGGTTGTCGAGCTGGGTGATCCGGCTGGTGCTGGCGCCGATCGTGATCGTGCGTCAGAAGAGCCCGCCGATCGCGCTGGCGTGGCTGGCGGTGGTGATGGTGCTGCCGTGGATCGGGCTGGTGCTGTACCTGCTGGTGGGCGAGCAGTCGCTGGGGTATGGACGGGCGCGTCGATACGCGGCGCAGGCACACCTCGAGATCACATCGAAGCGACCGTCGGCGCAGGCGGCGTGGACGATCCGCCCGGGAATCGCCGAGCGGCAGCGGGTGATGGTGCATGTGGCCGAGTCGCTGGGCGGGCTGCCCATCCTCGGGGCCAACAGCGTGGACCTCGAGGGGAGCGCGACGCGGTTCATCGAGCGGCTGATCGCGGACATCAACGCGGCCAAGCACCATGTCCACCTGCTTTACTTCATCTTTGAGGACGACGAAGTGGGCAAGCTGGTGGGCGATGCGCTGATCCGGGCGCACGAGCGGGGCGTGGTCTGCCGCCTGCTGGTGGACGCGGCGGGGTCGTGGTCGTTCCTGGGGACGGCGTCGTCGCGCCTCGAGCGCGCGGGGGTCAAGGTGGTGGCGGCGCTGCCCGCGGGGAACCTGCGTCGGCGGCTGGCGCGGATCGACCTGCGCAATCATCGCAAACTGGCGGTGATCGACGGAGCAATCGCCTATGCCGGGTCGCACAATGTGATCCAGCCCGACTATGGGATGAAGGAGGTCGGGGCGTGGCAGGATCTGTCGGCGCGGATCGTGGGGCCAACGGTCGGGCAGTTGCAGGCCGTGTTCCTCGAGGACTGGCACTTCGAGACGGGCGAGTGGCCCAATGACGAGGGGTTGTTCCCCGACCCGGCGACGACGGGTGAATCACCCCTGCAGATCGTGCCCACGGGCCCGGGCGAGCCCAACGCGGTGGTGCGCGATGTAATGATCGAGGCGCTGCACTTGGCGCGGCGGCGGGTGGTGCTGACCACGCCCTACTTCGTGCCCGACGAAAGCCTGCTGGGGGCGATCCGCCTGGCGGTGGCGCGGGGGGTGCAGGTGGATCTTGTGATTCCGCGCAAGAGCGACAAGTGGCTGTGCGACGCGGCGGGGCGCTATTTCTGCTCGGAACTGGCGCCGCTGGGGGTGCGCGTGCACTTCCATCAGACAGGGCTGCTGCACGCCAAGGTGATGACCGTGGACGACGACTTTGCGATGCTGGGGTCGGCGAACTTCGACATCCGCTCGTTCTTCCTGAACTTTGAACTCAACTTGTTGATCTACGATGCGCAGGCGACCGCGCAGCTGCGTTTCGCCCAGATGACGTACATCGGCCAGTCGATCGAGATCCCCGCCGCGTATTGGCGGGTGCAGCCGTGGCTCCAGCGATTCGGGCAGCACGCGGCGAAGTTGCTCAGCCCGCTCTTGTGAGCCCCCGTGCAGACGCTGACGCAGATCAAGGCGATACTCGAGAGCCACGGGCTCTCGCCGCGTCATGCGCTGGGGCAGAACTTTCTGATCGACGCGAACCTGCTGCGCAAGTTTGTCGACGCCGCGTCGCTCGCGCCCGGTCAGAGCGTGCTCGAGGTGGGCCCGGGCACGGGGACGCTGACCGAGGCGCTGCTCGAGCGCGGGTGCAGGGTGGTGGCGGCGGAGATGGACGCGGGGCTCGCCGCCCTGCTGCGCGAGCGTCTGGGGGGCAACGAACGCTTCACACTGGTCGAGGGGGATTGCCTGGCGTCGAAGCGCGAGATCAACCCCGCGCTGCTGGCGGCGCTGGGCAAGGGCGAGTTTGTGCTGATGGCGAACCTGCCCTATGGGGCGGCGACGCCGCTGATCGCGTGCCTGCTGGCGGATGTGCCCAGGTGCCGCGGGCTGTACGTGACGGTGCAGCGGGAACTGGCGGATCGGATCGTGGCGCCGCCGGGCGGGCGCGACTATGGCCCGATCTCGGTGCTGGCGCAGGCGACGGCACGCTGCGGGTTGATCGCGCGTCTGTCGCCCGAGTGCTTCTGGCCGCGGCCCGAGGTGCACAGCGCGATGGTGTCGATGGAGCGCCTGGACACGCCGCGATCGCCCGACCCGGGCGGGCTGGCGCGGTTTTGTCAGAAGGTTTTCGAGAAACGGCGCAAGCAACTGGGGGCGGTGCTGGGACGCGATGTGCCCTGGCCCGAGGGCGTGCGGGGCGAGGACCGGGCCGAGGCGCTGAGCGTCGAGCAACTGATCGCGCTGCACGCGGTGGCCGCGGATCGGGTGTGACAGGCGGCGGGGCGTCGATATGCTGGGTGCATCGGGCGATGAGGCCTCGACCTCGATCGCCCGCGACGGAGACACAGCCATGAGCAACGAGCAGAACGGCGGGATCGAGTCCACGCTGCACGAGACGCGCGTCTTTCCCGCGAGGCCGGCGAAGGAACTGGGCTTTGACGCGTGGCATGTCGGGACAATCGATGCGTACAAGGACATGCACCATCGCTCGATGCACGACCCCGAGGGGTTCTGGCGCGAGCAGGCCGCGGCGGTCGACTGGTTCACGCCCTTCGAGAAGGTGCTCGAGTGGAACGCCCCCGACGCGAAGTGGTTCCTCGGCGGGACGCTCAACGCCTGCTTCAACTGTGTCGATCGGCACGTCAAGGCGGGGCACGGCGACGAGACGGCGCTGGTGTGGGAGGGCGAGCCGCTGGGCGTGCACACGGGCCACCCCGCGCCCGGATCGAATTATGAAAAGGCCCCGGAGATCCGGCGGTTCACCTACCGCGACATGCAGCGCAAGACCGCTCGCCTGGGCAACGTGCTCAAATCGCTGGGCGTGAAGAAGGGCGACGTGGTGACCATCTACATGCCGATGGTCCCCGAACTGGTGGTGGCGGTGCTGGCGTGCGCACGCATCGGCGCGGTGCACAGCGTGATCTTCGGCGGGTTCGCCCCGCAGAGCATCAGCGAGCGGATGGTGGACGCCAAGTCAAAGGTGATCCTGACGGCGGACGGGGGCTGGCGGCGCGGCGAGATCGTGCCGCTGCTGAAGAACGTGGCGACCGCGTGCGACACGCTCAAGGGTTCGGGCGATGCGGTGCGCGAGGTGTTCGTGCTCCGGCGCAGCGGGCAGGACGTGCGCGAGCAGGTTGAGTCGATCAAGGCGGGCGGGGCGCGGGTGACGTGGTATCACGAGAGCGTGCCCGAGGCGAGCGACGAATGCCGCTGCGAGCCGATGGGGAGCGAGGACCGCCTGTTCCTGCTCTACACCTCGGGCTCGACGGGCAAGCCCAAGGGGATCATGCACACCACGGGCGGGTACCTGGTCTATTGCGCGATGACGGCGAGGCTGACGTTCAACCTGATCCCCGCCCGGGGACAACTCTTCTGGTGCACCGCCGACGTGGGGTGGATCACCGGGCATTCGTACGTGATCTACGGCGTGATGGCCAACCGCGTGCCCACGCTGATCTATGAGGGTGCGCCCAACTTCCCCGAGAACGACCGCTTCTGGTCGATCATCGCGCGCCACAAGGTGACGCAGTTCTACACCGCCCCCACCGCGATCCGCACGTTCATGAAGTGGGGCGACGACCTGCCCGCGAAGCACGACCTGTCGAGCCTGCGCCTGCTGGGGACGGTGGGCGAGCCGATCAATCCCGAGGCGTGGATGTGGTACCACGCGCACATCGGGCGCTCGCGCTGCCCGATCGTGGATACGTACTGGCAGACCGAGACGGGCGGGCACGTGATCACGCCGCTACCGGGCGCGATCGCCACCAAGCCCGGCTCGTGCACATTGCCCATGCCGGGCATCGACGCGGCGGTGGTGAACGAGCAGGGGCACGAACTGCCGCCCAACAGCGGCGGGCTGCTGGTGATCCGCCGCCCGTGGCCCGGGATGCTGCGCAGCGTGCACGGGGATCATGATCGGTACGTGAAGACCTATTGGTCGCGGGTGAAGGACCCTCGCACGGGCCAGCCGTTTTACTTCTCGGCAGACGGGGCACGGCGTGACAGCGACGGCTATTTCTGGGTGATGGGGCGCGTGGACGACGTGATCAACGTCTCGGGGCATCGCCTGGGGACGATGGAGGTCGAGTCGGCGCTGGTCTCGCACCCGGCGGTGGCGGAGGCGGCGGTCGTGGGCATGCCCCACGAAGTGAAGGGGACGGGCGTGTGCGCCTTTGTCACGCTCAAGCCCGCGTGGCTCAAGGCCGAGCCCGGGCGGGCGCCCGACGACGCGCTCAAGAAGGTGCTAGGGGCGCACGTGGCCAAGGAGATCGGCGCGTTTGCGCGCCCCGATTCGATCCGCTTCGCCGAGGGGCTGCCCAAGACACGTTCGGGGAAGATCATGCGTCGCCTGCTGCGGGATGTCGCCGCCGGCGTGCAGAAGATCACGCAGGACACATCGACGCTCGAGGATTTTTCGGTGGTGGCCAAACTCAGCGCCGACGAGGATTAGTCCGTCACCTCGATGAAGACGTCGAGCGCCTGCCCCGGGAAGAGCGGCACGCCGGGCGCGCGCTGGATGCGGAAGAGCACGTCGATGACGCGCGTGTCGACGCGTTCGGCGTTGATGCCCTTGAGGTCGGACTTGGGGCGTGCGAAGGGCTCGATGCGCACCAGCGTGACGCTCAGATCGGTGGGACGTGCGCCGCGTGTGCGGGCCAAGGCCTTGGGGGCCTCGCCCACGAGGGCAATGTCTTCTTCATCGACCTGCGCACGGACGACGAGTTGCTCGAGGTCGCCCAGGATCAGGGCCGGGCGCGTTGGGTCGGCGCCGATGTACTCGCCCGCCTCGACGCTTCGCCGCAACACGACGCTGTCGCGCGGGGCGCGCACGGTCAGGCGGTCGCGCAGGATCTGCAGCGACTGCACTTCGGCCTTGGCCAGGTTTGCGGCTGCCCCCAGTGTGGCCGCTCCCAAGAAATGCCTCCGGCTCGGTTTCATTTGCCTTCCTCGCATCCGATCCATCGTGGGTTCAAGATTCGGCACTACGGAGATAGTGTATAGGCGGGGAAGCGAGAATGGAAACGTCTTGTGCATTGGGTATCCACCGCTCGGCTGGGTAGGCGTGCTAACCATGCGAATCGAACGTTGCGCATGGACGGTATTCCACGCCCAAATGGTCATGACACGGAACGTCGCGGCAGCCTTTTCGTCATGTTGGCACGCGGGAGTGATCGCGTTGAATCATCTTGCTGAGAATTTTGTTGTCGGCAGCGTGGGCGATTGAGCGGTCTCAAGCAACGGGCACGGAACCGAATGCGCCTACCGCGAAGGAGCAAGTCATGCTTTCGCAAGGACGCGCGTTTCCCTTTCCAACTGTTCAAGTCGGCGCCCATTTTCTCCACATCGGCGGCGATCCACGCTTGGGACAGTCAAATGCGGAGAGCCTTGAGATACGCGACGCTTTGCTGCGTGAGTTCCCAGTTTTGCTCGACAAAATAGTTTCTGACCCCGCCCTCCTGCGCTGCGGTAAATGTTCTTACCCAGTCGATGCTGCCCTGACCAAGCGCAACTTGCGGGCGACGCCCGGCGCGGCCACCCTCGCGGACGAGGCGTCCGGTGATGATCGCCTGCGCGCTCTA
>JABWBB010000001.1 GCA_013360675.1 Phycisphaerales bacterium | reverse complement strand
CGCCGCCGCGACCGCCGCGACCGCCACGCCCGCCGCGGCGATCATCGCCGACGACGTTGACGGGGCCCTTGGCCTTGTCGCGCTTGGGGGTCTGGGGCATGAAGCGCTTGGACTTCTCGATCTTGGTCTGGATGAGCGTGCTGCCCAGGTCCTGCCCGCGGCTGCTGGCGATGCGATCGGGCATGCGCAGACGCGAGAGCCCGTCGAAGACGGCCTTGACCACGTTGCGCTTGTTCGTCGAGCCGTAGCACTTGGTCAGGCAATCGGTGATGCCCGCCAGCTCGAGGATCGAGCGGACGGTGCCGCCCGCCACGACGCCCGTACCGGGCGAAGCGGGGATCAGGCGAACCTTCGCCGAGGCGAAGCGACCCTCCACCTCGTGGGGGAGCGTGGTGCCCGTCATCGGCACGCCGCGCATCTCGCGCTTGGCGTACTTCTGGGCCTTCTCGACGGCGGCGGGGACTTCCTTGGACTTCCCGTAGCCGAAGCCGACGCGACCGCGCTTGTCGCCGACGACGACGAGCGCGCCAAAGGCGAACCGGCGTCCGCCCTTCACGGTCGAGGCGGTGCGGTCGACCGCCAGTGTGGTGGACTCAATATGACCTGATTCGTCGAGGATCTCGGGCATGATTCTGCTTGCCTTCCGATGGATCGTTGCTCGTAAACGTTAGAACTTCAGCCCGCCCTTGCGTGCCGCGTCGGCCAGGGCCTTCACGCGGCCGTGATACCGGAACCCGCCGCGATCGAAGACGATCGAGGCGACACCCGCGGCCTTGGCCCGCTCGGCCAGGCGCGTGCCCACGTCGGACGCCGCCGAGCAGTTGCCCGTCTTGTCCGTGGGCGTGCCCTTTTCCTTGGTCGACGCCGCGGCCAGGGTGCGCCCGGCCAGGTCGTCGATCAACTGCGCGTACATGTGATTGAGCGACTTGAAGACCGAGAGACGCGGACGCTCCGCGGTCCCGATGATGCTGCGGCGGATACGCACCCGCCGACGCTGACGCCGCACCTGCTTGTGTGAGTTCTTGTCCATGCTTGCTGCTCCCCCGGTTCGCCCGGGGCTGTGTGTCCTTAAAATCAGGCGCCGAACTGCTTGCCCTGCTTGCGACGGATCGTCTCACCCACGTACTTGATGCCCTTGCCGTTGTACGGTTCGGGCTTGCGGCGGGCCCGCAGCGCCGAGGCGAACTGCCCCACCGCCTGGCGGTCCGACCCGGCGATCTTGATGAACTGCTTGTCCACCGTGACCGTCAGGGCATCGGGGATCTTGACCAGGATCGGGTTGGCGTAGCCCGCGACGACCTTGAGCTGCTTGCCCTGGAGCGACGCCGTCCAGCCTACGCCGACGACCTCGAGGCTCTTCTCAAAGCCCTTCTCGACGCCCTCGACCATGTTGCGAAGCACGGCGCGGGTGGTGCCCCAGAAGGCGCTGGTCCCCTGCGTCTCGGCCTTGTAGCCGGGGGCGAGCGAGATCACGAGCGCCTTGTCGGCCTCGCTGTGGGTCACCTTCACGTTGGGCACGTGGGTGAAGCTGAGCTTGCCCTTGGGCCCCTCGACGCGCACGGTGCGGTCCTGGATGGCCACCTTGACCCCCGCGGGCACCGGCACTGGTTTCTTTCCGATCCTCGACATGATTCACCTGTCTCCTTCGCGTCTGGCCCACCGGCGTTGTTCGCCGGGCTTCCGCGTTCTGGTTTGTTTACTCGATCACGCAGAGCAGTTCGCCGCCGACCTTGGCCTCGCGTGCCTTGCGGTCGCTCAGCACGCCCATCGAGGTCGAGACGATCGCGATGCCCAGGCCCTGCATGGGGCGCGGGATCGCGTCGACGCTGTTGTAGACCCGCCGCCCGGGCTTACTCATACGCTGAATCTTGTGCATCAGCGTTTCGCCGCCGGGGCCGTACTTGAGGCGGACCTTGATGAGGCCCTGACGCCCGTCCTCGATGACGTCGTAGCCGTCGACGTAGCCTTCGTCGCGGAGCACGTCGGCAATCCCCCGGCAGACCTTGCTGTTGAGGCAGGTCACCGTCTTGGCCTTATTGCTCGTCGCGTTGCGGATGCGGGTCAGCATGTCCGCGATTGGATCACCGATCGCCATCGCTCATCCCTTCGTACCTTCGTACCCAAGTCGATTCCATCTGTCTTACCAGCTCGCCTTGCGCATGCCGGGGATCTTCCCCTCCAGCGCCAACTTCCGCAGCATGATGCGGCTGATGCGGAACTTCCGATACACGCCCCGCGCCCGCCCCGTCAGTTCGCAGCGACGAACGATCCGCGTGCTGAACTTTGGCTTGCGGTTGCTCTTGGCGACCTGTGCCTTTGTGGCCATACCTTCCGACTCCTACTGCGTCCTCGACGCGATCACTTCTGGTCCGGCTTCTCGAACGGCATGCCCAACTGCTCGAGCACGAAGCGCGAACGCTCGGTCGTGCTGCGGCTGAAGCACACGTTGATGTTCATCCCGTGCGTGAACTGCACATCTGCCATGTTGATCTCGGGGAACACGCCCTGCTCGGTCAACCCGAAGGCGTAGTTGCCCTGGCGATCGAACGCCTTGGGCGACAGACCCCGGAAGTCCTTGATGCGGGGCGTGGCCAGGTTGATCAGACGGTCGAGGAAGTGCCACATGCGGTCACGCCGCAGCGTCACGATCGCCGCCGTATCAAACCCCTCGCGCACCTTGAAGTTCGACACGCTCTTCTTGGCCTTGATCACCACGGGACGCTGCCCGGTGATCTTGGTCAGGGTATCGATGGCGGTCTGACGCTTCTCGGGTGGAAGCTTCGAGCCCTCGAGGTGCCGCCCCAGGTTCACGTTCAGCACAATCTTGTCCAGGCGCGGGTGCTGCATGGGGTTCGCCAGGCCGAACTTCTCCTTGAGCGCACCGCGCACCTGCGTGTCGAACTGTACCTGGAGACGCGACGGGACGCGCGGACCCGCCGGCTCTTCGGGGGCAGCATCGGCCTTGGGCTTCTTGACCATGGGCTTCTTGACGCCCTTGGCTGCCCCATCGCCCTTGGTTTTTTTCTCTTGCTCGCTCATGACTTCACTCGCTTGCGGGTTGAAACCAACCCGCCTGTTTCGATTCCGATCTTCAGGCCCCTGCCTTGCGGAGCACGCCCAGCACCTTCACCTCGGCCCCGGCCCGGCGTGCGACGCGGACCTTGTTGCCCTTCTCGTCGGTCTTGACCCCGACGCGGACGGGCTTGCCGTCCACCACCGGGTTGACCTTGCTGATGTGGATGGGCATCTCTTTGGTGATGACGCCGCCCTGAGGGGTGCGCTGGGTGGGCTTGACGTGCTTGGTCCGCACGTTGATCCCGCGCACGATCACCGCGTCGTGCTTGGGGTCGACCCGCAGCACCTCGCCGACCTGGCCCTTCCAGGTCCCGCTGTTCACCATCACCGTGTCGCCCTTGCGGACATGCCTTGCCATTGCAGTTCCCTTTCCTCAGACCACTTCGCTCGCCAGCGACACGATCTTCATGTAGTTCTTTTCGCGCAGTTCACGGGCGACGGGCCCGAAGATGCGGGTGCCCTTGGGGTTCCCGTCGTCCTGGATGAGCACGACGGCGTTGGAGTCGAACTTGACGTAACTCCCGTCGGGGCGACGCTGCGACTTGGTCGTGCGCACCACCACCGCCTTGGACTTGTCCCCGGGCTTCACGTCCGCCCCGGGCAACGCCTTCTTGATCGAGACGAACACGCGGTCGCCCACGCCCGCGGTGCGGCGCGTGAAGCGCCCGCTCGCCGTCGACCCGCCGTACACGCGGATCACGTAGGCGATCTTCGCCCCCGAGTTATCCGCGACTTCGCATCGTGTTTCTTGTTGAATCATGGGTCGGCTCGCTGTCGGGTCCTGGTCCCCGCGTTGGGTCCTTGCACTTGCTTACAGAACGCTCTCCGCCTGGGCCTTGGCGCTCGCCATGGCCGCCGTCTTCTCCGCACGGCTCTCGATCACCTTGTGCAGCGCCCACGACTTGGACTTGCTCATGGGGCGGCAAGCCACGACCTCGACGATGTCGCCCGTGTGCGACGTGTTCTTCTCGTCGTGCACCTGCAGCACCGTGCGCTGGCGGATGTACTTGCCGTACTTGGGGTGACGGGTCATCGAACTGACCACCACCGTCCGCGTCTTGTCGCGCTTGTCCGATTCCACGATCCCGATCTGGGATCCCTTCTTCGGGGTGTCGCTGGCCTTGGCTTTGGTCGCTTTCTCTGGCATGACTGATCCTGCTGATGCGGGGGTTGCTTACTTGCTCTTCTTCGCGCGGGCGCTGCGCTCGGTCAGAAGCCGCGCCACGCCCGCCTTGATCTTGGGGAACTGGCTGGTGTCCTCGACCTTCTCCGTCACCAACTGCGAGCGAAGGTCAAAGCCCTTGGTCCGCAGTTCCTTCAGCGCAATCCCGATCTCCGCGTCGCTCATCTTGCGGACCTGCTCGGGGCTCATGTCGCTCTTCGCCATCGCTGCCTCCACCCTCTTAGACGCGGACCTGACGGCCCACGAACCGGCACTTCACCGGCATCTTCGCCGCCGCACGTGCGAAGGCACGCTTGGCTGTCTCTTCCGTCACGCCGGCGATCTCGTAGAGGATCTTGCCGGCCTTCACGCGGGCCGCCCAGTAGTCGGGCTCGGCCTTGCCCGTACCCATGCGCGTCTCGAGGGGCTTCTTACTGATCGGCTTGTCCGGGAAGACCCGGATGATCAGCTTGCCCTCGCGCTTGAGGAAGTGCTGGGCGGCGATGCGCCCGGCCTCGAGCTGCTGGCCCGAGACCCAGAGCGACTCGGTCGACTGCAGGCCGTAGTCCCCAAAGGCAACGTAGTTGCCCTTGGTGGCCTTGCGGTCGCGGATCCGCCGCATTTCCTTGCGGTACTTGACTCTCTTCGGAAGAAGCGCCATCGCACAGGCTCCCTATCACTTACGCCCGCGGGCCCGGGCACGACCGCCCGCCGCGTTCGATTCTTCTTCGGTTCGTTCGGTCGTGTACATACCCTTGTAGATCCACACCTTGCAGCCGATGATCCCGTAGGTCGTCTTCGCCTCGGCCACCCCGTAATCCACGTGGGCCTGCAGCGTCGACAACGGGAGCGCACCCAGCTTCACGTCCATCGTGCGGCTCATTTCAGCCCCGCCCAGGCGGCCGGCGATCTGAATCTTCACGCCGCGGGCGCCCGCCGCCATCGCAGCCTCGGACTTCATCTTCACCACGCGACGGAACGCCGCTCGCTTGGACAACTGCTCGCACACGCCCTCGGCGACAAGCTTCGCGTCGAGGTCGGCGTTCTTGATCTCGATGATCGAGATCGCCACCTTGCGCCCGGTCATGTACTGCAGTTCCTCGGTCATCCGCTCGACCTCGGCGCCCTTGGGCCCGATCACCAAACCCGGCCTGGCCGTCTTGATGATGACCTTGAGCTCCTCGCGCGTCCGTTCGATGTGAACGTCCGACACGGCGGCGAATGGTGGCTTGCGGTTGAGGCGGGCGTCCAGCCAGCGCCGGATCTTCTCGTCCTCGACCAGCAGTTCGCCGTACAGCGCCTTGGGCGCGTACCAGCGGCTGCGGTGTGCTTCCGTGATGCCCAGGCGAAGCCCGAATGGATGCGTCTTCTGTCCCATATACGCTCTGTGCCTTTCAGCGGGCCGGGCCCATCTCCTCGACGCTTACCGTGATGTGGCTGAACGCCTTGATGATCGGATGGGCGCGCCCGCGATCCTTCGGCTGGAACCGCTTCATCCGCGGGCCCTGATCCACACAACTCTCCGTCACCACCAACGCGGTCACGTCCGCGTCGGCCTGCATCGCGTCCTCGCGGGCCGCCAGCAGCGCCTTGCGAACGTCCACCGACGCACGCTTGGGGCTGAACGCCAGCAGCTGCTCGGCCTGCTCGACGCTCTTCCCGCGGATCAGATCCACCACCAGCCCCGCCTTGCGCGGGCTGCCCCGGTGGTGCATCACCTGGCTGGTGAACTTCGCGATGTCCTTCGACGCCGCGCCCACCGCCTTGGCCAGCTTCTCGATGTGCGCCTTGCGGCAGCGCGGGTGATCCCGCCCCGCCATCCAGTTGCTCACCGCGCTCTGCGCGTCCTTCGCGCCAAACCCCGGCTCCACCAAGGCCTCGGCGAGCTGCTCGACCGAGACGTTGGCCGCCTGGGCCCGACGCTTCAACTTGTTTCCAGCGATCCTCATCGCATGCTTCCTTCTTCAGCAGTCCTGTCGCGGCGTCGGGTCAGGCCTTGGTCGAGGCGCCCTCGTCGATGCCTTCCTTCTTATTCGTGTGACCACGGAAGGTCATCGTCAGGCTGAACTCGCCCAACTTGTGCCCCACCATGTCCTCCGTCACATACACATCCATGAACATCTTGCCGTTGTGCACCTTGAACGTGTGCCCCACAAATTCGGGGACGATCGTGCACCGCCGTGCCCACGTCTTGATGGGCTCCTTCCGCCGCGCCGAGTTCAACTTCTCTACCTTCATGTAGAGCCGCTCGTCGACGTATGGTCCCTTCTTCAGGCTGCGTCCCATCGCTGTCCTTCCCTACCGCCTCGGCCCTAGCGCCTCGGCGCGCTCATCACTTCTTCTGACCGTACCGCTTGCTCGTCCGACGACGAAGGATCAGGCGGCTGCTGCCCTTCTTCGGGTTCCGCGTGTTCCCGCCCTTGGCCAGCACACCCGTCGGCCCGCACGGCGGACGGTTGCCCTTCGACCGGCCCGAACCGCCGCCCAGCGGGTGGGCGTGGTGGCTCTTGGCGACGCCGCGCGTCTTGGGACGGATCCCAAGGTGCCGCGACAGGCCCGCCTTGCCCAGCTTCCTCAGGCGGTGGTCGATGTTGCCCACCTGCCCGATCGTCGCCTTGCAATCCATGTGCACGCGACGCACTTCCCCGCTGGGGAGCGTCAGCGTCACATAATCGCCTTCCTTGTTCGTCAGCTTCGCCACGCACCCGGCCGAGCGGCACATCTGCGCGCCGCGCCCGGGTGTGAGTTCGATGCAGTGCACGTCCAGGCCCGTGGGGATGTGCCGCAGGGGCATCATGTTCCCCGCCTGGGGCTCCACCGGACCCGACGACGAGCAGACCACCGTCATGCCATCGGTCAGGCCGATCGGGGCCGGGATGTACCGGCGCTGGCCGTCGGTGTACTGGATCAGCGCGATGTGCGACGAGCGGTTGGGATCGTATTCGATCCCCACGACCTTCCCTTCGATCCCGTCGCGGTCACGCCGCTTGAAATCGATCAGGCGGTACATCCGCTTGGCGCCGCCGCCCATCCCGCGCACGGTCTGGTGCCCGGCGTTGTTGCGCCCGCCCGTCTTGGGCAGCGGACGCAGCAGCGGCTTTTCCGGCTGCGCCTTGGTCACCTCGACGTGCATATTCACCGACGCGTTGCGGCGTCCGGCGCTGGTCTTCTTGTAGATCCGAATCGGCATATTTCGCCTCGTGCTTCTTTCTGTCCCAGTGCCCAGTCCCTGGTGCCCAGTGCCCTCTTAGAACAGTTCGATCGCGTCGTCCTGGTGCAGCCGGATGATCGCCTTCTTCGTGGTGGGCTCCTGCGTGAGCCCGTTCTTGCGGCGGCGGAACTTGCCACGGCGCGTGATCGTGTTCACGCCCGTCACCCGCACCTTGTAGATCTCTTCGATCGCCGCCTTGATCTCGACCTTGGTCGCCCGCGGGTCGACCAGGAACGAGTAGCGCTTCTGCTCGTTCATGGCCCACGTCCCCTTTTCGGAGAGCAGCGGACGCTTGATGACGTACTGGCTTGCTACGTTGGCGCTCACGACGCCACCTCCTCAGTCTTGCGCCCGAGCGGGCTGACCTTCGCGTCCTTGCCCGTCTGCGACTGCGGGCCCTTCAGCCACGACTCAAGGTCCGCACGCTGAATGACCAGGTAGCGGTGGTTGAGCATGTTGAAGCAGTTGATCTGGTGCGAGGGCACCAGCGTCACGCTCTCGACGTTGCGCCCGCTCAGGCGGGCGTTGGCCGCCGTCGCCCCGTCGCTGGGCAGAGCCACCAGCGCCGAACGGTCGATCTTGAGGGCGTCGATGAAATCCTTGAACTGGCGCGTCTTGGGCTCGGCGAACTTGATCGCGTCGACCACCCGCACCTCGTTGTCGAGCAACTTGGCCAGGAAGGCGTTGCGGTTGGCCTTGCGGCGCATCTTCTTGGGCATGTCCTGGCGGAAATCCTCGCGGGTCCGCTTCTTGCTGTGCCCGTGCCCGCCGCCCTTGAACAGGTTGGCCTTGCGATCGCCGTGACGGGCGTTGCCCGTGCCCTTCTGCTTGTAGATCTTCTTGGTCGAACCCTCGACCTCGTGGCGGTTCTTCGTCCGCGCAGAACCCTGGCGAGTGTTCGTGTGATAGCGCACGTACGCCTGCTTGATCAGCGCGGGATTCAACGTCCCGCCGAGCGACTTCTCGTCGATCGTCATCCGGGCGACTTCAACGCCCTGCATGTTGTAGACGGGGATATCCATGCATCACACCTCGTCTCGACGCCTGGCCCGCGATGCGGCACGACATGCTCGTCGCCCATCGCGGCCGTTGGTTGCCTATCCGTCTCGCATCCACTCCCGAGTCCCTCGCGGGGCTCGGCAACACGCCAACGCGGCGTGCGGTGCGGATCGGAATCGACTCGGCCGTCACGGGTCTTGCCCGCGGGTGATCCGCGGCAAGCCCAACCCGTTGTTGCCGCCCAGTGGTTTCCGTCGCGTCGAGTGCTTCGGACCTTCCGGGCTTGAGGGGTGCCCTACCTGCTCAGACCCCCTCGTCAGTCATCTCCATCATCAACCATCAATCCATCGAAGCCCGCCCGGGAACGCCCCGGAACGGTCGGTTCATTACTTGCCCGCCGCGGCCTTGGCGACCTTGGCTGCCTTGCTCTTGTACAACCGCACCGAAGGGCGAACCTCGACAAAGCCGTTGTTCGCGCCCGCGATGGGGCCCTTGACCAGGAGCAGATTCCGCTCCTCATCCACCCGCACCACGTCAAGGTTACGCACGGTGACCTGCTCGGCCCCCATGTGCCCCGACATCTTCTTGCCCTTTTTCAGACCGCCGCCAAAGCCGCGGTTCGAACAGAGCGAGCCGATCGAGCCCGGCGAGCGGTGCTTACGCTCCGTGCCGTGCGAGGCGAAGAGGCCCTTGAAGTTCCAGCGCTTCATCGTGCCCTGGAAGCCCTTGCCCTTGGATGTGCCCACGACGTCGACATAGAGCGTGCCCGCCAGGTCCTTCACCGTCAGGGTCTGGCCCAGCGTGAAGTCGGCGGCTTTGCCCTCGGCGACGCGGAACTCGCGGTGGTGCCGCAGGGGGCTCGCACCGGCCTTCACGTCGTGGCCGATCATCGGGATCGTCGAGTTACGGGGCTTGATCTCTCCCCACCCGATCTGCACCGCGTCGTAGCCATCGGTCTCCTTGGTCTTGATCTGCGTCACGACGCAGGGGCCGACCTCGAGGACCGTCACCGGCACAGACACGCCGGCGTCTGTGTAGACGCGGGTCATGCCGATTTTTTTTCCAAGAAGTGTCACCGACATCACTGCTCACCTTTGCGGAATCCGGGTCCGGGCCCTGATCGTCCGTCTTCATGTCCAGCGGAACTGGCTCCGCCGTGGGTCTTTCCTGGCGTCGCCCAGCGGGCGACGCGAACATTCACTGCACTCAGGTCTTGATCTTCACGAACACGCCCGCGGGAACGACCAGGCGGTTGAGCGCCTCGACCGTGCGAGCGTTGGGCTCGATGATGTCGATGATCCGCTTGTGCGTGCGGATCTCGAACTGCTCGCGGCTCTTCTTGTCAATGAAGGGCGAACGCAGCACCGTGTAACGCTCGATCCGCGTGGGAAGGGGCACGGGGCCCGAGACCTTCGCGTTCGTGCGCTTGGCGTGCTCCACGATCTCCTTGGCCGACGCGTCCAGCGCCAGGTGGTCGTAGGCCTCCATCCGAATTCTGATCTTGCCACCCGTCATGTCGCGTCGCGCCTTCTTCTCAAAGACCTTCAAGCCGACAAACACCCTGCCACGGTCCGACCGGGGTAGGGAGGGGAAGATTAGCCGTTCCCGGGCCGATGTCAACGCCCGAGCCTTCCACACCGTCCATCCACATCATTCCACACCCGCCGCCACGACCCCTGTCACGCCTGATTATCCCTCGCCGCGCGACAGCGCCGCTCCTCGCGCGGCTCCCGCCGCCACAGCCGCCACGACCGCCTCCCCCACCCCCCGGGCGTCGAGCACCTCGCACGCGGCCTGAGTTGTTCCACCCCTGCTGGTCACCGCCGCACGCCATTCCTGCGCGGTTCGCTCTCCCCCTTCCGCCAGCAGACGCGCCGCACCCAACAATGTCTGCCGCACGATCCGGTCCGCGACCCCCGCTCCAAATCCGTGTTCGGATGCTGATCGGGCCATGGCCTCTGCCAAGTAAAAGAGGTAAGCAGGCCCCGACCCCGCCAACGCTGTAAACGCATCGAACTGATCCTCGCGGATCTGGACCACCTCCCCCATCGCCTTCGCCAGGCGGACGGCCCATTCCACATCCGATTGGTTTACCCCCGCTCCACCCGCAAGCCCGGTCATCCCCGCTCCCAGTGTCACCCCAAGATTCGGCATCAGCCGCACCACGCGGCAGCCACCCCCGAGCGCCTTGGCCACCGCCTCGGTTCTGAGCCCGGCCATCACCGACACCACTCGGCGATCTCCGAGAGGAGCCAACGCGAGTGCTGCTTGCGGAAACACCTGAGGCTTGACGGCGAGCAGCACCGTCGCATCAGGCCCCGCCCGCGCGAGCCCCTCCGCGGGCTCGTCGCACGCCCAGGCCCCCAGCCCCGTCGCCACGACCCGGCGCTGCGGGTCCGGCTCGATGATCACCAACTGGTCGGGGTTGCAGATCCCCGCGGCGATTGCCCCTCGGGCCATCGCCATGCCCATATTTCCGCCGCCGATGACCAGGATCTGTGTCTGCGTCATGGGCACAGCCTATTCGCCCTGCGCAGGAGCGTGGCGAGGCCCTGCGTGGGCGGATGGGCTTGTTCCCCCGTACACTTGGGACCGATGGCCACTTTCTATCAACTTGATTTCGAGAAGCCGATCGTCGAACTCGAACGCCAGATCGAGGCGGCGGACAACCGCCTCAAGGCGGAACTGGCGGCGGCTGGGGCGACGGGCGAAGAATCCACCCCCATCAACCCGACGATCGCCACCCTCCAGGTCGAACTGGCCAAGATGCGCGAACGCCACGCGGCGGAACTGACCGCGACCTATTCGCGCCTGACCCCGTGGGACACGGTCCGGGTGGCCCGGCACCCCCAGCGCCCCCAGTCGCGCGAGTACATCTCGATGATCTGCCGCGACTTCGCCGAGCTGCACGGCGACCGTCGCTATGGCGACGACCCGGCCATCGTCTCAGGCTTTGCACGGATTGGCCCTTCGCCGGGCATCAAGGTCATGCTGATCGGGCACCAAAAGGGGAAGGAAACCGCGGAAAAGATCGCCTGCCACTTCGGGTGCGCGCACCCCGAGGGGTATCGTAAGGCCCTGCTGAAGATGAAGTTGGCCGAGAAGTTCGGCGTGCCGATCGTGACGTTGGTGGACACCCCCGGGGCCTATCCGGGGCTGGGCGCCGAGCAGCGCGGACAGGCCGAGGCCATTGCGGTCAACATGCTTGAGATGAGCCGCCTGCGCACACCGATCGTGAGTGTGGTGATCGGCGAGGGGGGCTCGGGCGGTGCGCTGGGCATCGCGGTCGCCGACCGGGTGGCGATGATGCAGCACTCGTGGTATTCGGTGATCTCGCCGGAGGGATGCGCGGCGATCCTGTGGAAGGAAGCCAACGAGCAGACGAACCAGGCCGCGGCCCGATCGCTGAAGCTGACCGCTGCGGACAACCTGTCGCTGGGGATCATCAACGAGATCATCCCCGAGCCGGTGGGCGGGGCGCACCGCGACCAGCGCGGGGCGGCGACGAACCTGCTGGGGTGGGTATTGGCACGGCTCAACGAGTTGAGCCGTGTGCCGATGGATGAACTGCTCCAGCAGAGGTACGAGCGCTTCCGCAAGATGGGGTCGTACCTGGAAAGCCACGCCGAGCCGCAAGCGAACTGAGCGTCGGGGTCAGACCCGGGGTTCGTTCGGGGTGTCCGGATTGACTCTCATAACCGATCTGCCTAACGTCGCCCCCGACTGGGTACGCGTTCGGGGCGGTTGTGGTCCGCACCGAGTACGGACAAACGCCAAACACCGGGGGCGAAGTGGCAAAGAAGCCCGCAAAGCCGAAGAAGGCACCCGCGAAGAGTGGGAAGTCCGGTGGCGCGTCCACGGCCAAGCCCGCTTCCAAGAAGCCCGCCAAGCCTGCGAGTAAGGCTCCGGCCAAGCCCGCCAAGGCCGTGGCCAAGTCCGCGCCCGCGAAGGCCGCGAAGACCGCACCGGTCAAGCCCGCGAGCAAGGCCCCAGCGAAGGGGGCCAAGGTCGCGAGCACGAAGGTCGCTACCGGCAAGGCGGCGGCCGCCAAGGCCGCGCCGGCCAAGAACGAAAAGCCAGCACCGAAGGGCGCCCCCAAGGTCGATGCCTCGAAATCGGGCCGCAAGGGCATCACGATCGTGACGCCTAAGCCGGCGAAGAAGTCGCCTTCGAAGCCACCGCCCGGCCCGCTGCTCCCCGCGAGCGTGGGTCGCCTGCTCGACCCCAAGGGCCCGGCGCGTAAGCCGCTGATCCCCTCTGGCCCGAAGGCGACACCCAGCCGCGCGCTGGGGGCGCACGGCGGAGTGGAAGAGCCGGTGACGCCCAAGGCGACGGGCAAGTCACCCTTTGGCAAGCGTGATCTTGATCGGTTCCGCGCGCTGCTGCTGGCCAAGCGGGCCGAGCTGGTGGGCGATGTGAACACGATGGAGACGCAGGCCCTGCGCGGGCAGTCGGGTTCGCTCTCGAACCTGCCCCAGCACATGGCCGAGCAGGGCTCGGAGGCGTACGACCAATCGCTCTCGCTGGACCTGGCGGCGGCGGATCGCAAGCTAATCCGTGAGATCGATGACGCGCTCAATCGCATCGCCGCGGGCACCTTTGGGCTCTGCGAGCGGACGGGCAAGCCCATCAAGGTCGAGCGACTGGAAGAGCTCCCCTGGGCGCGGTACTCGATCGAGGCCGCCCGCGAGCTCGAGCGCCAGTCGATGCGATCGCTTCCCTGAGACAGCCCCCATGAGCAATGAAGGCCCCAGCGTCGGCGTGCCCGCGTGTCGCAGCGTGCGCGCGTGGATCGTGCTCGGCCTCGTGGTCGTGCTCGGCCTGGCCAGCGATCTGTGGACCAAGCACGCCGCGTTCGAACACGTGGCGGAGGTCCCTGTGCGGATCGATCGCGACCGCGTGATCGAGCTCTTCGAATCGGGTCGGAGCGTGGGGGCGGACATTCCCCTGCACGCCCCGCGGGTGGTGATCCCCGGGTTGCTTGAGCTGACGCTGGTGCAGAACCCGGGCGCGGTCTTTGGCATGGGCGCGGGCAAGCGCTGGATCTTCGTGGGCTTCACCGTCGCGGCCCTGGCCTTTGGGCTGCTGATGTTCGGGCGGTGGACCCGGTCGCATGAATGGGGCCCGCACGCGGCGATCGGGCTGCTCATCGCCGGCGGGCTGGGCAACCTGTACGACCGTGTGATGTACGCCTGCGTGCGCGATTTTATCCACCCGCTGCCGGGGTTGAACCTGCCCTTGGGGTGGTCGTGGCCCTGGGGCGGGCGCGAGGTGTGGCCTTATGTCTCGAATGTCGCCGATCTGTGGCTGCTGATCGGCATCGGCATCCTGCTGGTGCACGGCATGCGGGCACCCAAGAAAGCCTGACACCGGCATCGTCGATGCCCCGCCGCCCTAGGCGAGTTCGCGTGCTCGCGTGCGGATGGCGTCGATCATCTGGCGGACCTCGGTTGCCATTCGCGTGTTGGGGAACTCGGCGATGATCCGCTCGCCGATGCTCGAAGCGTCTTTCCACCGGCGATCCTGAACAGCGATTTTGAACTCGGCGCCCAGATTCTCGCGGGCACGCCCGATCACCCCGCGCGCCAGTTCGCGCAGCGGTTCGGCCTCGTTGGGGCTCAAATAGGCGTCAAGTTCCTTGAGCGTGGACAGGGCATCCTCGACACGCCCCTCGTGCGAGGCCACGAGGAACCGGCGTTCCAGCTCGGCCTTGCACGATTCGCGGGCCTGTTCGACCCGGGCTCGCAACGACGCCGTGCGAGGCGAGTCGGGGTAAAGGCGGCCCAGTCGAGCGGCGGCGGTTTCGGCCTGATCAAAGCGTCGCTGCATGATCAGCCCATCAAGCGAGGCGATCGCATCGGTGATCTCTTCTTCCACCGTTTGCGCGCGCGTCTGGTCGATGCGTCGACGGAACTCTTCCGCGTCGGTGCGATAGCCGCATCGGTCGGCCAACTCGCCGATCAGCGTGCGGGCGGCGTCGAAGTTGCCCGAAGCGATGTCTTCCTCGATGGCCTGGCAGAGAACTTCACGCTCCTGGCGGCGGTTGATGATGCGCCGCGCGTCGTCGGAGAGGGCTGACTGATCCTGGATGGCACGCACGGCGCGGGTGAGTTCGTCGACCTTGGCCTCCATGACTCGGGCGCCGTCCTTGGCCGTCACCAGCAGCGTGAGCGCGACGGGGCCCAGGAAGAGGCCCAGAAGGAGCGCGGCCCAGGCGATGACCGGCTCGCCGCGTTGCTGCGAAACCCACCCGGCGAAGATCATCGAAGCGGCGTACCAGACCACCAGCAATGCGAGGGGGGCGATCTGGCTTGGCGGACGGTTGGCCGGGCGGCGGACGGGATGTGCGGGTTCGTTGGTGCCGTGTCGCATGGGAAGACCTCCGGTGTGGGGGTGGATCAGGAGCCGGGTGTTGGTTCGCCGCAGTCGCGGCTCATGGGTACAAGGCAGAGAAAGCGCAGTGCGTCGGCGGCGGCGGCCTTGAGCTGGTGCTCTTCGTGGGCGGGGACGTAGATGACATCGCCCTTGCGGATGGGACGTTCGGCCCCATCGAGAAGGATCGTGCCCTGGCCTTCGACCACGTAGACCTCGTGCTCGTAATCGTGGCTGTGGCGCGGGGTGTGCCCGCCGGGCGAGACCTGGATCTGGCGCAGGGCGAAGTTGGGGGCCCCGTCGGACCGCCCCACCATGACGGCCATCTGGGCGCCCTGGGCGCCGGCCATCTCGACGGGCTTGAGGGGGACCTGCTCGATGTTGCGGATCAGCATGAGATCATTCTATGGGAAACCGGGGCGGCGATCTCGGCGCAGGGCTACTACGGTCGGGCTATGCCCCAGGCCACCATCGAGCGATTCACCCTCGGCCCCTACGAGACCAACTGCTATCTGGTGCACTATCCGGGGTCGAAGGACTGCTGGGTGGTGGATGTGAGCTTTTCGTGCGCCCCGATGATCGCCCGCGTGCGAGAGCTGGGGCTAAGCCCCAGGGGCGTAGTGCTGACCCATGCACACGTCGACCACATCGCCGGCGTGGACGATTGTCTCAGGGCCTTTCCGGGCACGCCGGTGATGATTCACGAGGCGGAACGGGCTTGGCTCGGCGATGCGAAGCTGAATCTGAGCGCCTTTTCGGGGATGCCCGTGACGTGCCACGGGCCCGATGCGACGTTGAATGATGGCGATGCGCTGACGCTGGCGGACCAGGAGTGGCGCGTGCTGCACACGCCGGGTCACTCGCCCGGGGGGATCACGTTGTATCGCGCGGAAGAGGGCGTGGCGATCGTGGGCGACGCGCTGTTCGCCGGGTCGATCGGGCGCACGGATTTTCCGGGGTGCTCGTTCGAACTGTTGAGCGAGTCGATCCGCACGCGGCTGTACACGCTGCCCGACGCCACGCGCGTGCTACCCGGGCACGGCCCGGAAACCACGATCGCCCGCGAGAAGCGGGGCAATCCGTTCGTGCGTCCTTGAACACGGGCGAGCGCAGATTCTAAGCCCGATAAGTGAAGCGAGCGTCTGAGTGGTTGTCTTGTGACCACGCCCTGCGCGGGTGCGAACGTCGTGATTATCACGCGTGGGTCCGGCATGCGCGGCGTGCTCGCCAAAGTCTCACTCGCTCGCATGGTTGTCCCAAAGTCCCCATGCGCGTCGGACGACAGAGAGGCGTTGCGTTCTCGCCCCTGGCCCGGGGAACGCCCGCGCGGCGTACGCGTGGGGCATGCCGGGGCGGGCCGAGGGTGTGTGTACACGATCATCGATCATCGCAGACGGAGAGGTCACCATGGCAGGCAACCGCATTTTCGTGTTTCGTTCGACGGGGTTGATTTCGGCGTGCCGCCTGGCCGCGGTGATGACCGCGATCGCGGGCACGAGTGCGGCCCTGGGCCAGCAGAAGCCGGCGAGCAAGCCGCCGAGCAATGCCCTGCAGCCGATGCAACCGGTCTTCTTTGATCCGGCCCGCACGCCCGACAACTCCGCGGCGGCGGCCGAGATCGCCCGCCTGACGAACCAGCCCGGCGAGCGCACGCCCCCCAAGACCGACACCAAGGTGTCGGTCGATGAGAACTCGATCGTCGACCTGCACGTGACCGACGAGGACCTGGGCACCGTGCTCGAGATGCTCAGCCTGCAGTCGCAGCAGAACATCATCGCCAGCAAGAACGTCTCGGCCCGCGTCACGGCGAACCTGTACAACGTGACCTTCTACGAGGCGCTCGACGCGATTCTTTCGGTCAACGGCTACGTGTATGAACAGCAGGGCAACTTCATCTACATCTACACGCGCGAGGAATGGAAGGAGATCGAGAAGAACTCCAAGCCCCGCGTCTCGAAGGTGCTCCGCCTGAACTACCTGACCGCGGTCGACGCCAGCGAGTTCGTCAAGCCCCTCCTCTCGCCCGACGGCGGGCAGATCAAGGCCAACGGCAAGACGGGCACCTTCCCCTCGATGGGCGACGTGCCCGTCGGCAACGAGGAATACGCCAACGAGGGCGTGCTGGTGGTCTATGACTATGAAGAGAACGTCGCCGAGATCGAGGCGCTGCTCAAGCAGATCGACACGCGCCCTTCGCAGGTGCTCATCGAGGCGACAATCCTGCAGACGCAGCTGAACGAGCAGAACGCCTTCGGCATCGACTTTGGCATCGTCGCGGATCTCAACTTCTCCGAGTTTGTCGGCATCGGCGGCCCGCTGCTCGGGCCCAACGCCCTGATCGGCGGGCGCTCGTCCACCGGCGGTTCAGCGCCCTTCCCCGCCGACGGCGGCGGGACGGCGATCGGCACCAACGTGGGCAACGTCGGCGGGCCGGGCGGGCTCAAGGTCGGCGTCGTCACGAACAACGTCGCCTTCTTCATGCGGGTGCTCGACGAGGTGACCGACACGACGATCCTGTCGAACCCCAAGCTGCTCGTGCTCAACCGCCAGTCGGCCCGCGTGCTGGTTGGTCGCAAGGTCGGCTATCTCAACACCACCAGCACCGACACCGCAACGACCCAGACCGTTGAGTTCCTCGACACAGGCACGCAGCTCTACGTGCGTCCCTTCGTCATGGGCGACGGGATGATCCGCATGGAACTCAAGCCGCAGGTCTCCGAGGCGGTCATCCGCGAGGCGACCGACGCCACGGGCGCGGCGGTGACGGTGCCCGACGAGATCACGAACGAGCTGGTGACCAACGTGCTCGTCCGCGACGGGCAGACGATCGTGCTCGGCGGGTTGTTCCGCGAGTCGACGCAGTCGACCCGTCGCCAGGTGCCCATCCTGGGCGATCTGCCCATCATCGGGCAGGCCTTCCGCGGGAACGATGACGAGACCAATCGGTCCGAGATCATCTTCCTGATCACGCCCACCAAGATGAACGACACGGCCCTGGACTCGTCGGGCCAGGCCGCGACGGCGTACATCGATCACGCCCGGACGGGCGCTCGCGAGGGAACGTTGTTCTGGTCGCGTGACAAGCTCACCGCCCAGTTGAACATCGAGGCCGAGCGCCTCGCCCGTGAGGGTGACAACGAGAAGGCCATCTGGAACGTGCAGCGCTCGCTGAGCCTGAACCCCAACCAGCCCGAGGTGGTGGCGCTGCGTGAGAAGCTGACGGGCAACAAGAGCCAGTGGCCCAGCCGCAGCCTGCTCAACGACGCCATCCGCGGCGACGCGAACAAGCGTTCGAGCCAGGCCCCGACGCCCTCGCCCAACTTCAACGCCTCCAGCACCGCATCGAACAACGCCTTCAATGCTCCCGCCACGGGCACCTTCAATACCGCGACAACTCCCGCGAACACCAATAGCACGGCCATTGCGGACTCGAACACTACCCAAGAGACGCAGACCTTCACCGCAACGAACACAAACAACACCACGGACGCGAACACCCCCACCACCGACAGCCAGTCGTTCACCACGGCGGCGGCACCTTCGATGACGACGAACGAGGACTCGCCCTTCTTCCCGAATCAGGGCACGCCCTTCGCGGGCAAGGCCGCCAGCGGGCCGGTGGGTCTCCCGGGCGGGTTTGGGTTCTGGTCCTTCACGACCGCATTCAACAACAATGTGCAGGATCGCTTCACGAACGTGTCGGAAACCGGCACAGTCGGCGGAAAGTGATCAACCGATACGACCGATAGCACAGGCGGTGGGCTTCGCGCCCGCCGCCTGTTTTTCTTTCACACCAATGCAAAGGAGCAGCCCATGAGCCAAAACCACGCCGCGAACCTGAACCAGGCGAGCCTCGCCCGCATGAGCGGATTCGTCCGCGGGTCGGTGGGGATCGGGGTGCTGGTCCTGCTGGGATGGGCCGCGCTGATCGCACCGGGCTGCGCCGGGCACGGCAAGTACACCACGGCCCACAAGTCGGGGGCGAAGGCCAAGATGGAGGGGATGAAGGCCGCGACCGAATACCAGATGGCCCACCAGGCCTTCCTGGCCGGCGACCTGCCCAAGGCCCAGCGACACATCGATTACTCGATCGCGCTCAACGAGAAGGTGGCGCGTTCGCACGTGCTGCGCGGGCGGATCTTCCTGGAGATGAGCAACCTCGAGGCGGCCGGTCTGTCGCTGGCCAAGGCCGCCGAGGTGGACGAGACGAACGCCGATGCGCAGTATTTCCAGGGCATCCTGGCCGAACGGATCGCCAAGACGGACGAGGCGCTGGCGTTCTATCAGAAGGCGGCGGACCTGGACCGCCAGAACCCTCAGTACGCCGTCGCCGCGGGCGAGATGATGATTGAGCAGGGTCGTCTCGACGAGGCCGAGGGGTACCTCAACTCACGCAGCGAAACGTTCCGGCACAACGCGGGCGTGCGCCAGACGCTGGGGCACATCGCGATGATGCGCGGCGATGCGAATGCGGCGGTTGAACTCTTCGACCAGGCCCGCCTGCTGGCACCGACCAACCTGGCGATCGTCGAGGATCTGATCCGCGCCCAGATGGCGACAGCACGATTCGGCGACGCCGAGGTGAACATCTCTCGCCTGCTCGCGACCGATGCCTACAAGGGGCGGCGTGAACTGCAGCATCTCCGGGCCAAGTGCCTGGTGCAGGTGCAGCGCCCCGTGGACGCCCGCCAGGTCCTCATCGGGCTGACCTCGGACCAGACGGGCGCCGGCGACGTGCAGGCGTGGATCGGGCTTGGCGAGGTGGCCCTGCTTCTCAAGGACCTGCCCCGCGTGCGTCTGTGCGCCACGCGCGTCATCGCCCTCTCGCCCAACCGTCCCGACGGGTATGTCCTCAAGGCCCTGCACCAGCAGCGCACGGGTGACCTGCCCGGGGCACGCGAGAGCATCCTCCGCGCGATCGAACTCTCGCGGGCGGCGGATTCGCTCGTGCTGCTAGGCATGATCGAGGAGGACCTGGGCAACGCGCAGGACGCCCACGCGGCGTACGCCGAGGCCGTGCGCGTCGACCCGCGCCACCCCAACGCCGGTCGACTGCTCTCGCAGATCGAAGCGACGGCGCTGGCCGGTTCGCCCGAATAAGACCGTCACCGACACTTCACCCCGACACTGGGAGTTTGCGAGGCGGCCTGTCCGGAGGGGACAGGCCGCTTCTTTTTTCGTAAAACCTGACTCGACGCGGCGTGGTTAACGAACCACGAGGGCGTCGACCAACTCGCACTCGACCCTGGGCGAACCGCCGAAGGTCGAGATGCCCGGGCGCAGCAGCAGGTCGAGCGGCGTGCCGGGGGCAAACTCGGCCACTCGTCGCCCCCACTGCCAGCCCACGACCCGCATGGGGCGTGAGCCATTGGCATCGCGCACGTGCATGGAAAGATGCAGGTTTTCGCGCCCCATGGTCTGGGCGCGTCCCTCGACCCGCACGCTGGGCATGCGCAGCGTGATGGGCGGGTTCTCTCGCCCGAAGGGCCCCAGGCGGCGCAACTCGCGGACGACATCGCCCGAGAGTTCGGCGATGGTCGCGTCGCAATCGAAACTCGCCCTGCCGTGGAGTTGGTCGGGGCGGATCGCCTCGTTGGCCACGCTCGTAAAGGCCTCGACAAACGCATCGAGCGAATCGCGCTGAAGTTTGAGCCCGGCGGCCATGTCGTGTCCGCCGTGGCTGATGAGATACTCGGTGCAGCGGGCGATGGCGTGGGCCAGCGGAAAACCATCGACGCTGCGCCCCGAGCCGTGGCAGACGCCATCCTGCTCGCCCATCAGGATGGTCGGGCGATGGAATCGTTCGACCAGGCGCGAGCAGACGATGCCGACCACGCCCGGGTGCCACCCGGGGCGAGAAAGAACAATCGCCCGTCGCTCGTCGCGCGTCATGCCGGCCGCCTCGGCGAGCGCGATGGCCTCGTCGAGGATCGCCTTCTCGACGGCGCGGCGCTCCTCGTTCTTGCGTGTGAGCATCTGGGCGATCTCGCTCGCGCGGGCCCCTCGCGCGGTGGTGAGCAGTTCGACCGCCTCGCGCGCGTGCCCCATGCGCCCGCAGGCGTTGAGACGCGGGCCAAGTTTGAACCCCACCGCCTCGGAGTCGATCGATTCGCCGTCGAGCCCCGACGCACGCACCAGCGCCCGCAGCCCCTCGAGCGTCGAGGCCCTGATCCGCGGCAGGCCCCACGAGGCGATCACGCGGTTCTCATCGACCAGCGGCACCACGTCGGCGACCACGCCCATCGACGCCAGGGGGAGCATCTCAAGCAGCACGTCACGCACCTTGGGCGAGACACGCTCGCCCCCGGCGGCCATCGTCGCCGCCCGCCACGCCAACTTGAAGGCCACGCCCGCGCCGCACAACTCGCCGAAGGGGTAGCGCGAGCCGGGTCGGCGCGGATGGACGACGGCATAGGCGTCGGGCAGGGCGCCCTCGTCCTCGGGCAGGTTGTGGTGATCGGTGATGATGAGATCGACGCCGCACTCTCGCGCGACGCGCGCCGGCCCGATCGCGGTCACGCCGCAATCGACGCTGATGATGACCTTGGCGCCGGCGGCGGCGAGTTCGCGGATGGCCTCTTCGTTGAGGCCGTACCCCTCGTCGAGGCGGTGCGGGACATACGTGCGCACGTCGGCGTCGGGGGCGAGGGCGTGGAGGGTGTGCCAGAGGATCGACGTCGCCGTGACCCCATCGACGTCGTAATCGCCGTAGATGGCGATGGGCTCGCGGTCGTGCAGGGCCCGCAGCAGTCGCTGGGCGGCCTTGTCGAGGTCGGGCATCAGCGAGGGATCGTGCAGGCGCTTGAGCGACGGATCGAGGAATGCGGCGGCGGTTTCAGGATCGCGCAGGCCGCGGGCGGCGAGCACGCGCGTGATCAGCGGCTGGCTTGCGCCCACCTCGCACGCCACGCCACGCCACAGGCGCGTCATGCCGCGGATCAGCGGCGTGTCGCGGGTGGTTGGGTTGGCGGTCTGATCGCGCACGACGCTCTCTCCGGCATGGACCCTACCCTACGCCGCGGAGGGCAAGTCATGGTCAAACTGAACAAGATTTATACCCGGACGGGCGACGACGGCACCACGGTGCTGGTGGGCGGGGTTCGCGTGCGCAAGGACGACCCCCGCGTCGAGGCCTATGGCACGGTGGACGAGGCCAACGCCGCCATCGGGATGGCCCTGGCCCTGAGCACGGGCGAGCACGCGCAGATCATGACCCTGCTGCGGACGATCCAGCACGACCTGTTCGACGTAGGGGCGGATCTGGCCACACCGCTCACGCCCGGCGAGAAGCCCGGCGCGGCGCTGCGCGTGCTGGCCACGCAGACCCAGCGGCTCGAGCGCGAGATCGACCACTTCAACGAGCCCCTCGCCTCGCTGGCGAGTTTCGTGCTGCCGGGCGGGTCGACTCTGGCGGCGGCGCTGCACCTGGCGCGAACGGTCGTGCGACGGGCCGAACGCCTGAGCGTGTCGCTGCACGCGGCGGACCCGGCCACTACGAACGCCGAGGCGATCCGCTATCTCAATCGCCTGAGCGACCTGCTCTTTGTGCTGGGGCGGGTGGCCAACGCGGGGCAGGACGTGCTCTGGGTACCGGGCAAAAACCGCGAGGCCTAGGTCCTTAACCCATCAGGCGGGCGTAGAGCGCACGGGCCGCCTCGGGGCGGGTGGTGCCCTTCACGATGGCTCGCCCGTCGGCGAAGATCGTCAATTCATGGCCGTCGACGCTCGCGCGGAGCATGTGGGGCGAGAGCGTCACCACACCCAGCGTGCACAGTCTTTTCGCCATCGCGGGGAGATCGATCGACGCGGGCGATTCGGGCGAGACCTGCACCGCGTTCTGGCCGCAGAGTACGGCGGTGTCGCTCCCCTTCCCCTCGAGAAACTCAAAGCGTCGCATTGCGCAACAGGGGCAGGCCGGGTCGGCGACCAGTCTCACCTCGCGGCGAGTGCCCCGCCAGCAATCCTGTTCGGTGAGCACCCGGCGCTGCGGGTCGATATGGCCCAGCAAGACCCGTAAGACTTCGACGCACTGGCCGCTGGCGGCGGTCTGCACCGCGGCGCCGAGCACGCCGGCGGTATCGCAGGTGGGCAGGCTGCCGGGCGCGGGGACCTCGGGGACGACGCAGCGCAGGCAGGCCCCGCCGGGCGTGAACGCCCCCCACATCGCCGTCACGCCCACGACGCCCGCATAGGCATAGGGGATCGCATCACGCACGCTCACGTCGTTGATGAGCAGGCGGGTTTCGAAGTTGTCGGTGCCATCAATCAGCACGCTCGCCCCGCGCAGCAGCGCCGCGGCATTGCGGCTGGTCAGATCGGCGATGACGGGCGTGATGGCGATCTCGGCGTTGATGCTGGCGAGTCGCTCGGCGGCGGCGACGGCCTTGGGGCGACGCTCTCTCGCGTCGAGTTCGGTGTAGAGCGTCTGGCGCTGCAGGTTGGTGAGTTCCACCACGTCGCGGTCGATCAGCGTGACACGCCCCACGCCCGCGCGCACCAACTGGTCCGCACTCGCGCACCCCAACGCCCCCACGCCGACGATGACCGCGTGCGCACGGGCCAGCGCGGCCTGACCCTCGTCGCCCACGACGGGAAGCAGCATCTGGCGGTGATAGCGAGTGACGGGCACGGGGCATTGTTGCCCCGGTGCGCCACGAAAAAGGGGCCCGGACGAATCCGGGCCCCCGTGGGATCGAAACCTGATCGACGCGGCGTCAGTTCGCGAAGTGGGCGAAGGCGCGATTGGCCTCGGCCATGCGGTGCGTCTGATCGCGGGTCATCATCGCCTTGCCTTCCTTCTTCGCTGCGGCGTAGAGCTCGTCGGCGAGGCGCTGGCACATGGGGCGGCCGCGCTCGGCGCGGGTCGCGTCGATGATCCAGCGGAAGGCCAGGCTCTGCTGGCGCTTGCGGTTGACGGGCAGCGGGACCTGGTAGTTGGCGCCGCCGATTCGCTTGCTGCGGACTTCGACGAAGGGCTTGACGTTCTCGATGGCGGCCTGGAACAGCTTGAGGGCGTTCTCGGGCTTGTCGGGAGCCGTCTCCTTGGCCAGTTTCTCGTCGATGATGTCGAAGCAGTCGTACATCACACGCTGGGCGACGGCCTTCTTGCCGTCGTACATGATGCAGTTGATGAAGCGCGAGACGACCTTGTCGCCGTACCGCGGATCGGGACGGAGTTGCTCGGCTGCCTTGGTGAAACGCTTACGACCCATACAAGCCTCCTTTGGCCGCCACGGGGGTGTTCCCGCGCTCTGTTCACCCGCAGGGAATGGGGTTCACCCGCGGATTACTGCCTGTGAAATGTCGGGGCCGCGCCCCGGAAAATGACTTAGCCGCCCTTGCCGCGCTTGGCACCGTATTTGGACCGGCCCTGCTTGCGACCCTCGACGCCGAGGCAGTCGAGCGTGCCGCGAACGACGTGGTAGCGCACACCGGGAAGGTCGCGCACACGTCCGCCGCGGACGAGGACGATGGAGTGCTCCTGCAGGTTGTGCCCCTCGCCCCCGATATAGGCCGTCACTTCGCGACCGTTGGAGAGACGCACACGGGCGATCTTTCTCAAGGCCGAGTTGGGCTTCTTGGGGGTGGTGGTCTTCACGAGCAAGCAGACGCCTCGCATCTGGGGCGAGAGCACAAGGTCCTTGACCTTGGACTTGCGGGCGAGCGTGCGGCGGGGCTTGCGAACCAGTTGGTTAATCGTCGGCATCGGGTCTACCTGTCGGCAATGCAACCCTCACCCGGGACGTCCGGGGATCAGGGTCCGAACGATAGCCGCATCTTTCGCCCACGTCCAGACTACCCTCCCGCATGGCCACCACACCCCTGACTTTCGCCGCCTTCCAGGATCTCATCCGGCAGCGGTATTTCGCCACGGATTCAGCCCGGGGCACCCCCGCAACCTTTCTCTGGCTCGTCGAAGAACTGGGCGAACTGGCCACCGCGCTCCAAGAGAATGCCCCCGGCAAGTCCCCCACCCCCGAGCAGAGGGCGAACCTGGGCGAGGAGTTCGCCGACGTCTTTGCCTGGCTGACCACGCTGGCCAATGTCAACGGGGTTGATCTCGAAGAAGCCCTGAGCAAGTACACACAGCCCGACCGGGTCAGCGGCGTGAAGGACTGACCCGCGGGCGGGCCACGTCGTGCACCGAGCGCGACAGTTCGATCACCAGCGTGTCGTCCTGCACCGGTCCGTGACGGAATGAATCGACAACACCGATGATCCGATGTGCCCACGATTCGTCGGGCTCGGTGTCGGCGCCGGCCACAATTGACTGGAGCCCGCGGAGCATCAGCGGGCGTCCCTCGGCGTTGCGGGCCTCGATCGCGCCGTCGGTATACGCGATGAGCACATCGCCGGGCATGAACGGGCGCTCGGCGGGGTCGGGGTCGAAATCAGCGTCGGCGCACACCCCCAGCACCAGCGCGGTCGCCGGGAGTTCGTGGACCGTGCCATCGACTCCGCGGATATAGGCGGGCGGGTGTCCGCCGCTCGCGAACTCGAGCACATCGGTGTCGGTGTCGATGCGCGCGCAAAATGCGGTGACATAGACCGAGTGCGTCGCGAGCGTGAGGTGGATGTAGCGGTTGAGCAGGCGCAGCACCTCGCCGGGCGCGACGTCGGGGGCCTCGGCGAAGACGCGTTCGAGCTCGCCGTGCAGGCGGTTCACGGTGAGGGCCGCGGCGATCCCGTGCCCGGTGACATCGAGCACCACAAGGCTGAGTTGCTCACCCCCGCCCACGCGCCGGGTGCGCTTGGCGTAGAGATAATCGCCCCCGATCTGCCGCATGGGCTCGTAGACGTAGTTGAGGCGGAGCATGCCGGTCGTGATGGGCGCGGGGAAGAGAGCCTCGTGGATGCGCTTGGCATCAACGAGTTCGCGTCGCATCTCGGCGTAGCGACCTTTCAGAATTCGGGATGTCAGCCCCTCGCGCAGGCGGCTGTAGCGGAACCAGCAGACCGCCGCCCCGGGCAATCCGATCAGCGGCGAGAGCACGATGGCGAGCATCGCCCACGCCAGCGGCGCAACCTTGGCGCCCGTCACGACGGCGGTCGAGACGAGTGTGACCGCGGCATTCAGCACGAGCAGGGGAATGAGCGGGCGGTAGGACTCTCGTGGGGTCCAGGGAAGAAACAGGCAGGCGAAGAACTGCTTGGCGAAGACCTGCCAGAGACCGAGGAAAATCGTCGCCGCCGCCAAGCCCTTGATGACAGCCTGTCGCTGGGCCTCCATCGCGGGATCCGATTCGTTGTTCGCCGTGATGTAGGAATAACGAATCGACTCGGAGACGGCTGGCCCGGCCAGCAAGGAAACACCTCCCGTGACCACGATCAGCCAGAATGCGATCGTGAGTACCGGCCAGCGTGGGCGCTGCGTGCGGTACACATGGAAGAAGCCCCCGGCGTACAGCCCCAGGGTCATCAGGTTGGTAATCGCCAGCAGGACGTCGACCCAGGTCGGCATGACCGTTTCGCGTGGCCCGGTCAACCCCAGCCAACCCAACAGCGATGAGACGATAACCAGGACATGCAGGCACCCGACCGCGCCCGCATACCAGAGGAACCGACGGCGCAGAAGCACCTGTCGTTCGAGTTCCATCTCGGAACCAAACTCACCCGTGAAAACGGAACTATCGGCGTATTGCGGGGACATGATGATCGTGAACATCCTAACCGCTGGCGGTGCTAGGCTCACGCCATGGCGAACACTCCGCCTATGAACGGGCCGGATGACCCGATCGAACCTGAACCCTCGGGCTGGCGCGAGCCAGACCCACCCCCCGAGATCCCGCAGACCTTGCGCGAAACGCCCGCATCGGCACGACCCAAGCCCGACTCCCCCCGGACCTCCTGGGGAGAGACGGCCAAAGCCTGGGCGGTGGCGTTTGATTTCATCGTGACGATCCTGGCCGGGGCGGCATTGGGCTGGGCGGGGGCGACATGGATCGGCGGGCCGCTGGCCCTCTGGGTCATGGGCGGGCTGGGTTTGGGCTTTGCCATGGCCCTGACTCGGATCATCCGTCAGACGCTCAAAGCCGAGCGAGCCGAGGCCCAGCGGGCCAAGGGCGGCGGCCACCCATCGCGTTAAGGACAGAAAGCAACCCACCCGAATCGCTCGCCGTTCGGGTGGCTGGCGGCTATCCTTTGGCCCCCCGGAAGCAACCGATGGGAAACGCCCACGCGGCTTGGCCTTTGGCCGGGTTTCGGGGGACGTGTCGGGCAGGATCGAGCAGATGAATCAGACCCCCCCACAACCCCCACGCGGGACGTATCTCGCGGCGATGACGGGCATCGGAGCCCTGGGTGCGTTCGTGGCGAGCGGCATGGCCGGGGCGATGGGCGGCGATTCGCGCACCATCACGCTGGCGGGCGCGACGGTGCTGATCGCCACGTGCGCGACGCTCTTCCCGGGCATCTTGATGCTGCGGGGCGGAGCGCAGACGTGGGGCATGCTGGTGCTGGCGGCATCGGTGGCGCGAATGCTGGTCGTCCTGGGGCTTGGGGCGTATTTCGATGAGACACGGGAACTGATCCGCCAGGCCTACTGGCTGGGGTCTGTCGTCGGCGCCGCGGTGGTGCTGGCGGGCGAAACAACGCTGGCGATCAAGATTCTTTCGCGGCTGGAGCGTGAGCGCGAAGCGCTGACGAGCCGCGATCCTTCGGGGCAGGTCAACGCATGATTCAGACGCTTCTCGCCGCCGCCGATCCGGCCTCGCACGTCTACAACCACGTCTGGTGGCAAACGGAGAACGGGCTGTGGCTCTGGTCAGGCAACCAGGGGAACCTGGTCCTGTCGGCGTTGATCCTGATCCCGGGCATGATGTGGGTGGCGTCGAAGATCCGCACGGGCCCGGCATCGGAGGGCAACGAGCGGTTCGTCACCAAGAACCGCTTTGCCCACATGATCGAGGTGATGTGCGTCTACCTGCGGGACGAGGTCGTCCGCCCGCTACTCAACGATCGCACCGACCGGCTGATGCCCTTCCTCTGGACGATCTTCTTCTTCATCCTGGTCAACAACATCCTCGGGCTGGTCCCGATCATGGACCTGCTGCACCTGATCTTCCCCTCGTGGGCGGCGGAGCATCGCACGCCCATCGGCGGGACGGCGACGCAGAACATCTGGGTGACGGGCGTGCTCGCGCTCGCCGCGGGGCTGGTCTTCAATGCCGCCGCGATCAAGCGGCTTGGGATCGGCGGGTATCTGCACCACCTGACGGGGGGCGCGCCGCTGATCGTGGCGCCGCTGATTTTCGTGCTGGAACTGGCGGGTCAGTTAGTCATCAAGCCCGCCGCACTGGCGATTCGTCTCTTCGCGAACATGACGGCGGGGCACATCCTGCTGGCGACGCTCTTCCTGGCGGCGGGGACGGTGTGGGGCAAGGGCTTCGCCATCCAGGGCCCGGTGACGCTGATCTCTGTGGTGGGCGGCGCGGCGGTGATGTTCCTTGAGTTGTTTGTCGCCTTCCTGCAGGCGTTTGTCTTCATGTTCCTGACGACCGTGTTTATCTCACTGATGGATCACCACGACGAGCATGGCCACGACGAGCACGGGCATGGCCATGCCCACGGCCACGAGCACGCCCAAGCGTGAATAACGGGCCCCGTTTTAACAGCGCCAGCGCGGCGCAGAGTCTGACCCGTGTCATGAAAGGGATTGAAGCATGAGCAAGTTGTTCGCGAAGTCCATGATGCTGGCAGCCGGCGCGATGATTGTCCTCCCCTCGGTGGCGATGGCCGCCGAAGAGGGTTCGTCGGTCGGCAAGGGTCTGGCCGCAGTCGGCTCGGGCCTGGCGCTGATCGGCGGCGGTCTGGGCATCGGGCTGGTGGGCAAGGGCGCGGTCGAGTCGATCGCGCGTCAGCCCGAGGCCTCGGGCAAGATCCAGATCAACATGATTCTGGCCGCCGCCCTCATCGAGGGTGCGACGCTCTTCGCCGTCGCCGTCGGCTTCCTGGCCAAGTAAGTCATTCCCCCCGCGCGGGACCCGAAAGGGACGCGTCGGGGTTTTCTCTGTTCCGCACGCCACACGTTTCGGAGGCCTTCATGCTCGGCATGCTCCCAGGTTCGATCGGCCAACTCGTTCTCGGCGCTGATGAAGTCGGCGCGATCCCCACGCCCATGCAGGGGATGATGCCCGCGATCGTCGCGCTGGTGGTGTTCCTGCTCGTCTTCGGCGTGCTGTCGCTGAAGGTGTGGCCGACGATCACCAAGGCGCTCGACGAGCGGGCGGCGAAGATCACCGAGGAGATCGAGGCGGCGGAGATGGCCCGTCGCCAGGCTAAGGATGCGCTCGAGCAGTACCAGAAGAGCCTGGAGCAGGCGCGGGCCGAGGCGACGAAGATGCTCGAAGCCACGCGGGCCCAGCAGCAGCAGCTCGCCGCGGAACTCAAGACCAAGGCCGACGCCGAACTCTCGCAGATGCGAGAGCGCGCGATGCGTGACATCGATCAGGCGCGTCGGGCGGCGGTGTCGGAGATCTACGCCGACGCGTCGAACCTGGCGACGATGATGGCGGGCAAGATCCTGCGTCGTCAGATGACGCAGGACGATCACGCCCAGCTGCTCGACGAATCCCTCGCGCAGCTCCAGACGCTGAAGAACTAAGACCCCCGCCGACGCCTTGTTGGGAGAGACCCGCCCATGCCGCTGATCGAGAACCAGCCCGACGCGCTTGCCCGCACGTATGCCCGGAGCCTGTATGAACTGGCCGAGGCCGCGGGCGGTCGCACGCAGGTCGAATCTTGCCTGGCCGAGCTCGAGGACATCCTCGAAGTGGCGCGCGGCGACGCCCGCTTCTCCGAGTTTTTGTCGAGCCGCAGCATCGGCGCGAGCCAGCGGGCGGCGAGCCTCGAGAAGATTCTCAAGGGGCGGTGCAGCGACCTGGTTCTACGGTTCCTGCAGGTCGTCAACAAGAAGGGGCGGCTCGGGGTGTTGCCCGCGATCGCCGCCGCCTTTGACTCGCTGGTGCAGGAGCAGTTTGGTCGTGTGGAGGTGGATGTCTTCACGGCTCAACCCGCGACGCCCGAATCGCTGCGCGACCTCAAGGACCGCCTGGCGCGGGCGCTGGGCAAGGAAGTCGTCGTGCATCCCTATACCGAGCGAGCGATGATCGGCGGGGTCAAGATCCGCCTGGGCGACCAGCTGGTCGACGCCTCGGTCGCGACGCGTCTGCGCGGGCTGAAGGATCAACTCGACAACCGCGGGGCCGCGAGCCTTCGCGCCCGCATCGGCCGCATCATCGACCCGGGCTGAACGCGACGCCCCGGAGGGGGCCCATGAAGGAGACGTTTATGCCCAAGAAGAACATCACCCAGATCGACGTTTCCGGCAAGCGCGTGCTCGTGCGCGTGGACTTCAACGTCCCCATCGAGAACGGCGTCATCGCCGACGATCGTCGCATCCGCGAGGCTTTGCCCACGCTCAAGAACGTGCTCGACCGCGACGGCTCGCTGGTGCTCATGTCGCACCTGGGCCGCCCCGAGGGCAAGGGGTATGAGGCGGAATACAGCCTCAAGCCCGTCGCCGCCCGCCTGGGCGAGTTGCTGGGACGCCCCGTCAAGTTCCCAAGCACCGACTGCACGGATGAAACCTCGGCCAAGGCGGTTGCCTCGATGGCCCGCGGCGAGGTGATCCTGCTCGAGAACGTGCGCTTCGCCAAGGGCGAGAAGAAGGGCGACAGCGAGTACGCCGCCCGCATGGCGTCGTACGGTGACATCTACGTGAACGACGCCTTCGGCACGGCGCACCGCGAGGATGGCTCGATGTTCGCGGTTCCGCGGGCGATGGCGGGCAAGCCCAAGGTCGCGGGCCTGCTGCTCGAGAAGGAGCTCAAGTATCTCTCGGGCGCGCTGGCGGCGCCGGCCAAGCCCTTCATCGTGGTGCTGGGCGGGGCCAAGGTCTCGGACAAGATCGGGCTGATCGATCACCTGCTGGGCAAGGCCGATGCGATCCTCGTGGGCGGGGCCATGGCCTACACGTTCCTCAAGGCTTTGGGGCGCGAGGTGGGCACGAGCCGCGTGGAGGAGGACAAACTCCACGAGGCCAAGCGCATGATCGATACGGCGGCGAAGGTAAAGTGCGAGCTCGTGCTCCCCACCGATCACGTCTGCTCGACGCAGTTCGCCGAATCGTCGGGTGATATCGAGGTCTTCGACACCAGCATCAAGCCGGGCTTCATGGGCCTGGACATCGGACCCAAGACGCAGACGGCGTATGCCCTGCGCCTGCGCAAGGCCAAGACGATCGTGTGGAACGGCCCGATGGGCGTGTTCGAATGGTCACCCTTCGCCGCGGGCACGCAGCAGGTAGCCAAGGCCATCGCCGAGGCGACGGGGCAGGGCGCGGTGAGCATCGTGGGCGGGGGAGACTCCGCCGCGGCGGCCGAGGCCTTTGGCGTCGCGGGCAAGATGTCGCACGTCTCCACCGGCGGGGGCGCCTCGCTCGAGATGCTCGCGGGCAAGGTCTTCACCACGGTTGAACTCCTCGACAACGCCTGAGCGGCATGATGCCCGCCGCCAGACCCGCACCGAGACACGCACACAAGCCCGCGCCAGCTATCACACATCGCGGCTCACCGCACGCGGCAGGCCGTCCATGGCGCGGGGCGCTGTTCGATCTTGCGCTGCTCGCGATCGTGTGCCTGGGGGTCTATTTCACCGGGCTGACATCGCACGGCCTGACCAACTGGCAGGAATCGCAGCGGGCGCTGGTGGTGCGCGAGATGACCGACCCGGCCAATCCCTTCGCCCCCGGCGGAATCAACTGGCTGGTGCCCACGATCAACTTCAACCCATACCTCGCCAAGCCACCGCTGTTTTATTGGGTGCAGATCGTCCTCGCGGGCGGGGGCACACCCGGCGAGTTTGAGTTACGGCTGGGCGTGGCGATCGCGGGGCTGCTGGGTGTGCTGCTGACGTACCTCGTCGCTCGCCGGCTGTTTGGCTCGATGAGCGCGCCGCCCGCGTCGGGGCTCTCGCCGCCGCGGCTGGTGCACGGCGACTGGGCCCGCACCGGGGCGTTGTACTCGGGGCTGTGCCTGGCGACGGGGATGCTGTACGTGCGATCAAGCCGCATCGGCGAACTGGATATCTGGCAGGTGCCCTTTGTCGTGACGGGCGTGGGCGCGATCATCCACGCGTGGCTTTCCTGGCGCGATACGGCACGCGTGTCGTACGGGGCGATCGGGCTGGCGGCGTTGGCGGCGGCCCTGGCGGCGCTGACCAAGGGCCCCCCCGCCGTGCTCATGGTCGCCATCGCCGGGTTTGGCTCGATAGCGCTGTGGGCGGCGATGAGCCGCGAAATCGACGCGCCTGAGGCGACACGCGCGCGTCGGGCATCGGCGGTGCTGCTGGGCCTTGGCGCCGCCGCCTTGGCCACGTTCAATATGCTGCCCACCGACACGCTGGGTAAGGACGCCTTGTTTCGTGTGCGCGGCGCAAGTGACGCGGTCGGTGTGCTGATGCTCGCGGCGATGGCCGGCGCGATCGGCTGGACCTTTGCGGGCCTGGCATCGCCGTCGCGATTGAAAAGCCTCTGGCGGGTCCTTTCACGGACTCACCCAGTCGTCGTGCTGGGCCTACCGGCGCTGGCGCTGTGGGGCTGGGGCCGGCTCGTGGCGGCGCGGATCGGGCCTGAGGTTGCCGCGTCGTGGGCGCAGAAAGAAGCCGAGGACAATCTCAATGTGCTGGTACCCATCGCGCCGCTGAAGAATCTCGAGGCCGCGTCGTTTGGCGTGGGGCTGGGGTCGATCATGGCGATCACGGCGATCGTCTGGTTCGTGCGCGTGCGCCCGCGCCTGACGCCCGCGGCCTGCGTGCTGATCGCCTGGGTCGGGCTTGGGTTCATGGCGTATTCGATGCTGGGCAAGGGTGTGGGTCGTTATCTCACGCCGATCTGGCCGGGGGTGGCGATGCTGGGCGGGCTGCTCATCGCCACGCTGTGGCACGAGCGCCGGGCCCCCCGCATGCTGCGCCCGCTGCTGGTCGTCACGATCGCGGCGCTGGCGATCGGTCAAGCGTGGTGGTACGGCGTGGGACGCGAGCGATTCGACCCGCAGCGCAGCCCGCGCGCGATGATCGGCGAGTTGCTCGCGCCGCCGCACCAGATAGCCCCAGACCGCATCGCGTCGTTCGAGTTCTGGAGCGCGGCGCCCTCGGTCTATGCCGGGGCCTTTGTCCACCCCGTGGGCGACATCTTCATCCGCGACAAGACCGCGGGCGATTCGCGCGAGACACTCGACGCGTTCATGGCACGCCTGCAACGGACGGGTGAAGCCTGGACGCTGCTGGTGCGGTCGCGCCAGCCCGACGATGAATACTGGAGCCGCGTGCCCGCGATTGATCGCCTGCGCGAGGCGGGGTTGGTGGTCGAGCCCATCGAATTATCGTCGCGGTTTGCGATCGATAACGCAAAGACCGACGTGCTGGCCGTACGCGTGCGCGTGCCTTAGCCCATCGCGTTGCGGTATTCCTGCTCGACCGCATCCACATGCTGCGCGTGGGTCACCAGCCCGCTGGCCGCGTGCACCTGCGAAGGCGTGGGCAGTGTCACGCGGCCGTCCACGATCGAAGCGATGGCATCGGCCCAGGCGGCAGTTTCGTTCGCGGATATGAGCAGCCCATTGCGGGGCGGAGTGATCCAGCCGCGCGGCCCGCCGACGTTGGAGCAGAGCGTGAACCGCCCCGCGTGAAGGTGCTCGAGCATGACAAAGGGTGAGTTGTCGAGCCCCTGGTTGGGGAAGAGCCCCACGTCCGCCTCCCCCACCATCGCGGGCAGGTCGCCTGGGGCATACGCGCCCGCGAACCGCACCCAGCCAAATCGCCCAAGCCGCTCGCGCCAGGGCTCATCGCCCGCGCCGACGCGGATCAGGATCTCGACTCGCGTTGCAATCCCAGGCGGTAGTTGCTCGATCGCGCCCGCGAGCACGCCCAGCCCTTTGTTCGGGTGCACGTTGCCGTAGAAGGCGAGACGGAGCGGGCGGCTCGAAGCGGGCGTCCAAGGCGGCTTCGTATACCCGAGTGAAGCGCACGACGCCGCGTTGATCGCGTCAAAGTGCGGCTGGCCCAGGTACACCACCTTCAGTCGCGACGGCTCCACGCCCATGGACCGGTGCACGTCGAGCAGGCAGTGGCTCGGGCACAGCACCGCATGGCAGGCATTGAGGGCGGCCACGCCCGCCCGGCGGCGATTGGCGTACGCGTTCTCACCAGCGCCATGCCCCACTCCGGCCAGCAGAGATTGTTCCGCGGCACGGGCATCGACCGCGGGCTCGGGGGTGGTCGGGCGATGGGGCGAGGCAAGCAGTCGCTGCGCCATCGGCAGCGCAATCGAGGCCAACGCGCCGCCCGGGCCGCCCACCGCCTTCACGCGCGTCAGCGTTTGTTCGCACGCACGGCGAGCAAATTCCTTGGCCGGGCGTGGCGCTTCGAGGCACCCGATGCACGCATCGCCCGCCATGTAGTCGTCGCAGATGCGCGATTCTCGGCGGAAGAGATCGATCTGCGGGCAGAGCCAGTAATAGTTGTGCGGCGTGACGACGACGGGGATTCGTCTTGCCGCGATGGCCGGAATGAGATCAAAGCCGAACCCTTCCATCGAGTGAACGTGCACGAGATCGGGGCGCACCTCGCCCAGCCATGCGATGACTGCCACGGTCGTGGCCTCGTCGCTGCATTGGCGCGAAGGGTTGCGGAAGTTGAAGTTCGCTGTGGCGAGGTTGCGGCTGTTGGCCAGGTCGTAGAGCCTGACCCCGCGCCACGCGTCATGGCGATGTACGCGCACCCCCGGGCGGAGCGAATACGTCACGCCCGCGCGGAGATACGCCACCTCATGACCGCGAGCCGCCAGCGCCGCGGCGAGCTCTCCCACGTTGAGGTTCATCCCCGAGCCTTCGCGCGGGCCCAGGGGCGGCCAGGCCCAGCCGAGCATCGCGATGCGCAGAGGCTTGCCCATCGCGGGCGTCACGCGCCGTCCGCCACGCACTCGGCATAGAGCTCGCTCATCTTCGCCGCGTGCTCGCCCATGGTCGGCGGGGGCTTGATGTTCGCGCGAAGCATGGCGAGGATCGATGGATTGGCGACCACCTCGCGAAGTTTCGTCGCCAGATCGTGCCGATCGTTCCCGCAATGGAGCAGGCCGTTCTCGCCGTGTGTGATCATGTCGGGAATCCCGCCCAGGGCGGCCCCGAGCACGGGCAGGCGACAGGCGAGGAACTCGAGCACCGTCTGCGGGCCGTTGTCCCACCAGACGCTGGGGACCAGCCCTAGATCCTTCCCGCTGAGCAGCGCGGGGATCTGCTCGGGTGTGTACTCGCCGCGGGTGGTGAGCGCGGCCAGGCGCGATTCGAGGCGCACCAGGCGCGGGGTTGCGGCGGCGATGTCCTTCGCAAAGACGTGCAGGTGCAGCCGCCCGAGGGTCGCGCGATCGAGCAGCTCGAGCGCGTCGCACAACATCGGCAAGCCTTTGTAGTAGTTGTTGTACCCGAGGAACACGATCCGGATCGGGCGGGGCGGCTCGAAAGGCGGCGGGTCGAACAGGAGTTCGGGCGACGCGGCGGCCATCTCGGTCATGCGCGTGCCGATGGGCAGGGTTCGCAGCGCCTCGCGGCGCACCCCCATCGCCTCGAACTTGCGATGCACGAACGACGAGACGGCGATCACGCGGCTGCAGCGCGAGAGCATCTCGACCATCGCCCGCCGACGCTTGCCAAAGGGGTGCATCGGGCGCGAGTTGCGTGGGTCCGCGCCCGCGTTGTTCTCCAGGGGCGACCACGACGGGTCGCTCGGATTCAGCACCGGGAGCGCCACGGGCGGCGGCGGCACAGCGTGCCCACGCACGGCGACATCCTCGCGCGTGGCGGCGGGTTGGCCTGGCAGGGGAACCTCGATAGGCCGCTTGATCTTGCCCCACGACAGGCCCAGCAGCCCCGCGCGGGCTTCGGTCGTTTCGCGTGCGGCGTCGTCGGGCACGCCCTTGTCGTATTCGGACGCGCGGATGCGGCGTTCCTCCCCCGGGTCACGGGGCGATCGGGTGCAATCGGCGCACGCGTGACCGTTGTCAGAATCGGTGCACGCGACCCGCCCCCCCCGCATCAGGTAGACCTGCGGGCAGATCGTGTGATAGTTGTGGAGCGAGAAGAGAACCTGTGCCCCGGGCCATGTGGCGCTGGGCGTTCGGGCCGCGTCGACGCACCCCGCGCTGAACCCCTCGATGTTGTGAAAGTGGACGATGTCGGGCTCGAGCAGGTGATAGAAGCGGGTGATCTCGCACTCGAGATCGGGGGCGGCCACCTCGCCCAGCGGGTCGTCGAACTGGAAGATCCCCGGGGCGACCACGGGCGAGTTGATGACTTCAAAGCACCGCACGCTGTGCCAGTCGGCGTGGCGTCGAATCGTGCACGGGCCGGGCCCCGATTGCAGGGCCGAGCCAGGGGCGTAGACCCACCCCCCGCTGAGCGAGCAGACGTCGTGCCCGGCGCGGGCGAGTTCGAGGGCCAAGCCCTGGAGGTAGCCGTTGACCCCCCCGCCGCGGGAGGCCCCCTCCCAGACGTTGGACCAGTTGACAAGCAGGACACGCATGTGGGCATGAGTATAAAGGGGCGATCCGACGCGGGCCGATTGCGGGGCGGGTGGCTACGCTATGCCCACCATTGGCGGAGCGAACCGTGACGTTCATGCACCGACTTCGATTGCGTGCCCTGGCCCTGATCGTGGGGATCGGGCTGACCGCGCTGGCGTTGATCTCGCTGACAACGATGCCCGCGTGGCCGATCGTCGGCGTTGCCGTGGCGACCCTGGCCGTCTGCGTGCATTCGCTGGCGCACCGGGTGAACCCGGCGACGTGTCTGGGGTGCGGGCAGAGCGTGGCGGACGAGCCGGCGGGCGAGCACGGGCGGGTCTGCCGCGCGTGCGGCACGATCGCTCAACCCATGCCCAGGCACTTTGCCAGCGACCTGCCGCTCGAGGGCGGACGGTGGCCCGAACACGAGGCATAGCTGCGCTGCTTGTGTGAGCACGCGGTGGATCGCGCAGTCCAGTCCGCTTATCGCACCCTTCTACTCACGAGATATCGATCTCCGACACCTTGCGCCAACGTCGGCGGACCTCGCCCAACTGGCGGATCTGTTCCCTCAGGGCGCGAGGATCGTGCACCCACGGCATCACGAACTGCGGCGATCGCTGGTCGCTGCTCACCACCACCACCGTGCCCACGCCCAGCAGGCGCTGGATCACGCCCTGGTCCGCCGCGGTATCGATCACGCGGTAGAGCTCGAGTTCCTCGACCTGCTTGGCGATGATGCCGCTCTCGAGGCGCAGGCGCTGGTTCGACAGCGTGTATCGTTGCGAGCGGCAGACCAGAACACTCCCGCCGACGATCGCTGCCGCGAAGAGCATCCCAATCGGGATCACCAGCCACGCGCCCGCGAAAGCGCCAAGGATCCCAACACCAAAGGCGGTGACGACGATCACCATCGCCCCCGCAAGCCACCAGAACTTGCTCCACAGGCTGGAATGGCCCGACCAGATCACTTCTTCGTCCTGCGCGGCGGTTGCGTCGACAGAGGACGCGCCAGGCGGAGCAGGCACGGCATTGCCGCTTGGCCCCACGTCGATCTCTGAGCCGATCACCTCGACGCCGATGGCGGCGGCGATGGCCTCGGCCTCGGGGGCGGTCGGGGCCTCGATGATCTTGCGGACGCGCTGCTTCGACGCGGGATCGATGCCGTGGACGATGTAGCGGGTGGGTGTGGTCACGCCGCAAGTTTAGAAAGAAAACGCGGGCCCCGGAAGGAGCCCGCGTCAGTGTGCTAAATCGCGTCGTTCGATCGACCCGCCCAAAGGCGATGATCAGGCCTTCTTGCTTTCGGCCTTCATCGCCTTGTCAAAGTCTTCGGCCGAGAGTTCTTCCACGCTGGCGTTGGCCAGGATGGCATCGAGCGTCTTGTGGTCGCGGATCTGCTGAAAGACCGCCCCGACGCGGTTGGTCTGGATCAGTTCCTGGCGCAGCTTCTCGGGGCGCTCGTTGCGCTGCATCGCCATCGAGGCGATGCGCCCGTTCAGCTCGCCCTCGTCCACGCGGACGTCGAGCGTCTCGGCCGCCTTGTGCAGGATGAACGTCAACTTGAGGTCGCGTGCCGCCGACGCCCCCGAAACGGCCCGAAGTTCGGCCATCCGCTCCTCGATCTGGTGCGGCTCCATCCCGCGGTACATCAGCTCCATCCGCTGGCGGTCGAGCGTCCGCAGGGCCTGCTGCGCGGTCAGGCGCGGCGGGAGTTCCATCTTGGTCTCGTCGATCAGGTACTTGGCGATCTGCTGGTGCAGCACCGACTGCTGCTGGATCTCGACACGCTGCTGCATCCGCGAGCGGACGATCTCCTTCAGGCGTTCTTCCGACTCGACGCCGAAGAGGCCCAGGATCGAATCGACGGGGGCCGGGATGATCCGGTCCACGCGGTCGATCGTGAAGGCGACGGTCAGGTCGACGTTCCGCAGGCCTTCGACCTCGTGCTGCTCGGGGCCCTTGCACTTGATCGTGACGGTGTCGCCGGCCTTGGGGCTGCCCAGCTGCTTGGAGAAATCCTCGACGATGATCCCCAGGATCATCCCCTTGCCCTTCTTCTCGGGGAGGGGGCACTGGACGACCGCGCCCTTGAGGTTGTAGAACTCCTTGCCGTCGGGGCCCGTCATCACCGCGTGCCCGGTGAGGTAATCGCCCGGCTCGGCCTTCTCGCGGCTCTCGAGGCTGCCCTCATTGATCTGCATCTTGGTGATCTCCTCGGCGACGATCTCGTCGGTCACCGCGAGCACCGGCTTCTTGACCTTGATCCCCTCGAGTTTGGGCAGCTCGAACTCGGGGAGCACCTCGACCTCCACCTCGAAGGCGAAGGGCTTGCCGTCGGTCAGTTCGACCTCGGCCAGGTTGCCCGCGGTCGGGTCGCCCAGCACCTGCAGCTTCAGGTCTTCGACCGCCTTGGAGTAGGCGCTGGCCACCAGCTCGTTCTTGGCTTCCTTGCGGACGGTCGAGCCGAACCGCTTCTCGACCAGCTGGCGGGGGACGCGACCCTTGCGGAACCCGGGCAGGGCCGCCTCGACCGCCAGCGTGTCCATCGAGAGTTTCAACTTCTCGGCGACGGCGGCGGCGGGGATCTCGATCTGCAGCTTCTTGCGGCTGGGGCCCGCGTCGACAACCTTCACGACGTTCTGCGGGTCACTGGTGGCGGCTTGGGACATGACGTTGGCTCCGATCGAGAAGGTGTGAGGCGCCCGCCGCCGTGGGGTGTTTCCCCCATCCAGATCGGCGGGGCGGGCCACCGGACAGTGCCGGGCCCCAAGTTTACGCCGCCCGGCCGCCGGTTCCATGCCCCGCCCAAGGATCGGTAACGCTTCCAAAGGCCCCGCGGTACACTGGCTTGAGCACGCACCCCCCAAGGAAATGCCCATGCCGCGCCTTCGCCTGACCCTGCTCCTTGCCACGCTCGCCCTGGCCGCCCCGGTCTGGGCTCAATCCACGATCAACATCCCCGCCAAGGGGCCCGACGGTCGCCTCCAATGGACGAGCGTCATCGAAGGGAAGGAAACCCCCGCCCCGGCGATCGACATGGGCGACGACGAAACCATCCTCCGCCTCCTCGACGAGGGCAAGAACCGCAACCAGGTCATGCAGCACCTGCGCCACCTCACCCACGAGATCGGCCCGCGCCTGACCGGCTCGCGTCGGCTGGCCACGGCGAACGAGTGGTGCCGCGATCAGTACACCGCGTGGGGCCTGACCAACGCGCACATCGAGGAATGGGGCACGGTGGCCACGCAGTTCAACCGCGGGCCCAGCACCGGCAAACTGCTCCTCAAGGTCGAACGCCGCCGCCGCGACGCCGACAGCGACGCCCCCAAGGTCGAGTACGAAACCCTGCGCGAGTTCGAGTTCTCGACCATGGCGTGGACCAAGGGGACCGACAGCCCGTTGCGCGGGCCCGTCATCCGCGAGCCCGCCACCGAAGAGGAATACGAGGCGATCAAAGACACACTGCCCGGCGCCTGGGTGCTGCTGCGCCCGCCGTCGTCCACGGCCCGCCAGGGGATCCGGCGCGGGCCCCGCGGCTGGCTCGAGATGGCCGTCAACACGCGCGACAAGGTCGCCGAGGGCACGAGCATCGACGAGCTGCCCGTCTCGCAGAAGATCATCTTCTCGGGGGCGGCGGGGTTCATCACGACCAGCCGCGACGAGCGCGTCTGGACCAGTTCCGTACCGCGCTGGCGCGAGCGCAAACCCGCCGACGTGCTGCCCGACCTGCACGTCATGATCCGCGGGTCGGACTACGACGCGCTCAACTCGCGCCTGGCCGACGGCGAGCCCGTCGAGGTCGAGTTCAACCTCCAGCACGAACTCATCGAGGGTCCCATCCCCTGCGCCAACACCATCGCCGAGATCCGCGGCACCGAGTGGCCCGACGAGGTCGTCATCATCTCGGCGCACCTCGATTCGTGGGACGGCCCCGGCTCGCAGGGGTGCCTGGATAACGGCACGGGCAGCGCGGTGACGCTCGAGGCCGCCCGCATCCTCATGGCCGCCAACGCCAAGCCCAAGCGCACGATCCGCTTCATCAACTGGACGGGCGAGGAGCAGGGCCTGCTCGGCTCGCGGGCCTACGTCAAGATGCACAAGGATTCGCTCGACAAGATCTCGGCGGTCTTTGTCGACGACGGCGGCACCAACACGCAGGGGGGCCTGCCCGCCGCCAGCAACATGGTCGAGATGCTCGCCGCCGCCACGGCCCCGACGAACAATCAGTTCTATTCGGAGACCGACGGTCGCTACCTCAACGTGAACATCCGCGACACGGGGCGGCGGATCGGCTCGCACGGGAGCAGCGACCACGCCTCGTTCAACGCGGTGGGCGTCCCCGGGTTCTTCTGGGACGAGATCGGGCGGAGCGAATACACCTTCGGCTGGCACACGCAGAACGACAAGTTCGAGCAGGCCATCGAGGAGTACCTGGTCCAGTCGTCGACGAACTCGGCGATCACGGCGTACCGGCTGGCCTGCGCCCCGACGCTCCTGCCGCGGGAACTCCCCGCCGAAAAGAAGGACGAGCCCAAGGCGTCCGACGAGGGGAGTGCGAAGCCCGCCGCCGACGACGCGCCCGCGGCCGCGCCCGGCCCGACGGACCCCGCCCCGACGGGCATGAACGACAACGGCCCCAGCATCCGCTAGGGCCGTCGGTCATTCCGGGTTGGCCGCCGTGCGCCGCGCAGTGGTCCGCTCGCCTGCACCCCCCGCCGCCGTCTGAGTACCCACGCCCCCCGAGCTATTTTCTGATTCTGATTCCAACTTGGCCGCAAGCCCCCCCACCCCCGGTGCGTTGGGCCGGGGTGAACCGCGGGCAGCGTGTGAGCACGCGCTCCGCCCGCGGCCGATCGCCGTCCCCGAACCGGTTCAACACGCCCGGTGAAGGAGAGATTCGCCCATGGCCGAGCGCACCGTCGTTGCGGAAGCCCCCGCCACCCCGCCGCACGAACCGCACGTGCCGCACGAACCGAGGCTGACGCGACGCGGTTTGATCGGTTCCGCGGCGGCCCTGGCCGGTTTGTGGAGCATGGCCACCCAGGAATCAGCCCACGCCGCGCCACCCGCCGTCGCCGCCGACGTCGATCCGGGTGCGCTCCTGCCCAAGTTGGTCCGTCGCATCACGCTGGGCCTGACGCCCGCGGAGCTGACCCTGGCCCAGAACCTGGGCTACGACGGCTACCTCGAGTATCACCTGAATCACGCCGCCATCCCCGAGGACGCGAACCTCACCACGCGCCTCTCGGCCCTGACCACCCTGAACATGATCCCGCTCGATCTCTTCCCGCTGCAGGCGGGGCAGGTGATCGGCGAGCTCAGCGAGGCGCAGCTGCTGCGGGCGATCCTGAGCAAGCGCCAGCTCTTCGAGCGCATGGTCGAGTTCTGGACCGACCACTTCAACATCGACATCACCAAGGGGGACGACCGCTACCTCAAGACCTATGACGACCGGACCGTCATCCGCCCCTTCGCCCTCGACACCTTCCCCAACCTGCTCAACGCCTCGGCCCGCAGCACGGCGATGCTCTACTACCTCGACAACACCGGCTCGATCGCCGGCAACGCCAACGAGAACTACGCCCGCGAACTGCTCGAACTGCACACGCTGGGCGCCGACGGCGGGTACACCCAGACCGACGTCGAGCAGGTCGCCCGCTGCCTCACCGGCTGGACCATGTGGGGCCGCGGCCAGGGGACGAACACGGGCACCTTCCGCTACGACTCGACCCGCCACGACACGGGGCAGAAGGTCGTGCTGGGGCACGTCATCCCCGCGCGCAGCGCGGCGGCGGGAATCCAGGACGGGGTCGACGTCCTCAACATCCTCATCGATCACCCCAACACCGCCCGCTACCTCGCCACCAAGATGTGCAAGTGGTTCCTGAGCGAGAACCCGCCCACGTCCGTCATCAACGCCGTGGCCGGGGTCTACACCGCCACGCGCGGCGACATCAAGGCGATGCTCCGCGAGGTGCTCAAAGCCAACGTCGTCGCCGAGGCGCCCCTCAAGTACAAGCGGCCCTTCCACATGTTCGTCTCGGGGCTGCGTGCCGTGAACGCGCAGGTCGCCACGACCAGCGCCATCCGCACGCAACTGACCGGGGCCGGGCACCAGCAGTTCTATTGGCCCACGCCCGACGGCTACCCGGACAAGGTCGATTTCTGGGGCGGTTTCATCCTGCCCCGCTGGAACTTCGCCGCGTCGATGATGAACTCGGCGGGCAGCCAGACCAACGGCGGGATCAACGGCGTCACGGTCGATCACGCGGCCTTCTTCGCGGGGGCGACCACCGCCGACGCCATGGCCGACCGCATCAACACCACCATCTTCGCGGGCGAACTGCCCACGGCCGAACGCAACCGCCTCCGCGACTACCTGCTCCCCAACGCGCCCACCACGCTCCGCCAGCGCGAGGCGCTGGGCCTGGCCCTCTCGACCCCGTCCTTCCAGTGGTATTGAACCAGGCGCGCCGTCCCGCCGTCCTCCGCGAGGTGAACCATGATGAATCCCGACACGCACGCCTGCCCCGAGTATCGCGAGCTCTCGCGCCGCGGCTTCATGGCCCTCACGGGGGCCGGGCTCGCCGCGGCGGCCATCGCCCCCGCCTGCTTCCCGCGCGTGGCCCTGGCCAAGGACTACCGCTCGTCGATGCGCGACGTGGTGATCCAGGTCTACCTGCGCGGGGCCAGCGACGGGCTCTCCATGTGCGTGCCCTGGGGCGACAACGCCTATTACGCCGCCCGCCCCACGCTCGCCGTCCCCCGCCCCGACAGCGGGCAGGCCAACCGCTGCACGGACCTCAACGGCTTCTTCGGGCTCGCCGAGCCGCTCCTCCCGCTGCTGCCCGCGTATCAGGACGGCAAACTGCTGATCGTCCACGCCACGGGCTCGCATGATCCCTCGCGCTCGCACTTCGACGCGCAGCGGTTCATGGAAGTCGGCAAGCCCAACGACCCCGCGCTGGGCACCGGCTGGCTCGGGCGGCACCTCGCGGGCGTGGGGCCGATGATCCAGAACCCGCTGCTCCGCGGCGTGGGGATCGCCACGGGCCTGCAGCGCACGCTCGTGGGCGGGCCGCAGACGCTGCCGATTCCCAATCTCGACACCTTCGGCCTCACCGGCTTCACGACGTCGATCCCCTCGCGCTCGTCGGCGCTGACCTCGCTCTACACCGGGGCCGCGGCGCCGCTGGGGGCGGCCGCCACCGACACGATCAACACCATCGACCTGCTCAACACCATCGAGTTCGCGGGCTACGTGCCCGCGGGCGGGGCGGTCTATCCGAGCGGCGCGTTCGGGCTGGCGCTCAAGCAGTCGGCCGCGCTCATCAAGGCCCAGGTCGGCGTGGAAGCGATCGCCATCGACGTGGGCGGGTGGGACACGCACGACCAGCAGGGCAACCTCACCGGCTTCATGGCCGGGCTGATGAACACGCTGGCCCTCACGCTGGCCGCCTTCTATCGCGACATGACCACGGGCGTCGCCCCGACCTTCTCGCTGGTGGTGATGTCCGAGTTTGGGCGGCGCGTCGCCGAGAACGGCTCCGCCGGCACCGAGCACGGGCACGGCAACTGCATGTTCGTCATGGGCAACTGCATCGACGGCGGGCGCGTGCTGGCCAACTGGCCCGGCCTTGGCGCGGGCCAACTCTTCGAGAACCGCGACCTGCAGGTGACGATCGATTACCGCGACATCCTCGCCGAGATCGTTTCCAGCCGGATGGGCAACCCCAACCTCGCCAGCGTCTTCCCCGATCCGGCCTACACGCCCGTCTTCCGCAATGTCCTCGCCTGCTGAGTCCACGGAGACTACGCCATGCCGATCCGCACGATTTTGATCCTCGTCCTCGCCGGCGCCGCGTCGCTCGCGAGCGCGCAGTCCGTCCTCTTCAACAACGCCGGCAGCACGGGCGAAGACCCGGGCCTGGCCACGGGCACGACCGCCGCCAACGGCACGCCCGCCCCCTTCGGCGCGAGCTGGTCGGAGCTGCAGGCCGACTCGACGGTGCAGAGCCACGCCAATGCCGTCGCGGGCTTTGCGAGCCACTTCACGGGCAGCGGCGATCTCTACCGCTTCGCCGATGACTTCACAATCAGCGACCCGACGGGCTGGGTGCTCGAGAGCGTCTCGCTCTACGCCTACCAGACCAACGCGCTGGGCGGGGCCTCGCCCTTCACCGCGATCAACGTGCGGATCTGGTCGGGCCGCCCGGGCGACGCGGGCAGCACGATCGTCTTCGGCGACAGCGTCACCAACCGACTGCTCGGTTCGACCTCGTCGCAGATCTACCGGATCTTCCGCACCACGGCGCAGCCCTCGCCCCAGAGCGCCGACACCAAGCGCCTGATCTGGAAGACCGACGCCTCGCTCGCGGGGGCGATCCTCGGGCCGGGCACGTACTGGATCGACTGGCAATACACCGGCGCCGCCCCCGGGGCCGAGGCCTTCAGCCCGGCGCTGACCTTCGCGGGTATGCGCACGCGCGGCGGGGCCAACGCCCGCCAGTTCCGCACCGAGCAGGCCGGGGCCTGGGCCGACGTGGTCGACATGGGCAAGCCCGCGCTCGCGCTGGACCTGGCCCAGGACTTCCCCTTCATCCTCCGCGGCATGGTCCGCTGCCCGGGCGACTTCAACAACAGCGGCGGCACGCCCGACGACTCCGACGTCGCCGCCTTTTTCGACGCCTGGAACGAAGGCGACCCCAGCGCGGACGTGAACAACAGCGGCGGCGTCCCCGACGATGCCGACGTCTTCACGTTCTTCGTCTACTGGGCCGAGGGCTGCTAAGACCCGCCTCGGGTCTCATGCAACGCAACCACCCGCGCGTAGTTCTCGCGGAACCACTTGGTGTACTCGATGCGCGTCTGGTCGGCACGCCCGGGCTTGCGCCACTCGGCGCGGATCGCCCCGAGGTTCGCCGCCGTGAAGGCCAGGTCCTCGTCCCCCACCCGCGTGGGCGGGAAGGCGTAGAACAGCCGCTCCATCTCGGCGAGCGACTCGGGCGGGAATGAGGCGTCGGCCCGGGCCGCCAGCAGCGCGTCCCACGCGGCCTTGATCTCTCCGTGCACATCGATCGCGAAGGCCCCCATCATCGGCGCGATCGCCCCGCGCCAGCCCGCGGGCAGCGTCGGCGAGGCCAACTCGAACGGGTTCACCGGGTCGATCATGAAGGGCGTGTACGTCTCGTACATCGCGCGGCGGGCGGGCATCCGGCGCAACTGCTCGCGCTGCGGGCCCAGCGGCTCGCCCCCCGGCCCGGGCGGGTTCGCCGCCCCTCCCGGCTGCGTCGTCGCGCGGAACTGCCACAGCGCCTGCCCCTCGTCGCTCAGGCAAAACTCGACGAACCGCTTGGCCAACTCGGGATTGGGCCCGCCCCGCAGGATCGAGATCGGATCGGCGTCGATCGAGACGCTCCCCTTGGGATCGACATACCCCACGCGCGTGTCGCCCGGTTCCTGCCCGGGCGCGAGGATCGCCTGGGCCTGCCCGCGCCCGTAGAAATCGATGGCCAGCCCCGCCGCCGCCTCGCCCGCGCTCACGTCGATGGGCGGCTTGGTGGACGAGTTCGTAAAGGAGCGTGCATTGGCCGCGAGTTCGCGTAGTTCGCGCCAACCCGCGTCAAAGGCCGCCTCCACGCTCGCGCTGTGCGCGGGCATGATGACCCGCTCCCAGGGCGTCGCGCTGTCGCGTAGCGCGGCGTCGAGTTGAGCCGCGAAGCCATCCTTCACCGCGTGCGAGTACAGGTGCCAGTTCAGGATCGAATCAAAGGTCGTCGTGACCGAGCCGCTCTGGCGGGGGTCGGCCAGGACCAGTTCGCCCCGGTAGCGCGGGTCGGTCAGATCGCCAAAGGCCGTGGGCTCGGGCAGCCCCAGGCGGGCCAGGGCGTCGCGGTTGTAGACGATGCCAAAGCCGGACAACGCCGTGCCGAGCCAGTATTGCTCGGGGTCGTAGAGCAGCTGGGCCCCGACACTGTTCTCGCCGAACCAGGCGTCGAGTTGTTCTTGGGTGAAGCCCGCGGGGCGCGACAAAGGCAGCCGCACCTCGCTCTGGGTCTGGCCTGTCAGCGTCACAAAGGTCTTGCGGAGCGTCACGCCCCGCTTGACCCGCCCGTGGTCGAACGAGCCCCCGCCGAACATCAGGTCGAAGGCGATCGTCCCGGGGGCGGCTTGGGGGTCTGATTCGTCTGAGAAGTCAAACCGCCCGGCCTTGGCCGCCGCCACGTATTGCGACTCGAGTTGCTTGACGATCTCACTGGTCCCGCCGGGGACGCGCCAGTCGATCGTGACCCCCGACCCGTGCTCGCGCCGGTGCCAGCGGTCGAAGGCGAACTCAAACTCGGCGCGGATCTGCGGCACGTGGGGCGTCACCACCACCAGCGTCGCGCGCGTGCCTCCCCCATCGCCCCCGGCGGGTGCCGCGGCGGGGCGCAGTAGAAAGGGCACGCCCAGCACGAGCGCGAGCCCGACAAAGACCAGGATCTGCGGCAGACGCATGGGGGCGAGTGTATGGTCCTGAGTCATGTGCGGCGGCGTTCACGGAAGAGGGGTACCCATGGATCAGACCACGACCAAGGCCGCCCTCGTCACCGGGGCTGGATCGGGCATCGGACGTACCATCGCCCTGGCGCTGGGGCAGGCGGGCTATCGCATCCTGCTCGTCGGGCGGACACAGAATAACCTCGAGGCCACGCGTGACCTTCTTCCACCCGGGGCGGGCCTGGTGCACGTTGCCGACGTGAGTGACGAGCGTGCCTGCCGCGCGATGGTCGATGCGGCCTTCACGCGCCTGGGCCGCCTGGATGTGCTCGTCAACAACGCCGGGGTGGGACGCGTCGTCCCCATCGCCCAGTCCGACGGCGGTGTCGTCGCCGAGGCGTATCGCATCAACACCTTCCCGGCGGCGTGGGCGATCCACGCGGCGTGGGATCGCCTCACCGCCCAGGGGGGCGGGTGCATCGTCAATATCTCGTCGATGGCGACCATCGACCCCTTCCCCGGCTTCTTCGCGTATGCGGGGAGCAAGGCGGCCCTCAACCTCATGGCCGCCTCGGCCGCCACCGAGGGCAAGCCGCACGGGATCCGGGCCTTTGCCATCGCGCCCGGCGCGGTCGAGACACCCATGCTCCGGGCCGCGTTCGATACGAAGGCGATCCCGCCTGAAGAGGCTCTTCCTCCGCAGGCCGTGGCTGAGGTGGTGCTGGCGTGTGTTCGTGGAGAACGCGACGCGGACAACGGGCGGACGATCCCCGTGCTGGCCCCCGGCGCCAAGGCCTGGCTGGCCGGGTGGTACCGCGAGCATCCCCCGCTGCTCGACTAGACCCGGGAACGCGTTTTTCAGTACGAGAAACCTCCGGTCCATCCGTACGGAAACGGATGATTGTCGTATCCTGTGGGAGTGCAGGGAGGATGTTCGATGACCCAGGCCGCGGACAAGATCAGCGTTCACGCCGCCAAGGCCTTCCCGAAACTGGGGGCGCTGATCGAGTATCTGATGTCGCTGGGCGCGCGCGCAGACCTGGGCGTTCTGTCCAAGATGCTCACCCAGACTGCCATTACCCGCGCCGACATCGCCCCGGCCTGCTGCTTTGGCGCACGGGGGTACAAGCGCAACACCATCGCCGAATCGCCCTGGTTTGAGTTGCTGGCCCTGTGCTGGCGCAGCGGCGACTGCACACCCATCCACGATCACAAGGGCGTTTCGTGCGCTTTCAAGGTGATCGAGGGGACGGGCACCGAACTGCGCTTCGAGCTCACGCCCTCGGGCCTGATCTGCCCGGTCCAGACCATCGCCATGGCGCCTGGGTATATCTGCGCCGCCGACGAACCCGACATCCATCAGGTGGCCAACATGCAGGCCAAGGGCCAGGATCTGGTCACCCTGCACATCTACTCGCCCCCGATCAAGAAGATGAACGTCTACGAGTTCGCCACGCCCATCTCGGGCGAGTGCGCCGATCGCTATATGGGCCCCGGCACGACGCCCAGCAATCAGGCCGCCGCGGGTGATCTGCCCTGCTAACCCGCGGCCTTTTTCGACGCGTGCGGGCGAGAAGGCCCAATCGCCGATACAGACCCGGTGATCCCCCGCGCTCCACGGATGGACGAGATGAGCCCCTCCACGATCAAGTTCCCCGATCGGCACTGGTCGCTCGACCCGTCGCTGACATTCCTCAACCACGGCTCGTACGGGGCCGTTCCAGTCGCGGTGCAGGAGACCCTCGCGCAGTTACGGCAGCGCTGCGAACGCGACCCGGTTCGATTCTTCAAGGTGGACCTCGCCGACCTGCTCGACGAGGCCCGGAGCGCGGTGGGCGGGTTCATCAACTGCCGCCCGGCCGATCTTGGCTTCATGCCCAACGCCACCGTCGCCCTGGCGACCATCCTGGCCAACACCCCGCTCGAGCCCGGTGACGAGATCCTGATCACCGACCATGAGTATCAATCGCTCCTCAACGAACTCGAACGCGTCGCGGCCCGCACCGGGGCGGTCGTGGTCAAGGCTCGGATCCCCTTCCCCCTGACAGACCCCGCGCAGGTGGTCGAGCGGTACCTCGGCGCGGTAAGCGCGCGCACGAAACTGGCCCTCATCAGCCATTGCACCAGCGCGACGGCGTTGATCTTCCCCGTGGCCCCGATCGTCGCCGCCCTCAATGCGCGGGGCATCGATGTCTGCGTTGACGGGGCCCACGCCCCGGGCCAGATCCCGGTGGATGTCGCCGCCCTCAACCCGACGTACTACATCGGATCGGGGCACAAATGGATGTGCGGGCCCAAGGGGGCCGGGTTCATGTTCGTCCGGGCGGATCGCCAAGGCGAGTTCCGTTCGCTCTGGCTTTCGAGCCGTGCGCACAAGGACAAGCCCGAGCGGGCGAGATACCTGCGCGACTTCGACTATTTCGGGACTGCGGATTACACCCCGATCCTCGCCCTGCCCGCGGCGATCCGCGAGGTTGGTGCCATGCACCCGGGCGGATGGGCCGGGATCATGCGGGCCAATACCAGCCTTTCGCTTGCGTCGCGGGCCCTGCTGAGCTATGCCTTGGGTGTGGCCCCGGCCGCGCCCGATTCGATGGTCGGGGCGATGTACTCCCTCCCGATCCCCGAACCGGCCCCGGAAATGGCCCAGCGGCCGACGATCTACGACGATGCCCTGCAGGATGAACTGCTCGCCCGCCACCGGATCCAAGTGCCCGTGTGGCGGCTCAACACCGACGAACAGCGCATCGTTCGGGTTTCGGCACAGATCTACAACTCGCTCGAGCAGTACGAACGCCTGGGGAGGGCCCTGGGTGAAGAACTGAGCCGCGAGCGGGGCGTCCGAGCGACGGGGTGATCTACCCCATTTTCCCAGATGACAATCGGGCTTGGCTCTCTGTGGAATACATTCTCAAGATGCTGTCGGTTCCAATTGCCGAGTTGCGTTGAGATCCCTCGGCATTGAGGATGTCCGGCATGACGCAGGTGAACAGCAAAGGCGGGCGGCGTGGACGGGGTCGGGAGGCCCCGGCGGCGTCGGCATCGCCCATGTTCGACCGCCAGCCGCCCCAGTCGCTCGAGGCCGAGATGTCGCTGCTTGGGGCGATGATCCTCGATCACAACGTGATCGGCGATGTGCTGGGCATGCTCTCGGGGCCCGACGATTTCTACAAAGAAGCCCACGCCCACATCTACCGTGCGATCGTCGACATCTACGACGTGCACCACAGCGGCGACCTGGTGCAGTTGCAGAACATGCTCCGCGATCGGGGCGTGTACGAGCAGTGCGGCGGGGACGACTATCTCGTCACGCTGGCCAACAGCGTGCCCGCGGCGACGAGCGCCCCCCACTTTGCGCGCATCGTGGGCGAGAAGGCGAAGCTGCGCCGGCTGATCGACGCCGCCGGGCAGATTTTGTACGACGCCTACCACGTGGGCGACCTCGGGCCCGAGGGGGCGCGCGAGGTGCTCGACAAGGCCGAGATGAGCGTCTTCGAGATCGCGCAGGAGAGCGGGGCCAACGACCCGCAGGCCCTGGCCGACCTGCTCGAGATCGAGATGCGCCGCATCGAGGCGATGGACTTCGACGGCGAATCGATGTCGGGCGTGCGCAGCGGCTATCACGAGATGGACGAGTTGCTGCGCGGCTTCCAGCCGGGCGAACTCATCATCATGGCGGCCCGCCCCTCGATGGGCAAGACGGCGCTCGCGCTGAACATCGCCGAGCAGATGGCCATCGGCGGGGTTCCCGTGCCCGGGGCCAAGGCCGGGCACCGCACGCCCGTGGCGCTCTTCTCGCTCGAGATGTCGAAGAACGCGATCGTGCAGCGCATGATGTCGGCCCGCGGGCAGGTGAGTTCGATGGTGCTGCGCGGGGGCTCGCGCATCCCCGACGAGGACCTGCGCCGCCTCATGCTCGCCAGCGAGGACCTCAAGCAGGCCCCGATCTATGTCGACGACACGCCCGGGCTGACCGTGCTCACCCTGCGGGCGCGGGCCCGGCGCATGGTGCGCCAGTACGGCGTCAAGGCGATCATGATCGACTATCTGCAGTTGATGACCGCGCCCCACGCGGCGAAGGAAAGCCGCCAGGTCGAGGTGTCGGCGATCAGCCGCGGGGTCAAGGCGCTGGCGCGGGAACTCAAGGTGCCCGTGATCTGCCTGTCGCAGTTGAACCGCGGCACGGAATCGCGCGAGGGCAACCGCCCGCGGATGAGCGACCTGCGCGAATCGGGCTCGATCGAGCAGGACGCGGACGTGATCATGCTCCTGCACCGCGAGGAGTACTACCACGTCAGCAACCCCGAGTGGGCGCTGGACAACCCCGACAAGGTGGGCCTGGCCGAGATCATCATCGCCAAGCAGCGCAACGGCCCCACGGGCGTGGTGAAACTGGTGTGGGATTCCCGCACGACGCGCTTCAAGAACTTTGACTCGCACGCGCACGCCCCGGGCGGGTACGCCGCCCCCGCGCACGCGTCGCCCTTTGCGCAGCCCCAGGGCACGAGCGCACCAAGCACGCTCAGCGAGCCCAAGGGCACGGCATCATCGTGGACCAAGGGGCCCAACGAGCCGCCGCCCTTCTCGCCCGGCAAGAAGACGGGCCCGGTGAACAACTTCCGCGACGGGGGCGGGCCCGATGCGGACGACGACCTGGGCGATCTGCCGATCTGAGTTTCTGCATGCTGGAGCCTGCGGATCGATTGGGCGCGAAGCCACGCAGCCCCGCAGAACGCATTTCTCACTCTCCTTCCCCACGATGCGGGGCTTGTGAGCAAGTTATCCACAGAGTGGATTACCCCTTGCGTTGGGGGGGGGGGGGTATATTCATTTTTACATGAGGATGGCATCTCGCATGATCGGACGGATGGGACGGGGCGGTTTCTCGCTCATCGAACTTATCATCTGCATCGGGATCATCGCGGTGCTGATCGGGCTCACGCTGCCCGCGCTGGGCAAGGCGCGAGAGATGAGCAAGCAGGCACGGAACGCGATGCAAATGCGGAACGCGGCGACCGGGGTCTTTGCGTATCTCGGGGATTGGGCGGATGTCTACCCCATCGCGGAGCCGGGCGTGAACGGGAGCATGCTGCGCTGGGATCGCCCATTGATCGCGAGCGGGGTGTTTCCAAACGCACAGAGCATCGACCCGGAGGGCGTGCGTCTGACGGGCTCGACGCGGATCGCACTGTCGGGGTGCATGTTTCATCCGGCAGCGATGATGGAACCGGGCGCGACAGTTCCGATCGGGTTCGCCGAGACGTCGCCGATCCGCCAAACGGACGTGCTGTTTCCTTCGTCCAAGGGTGTCCTGTGGCAATGGCTGCACATCATCGGTGAACGGCACGTGTTCTGGACTATCTATGACTTACAGGTTGAGACCCCCATCGCGCTCGGGGACGGGAGCGTCCAGAGCAAAGCCGCGCGGAGTATCGAGATCCGCGAAACCTTTATCGAGAACTGGGTCGGGCACCCCGTTATGTCGACGTGGGGCGGTGTGAGGGGCATCGATCGGTTGCGGTAACCAAGGAGACGTGAGCCATGCGGATGAAACCAGCGGTGACGATCATGGTGATGGCGTGTTCGTTTTTCGGGGCGACGGCGTCTCAGACGTGCTACTTCCTCCAGAGCAGCGGGTGCAAGGCGGGCACAAGCGATTTCTGCCAGAATGGCATGAAAGTCTGCGACACGGGGTATGGGACGATTGATACGGGCTGCGGCAAGGAAGGGCCTGCGAACAGCACGGTGTCGCGACGTTGCTATGTCATCCGAAATGTCATCACCGCTCCCTGTGATGGGGACTCCCCGGGCGGTTATTATCCGACGGGGTGCCGCGATGGCACGGTGTGTTGTTATGCCAAGGACCTCAACCAAACCAATGATTCCTCCCCTGGCAACATGCTGATTCCCACGGGTGCCCCCTGCGGGTGCAGCGGAGGCGGAGGCGGCGCATGAAAATTCGCTCGCTACGAGCGATCATCGGTGTGGTTGCTCTCTTCCTCATGGGGAAAGGGGCGCACGCGCAGACCACCCCGAAGGAGATCGCCGCCGGGATCCGCGCCCGCCTGGTCGAAGGGTGGCCCAAAGCCGGGAGTGTTCATGTTGTCTATGGAGACGACCTTAACACTTTTCGTGTGGGGTACGAATTTTCCACTGGCGCGTGGTACCGAGATAATCGCATCGCGGTCCTCGGCCGTGACCCTGATGGTATTTTGTACGACTGGGACCCCAACAACGGGCGTGTGAAGCGATTCGAGAAGCCGCACACGGGGCTTGGTTCTTCGCTGGACGAACTCTTCCCGGGGTATGGCCTGAGGGCGCTGCTCGATCTGCACGGCTCGCTCCAGAGCATCACGCAAGAGCCCGATGCTGGATACACGCTCGCGTTCACGCTTCCTCGCGGGGAGCGGGAGTTTACGATCGAAGAACTCCCCGAGCCCGAACTGGCGCGATGGGGCGGGCCCGAGAAGGTCATGCGGACGGTATTGGTCCGAGTGGACTCGGACCTGATGGTCCGATCGATCCACGTCAAGGGATTGGCGCCATGGGCCAAGGAGGAGAGCCCGGCGTATGACGTCGATCGCTCGCCCAACTCTCCCGGCGGATTCCAGTTGGTGACGCGCCCGCCGACCAATCCGGAGTTCACGGTCAAGGAGTTTCGATTCAACCCCGCAGAACGCCCAGATGCCTTCTCGATCGCGACGGTCACGAAGGAGGCGAAGGATCGGCGGCTTGCGGTCCGCGAGCGCACACCGATCGCTCGTCCCGACGAGTGGGCGGAGCGAGATGCAAAGGTCACGCCGATCCTTGGGAATACGAGCGGTGAGCAACGGTGGAGTCAATCGCTCGTGATCGCTGGCGCGATCGCGGTGGGCATCGGCGTGGTGGCATGGATCGTGCGTCGGAGGATGGTCCGTGCGTGAGAGGCGTCGATGGCGATTGATGGTTGCGGTTATTCCGGTCATGGCCGGGGTGTTCGTGCTGGCGACGGGCATCAGCAAGATGCTCTCGCCCGAAGCATTCAACGAGGCGGTGCGTGCCCATGCGTTGATCCCGGGGTGGATGACATCCGCCGCCGTGTGGGTTGTCCCGGTTGGCGAGGCCGTGATCGGCGGCTGGGCCCTCTGGTTGATCGGCGTGCACCAGACAGTCGGTCGCGCTTCGCTGTGGCTCGTCGTACTCTTCGCGGTCTTTGCGGGCTATGCAGGATTGCTCTGGCTGAACCCGCCGGCGAGCGGCTCGTCATGCGGGTGCGGCTGGAGCGAGGCGCCCGCGGCGTGGGCGTCGATCTGCGCTCGCAACCTCCTGATGGTCGGGCTGCTGTCGGGCGTGCTGCTCGTCGAGCAGAATAGTCACCGCTCGGTGTCATGGAGCGTGAACGCTGCGGGCCCTCCCTGACGGTCGGGCTGCATGCCGGACAGCGCATTCGCGCGGGCGGTCAGTCGCCCATGCTCGTGCCCACGGCCCGTGCGGCCTGGATGAGCGGGGCCTCGGGCGAGACCAGGCGTTGACGCCCTGCGGGCTCGGCCAGATCGATATCGGTCAGTGTGCCGCGCTGCACGGCGACCATGCGCCCAACCTTGCCCTCGCGCAGGAGCATCATCGCGTGGTTGCCCAGCAACGTGGAGAGCACGCGGTCGCTGGCGACGGGCGTCCCGCCGCGCTGCGTATGCCCGAGCACGACATAGCGGCTCTCGACGCCTGTTGATTTTTCAAGCGCATCGGCGATGAACTTGCCGACACCCCCCAGTCGGATGGGGTCGGGGCTGGTGGGATCGACCTTGGCGACGATCTGCTTGCCGCCGGCGGGGCGTGCGCCTTCGCTGGCGCAGATGAGCGTGGAACGCTTGCCGCGGGCGCTGCGCTGGCGGACGACCTGGGCCACCTTGTCGAGATCGAACTCGATCTCGGGCAGCAGGATGACGTCGGCGGCGGCGGCGACGCCCGAATGCAGCGCGATCCAGCCGGCGTTACGCCCCATCACCTCGACCACCATCACGCGGTGGTGGCTGTCGGCGGTGGTGCGGACCTTGTCCATCGCGTCGGTGGCGGTGGCAACAGCGGTCTCGAAGCCGAAGGTGATCTCGGTGCCGACGATGTCGTTATCGATGGTCTTGGGCACCCCTACCACGCTGACACCTTCTTTGGCGAAGCGAGCCGCACTGGTCATCGTGCCATCGCCCCCGATGACGACCATGGCCTGGATGCGCAGGGCGTCGAGGTGGCTGAGGCACTTGGGGGTGACGTCGGCGAACCGGATCGAGCCGTCGGGGTTCTTACCGACGGGGAATTCGGAGGGATTGGACTTGTTGTTGGAGCCGAGGATGGTGCCGCCGCGTGCGAGGATGCCGGAGATATCCTTCTCTTCGAGGCGTCGGATGCGGTTTTCGATGAGGCCGAGATAGCCGTCCTCGATGCCGTAGATCTCAAGCCCGCAGTTGAGGGCGTCCTTGGCGACGGCGCGGATGACGGCGTTGAGGCCAGGGCAGTCACCGCCGCCGGTCATGATGGCCAGGCGTCGGACGGTTGGGCAGGTGGTGGCGAGGGACATGCAGGGGATGCTATCGGACGGTTCCTGCGGCTCCTTTCGCATTTCGGTAGGATCGGGGCATGACCGAACGCAACACGCTGGCACGGGACATCCTGATCGCCTTGGTGCTGGGCATTCTGCTCGGGGCGGCGATCAACCAGTGGTGGACACCGGGGACGTGGTCCTCGATCGGGGTGGGTGATTCCACGGCGTTCCTCGCCGGGAAGGCCTCCGAGGCGAACGCGGATGCGGGGCTGGTTGCGGCGTCATGCCGCTTCATCCGCAACGCGACGCAGTTCACGGGAGACTTGTTCATCCGTTCGCTGCGGTTCATCGCGGTGCCGATCGTGCTCTTTTCGCTGATCGCCGGGGTGGCCAGCCTGGGTGATGTGCGCAAACTCGGGCGGATCGGCGGCAAGACGCTGCTGGTCTTTCTCACCACCACCGTGCTAGCCATCACCGTCGGGTTGACGCTCTCCAACATCGTCAAGCCCGGGACGTATGTCTCCGCGGAGACCAAGGCCGAGTTGCTCGCCACGCGGGCAGCGGAGGCCTCGAGCAAGACGGCCAGCGGGCAGGCGGCGGCGGAGGCCATGTCGTGGTGGAAGCAAATGCTCGACCTGGTGCCGGCCAACCCGTTCGAAGCCCTGGCCAAGGGCGACATGCTGCAGATCGTCACGCTCTCGATGCTGCTGGGGCTGGGGCTGACGCTGATCCCGCGGGCCCGCGCCACGCCGGTGATCGAGGCCTGCCAGGCGCTGACCGACGCGGTGACATCGATCGTCATGATCCTGATGCGGATCGCGCCCATCGCGGTCTTTGCGCTCATTGCCCCGGTCATCGCCACGATGGGGATGGACGTGCTCAAGGCCTTGGCGGTGTACGCGATGGTCGTCATCGTGGCGCTCTCCCTGCAACTGACGGTGGTTTATCCCACGCTGCTCTATTTCCTGACCAAGTCGACCAACCGCATCACGTTCACTCGCTTCTTCCGGGCGCAGGCGCCCGCGCAGCTGCTGGCGTTTTCGAGTTCGTCCTCGGCGGCGACGCTCCCGGTCAACCTCGAGTGTGTGCGTCACCGTCTGGGGGTGGACGACGAAGTGGCCAGCTTCGTCCTGCCGCTGGGGGCGACGATCAACATGGACGGGACGGCGCTCTACCAGGCCTGCGTTGCCGTCTTTCTCTCTCAGTTGTACGGCATTCATCTCACGCTCGCGGACCAACTCGCCGTCATGACCACGGCGACGCTCGTCTCGATCGGGGCGGCGGGGATCCCGGGCGGGAGTATCGTCCTCATGATCGTCGTGCTCCAAGCTATTCGCGTGCCCATGGAGGGCATCGCGATCATCCTCGGGCTCGATCGCCTGCTCGACATGTGCCGCACCGTCGTCAATATCACGGGCGATGCGGCGACCTCGGCCATCGTGGCCTCGAGCGAGGGGAAACTCTCGAACCCCCAGTTGTAATTGGCACGCGCTGCATTTAACGTGGCTCGGCGGCGGGCAGTACCTCGGGCGTGATCTCGATCGACGACGCCCGCGCCACCGCTTCGAAAGCGTCGGAGAGATCCTGGATCAGCCCTTCGGGCTCGCCGGCCCGCCCATCGAGGCGGACCACCGCGCCCAGTCGCTCTTCGCGATTCACGAGGATCACGATCGCGTGCGAGCCCGTGGCGAAGCGGTCGAGCATCGCCCGCCCGGTCGATGTCCAGCCCGGGTCGACCTGGCGCGACACCCAGATCGCGCCGAGTTCACGCACCCGCTCGGGCGTCACCTCGTCGAGTTCGAGCACGCCCACCGGACGCGCGAGGATTCGAGGCAGCGGCCTGCGCTCGACGGCGGCGCGTCGCTCGTGCTGCAGTCTCGCCTCGTGGAGTGCGAGCCAGCCGGCCTGCGCGTCGGCCTCGCCCTGCCCGGCGCGATAGAGCACCAGCGCGCCGATGGCCGGGGCACGCCCGTTGACGCTCGCCGCGAGTTCTTCGCGCAGCGTCCAGAGGCGCAGATCCGATGTCATCAGCCCCAGGCTGGGCAAACGTTCCCCCACGTCGATGTCGGGCTGGGGCGGGCGGAGCTCGGCGAGCGAGGCCACACGCCTGCGACCGATCACATCGGGCGCCCACTTCGCCGGGTCGCCTTCGGGGATCGCCTCGACTTCCAGGCGCACCGAGGCCAGACCATGGGCGAGGGCGACACGCGCCGAGATCAGGCGCGGGGTCTCGCCCCCGATGAGCAGGTTGGCAGAACCTGGCGAAACATCCCCCCGCAGCCACGTCTGCCCGCTGGCGGCATCGACATCGGCCTGACGCCACGCCACCGCATCGACCAGCGGCGCGAGCATCCGCGTCGGTTCGATCGCTTCCGCGTCAAAGGCCCAGGCGATCTGCGGCAAGGGGAGCAGCGGGAGCGCCCCCACCCCGAGGCCCGGTCCGGCGGGGTTCGCCAACGCCGCGTAGGCGCCGGGGTTGTATCGATCGAGTACATGAACTTCTTCCCCCTCGGCGTAGAGCGTGTAGCGCCCCAGGTCGACGCGCATGCGACGCGGGCGACCTTCATCACCGGCGTCGAGGCGGAGTTCAACGCGGCTGGTGCGTTCGCGACCGGCCTCGCCCACCACACGCAGGCGCACGCGCTCGGCGAGCGGCCCGCCCCGGTACGACGCCGCCAGTTGAGCGAGGATCTGGGCCGGGGTTGGGGTCCAAGCGTCGGCGGGAGGTGTCGTTGCCAGTGCCGGCGGCGGTGCATCGGCGGGTTGTGGATCAATCAACGGCAGCGGCGCAGATGCCGGCACAGGCGCGTCGCCGGGTTGTGTCGTAGGGGCCTCCTGGCCCGGCGCATAACCCGCGGCGAGGCAGCCGACAAGCAAGGCAGCAAGCATCCGACGAGCGACATTCATGAATTCATGCTATCACGAAGGCAGACGAACAAGGAGTTCTCGCACGCGAAGTCCCAGCCCGGGCACGGGTGCGTCGGGCAGGATCGCCGCCAGTGGTTCGAGCACGAACCGCCGCTCGTGCAGGCTCGGGTGGGGCACGCGAAGCCCCGGCTCGTCGATCACCAGGTCGCCATAGAGCAGCAGGTCGAGGTCGAGCGTGCGCGGGCCCCAGCGTGGCTCGGCCTTGCGGTTGCGCCCGCGGCTCTGCTCGATCGCGTGCAGCAGGTCGAGCAGCGACCGCGGGGAACGATCGGTCGTGAACGCGGCGGCGGCGTTGAGGTATGGGCCCTGCGGGATGGGCCCCATGGGTGCGGTCTCAATCGCTGCCGAGGCACGAAGGTCGAGGATGGTCGGGTCGGCGCGCAGGGCGTCGAGAGCGGCGTGGAGGTGAGCCGCACGGTCGCCGACGTTGGAGCCAAGGCCGATCGCCGCGATGGGCATGGGGAAGCGTACGGCGGGAGGATTATGCGAGCGGCGGAGAGCACCGATCGCCCCGGCGGCGATCGGTGGCACGGGGCAAGAAATCTGCGTGCCACTGCACCGCCGTCTTCGGCGCGTGCAGTGGTGGGTACCCGCGCCCTCGACGCGCACAGCGGAACGTGGCGCTGTGCTTGGTGTCGTGACCTGTGCGATGACGCCGCACATCACTTCAATGCCCCGCTGCGCTCCGCCTTGCGTCGCTCACCTTCCAGAAACCGATCCTGGGTCATGCCCCAGGGCCGATCAACCCCGACGGTTCCTTCACACTGGCCGGCATACCACCGGGCCGAGGACCACGCCCAATCCGTGGCCTTCTCGGCCAGGCCTCGCTCGACGGGATTCTCGTGGATGTAGGCGATCTCGCGGAACAACTCGGCCTCGTCGCGCACATTGCGATCGAACCCGCCGCCCGGTTGCCAGAACCTCGCGCGTCCGCCCTCGCCCGTGATCCGATGCAGAACCCCGGCCTTGAGTTCTCGCCAGCGCCCGACCACCACCTCCGCGAAGGGCCGCTTTAACGCGGACATCACGCGGCTGACGGGATGCCCGGGCGAAGGCAGGATCATCATGTGCACATGCTCGGGCATCACGACCCACGCGATCAGTTGGAACGGCTGGTCGCGTCGTGCCGCCACGATCGCTTCGACGAACTGGTCGCGGATTCGAGCATTTCCAAGCAGCGGCAAACGGTTGTAGCAAGAGAACGTGAGGAACCGTGCATCCAGCCCCTCACGCCGACGCATCCGCTTCCGTTGCGGCTCGTGTGCTGCCATAGATGAAGTGTACCGGGTATCGCGCGACCCTTTGCTGAGGATTTGCCGCGGCTCGCCGTTTGTGCCGTGGGGATTGGGATTACAGGCACTGCACGCGCCGAAGCCGGCGGTGCAGTGGCACGGGGTGCATCGTGCCAGACGGCCGCATCCGACGGCTCGCGGGGTCTCTACATACAAGGACACTGGCAAGCAGGGCCTTGCCAGTGGCACCGAGAGTCGACCCCCGGCCCGCGGCGTTATTCCACCGGTTCGAGTTCGCGCGAGCGGTGCTGCATCTGCGCCTTGAGGCGGGCGAGGATGCTGCTGTGCATCTGGCTGACGCGCGATTCGGACAGATCGAGCGTCACGCCGATCTCCTTCATCGTCATGCCTTCGTAGTAGTACAGCACGATGATGAGGCGCTCGGCCCGCGAGAGGCCCTTGGTCATGAGGTCGCGCAGGTCGCGGCGCTGGATGTCGCCCAGCGGGTTGGTCTGTGTCTCATCGCGGATGACGTCGATCTCACGCACGTCGCGCGAGCCGTCGGACGAGAAGCAGCGCTGCGTGAGGCTGCGGGTGCTGACCGCCGCCGCATCGCGCTTGAGCTTGTCGAACTCTTCCATGGGCATGTGCAGGGCCTGGGCGACCTGCGTGTCGCTGGCGGGGCGACCGGTGGCCTTCTCGATGCGCTGGCGTGCGCCCTCGACCTTCGCCGTGCGGTGGCGAACGAGTCGCGGCACCCAGTCCATCGAGCGCAGTTCATCAAGGATCGCGCCGCGGATGCGCGGGGCGCAGTACGTCTCGAACTTGACCTTGCGTTCGAGATCGAAGGCGTCGATGGCGTCCATCAGGCCAAAGAGCCCGGCGGACATGAGGTCTTCGATGTCGACCTCGTCGGGCAGGCGGGTGTAGATGCGCTCGGCGTTGTAGCGCACCAGCGGGAGGAACTTGAGCATGAGGTAGTTGCGCAGGTGTTCGGCCTGCGTCTTCTGATACTCGGTCCAGATCTCCGCGATGGGTCGGGCATCCAGCGGCGACGGGGCCTTGGGGGCCTCGGCGTGACGTGCCAGAAACCGATTGCTGCCGCGCAGACCGCCCCGGACCGAGGTCTTCATTCCTGCCATGGTCGACTCCTTGACCCTTTGGCGTGCCCGCCGCACGAAACGCGGGCACTTTCTCAAGTTCTCACGCCGACACACCCATCCGTGGCTGTCAGCGGGTGGCAGTATAACGACCTCTGCTCACCCGCAAGGGGCTCCGCCCAGTTGTTCACAACTTCTCCCGATGATCGGGAGTATTCTTCCCCGCTCCGCCTTCACCCTCTCGCTTCCGCAGCGCCAGCGACATCACCTCGGGCACGGGGTGTGCCGCCTTGTGTGCGGCGATCTGGTTCTCCCCCACCCGCACCAAGACCAGTCCTGCAAGGACCCCGACCACGTGGCAGACGACCAGCGCGACGATCGCGTTCAGCAGGGTGTTGATCCCCGGATTGCCCGCGAGGATCCCGCAGGCCAATGCCATCGCGAACCCGCATAACGCGAAGATGGCGGCGATAACTTTCGGAGGATTCTGCACGGCTCTCAATGCTCCCGCGCGACTTGTGTCGCTCCGGTACCCACGCGCATCGATCTATCGACTCGAGGCCGAGTCGACTCCAAGCCGGAGCACATTTCACACACGATTTTGTGTTATCGGCCCAGGAAACGGGCCCAGAACCCACGCTTGACAGGAGCCAGGCCCCCCACTCGGGCCAGGCGGGCGAGCGAGGTGGTCAGGTCCGTTATGTCTCGGCCGGCCAAAGATTTGCAACCCGACGAGAGCAGCGGCACACGTCGCCGCACGGCCTCGATCGCGGCCTCGTCATGCCGTACCGAGCCTGCGAGCGGTGGCGTGAAGCCGAGGAACCGGGTGCAGGTAGCGGCGATGCGTGCATGGACTTCCTCGGCCTCGGCGTGGGTCAGCACGTTGTTGACGCACAGGGCGATCGAACCCGGGCCCGCCCCGCGGGCACGCATCCCGGGCCAGACACACTTGATCAGGGCGTAGGCGTCGGCGATCGAGGTAGGCTCGGGGGTCACGACGACCAGGGCCAGGTCCGCCGCCTCGACGAACGAGGTGACGCCTGAACCGATTCCGGCTCCGGTGTCGATGATCACCAGATCGCTCATGCGTTCGAGGTCGACCAATCCCCGAACGAGTGTCTCCTGATCCGCCTGACTCAGATTCGCCATTCGCGTCAACCCGACCGCGCCCGGAACGAGGCGGAACCCGCCGGGGGCTTCGACGGCGATCTGCGCAAGCGAACGACGCTGCTCGGGACGACCTGTGGCGCCGGGGCCAAGGCGAGACGCCGCGTGAGGAGAACTCCGTGACCCGATTGCGCAGTCGAGGCGGGTCGTGGGCGAAAGGCCGCACATGACGTCGGCGTTGGCCAGCCCCAAGTCGGCGTCGAGCAGGGTGGCGCGGCAGCCGCGGGTGGCGAAGGAAATCGCCAGATTGACGCAGGTGCTGGTCTTGCCCACGCCGCCCTTGCCCGAAGTGACGGCAATCACGGGGCAGCGGCGCAGCGCGGGGTCCGGGGTGGGCATGGGGACGCGCGAACTGCCGGGCTGCACGGCGTTGACGAGGGCGCGAAGGCGCGAGGCCTGGTCATCGACATGGGTGCCGGTGAACGACGCGTGGAGCGGGGTGGGCAGGGCGCTCATCGGGTGATCCCCCCGTCGAGGACGGCCCGGGCGAGGCGGTCCGCCGAGGCCAACTCGATCTGGTCGGGCACTTCCTGACCGGTGGTCACGTAACTGATGCTCATGGATGAGGCATGCAGAACATTCACAAGCGTGCCAAGGCCCACGGCTTCGTCGAGTTTGGTGAAGACGACCCGGTCAGGCTTGAGGACGGAGAAGCGTGACGCCGCGTCGTTGAGCACGTTCTCAGACGCCGTGGCCGAGAGGGCCAGATGGGTCTCGTGCGGGTTGGCGGCCTGAACAAAGGCCTGGAGTTCGGACAAGCGCGAGCGATCCTGCTGCGACCGACCGGCGGTATCGACGAGGATCACGTCGACATCGCGGAACGATTCGCACGCGGCGGCGAGTTCGCCGGGCGTCATCGCCACCTTGATGGGCAGACCGATGATGTTGGCGTAGGTGCGGAGTTGATCGACGGCGGCGATTCGGTAGGTGTCCGCCGTCACCAGCCCGACGCTCTTGCCCTGGCGCAGCTTGTATGCCGCGGCGAGCTTGGCCAGGGTCGTGGTCTTGCCTACGCCCGTGGGCCCCACCAGCGCGATGGTGAGCGGGCGGGCGTCCTCACGCGGGCCCACGCGGCCGACCGTGCCGATGACGCGGATCTGCTCGGCCACGCGGCGCAGCACTCCCTGGCGGACGATCGCGGGGTCTTCCATCTCGTCGCGGGTCAGGTCGTCACGCACGCTGGCGGCGATGGTCTCGGCGATCTCGGCGCTCACGCCCTGATCCTGCAGACGCAGGTAGAGCGTGAAGAGGTGCTCGGGCATCCCGCCCAGGTTTGCCACGCCCGAAGCACCACTCGCGGGCGTGATCGTGCGCACGGCCTGGCGAGAGCACTGAAGCACCTGCCCCATCAGCCGCTTGATCGAGGCCAGCTCCTGGCGAAGGTCGTCGGTTGCTTTGGAATCGACGGGCGAAGGGGTGACACGCACCGCCAGTGACGCGGGACGGGCGGGGGTTGCGCGGGCGGGCTCGTTCGCTGGGGCAGCATTCGAAGCCGCGGGCGGGTTGGCGGGTGACTTGGGCGCGGCTTGACGCGGTGACTGGATGAACTGATCGATGGGCTCGGGCGGGGCGCGGTGCACCGGGTCGGCGACAAAGCGTGGGGCCGCGGGTGCGGCAACTCTGGCGAGCGGGCGCGGGTCGCGCAGGCGTGGGCCCCGGGCGGCGGGCGCGTCGGAGGCGGTGATCTCGATCACCTCTTTCCCGCCCATGCCCATGACCGCGCCGACGCGATAGGTGCGAGTGTGAAGGATGACGGCGTCCTTGCCCAGGCCTTTTTTGACCTCGGCAAGGGCTTCAGCCATCGATCGTCCGCGGAAGGTTCGAAGGTTCATCTGTTCCCGTCCTGGGTGAACCCACGCCGGACTCCGGCCGACGTGTCCGCACAGCGGCGGCAAACTGTCTCAAACACCGGGCTCATGGTACCACGGGGGAAGACCTCCTGCTCACGCCGCATTGACGGGACGACGGGCCTCGTCGGCGGGCGGGGGCATGACCAGCGCGAGCGATTCGACCTCGACGCCCGGGACGACTTCGTTGTAGCCCAGGACCGCGGCGTTGGGCAGGTGCCCGTCGAGGAGTTGGCGGACCACCGCCCGCACCTGGGGCGAGGCGAGCACCACGGGCTGGTGCCCCGCCTGGGTGACCAGGGACAGGGCATTGAGCAACTGTTCCGTCACCCGGGACGAGATGCGCGCGGGCATGGTCACGACCGTCCCCGCGGGCCCGCGGTCGATATAGGCGTTGATCAGGTCTTCGAGCGTGGGATCGATGGTGACACAGACCAGGCGCGATTTGCCATCGGGCGTGGGTGATGAGTACTGGGCGCAGATCGAGCGGCGGAGGGCGTTGCGGACATACTCGGTGAGCACGTCCAGGTCCTTGGTCTTGGGCCCCCACTCGGCGAGGGTTTCGAGAACCGTCTCGAGATCGCGCACCGCGACGCGCTCGCGCAGCAGGTTTTGCAGGATCTTCTGCAGCTCCCCCGGCTTGACGATGACGGGCACCGTCTCTTCGACGAGCTTGGGCGACTTCTGCTTCAACTGCTCGAGCAGGTTGGCGATCTCGTCGCGGGTGAGCAGTTCGTCGGCGTGGCGGCGGACGACCTCGGTCAGGTGCGTGGCCAGCACGCTGGGCGGATCGACCACGGTGTAGTTGAGCATCTCGGCGCGGGCCTTGAGGGCGGGGTCGATCCACCAGGCCTCGAGGCCAAAGGCCGGCTCGCGGGTCTTCTCGCCGTCGATCGGGCCCGAGGCGATGCCCGAATCCATCGCGAGCAATCGCCCTGGGCGGGTCTCGGCGCCGGCGACGACGTTGCCGCGGATGCGCACGCGGTATTCGTTGGCGGCGAGGTGCATGTTGTCGCGGATGCGCACGGGTGGCATGACCAGGCCCAGTTCCACGGCCAGCTGGCGGCGGATGGACGAGATCCGCTCGAGCAAGTCGCCCCCCTGCGTGGTATCAACCAGCGACACCAGGGCGTATCCCACCTCAAGTTCGAGCGTGTCCACCTTGAGCAGTTGCTCGACGGGTGGCGGCTCGTTCGCGACGGGGGCGTCGGCCTTGGCCTTAGCCGCGGCTTTGGCGCGCGTGGCGCGGCTCATGGACCAGGCGAGCCCGGCGAGGATCGCCGCGGTGGCCAGCAGCGGGACTTTGGGCAGGGGCGTCATCGCGAGCAGGACGAGGAACCCGGCGGTGATAGCCAGGCCGCGGGGCTGGCTGATCACCTGGTCGGCCAGTTCATCGCCCAACTGGTTCTTGGTGCCCGAGCGCGTGACGATAAGCGCCGAGGCAATGGCGATGACGAACGAGGGGATCTGGCTCGTCAGCCCGTCGCCGATGGTGAGTTTGGTGAAGATCTCGGCGGTCTGTGCGACATCCCATCCACGAGCGAAGACGCCCACGGCGAACCCGCCCGCGACGTTGATGGCGGTGATGATGAGCCCGGCGATGGCGTCGCCACGCACGAACTTGCTGGCGCCGTCCATGGCGCCGAAGAAATCAGCCTCGCGCGAGATGCGTTCGCGCCGTTCACGGGCCTGCGATTCGTTGATGATGCCGGCGTTGAGATCGCTGTCGATGGCCATCTGCTTACCGGGCATGGCGTCGAGGGTGAAGCGGGCCGCCACTTCGCTGATGCGCGTGGCACCCTTGGTGATCACGACGAACTGGATGATCACCATGATGAGGAAGATGACGATGCCCACGAAGAGGGAGTCGGCGGCGACGAACTGGCCGAAGGCCGCGATCACGTGCCCGGCGGCGTCCTGGGCCTCCTCGGGCGTCGACGCATCAGCGCGGAGAATCAACCTCGTCGACGCGACGTTAAGCACTAGCCGGAAGAGCGTCGTGGCCAGCAGCAGTGAAGGAAAGACCGAGAAATCCAGCGGGTGATCCATGTAGATCGTCGTCAGCAGGATGATGATCGCCAGGCTGATGTTCGTCGCGATCAGCAGGTCCATCACCATCGGCGGGAGCGGCACCAGCAGCACCACCAGCATCGACACGAAACTGATCGGCACGATGTACCCGCGGTACTTCTTCAGCCCGTGCAGCCACGCCGGGAGCACCTGCGGCACAGCCTCGGCCGCAGCGCGGCTGGTTGGGGCGGGATTGGCGGTGGGACGGGCCATGGGTCACTCGTGCATCAGGCGGCGGCGGTCTTGTCGAGGTTGTACACGTACGCCAGCAGTTCGGCGACCGCCTGGTAAAACTCGGTGGGCACTTCCTGCCCCACCTCGACCGAGTAGTACAGCCCCCGCGCCAGCGGAGGTCGCTCGACGATCGGCACGGCGTGAGCGGCGGCGACCTGGCGGATCCGCATCGCCATGTCGTCCACGCCCTTGGCCACCACGCGCGGGGCGTGCATCGTGTTCGCGTCGTAGCGGATCGCGATGGAGAAGTGCGTCGGGTTGGTCACCACCACGTCGGCCTTGGGCACCACCGAGTTGATCCGCTGCATCGCCAGTTTGCGCATCATCTCGTAGCGCTTGCCCTTGATCTTGGGGTCACCCTCCATGCTGCGCCGTTCGTCTTTCACCTCGTGCTTGGTCATCTTGAGGTCCTGCGTGTGCTGCCAGCGCTGATACCACCAGTCGATCAGCCCGATCGCGAACATGATCGCCAGCAGCACCGCGGCCAGTTCGAGCGCCAGGCGACCGATCTGAAGAAAGGCGCTGCCGATCGTCATCGAGGGGAGCACCGCCAGACGCTGCGCATTGCCCGACAGGTACGACCAGGCCACGGCCAGCACCACGCTGAGTTTGATGATGCCAAGCCCGCTGCGGACGAGGTTGCGGCGCGAGAAGAGCCGCCCTAGCCCCTTGACCATGTTCAGGCGCTCGATCTTGGGCACGAGCGGCTCGGTGGTGAAGACCAGCCCCACCTGCGTCACCTGCGCGATGCCTGCCACGCAGAACATGAGCCCCAGCAGCGGCGTGAGGGTCTTGGCCGCCTGCACGAAGGCCTCGGTGGCCTGGGTGGGAATGCTGCCGATGTCCATCAGGGTGCGGGGGTCTTCGATCGCGTGGAGGATGAGCGTGCGGCCGAGCATGAGGATCTCGCCGCCCAGCATGAGCAGCAGCACCGCGGCCCCCACCATGTCGATGGCGGAGGAGAAGTCGGTGCTCTTGGGGATCTGCCCCTTGTCGCGGGCCTCTTCGAGGCGTCGCGACGTTGGCATCTCGGTCTTTTCGCCCATGTCCTCAGGCATCGGGGTGTCCTATCGCGCTCCCGCGGCCCACGCCGCCAGTTCGTTGAACATGGGTGCCATGACGTCGCTCGCCGCGCTGGCCGCCGCGTAGAGCGAGAGGATCAGCATGACGATCCCACCGACGATCTTGAAGGTGAAGCCCACGGTCATGATGTTGATCTGGGGAACCGTCTTGCTCATGACGCCCAGGGCGATCGCCACGAGCAGCACGATCCCGGTGATCGGGGCGGCGACGCGGATCGCCATGTCGAAGCCCGCGGAGAAGACGCCCAGGTACAGGTCCAGGGGCGCTCGTCCCGCCCCCATCTCGCCCAGCGGGATGCCCTTGAAACTGCTCGCCAGCGTGGTGAACATGATCTCGACGCCCCCCAGCGCGACGTAGACGCCAAAGCCCACGTAGAAGAGGATCTGCCCCAGGATTTCCGAGTCGCTGTCGGTCTCGGGGCTGTAGACCCGCGCCAAACCAAAGCCCATCTGGTGACCGGCGATCGAGCCGGCGAACTCCATCCCCAGCAGTGGGAGCATCCCGATGGCACCGATCGAGAAGCCGATGAGCGCCTCCCCCGCCACCAGCGGCAAAAGACCGAAGAGGTCCATGTCGGCGGGTACCTTCAGGTCCGGCCCCACCAGCGGAAACAGCCCGGCGGCGATCACCGCCGACATCAGCGCCCGGTATCGCGTGGGGATCATCGAGCTGGCCAGCATCGGCGCCGCGATGAACACCCCCGCGACGCGGAAGAGCACCAGCGTCCACGGGACGGCCTGGGCCAGCAGCGGGCGAATATCGGCGAGCGTGTCCATGGCGTGGCGTCATCGCAGCATGAAGAGTTCGGCGGCGTATTCGATCAGACGGGCGGCGATCCACGGGATCACCAACGCCGCCACGAGGATCATCGCGATGATCTTGGGCACCATCGACAGCGTCTGGTCCTGGATTTGCGTGACGGATTGGAGCAGGCTGATCACCAGCCCCACGATCACGCCCGCCACGATGATGGGCGAGGCGATCTTGAGCGTGATGATCAGCGCGTCGCGGATCATCTCGAGCATGGCCTCGTCATAATGCACGCGCGCACCTCCTCTCCGCCCCGTTGCCGAATCAACCCAACCACGTTGTCGCCGCGCCCCCGGGGGCGAGCATGCCGATCACGCCCGGGGCCTCGGTCACGAAACTCCGCATGAGGCTGCCCACGATGAGGGCCCAGCCGTCGACGAGCACGAAGAGCAGCAGTTTGAAGGGCAGGCTGACGAGCACGGGGGGAAGCATCATCATGCTCATCGAGATGAGCATCGTGCTGATGACCATGTCGATCACCAGGAAGGGCAGGTAGACCTTGAAGCCCATGAGGAAGGCGACCTTGAGTTCGCTGAGCATGTAGGCGGGGATCAGCGAGATCATGTCGACGTCGGCGCGGGTGAGTTTCTCGGGGTGTGTGGTGTCGATGCCCCGATAGTCGAGCACCATGTAGAGGCTGGTCCAGTTGCCCGTGGTCTCGATCTGCGCGAACATGAAGTCTCGCATCGGGCGCTTGGCCGCGTCCCACAACTGTTCGTAGTCCTGCACCTGCCCCTGGCGATAGGGCGTGATCGCCTCGGCATTGATCCGATCGATCGTGGGCGACATCACGAGCAAGGTCATGAAGAGGGCCAGGCCCGTGATGACCTGCGGCGGCGGAACGCTCTGTGTGCCCATCGCCTGGCGCAACAGCCCCAGCACGATCAGGATCCGCATGAAGCACGTGGTCATGAGGATCAACGCCGGGGCCAGCGACACGATCGTCAGCACGACCAGGATGTTCAGTGCCGTCGACAGCCCGCCGCGCGAGGAATCACTCCCGTTCGAACTCCCTCCGCCGCCGGGCAGCGCGGCACCCGCGGCTTCAAGCATCCGCAGCGGGTTCATCGGATCGTCGCTGGTTGGGGCGAGCGGCATCGATGCCCCGGGCATGGGCGGGCCGTAGGTATCCTGCCCCCACGCCTGGGGCAGGAAAGAGAGCATCGCGAGGATGGCCACGAGAACGCATCGGGTCACGCGCTCAGGCCCTCCGCCATGGAACCGGCTTTGCCCAGTCGCCGCCGGATCAGGTCGATGGCGCGTGACTCGGGGGCGGCGGCGTCGCTGACGGCCCTCGACACGGCGTTCCCCTCGCCGCGGAGCATCGCCTCGAACTTGCGGGCCTGTGATTCGTCCTCTTCATCGCGGGCTTTGACAAGGATGGCCGCGACCTCTTCGGGGTCGGTGATCTCGCAGAGCGTGGTCATGCCCGAACCCTGGCGAGAGGCCGTCTGGCTGACGAGCAGCACGCGGCGATCCAGCTTGAGCAGCACCAGGGTGCACCCGCGTGAGACAGGGAACCGACCCAGGACTTCGAGCAGCCCCGAGGGCGCCCGCCCGCCCGGACCGATCGAGCCCATGAGCCCGCCCCATCGACGCGCCATTTTGCGGACCAATGCTCCGATTCCCAGCGCCACGGCCACGACGCCCCCCAGCGCGAGCATGCTCTGCGTGGTGGACGCGCCATTTCCAGACTTGGGATCGGAAGTGGCCCGATCGCTGGCGACGCACTGCCCCAGCGGCATCGACGCTTCGGTCGCCGGGGCGACGATCCCGGCTTGCGGCTCGGGCGTGGGCCCCTCGGACTGGGCCACCGCGTGCGGTGCGACCGAGATCGCCACGATGACGAGAAGCACGCGGAATGCGGTTGTCGTGGCCCGGTTCATCGCTGGCATCCTGCCAATCTTGAGGTACGAAGGCGGCTCCGCCGCCGACGGCACGCCTAAGCCGCGCCCTGAGATTTCTTATCGTTTTCGCCCGGGGGCGCGACGATCTCGTTGATACGCACGCAGAAGTTGTCGTTGAGGACCAGGACCTCGCCCTTGGCCACGTGACGATCGTTGACGTAGACGTCAACCGGGTCGCCGGCGAGCTTGTCGAGTTCGACGACAGCGCCCTCGCCCAGGCGGAGCACATCCTCGACCAGCATCCGAGTGCGGCCCAACTCAATCTTGACCTGCAGGTTCACGTCGGACAGCATGTCCATGGCCCGCTGCTGTGCCGGGGTCATATTGGGTGCGAAGGAGGGCATCACAAAGGGTGATGCGTTCGCCGCCGCGGCTGCCTTCTCGGCTTTTTCCTGCTCAACCGCCTCGGCCATGGCCCTGGCAAAGGGGTCGTCCATATCCCCGCCGCCGGATGCAGACGAGGACTCGGTGGCTGAAGCGGCGAGATTACCCAGCCCGGCGATGGCATCACGGGCTGCGTTGAGCGCCGCCTGGGCCATCGAATCAGGTTCTGCTTCATCGCCAGGAGCGGCGGGCGACTGCCCTTGAGGGGCTGTCAGATCTCCCATGCCTGAGAGTGCATCCTTGGCGGCCTTCAGCGCGGCCTCGGCGATCGGATCCGGCTTGGCCCCGGCGCTTGGCTGGGGCTCCCCCTGAGGAGCGGCGGGATCAACTTCCGGCAGCGGCTGGCCGTCTGGTCCTACGTTGGTGTCGTTCGTATCGGCCATCCTGGCCCTCGTTGGTCGTGATGGGTCAACCTGCGTTGGGCGCACTCCGGCGTGCATCGACCGCCTCACCGAGCACGGCTCATGGGCATCGACCCGCCGGGGGTCAACGCAACACACTTTCCGCAAGTGCTGCGCTCAGTCCCATAATGACGCGCGATTCCTGCGCGTTCGTGGCCCTGGCCCAAGGCGGGGTCAGTCCGCCTGGATCCCTCGGCACTTGGGGATGACCAGCCGCACGAGGCGGTCGTTGCCCTCGGCGTCCTTCCCCAGAATCCGGTTCACGTACGAGGCCAACTGGCGGTTGATCGTCTCGAGCCCGGGCTCCTTGAGTTGCCCATGCTGCGCCTTGCGGAAGAGCATCGAGACGCCCTCGGCGATCTCCGCCTTGCGCCGATCGAGTTCTTCCTTCACGAAGGTCTCGTTGCGGGCCTTAATCACCAGCACAATGGACGTATCCCAGAACCACACCCGACCCGTCTGTAGGTTCTGGAACTTCTCTTCCATCAGCGGCACCTCGACGGTGCGCTCAAGGTCCTCGGCGGGTCCGGTGCTGAGATCCGCGGCGTGCGCCTGGTCGGGGGCCTTGCCCGTCATCGACACGAACATCGCGACACCCGCCCCCTCGAGCACCATGATGGCCCCCACGATGGCGATCATCTTGATCGGCGGCTTTGACTTGGCGGGTGCTGCCTGCTCGGCTTTGGCTTCCTCGGACATCGGACCTCCCCTTGCATGGCGGAGCGCGGGCGCGCACCGTCACCCTTCATTCGGACGGGCACGATCGCTACCACAGCCCGGAATGTCAGGGGGCTTCACGTCGAAACGGCATAGTCGATACAGGCGGCGTCAAGCGGCCTTGCGAGGCTCGGGCTTGGCGGGCTTGGGCGAGGCCTTGGCGTCAACGGCTGGACGCGTGGGCTTGACCACAATCGCCTGTTCCTGCCGACGGACCGGCCCCACCGGGGCGATGGCCATCAGCAGAAGGCCACTCAGGAGAGAAACCACCGCGAACACGGGCATGATCACACCCACGCCCATCGAGACTACCCCGAGCATGATGCACGCCGCCAATGCCAACGCGACCATCGCCATGGGACGGGCCAGCGATGTCCAACCGTGATGCGCCAAGGCGCTGATCTTCGCGGGCAGATTCAGCAGACGGGCACCCATGATGGAGAGGGGCACGCACGCCGCGGCACCGACGACCACTCCCGCACCGGCGGCGAGGGTTGACGTGGCAGCGAGCATGGATTGTGCGGCTTCAACCATCGTCAGGCCTCCGGACGGATCTGCGGCGTCTGCTGCTCAGAATCGGCCCTGCTGCGACCCGGCTTAGCGCCCGATGACCAGAAGTTGCTGCATCAGCTCGTCGGTGGTTCTGATAACCCGCGACGAGGCCGAGTAACCGGTGGAAGAGAGAATCATCTTGATGAACTCCTCGCCCAGGTCCACGTTCGAGAGCTCGAGCGCCCCGCCGATAACCCGGCCCGCCCCCAGAAGGCCCGGCTCGGTGATCACCGCGGGTCCGCTGTTGGCTCCGACCGAGAAGAGATTCCCACCGGCGTCGATCAGCCCCTCGTGATTGGCGAAGGTGGCCAGGGCGATCTGCCCGATGGTGCGTGTCCGCCCATTGGTGAACGAGCCCGTGATGATCCCGTCGGGGCCGACGGCAAAGCCCGACAGCGTGCCGCGCGGAGCACCGTCGCGGAAGACGGCGGCGAGTTCCGAGGTTTCGTCGGTGAGCGCGGTCAGCCCGCCCGCGCCGTCAGTAAACGAGAGGCTGATGGTCAGCGGTGTCGCCGCGCCGGTGGCTTCACGGTCGATGAGCACGCTCACGGGCGTGGTGGTAACGAGTTGCCCCTGCGGATCGAACGAGAGCAAACCCGTACCCAGGAACGAAGACGCATCGGTGTCGTCGGGGCTCTGGGCGAAGTATCGCCACGTCGTGCCCGTGTTCGATCGCGAATCGAGCACGAAGGTCAGGTCCATCTCGAGGGGCGTGCCCAGCGAGTCGAAGACCACGACGGTCGTGCGCACGCTCTCGCCGTCGGCTTCTCCCGACTGCGTCGTGTGCAAGGGGTAGCGGACGAGCGAACCCGCGGCGTCGAGCAGCCGCAGATCGGTGTTGTCAACGACCAGATTGTTCGCGGCGCCCGCATTGCCGACGATCGATACCACGCCCGTGAGCGGATCGATAGTCACGCCCGGCGTCGAGCCGTCGGGATTATTCCCGCTGGTTGTATCGATCCCCAGGGCCTGCGTCAGGAACGCGGACAGGTCGTCGATAGTGGTCGCGGCATCGATGGCGAGCGACTGCGGCGGGATCAGTTTCCCGCCGCGTTCGGCGTTGCGAACCTCAAACTGCTGCCCCAGGGAGAACAGTGGCGTACCGCTCCCGGCGAGCAGCGGGTCCTCGACATCGAGCAGCCGCGTGGTGCCCTCGATCAGGTTTGGCGCGGTCGGCGCGGGCACCGCGGTGGCGATGGCGACCAGACCGGCGCTGGAAGTGCCCCTGAGTTCGACGAGCGATCCGCGGGTGGGCAGGTCGCCGTTGGCGTTGAGATTCCCGGCGAAGCGCACGTTGGCGGTGGCCTCGGCGAGCGTCATGTTGCCGGTGGGGATGGTGACGTCGACGAGCCTCCCGGGAACGATGTTGAACTCCTCGTCCACGCCGTAGCCCTGGAGTCGCTCGCCGCTGATGGTGGTGAGAACGTTGTCGCGGTTGGGCCGGAAGGACCCTGCGCGGGTGAAGAACTGATCGCCCGCGCCGCGCTCGACGACGAACATGCCCGCGCCGTCGATGGCCATGTCGCGCATGTCGCCCGTGGGGCTGAGCGCGCCTCCGCCCATGTTGCGCTGGGTCCCGGCCACGTTGACCCCCAGGCCGATCTGCCCGGGGTTCGTCCCGCCGCTGGTGACGGCGGGCGAACTGCCCAGGCTGAAGGTCCGCGAGAAGGCGGTGGAGAACATCAATCGGTTGGACTTGTACGCAGTGGTGTTGACGTTGGCGATGTTGTTGCCGATGACGTCGAGATTGCGGGCGTTGGCGTTCAGGCCGGTCAGACCCGTGAACAGAGCGGTCGTGGAGGCCATGGTCGGTTTCCTGGCAGATCGGGCGTGAAACGGATCAGAATCAAGAGCGTTCAGGCGGTCAGGCCGCGCTGCGGTCGTCCGCGAGCGCGAGCGCCTTGAGCAGCGCATCGCCCGAGGCGTGGGAGGAGGGGCCTGGGGCATCGGCCGAGATGACGGCGTCGACATCCCCCACCACGCCCAGGCCCGAGGCCTTGACCGCGCGGGTAATGGTGCGCGTACCGACATCCATGGTGAAGGCCAGGCCGTCCATCAGGATCATGGCGCGTGAGGCGCCGGCGGCCTCGGCCTTATCCCCCGCAATGGTCAGACGCTTCATTTGCTCGGGCGACAGGTTGATCGAAACACCGTCGGCCAGGCGGGCCTCGATGCCGCTGGGGACCTGCCCTGCCTTGGCCTTATCCAGGAGTTCCTTGAACTGGGAATCCTCGACGGTCTTGGCGGGCGTGGGCTCGGTCGTGGCCCGAACGCCCGACCCAAGCAACCGGAGCAGGTCAAAGGGTGAGGGGCTCACGTGCCCTCCCGGATCTCATGCACGCCGTCGATCCGCGACATGGCCACGCGGGAGCCATCGGTGAGCGTGAGGACGGGGCCCTGGTTGGTGCGGGCGACGGAGCGGACCACGCCCGAAACGCGCAGGTTGATCTCGTTGAGCCCCTCGATGCGACGCCCGATGAGCGTGGCGGCGTTAGAGAATTCGTTCTGGCCGACGAGCGAGCCCAGGCGGTCGGAGAGGTTCTGATCGGCCTCGATCGAGCGGATCATCGAGATCTGCTCGAGCAGCGCGTTGGTGTCGTTGGGTTGAAGCGGGTCCTGCTTCGAGAGTTCCGTGAAGATGATCTTCGCGAAATCCTCGCTCGAGAGCGCGGAGAAACCGCCGCTCGACGTGCCGGATCCCGACGCGACGCTACTGATGCCCTGCATGGGGGCGCTCCTCGTTCCGTGTCACGCGACGGCGTTGAGCCCGACCAGCCCGCCCTCCGGGCGATGCCAGGCCGCGTGAAGCGGTGTGGGTCGCGGCTCCGCCGCTGATTGGGACGCGTCCCTGCGTCCCTCCTGATGATCCCGGCGAGCCGGGTCCCCGCGGCGATCCTCGCCATCCCGGGACGACCACGAGCCAGCGGCATCCTCGCCGCCCCCGCCGTCCTTGCCCTTCGAGTCGGCGTCGTCCGTGACGCCGTCCGAAAGGCGTTCGTTCAAGCGCACTTCCACGCGCTCGACATTCAGTCCCCGCGCTTCCAGCGCGGCACGAAGGCTCTCTCGCCCCTCCTCCAGCAAGCGGCGTGCCGGTTCTGTGCCGGCTTCCACCAAGGCAGAAACTTTGTGGCCCTTGACCTCAACCCGGACGCGCAACGCGCCCAGGTGCTCGGGTTCGACCCGTAGTGTGATGCTGCCGCCTCCATGCTTCACCGCCGCCGCGATCCCGCGCACGGCCTGCGCATGAATCTGTCGATCGGTGCGCTGAGGGAGCGGCGGCTGCGCTTTTTTCGCACTGACACGTGCTCCGACCTGCTTGGCGTCGGGAGGCGTGCCAACGCCCCGGAGTGTCACCGACGACCCGCCCGGGCCGGCGCGCGAGGCGGTGCTGGCGCCTGTGGCCGCAAGGCCTTCGATCATCCGCGCCGCAGGGGTTGCGGGCTTCGCCATACTCGCGGCGGCGACGGGGGTATTGGCCTGTGCATTCACACCATGAACCGCTCGCGAGGTGTCCGTCGAAGTTACGGGTGTCGCCGCGAGCCCCGCATCTGTCTTCTTCTCTGTGGCAACATCGTGCTTGGATGCGTCCGCAGCACGGGATGGAGCGTGTGCCGACGCTCGTTCGCGCGTGCGGCCTGACGGCTCTGCACTCGGCGTGGTCGATTCCTGTGCTGGCGTGGATGGGCTCCCTTCGCCGCGAAGCTCGGCGGCGGCCAGCTTTGAAACATCCACCGTGGCCCGCTGCTCGAGTTCGGTTCGAGGCTTGGAGGCGGGCGGCTTCGCGTTGATCCCTGGCGAAGCCTCTCGTGCGGCAGCGGTCATCGGTGTCGGTTGCTGGGCCTGGATAGTGGCGAGCGAGAGCGTGAGCCCGAACTCCGTGTCCGCGCGGCGTTCTTCGTGTTTGGGCTCGGCATGAAGTTTCGAAAAGGGAGACGGTGTGGGGGTTGCCCCTGTGTTCATCGGGAAGGGTCCTTCGCCTCGCGGGCCAGCTGCCCGCGCAGGCGAAGTCGTTCCAGCAACTCCGCTGCCAACACCTCATCGGCCTTGATGATCTCGGTGATGATCTTCGAACGCGGGCGATCATCCATCGCGTTGAGGTATTCCACGGCGAGTTCGAGATCGCGCGTCTCTTGCGCAGCGATCCCTTGCGTTGCATCCCCCGTCACCCCCGCGGGTCCTCCCAGCACTGGCAAAGCCGGCGCTGCCCCGGGCGAGGACATCGTCGCCAACAGCACCTTGACGGCATCGGTGGGCTTGAGCCCGGCGATGACGCCCAGCGTCTTTTGAAACTGTTCATCGCGGGCCAGATCCCGCTGGCGCTGTGTTGCGGCGCTGAAGGCCTGACGCTCAGCCTCGAATGCCGCCCGCTCGGCGGCGAGTTTGGTCTCGCCGTCCACCAGGCGTCGCTGCAGATCTTCCACCTCGCGGCGAAGCCGCTCGGCACGCTGGAGATCCAGCTCGGTCGCTTCGACGCGCGCGGCGAGTCGTTCCTGAGCCGTCAATGGTGGCCTGGCCGCCTTCGCCTCCGCCTCGGCCTTCTTCTTCTCGTCCTCGATTCGTTTGGCCTCTATCTCGGCGGCCTTCTTCTCGGCCGTCAGGGTGGGCGTGAACATCTCCCGCACTTTGCGGGCACGCTCCAGGTCCAGCCGGTCGGTGGTCTTGAGCCAGCCGATGAAGCCGCCCACCGCCAGCAGGTTCGCGATGGCGATCACGGCCAGCGCATTGAAGAGTGTTTTCATGACAGGTCCTCCGTGCGCAGGCCTCGCATCACCGCGATTTCATCCAGCGCGGCATCTTCGCGTCGACGCATCGCCTCTTTCCATGCGGCCAGCCGCCGCTCGCGCAGCGTCTCGACCGCCTTGCGCCGCGTGGTGGCCATGAGCAGCGCCGCCCGGGCGGCATCCACACGACGCATCGTTCCCGCAATCTTGAGGACGAGTTGCTGCGCCCGGGCCGCCAGTGTCAGCGATGCTCCTGCCTGCATGCGCACGCCCCGCAGATCGACGGGTGTGCCCGGGCCCGAGGCGCCCAGCGCCGCCCTCAACTGGTCCTTCTCCATGCGGATCTGCCCCTGACACTCGCGCAGCGCATCCTCGAGAGCGACTCGCTCACGCTCGATCGCCGCCAAGGCACGCTGGCGCTGACGCTCCTCGGCGAGGCGTTGTTTGAGAACGGCTTCGAGTTCAAAGACAAACCGCGGCATCGTTTCTCATGCTCCTACTTGGTTCGTCCGTGGCGGGCAAGGGCGGCCTCGGCGTCCTTGGCGAGCTTGACCAGCCTGGCCCGGGCCTTATCGAAAGGCTCGGCCTCGCCCGGAGCCTGTCGCAGTAGCTCATTGATTCGCGTGTTAAAGTCGATCGCCACGTCCGACTCGGGGCTGGATCCCTTCGCGTACGCGCCGATCTGCACCAGGTCTTCTACGTCGCGGTACGACGCCAGCAGGCGAGAGATCATCCGCCTTGCTCCTGCGTGTTCGGCGTCGGTCACGTCGTCGGCCACGCGGCTGACCGAATCGAGCACATCCACCGCCGGGTAGTGCGCCCGCTGCGCCAGGCGTCGCGAGAGAATCACATGCCCGTCGAGAATGCCGCGTGCGGCGTCCGACACGGGCTCGGTCAAGTCGTCGCCCTCGACGAGGATCGTGTAGATCCCGGTGATCGAGCCCGGCTTTCGCCCCGGGAGCGGCTCGAGCGTGCCCGCCCGCTCGAGCAGCAGCGCGAGCTGCGCGAAGACGCTGGGCGTATATCCCTTGGTCGCGGGTGGCTCGCCCACCGACAGGCCGATCTGACGCTGCGCGTGGGCGAAGCGGGTGATCGAGTCCATCATCAGCAGGACATCCTTGCCCCGCTCGCGGAACTCCTCGGCGACCGTGCAGGCCAGTTTCGCCGCCCTGATGCGCATCAGCGGCGATTCATCTCCGGTCGCGACGATCACCACCGAGCGGGCCAGGCCCTCGGGCCCCAGCGCGTGCGCGATGAAATCCTTGACTTCACGCCCGCGCTCACCGATCAACGCGATCACACTCACGTCGGCGTTGGTACGCCGGGCCATGGTGCCCAGCAGCGTGCTCTTGCCCACGCCCGGGCCGGCGAAGATCCCCATGCGCTGCCCGCGCCCCAGCGTGCACATCAGGTCGATCGAACGCACGCCCGTCGCCAAGGGGCGAGTGATCCGCACGCGACGCATCGCGCTGATGGGTTCGGGGCTGATGGCCCTCGGCATGGTGGCGTGCACCTCGCCCAGGTCGTCGATCGGCCGTGCCAAGCCGTCCACCACGCGCCCCAGCAAGCGTTCGCCCACGGGCGCGGATTGTGCGTTCTGCACCCCCACCACCGGGTCGCCCGTCCGGATCCCCAGCGACTGCCCCAACAGCATCACCACGCTCTGTTCCCGCGTGAATGCCACGACTTCGCCGGGCACGGTCCCCTCGCCGTCGCCGCGCCCGATGCGAACCAGCGAGCCCGCGGGCAGCGGGAGGTCGTCCACCATCAGCGCCATGCCCTTCATGGACGACACCATGCCCGTCACCTTGACGGGCTGTACGCGCCGGATCGACTCTGTCGCAGCCGCGATCATGCGCCCGCCCTGGGCACGATCGCCTCGGCCAGCCGATCGAGTTGGGTGCGGATGGACGCGTCGATTTCACCACCGCCAGCCGTCGTCGCGCGGCAGGACCCGGGAAGGAGTGCTTCATCCACACACACCTCCGCGTGCTCGGCGAATGGGAACCTGGCCATCAGTGCGGGCATCGCATCGCGGGCCGCCGCTTCGTCACGCGGGTTGACCCGCAGCACAAGTCGCGTCGGACGAGCCACCAGCGCCAGCACTTTTTCGATCTGAACCGCGACGGCGGCGGGATCGACCGAGATGACCCGTCGCACGATCCGTTCAGCCATCGCGCAGGCCAGCGTCAGCACCTCTCGCCGCGCCTCGGCCAGAACACTCTCTCGCTCTTGCACGAATTCGTCGAGCGCCTTCGTCCAGCCCGTGATCAGCACATCGAGTTCCTTGCGTCGCTCGGCCGCGGCCTGCGCGATGCCCTGGGTCCTGCCCTCGGCCAGCCCGGCCTCAAGCCCTTGGGCGTGACCGAGCGTCAACCCCACCTGACGCGCCTCGGCGATCAGCCGCTCCCGCTCGACTCGCGCATCACTGATGATCTTCGCCGCTTCCTGCTGCGTGCGGTCCTTGATCTGCTCGGCCTGTCGCTGCAGATCGCCAAGGTCGAGCACGATGGCATCGCGCACGAGCGTGGAGGATTCGGCCTGGCGGATGAGTCCCAACGGCGCCCCTCCCGCTAGACGAGTTGCTCGCTGTCACCGCGACCCTGGATGACCACGTCGCCGGCCTCCTCGAGTCGGCGCACGATGTCGACGATCCGCTGCTGGGCGGCTTCCACGTCGGTGATCTTGACCGGGCCCATGTACTGGATGTCTTCCTTGACCATCGATGCCGCACGCTCGGACATGTTCCCGAAGATCTTGGTCTTGAGCTCTTCCGAAGCCGTCTTGAGCGCCAGGGCCAGTTCGTGGTTGTCCACTTCCTTGAGCACGGCCTGGATGCCCTTGTCGTTCACCTGCTTGATGTCCTCGAAGACGAACATCAATCGACGGATCTGCTCGACCAGGTCCGGGTCCTCCGCCTCGAGCCCCTCGAGGATCGACTTTTCCGTCGAACGATCCGTCAGGTTCAGGATCTCCGACACCGTCGGCACGCCGCCCGCCTTCTCCATGCTCTGCATCAGCAGGCTGCTCAGACGGCTCTCGAGCCCGCGCTCGACCTCGCGGATCACCTCGGGATTGGTCTGCTCCATGTTCGCCACACGCTTGATGACCTCGATCTGCTTCTGCAGCGGCAGCCTCGACAGCACTTCGGCCGCTTTGTGGTGCTGCAGGTGGCAGACGATCAGCGCGATCGTCTGCGGGTGTTCGTCCTGGATGAACGTCAGCAGGTTCTCGCTCTCGGCCCTCTGGAGGAAGCTGAAGGGGGTCTTCTGCACCTGCGTCTGGATCTGCCCCAGCATCCGCTCGGCGGACTTGGCGTCGAGTGACCCCGTCAGGATCGACTTGGCGTAATCCAGGTTGCCCTCGTTGGCGTACTGCGAGGCCAGCGAGACGTTGTAGAACTCTTCCACCACCTGAGCCTGCAGGGCCGCGGGCACACGCCCCAACGCCGCCAGTTCGCGCGTGACCTCCTCAACACCCTGCGGGGTGAGCTGCTTGAGGATCGTCGCGGCGCCTTCCGTTCCCACCGCCAGCAGCAGGATGGCCGCCTTGGTCACCCCTTCGAGTTCCGAAGCAACCGACGGCAGTGGCTGATTGGGCTTTCGTGGCATCTGCGGCACCTACTGCTCGATCTCGATCCACCGGTTCAGCAGACGCGCCGCCGACCCGGGGTCCTTGGTCACCATCTCTCCAACCTGCTCCAGAATCTTCTGGTTCTGCATCTGGCCCTCGTCGACCTCGATGCCCGCCATCGCCGTCTCTCCCTCATCCGCCTCGCCGATCAGGTCGGTTGCCGTTTCAAGTGCAGGCGGCAGGCCGACGAGTTCCTCCGCCGTTGGCATTTCCGTCTTCTTGCCCGCCTTCTTCACCATCATCAGCATCATCGTGAGGGCCACCACGCCCAGCAGGGCCAACAGGCCGGTTTCAACCAGATTTCCGGGCAGGCCGAGCACACCGTCGCCCCCGCCCCCCAGCGAGCCCAGCAAACCGGCCGTCTGCGTGCCCTCGAACGCGGGCACATCGGCGGGGATCATGGCCACGCTGATCGAGTCCTGCAGCATCTTCGTCAACTCTTCGGCCGACACCCCGGAGTTCGCCTGCGCCGTCATGGCCCGCACATGCGGCAGCAGCGTCGCGATGATCGCCGGCTTGACATCCTGGTCAAACCGGGCCCGTACATCCTGCTCGGCAGGCTCGGTCGCCGCGGCATCCGCCGCCTGACCCGCCTTCATCAGGCCGGCGACGAACGAACGCGGGACGCCCACACTTACGGCGACCACCGTCGGATGCCCCTTGGGGTCCACGATCGTCTCTCGCTTGGTGCCGACGGACACCTGAAACTCCTCGCGGGTTTCGCTGGTGTCTTGACGGTTCCCCGCCCCCGCGGGCCCTCGCGTGATGTCCGCCGTCTGGTTTGCTTCGACCCCGGGCGCCCCCGCACCGGGCTGGCTCTCGCTGACGGCCTTGACCGTCTCGGTGCGGCTCTTCATCACCGAGACGGTCCCCTGCTTCTCGGGCAGGTTGGTCTCGATCTGCGCGGTCGAACGCGTGACGTCGACCTGGGCCGTCACCGCCACCACCACCCCGCGGATATAGCCCAGCAGGTCCGACACTTTGCGTCGGGTGGTCTCCTCGACGCGGGCCGCGTGGTCGAGATAGGTGGTCGGCAGCGCGTTCTCATCGGTCGTCGCCCGCCATTGCCGCCCGGTCGAATCCACGATGCGGATCTGGTCGGCGCTGAGCCCGGCACGGCTTCCGCCGACGAACGCCGCGATCGCGTCGGCCATCGACTGCGTGATCGCCCGCCCGTCGTCGGTCATCACGCTCACCGACGCGCTGGGCAAGCGCACTCGCTCGGCGATCCCCTGGCGTTCGGGGATGTCCAGCAGCACCCGCGAGCCCCGCACACCCTTGAACTCCGAGATGGTGCGCGCCAACTCATTCTGCAGCGCGATCAGATAGTTCTGCTCGTTGAGCTGCCGCGAGTTGGTCCAGCGCTGCGAGGCAATCAAGTTCTCGAAGAGCAGGTTCTTGTCGCCGGGGAGCTGCCCGGCCTCGGCCAGGGCTGCACGGGCACGGGGGCCGTCGGCCGGCTGCACATAGACACGACCGCTCTTCAGGGTGTAGCCGATGCCCAGCCCGTCGAGGGCCGCCGCCGCCCGCTGCTGATCCGCCGGGGCGACGCCCGGGAGCAGTTCCGACGCGGCGGGGACCGAAGCCTTCTGCGCCACCATGAACAGAACCATCACGAGGATGACCGCGACCGCGCCGACGAGCAGCTTACGCTCGAAACTGAGTTTCCCCAGGTTGGTGCCGATGGACGTGAGGATCTTGCGCAGTTGATCCATCGAGGCCTCCGTGCCCGCCGCGCGACGCTGGCATCCATGCCCACGTCACATCCGGGGCGCGCAGACGCGCGTGACCCAGTGCGGACTCTCTGTCGGCCCGTTGTCGTCTCGTACTTGAAAGCCGCGCGAAGAAGGTCCGAGAACCACGCTACGTGCGCATCTGCTTGATCTCTTCGTAGGCTTCCATCATCTTGTTGCGCAGCGCCTGCAACATGCGGAACGCGTCGTCGGCCTTCTGTGTCGCCAGGATCACGCCCTCGACGTCATTGCGTCGACCCGTCTGCAGGTCTTCGACCGCCCGGTCGGCCTCTTGCTGGAGGCGGTTGGCCTCGTCCAGGTTGGACATCAGCGAGTCTTTGAAGGTCTGGCCGCTGGCGTCGCGCGGGGCGGCGCCGTGGGATGGGGTATCCGGGCGGGGGAATCCCGCGCCGCCAAGCCCCCCGCTGCCGCCGATGAATCCGAGTGGGTCCGCCATCGTTCAACTCCTGCAGGCAACCGCATCGCAATCCGCGTACCGCATGTCCCCCGCCCCGCCGGCCCGTGCCGCCGGGCCTCATCCGCGCACAGATTACGCGATCAGGCGCAGAGCTTGCGCGAACATGGTCTTGGTCGCCTCCGCCGCGGCAAGATTCGCCTCATACGCCCGCGACGCCTGCACCGCGTTGATCTGCTCGATCACCGGATTCACGTTTGATTCGAGCACGTACCCCGTGTTCGGCCCCGACTTGATCGCCCGGGGGTCGCCCGGGTCGAACCGCATATTGAAGGGGGCGTCACTCTCAATGATCGAAGAAACGTGCACACCCCCCTCGCGCCCCGCGGGAGAAAGGGCATCGGGGTTCCCGGAGGCGAACTGCACCAGCCGCGCCCGGTATGGCGTTCCGTCCTCATTGATCGAGTTGCGATTGGCCAGATTGGCCGAGATCGCTGTCAGCCACGTGCGGCTGGCGATCATGCCGCTGGTCGAGATATCGAGCGAACCGTACATCCGGCCTCCTCACACTACGGGCGCTGCGTGATCGCGGCCCGGATCATTCCCTGGTGCCACCGGAGCAGATCGGCCGCGGTGCGAAAGACGAGGTTGTTCTCGGCCAGGTCCTGCATCAGCCGAACGTAGTCGCGGTTGTTGCGATCCTGAAACTGCACTTCCCCGTTCGAAGTCTGGGGCGTGATTTCGAGCGAGTCCCCCACCTGTCGCACCTCGGAGGTGTCCTTGAGGACAAGATCGCCGTGGGCTCCCCCGGTCTGGGCCCGTCGCGCATCGACCGCCGCTGCCAGTTGGTCCTGGAAACCACGCACCGAGACGTCGGCGGCCTGGAACTCCGGCGTCGACATGTTGGCGATGTTGTGCGCGAGGATGCGCTGCCGCTCGCCGGCAAAGCGCAACATCTGCTCGAGCACGGGGCGCGAACCGGAGTTGGCCATGTCACTGATGAACACCAAGGGCTCCTTACGCAATCCCCGCGCCAGTCGCCGCTAGAGCGACTGGGGAACGAGCTCCTCGTCCTTCCACTTCTTGAGCTTGAGCCCCAGGGTCCTCACGCCGATTCCCAGCAACTGGGCCGTCTTCTGGCGATGCCCGCCCAATCGCACCAGCGTCTCGATGATCGTCTCGCGTTCGATCTCTTCGAGCGTGCGAGGCGTCGCCCCCCCCGCCGCCGGCTTGGCCTCAACCTCCTGCGGCGGCAAGGTCACGCGTCCCCCCAGCCACGGCTCGACGAGCGATCGGGTGATCGTGGTCGAACGAGCCGCGCTGAGCACCACCGCACGCTCGCAGATGTTCTGCAGTTCGCGCACGTTGCCGGGCCAGTCGTACGCCGCCAGCAGGCCCATCGCATCGGGCTCGATGGGGGTGCAGGGGCGGCCTTCGCGGGCGCATACCGCCTCGACAAAGTGGCTCGCCAATGCGGGCACGTCCTCGCGGCGCTGTCGCAGCGAGGGCACCCGCAGGGGCAGCACGTTCAGGCGGTAGTACAGATCCTGGCGGAACTTGCCTTCGCCCACGCACACGGGCAGGTCGCGGTTGCTCGTCGCGACCACGCGTACATCCACCCCGATGGTCAGGCTCGAGCCCACCCGCTCGAAGCCGCGTTCCTGCAGCACACGCAGCAGCTTGGCCTGGATGGCCGGGTCGATCTCGCTGATCTCATCCAGCAGCAGCGTGCCCGCGTCGGCCAGTTCGAACCGCCCCTTGCGCAAGCGTTCGGCCCCGGTGAAAGACCCCCGCTCGTGCCCGAACAGTTCGCTCTCGAGCAGCGCGGGCGACAGGGCCGCACAGTTCACCGCCAGGAACGGCCCGTGGGCCCGGGTCCCGGCCTCGTGCAGCGCCCGTGCCACGACCTCCTTGCCCACGCCGCTCTCGCCCGTCACCAGCACCGTTCCCTGCGAGGAGGCCAGCGCCAGGATCTCGGCCCGGAGTTGCTCCATCGCTGGCGACGTGCCGATCAGCCGATCGAGACCGCGCCGCTCGGCGCTGACCGCCCCGTTCGACGCGGGCGCCTCGCCCTGGCAGCGCAACAGCGCATTCTCACGCACCAGCCGCCGGTGCTCCACGGCTCGCTTGACGGCGATCACCAGTTCATCCCCCTCGAAGGGCTTGGTGAGGTAATCAAACGCGCCCAGCTTCATCGCCTTGACCGCCGTCTCGATCGTACCAAAGGCCGTCATCAGCACGACGGGCAGATCGTCGTCGATCGTGCGGACGCGTTCGAGCAGTTCGATGCCCGTCATGCCCGGCATCCGCATGTCGGTGACGATGGCGTCGGGGCGTTTGCGCGCGATCATCTCCAGCGCGGCGTTGGCGTCGGCCGCGGTGGCGGCATCGAACCCCGCCCGTTCGAGCGTCTTGAGCACGCTGTCCCGCATCATTTCCTTGTCGTCCACGATGAGCACGCTTCGCATCACGAATCCTCCGCCGGCGCTGGCCGGTCATTCACGTTCTCGCCCCACGCCGGCACGACGATCTCGACCGTCGCACCGGGCTCTTGTCCCCGCTCGCTGTTGTTGCGTACAACCACGCGTCCCGCGTGTGATTCCACGATCCGGTGCACGATGGCCAGCCCCAGACCCGTCCCGCTCGCCCGCGTGGTAAAGAACGGGTTGAACATCCGGCTGACGACGTCCTTGCCGATCCCCGGCCCCGTGTCCTTCACGCTGATAACGACCCACGCTCCCTGGGCGTCGCGTCGATCGAATGCGCTAATCTCGATCCGATGCGGCGTCGCCCGCGGGGTCTCGGCCATCGCCTCGTACGCATTGCGCAGCACGTTGGCCAGCGCCTGCGCGAGCAACGCGCTGTCGCCACGCACGAGCAGCCCATCTCCGCCCCCCTCGGCACGCACCACCCCGACGCTCTGCCACCCCGGGACACCGTCGTGACGACAGGCCTCGACCGCTCGTTCAATGACCTCGGAGACATCGCACGCGCGAAGGTCCAGCCGCACCTCGCGGGCGAAGGCCAGCACATCGCGCACAATGCGCTCGAGTTCACCCGCCGCCCCCTGGATCCGCGTGGCGAGCCCACGCTCCTTGTCACGGCCCGCCAGGTCATCCTCGAGCATCCGCGCGTACAACCGGATCGAGCCCAGCGGATTGCGGATCTCGTGGGCGATGCCCGCGGCCATCTCGCCCAGGGCGGCCAGACGCTGCGACCGCGCCAGCTGCGAGTTGGCCTCGCTCAACTCGCGGTTGAGTCGCGCAACCTCGGCCTTGAGCTCGTCGTGCGTGCGCCCGAGCTTGCCCGTGACGTCATTGAACGCCGACAGAAGATCGGCCAGGTCCGCGGGGGTCATCGAGGCGTGCGCATCCATGGGAAGACTCACCGGTTCAGCCCTCCATGTCCTGGAATCTGGGTCCTTGCGGCGGCTCGGCTCCATAGGCCTTGGTTGCCACCACAGCGCGCGCAAGCCCCGTCAACTCCGACAACGCCGCATCTCGGGCCACCTCGCATCGGCGCAGGGCCGGTGCGTCGCTGCTTGCCACGGCCTCGAAAGCTCTTGCGAGCGAACGAAGTTGGTCATCGAGCATCGCATCACGCGGATGCGGCTGGGCCTTCCACGCGTCGATCGCCTCCTCCAGCGCGGGTGCCTGGGCGAGCAAGTCGTTGATGATGGCCTGACGGTCATCCAGGGCGGCGAGCAGCGTCTCGGGCGCATCCTGGTCGATCAGGGCGTCAAGCCCGCTCGCGATTTCTTCGATCCTGGCCAACTGCTGGGCGGCCACGCCGAGCAATGCTCTCAGCCTTGCCTCGCAGTCTGTCCCCGGATGTGGCGAGTTGTCCTTGGTCATCCTGACCTCCGAGGGACGCGTCCTGCGTCCACGCACGGCCCATCAACTATTCCGATCGGGTATTCGCCCCGGCGAACGTCCCCAGTGTCTCCTGCGAACGCAGCCATCGCTCCCAATCCTTGCGGGTCATCGGAAGCGTTGGATCATCCCACGCGCTGGCGGGGAGCGACTCGAAGAACCGCACCGCCCGGGTGTTGGCCGTTCGTGCTTTATCCGCCTCGCCCTGCGCCAGCAACGCGCTGACGATCTGCACCATCGCGACCAGCGAGGCCGGGTCGCGGCTGTAGCGATCCTTCGCTGCATCATACAGGCGGATCGCGGTCGCATACTCCTTCAGGTCAAAGGCGCAGTCAGCCATGTAGAAGTGGGCGTTGCGCAGGTAGAGATCCTGGAGCGCGGTGCGTCCGCGATGATCGTCCAGCCGCACGCGGGCCTGCTCGTACAACTCCATCGCCTTGGCCAGCCGTTCGCGCCGAGCCAGGTCGAGCCGACGCGCCTCTTCGTCAGGAAGTGCGGCTTCGAGCGTCGTGGCGATCGACCCCGCCGAACGCCGGTACGCCTCGCCCAACCGGTAGTACACCTCGTGGAGCCCGGTCTCGCCCTGGGCGGGTGCGCCCGACGAGGCCCGTTGCACGAACTCCTCAAACGCTGTGATGGCCTGCTCGTAACGACCCGTCCGGTAGGCGTGCTCACCCTGCTCGAGCAGGGCCGCCCGGTACGCGCTCGTCTGGCTCGTGCCCGCCCCGCCCCCCAGCACCGTCTGCAGATACCGCTCACCTTCGGCGTCGTTGGAGGGATCCGCGTCGCTCAAAAGGCACTTGGCCAGCGGAACGTACGCCGCATCGGCCATCACGCCCGTCGGCCCCGAACTGGAGTCGCGGTCCTCGATGATCTGGCGGTATTCCTTGGCGGCCAGTTCGATGTCGCCGCGCGCGTGAAACGCCTGGGCCAGCCGCATGCGGGCCATCGCCCCGCGCTTATCACCGGGGAAATCCGACGTGAACTGGCGGAAGGAGAGGACCGACGCGTCAAGATCGCCCGCCCGGTCGAAGTCGTCGGCCGCCTGCCAGAGCGCGTCCGCCTCGGCGGTCCGGTCGTGCTCGACCATCCGCTGCGAGAACTGCCGCGAATATTCGCCCGCGCGGATCAGGTGCGCCCGTGCTTCGCGCTGAGTCGCGGGGTCGAGCTCTGCCAGCGAGACCGCGCTCGGCCCCGCCGCCGCCAGCAGCTCCTCGGCGATTTTCCGGTGCGCCTGCCCCAGCGAGCGCACCAGCTCCGGCGGGGCGTTGTCGATCCCGAAGAGTTTCTCCCCCAGAGCGGCGTAGGACAACGCCGTGCGATGATTCCCTTGCGCAAACTGCTCGTTGAAACGCCCCTGCAGACTGTCGCCCAGACGGGCCTGGGTGACCTCGGCATGGCGTGCGCCGGTAGTCAGCATGTGCACCAGCGTGGTGTAATGATCGATCGCTTCGTCCTGCGTGCCACCCTCGATGTTGGCGCGCTGCGCCTGCACCTCGGCCAGGCCGAGAATCGCCGCGGGCAGATCTTCGCTGAACGAAAATGTCTGGACCACCGCGATGTACCGGTCGCGGGCCGCCTCGAGCCGCCCGGCCCGGTGCTCGATCCGCCCCATCATCAGGTGCACCCTGGCCATGGGCTCGCTCTCGGGCCCGAGCAGCGTGGTCGCCAGTTCGAGTTTTTCCCGGGCGCTGGCGGCATCATCCACCGCGAGGTAGGCCGCCCCGAGTTCGATATAGGCCCCGCCCAGATCCGTCGGATCGGGGCTTCGCATACGGACGATCGCCCGCACACCCTTGTCGATCGCCTCGCCCGCGTAACCCTGCGCCACCAGCAATCGGATCTGGCGGGCCAGCGCCCACAGCCGCTCGCCCTCGCTCCCCATCGGGTCCGCCGTCAGACGTGTCAGCAGTTCGAGAGCGAGCACCTCGTTGCGCGGCCCCGGCCCCAGGCACAGGTCGATGATCCGCTGAAAGACCTCGACCCGGCGTCCGCGTTCCTGGTCCGACAGCCGATCGGCACGGATGATCGCCTTGTCCATTTCGCCCAGCGACGTATGCGCCATCGCCAGGTAGTACTGGTCGCGCTCGTCCAGCACCGCGTGGCGCTTCTCGGCCTCGGCATACTCGGCCAGGATCGACGTGTTGTTCTCCGGGCGGTCAAGCCCCATTTCCCGCTGCCCCATCGCCAGCGCACGCGCGCGAAGCAGAAAGAACTTGCGCTCCTGCTCGGGGCTGAGCACCCGCGCATTCACCAGCGGCATCACCTTCGTGTTCAGCGTCTGCAGCGCATCCCCGTACTGCCCGGCCTCGACCTGCGACGTCGCCGACGCCAGGTCCCCCGTGTAATCAGGCTTGGGGGCCGTCGACACCACCATGAACAACCCCGCCGCCAAGGCGATCGCGGAGACCACCAGCACCGGCACCTGCCACACCTCGCGCCACGTGGGCGGAGCGGCGGGAACCGCGGGTGCAGCCGGAGCCGCCTCGGGCGCACCCTCGGAGACCTGCGTGGGGTTGGATTCGTCGAAATCGGACACGGTGTTGTCTCGAGCCACAAGGATCACGACCCCCGCCCACACGACGGACGGATCGCTCCCACGCCCATGGGCGCCAAACCGTTATCGGGAAGTTGGGGTCTATCCCTTGATCCCGCTTCAGCAGACCAGTCCCTGAACCAGGACCAGGACCCGCGCCACCATCCCAGCCTCGTCGAACTCCCCTGCCTCCACCACCCCCGTCGCCAGGGACGAATACAGCGGATCTCGGGCGGCAAAGACCTCCGCGATCTCCTCCACCACGCCGCGTCCCGTCAGGCTGGGGCGGTCGGAACCACCCTGGGCGACCAGACGTCTCGCCAGGCTCTCAGGGGAAACCCGCAGGTAGATCAGCGTGCTGCCGGCGGTCGTCGCCGAGCGGAGTAACTCCACCGCCCCCGGTGCCGTGGGTGTCCCCCCACCCAACGCGATCACCGAGGGAGATTCCGTCAGCACCCGGGCCAGGGCGGCGGCTTCGGCGGCGCGGAACCCCGCCTCGCCATGAACCTGCCAGGCCTTGATAATGGATTCGCTGTGCAACGCCTCGCGGGTGCGGGTGTCGAGATCGACCCAGGGCGCGCGCACCGCCGCGGCGATGCGTGGGGCCAGCGAGGTCTTGCCGCTCCCGCGCAAGCCCATCAGCAGAAGATGTCTGGACAGGGCCATGCGACGCCAAGCCTACCGCGCCCGGCCCGGCACGTTCAGCCCGGCAGGTTCACACAATGCATGGTTCGCACAAACCCAACTCAGGCGCGGGAGAGGTACGACCCGTCGGCGGTCGAGACCTTGAGCGACTCGCCCGGCTTGATGAAGGCGGGCACCTTCACCACCAGACCCGTCTCCATCTCCGCGTCCTTGGTCTGGTTGGTCACGGTCGCCCCCTTCACTTCCGGGGGGCAGTCCTTGACCGTCAGCTCGACGGCGGCGGGGAGTTCGACCGAGATCGGGTTCCCGTCGTTCATCAGGATCGTGACGGTGCTGTTGGGACGCAGATAGAGCAGCGCGTCGCCCAGCATCGCCTTGCTGATGTGGACCTGGTCGTAGGTTTCCTGGTCCATGAAGGTCCCGCCGTCCATGTCGGCGTAGAGGAACTCGGCGGCGCGGTTGTCGAGGTCGACCACTTCGAGTTCGTCCGAGGAACTCAGACGGCGCTCGAGCTGTCGCCCCGACAGGACCTCTTTGGCGGTCACCTGTACGAACGCGCGGAGGTTGCCGGGCGTGCGGTGTTCGACCGCCGTCAGGTAGTAGAGTTTCCCGTCGATCTTGACGCCCAGGCCCTTGCGCAGGTCGTTGGCTTTCATGGAATTCGCCTTCTTTCGGGTCGAGTGGTGAGGGGCCAAGTCTAGCGCCCGGGCCGGGGGAAGTCAGGTCCGCGGGGCGATGGACATGGCCGCTCCCCGCTGCCTGGGGCACGAGCGGCGGGTCCGGTAGAATCGCCTCCCCATGCTCACCTTCGTGATCCCCGCCCGTTCGCAGCGCGACATGACCGCCGAGTGCCTGGCCTCGACCCTGGGGTCGGTGCGTCAACTCGGGCTCGATTCGATCGCCGATTTCGTTCTGCTCGATGACAACTCCGAGCCCGCCGACGGGATCAACGACCTGTTCCGGGCGTTTCGCCAGCAGTCAGGCCGCCCCACCGCGATCTACCGCTTCAGACAGCGCCAGCACTACTCGCGCATCCTGGCCCACGCCCTGAGTTTCGCCCAGGGCGAAAACGTCTTTTTCATCTCCAACGACATGGTGGTGACCCCCCACTGGATGCGCACACTGCTGGGCGTGGCGGCGCTCGACCGCACCTTTGGCATCATCCGCGGCACCGCCCAGATCGTCGACAGCCACCCCGAGCACCAGTTCATCCCCCCCTTCCCGCTGCGGAGCAGCGACGACATCGTGAACTTCTCGGCGTACATGGCCCAGACGGTGGGCCTGCTTCACGAGGAAGATGCGCTGCTCTCGGGCGACGCCGTGCTGGTGCGGCGGGCGCTCATCGATGCCATCGGCGTGGGCGACACGCGGTACTACGCGTACTTTGGCGACATCGACTACGGCTTGCGGGCCCAGCGCGCGGGGTTCAAGCTGGTGTGCGCCAGCGGGGCCTGGCTCGAACACCGCGGGCAGGGGTACGTCAAGGCCGAAGCCGCGCAATCCAAGGCCACCATGGAGCAGCAGCACGCCAAGCGCATGGCGACGGTGCAGGACGCGTACCTGATGTTCCGCCAGAAGTGGGACCCGACGCTGCCGGAGAAGTATGCCGGGACGCAGGACTGGAACTTCGACCGCCTGCGCACGCTGACCCGCCCCAAGGGGTGGGACTACATCGCGCCGATCAAGGCTGATGCGGCGGCGGTGGAGAAGCTCTAAGACTTACTGCCCCAGCGCCCGCAGCACGGTCGTCGCAAACGCCCCGCGCGGCAGAGAGAACGTCACCCATCGCTTCCAGGCCTTGGGCGACTTGGGCGGAGCCTCTTCGTCGCGTGCTGGGGGGCTCATCGTGAAGTCCGCCGCCAGCGCGAACATGCGGCGCTGCGAATCGGCGAAGGTCGGGCGACGAAGGCCCGGCAGTTTCAGCGTGTCGAACCAGATCCCCTCGCGCTTCATCACGATCGTCGCCGCCTTGCCCCAAAGGCCCTGAGGCTTGGTTTCGGGCGATGGGAGCGGGATCTCAAGATCCCGCCACTGCGTGGGCACGGCCTCACTCGCGGGGAACAGCATCTCGCCAAAGTCATCGTCGGTGCGCAGCGTCGAGCCCGGCTCGATGCCCGCGATCATCTCGCGCACGATCGCGTTCCACAGCCACGACTGGTAGGCCTCGACGCAGAGCGACTGCACGAGGTGTGGCAGGGCGGCGAAGGCATCGCGGAACGAACCGCCCGCGGCGAGCACTTCAATCGAGGCCCGCTCGGCGCACGCGGGGGTCTCTCGCACGATCTTCTTCCACTCTCCCCACGACGACGCGCACGCACGCGTGAGCGTGCGCCGTGAGCCCGTGTCCTTGCGGGCGGGCGCACCCACGAGCAGTTTCAAGGCCCCCTCGTAATCACCCCGCACCAGGCGTGCGCCGGCGAAGCCCTCGCCGTGGCGCGCCGACCCGAAACGCTGATCGCCGAAGTAGTTTGCAATCGCCAGCGACGAGCCCGCCAACAACAGCCAGGCGCGGCGGTCCATCTCCTTGATCTCGTCGCGGGTGAGAGCCGTCACCTCGATGGCGAAGGCGTTGGCCTCGATATCGGCGGCTTCAACGGGACGCGGAGACCAGCCAAGGAACACGGCTTTCCACCCCGGGCCGCTGAGTTCGGCGTCGGGTGTCGGCGCGTCGGGGGCGAGCGGCGCGGTGACGTGCTGCGTGGTCAGCGCGTGCTTGTCCTTCAGGCCGGCGCGGGCGACCAGGCCCGCCTTGATCTTGAGGGCCTTGGCCAGGCGGGTGGCGGCCTCAGGCGTGGTGAGGGAGGTCTTGGTGAGACGGAATGCTGCGTGCGTGGCCGCGTCGGTGCGTTCGGTGGCGAGTTCGCCAAAGAACGCGGGCCCGAGGCGTTCATCGACGACGAACGCTTCGGGCCTGCGCCGGATGGTCATGGGTTATCTCGTGAATCAGGCCTGCTCGCCGACCTGCCAGCGCAGGAAGGCGATGACGCGTGCTTTATCGCCGACGATGGACTTGATGGTCTTGGTGGGGTCCATGACGAAGGGCTGCTCCATGAGGGCCACTTCCTCGAAGAACTTGCGGAGCCCGCCCTCGACCATCTTCTCGGCGATTTCCTTGGGCTTGCCGCTCTCCATCGCCTGGTCGATGCGGAAGCGGCGTTCCTTCTCGACGATGTTGGCGGGGATGTCGTTGGCGGTGACGGCGACGGGGCGCGGGTGCGCCGCGGCGATGTGCATGCAGATCTGGCGGAGGGTCTCGTCGCTGATCGAGCCCTCGGCCTGGACGAGCACGCCCGTCTTGCCGTCGTGGTGGACATAGTGGCCGAACGCCCCCGAGCCGGGGTCCTGGGTGAGCTTGTGCCCGCGGGCGTAGCTGGCGTTCTCGCCGGTGGAGATGCGGACTTCGTCCATGATGGCCTTGATCGCGTCATTGGCGGGAACGGCGCCGCTGCTGGCGCCGATGGCGGCCTTGGCGCACTTGTCGGCGGCCTTGATGAAGTTCTCGTTCTTGGCGGTGAAGTCGGTCTCGGTGCGGAGTTCAACGATCGCCGCGGCCTCGGCGGTGCGTGCGATGGCGATGCGCCCCTCGCCCGCGGCGCGGTCGGTCTTGGACTCCATCTTGCCCTTGAGCTGCTTGCGCAGGATGTCCTTGGCCTTTTCCTTGTCGCCCGCGGCCTCGATCAGGGCGGCCTTGCAGGCCATCATCGGGAGCCCTGTCTCGTTGCGGAGTTCCATCACGTCCTTGGCATTGAGTTCCATGACACACTCTCCGTCGTCGCCGTGGGGGCGACTTGCAATCTGCGTTGAATCGTTCGAAACGGCCCCGGGTCAGCGGGGCACTGCACTAGGCCTTGGCGGGGGTCGCTTCCGCGTCGGGCGCGCTCTCGCCCTCGCCGGGGGCATCGGCGCGGAACTGGGTGCGACGGCTGCGGCGAGCGCCGCCCTCGGCCGGCTCGGCACCCGCGGGCGGGGCGATCTGCTGGACCTGCTCGCGGGCCTGGCGGCCGTCGGTGCAGGCGAGGCAGAGTTCGCGGACGATGACGTCGATGGAGCGCATCGAGTCGTCGTTGCCGGGGATCGGGATGTCGACGAGGTCGGGGTCGCCGTCGGTATCGATGAGGGCGATGGTGGGAATGCCCAGCTTGCGGGCTTCCTTGAGCGAGGTACCCTCGTGGCGGACGTCGATGACGACGATCACGCCGGGGAGCTTCTCCATGCGACGGATGCCGTCGAGGTTGCGGAGCATCTTGGCCTTCTCGCGCCGGAGCTGGCTCTCCATCTTCTTCGAGTAGCTGGCGAAGTTGTCGGTCTGTTCGATGGCCTCGAGTTCCTCGAGGCGGCGCAGGCGGGCGCGGATGGTGCGGAAGTTGGTGAGCGTGCCGCCAAGCCAACGCTCGGTGACCATGTGCATCTTGACGTCGGGGACGCGGGTGGTCAGGACGCTCTTGGCCTGGCGCTTGGTGCCGACGAAGCAGACGTCCTTGCCCTCGCTGACGACCTTGCTGATGAACTTCTTGGCGAGCAGGAGGCCTTTGATGGTCTCCTTGATGTCGATGATGTGGATCCCGTTGCGCTTGCCGTAGATGTACGGCCCCATCTTCGGGTTCCAGCCGCTCGAACGCTGGCCGAAATGGATGCCCGCTTCGATCAGATCCTGCACGATGGTGTTCGACATGACAACCTCTTCCTTCAGCGACACCGGCGGAGTAAGGGTCTGACCAAGACGTCGGGGTCGACGTCGTGTCACCCGCCCAAGGGCGCTTCGTGGTGGCCAAGGTTTGGCCACGACAATCGTGTTTCACCGTTCTCCCGGCACAGACGCGGGGGAATCAGCGCCGGCGGCCAGACCCTGCCGCTCGGCGGTCCATGGTAGGCCCACGCCGCATGCGGGTCGATGCACGCTCCTGGTCGCTGAGCAACGGCATCTCGCCAGTTTGGCATTTGTTCTGGTGACTGCCCCTCAAGGCTGTAAAGGATCGGGCCGAAGTCTGTGCGACGAACCCCAGCACTGGGGGGAAACCCGCGCAGGAGCAGACCCGTGGACCAACAACCGCCGCTGATCGTTCGGCGCAATGCCCGCCATGATGTGGCGATCCGCGGTCGAGTATCGATCGCCCCCGATCACGCCAAGTCCGTCAGCCTGGCCGGAGCGTCGGGCGCGAAGGACGGGTGGGTGGATGTGGACATCGTGGACTTCTCGACCGGCGGCGTGGGCATGGTCAGCCTGGTGTTCCTGCCACGCAAGACGCACGTTCGTGTCCAGGTGTTCGGGCCCGATCCCGAGTCGCCCGCGTTGGTGGAACTGCCCGGAGTTATTCAGCGTGTGTGCATGACGGATCGTCGTCCCGCGTACCTGATCGGCGCCTCGGTGGGCGAGCTGACGCCGGAGGTGCGGTCGCGCGTGGAATCGATCCTGGCGATGTTTGCCGATGCGTCCCCCACGTCGGGCGCGGACTGAACCAAAGGGGCTTCCCGTGCACGATACCCGACACTTTGTCGTACGAACATTATTGGCTGAGGGGCAGGTGCGCGAGGCCGACGTTCGTCGCGCCACGGAGCACGCGGTCGGCGCGGGGTGCGATGTCCTCGACGCGCTGGTCTCGCTGAACATCGTGACGAGCCGCCGGCTCGCGATCGCCCGGGCGAAGATCTGCGAGTATCCCTACGTCGATCTGTCCAATTATGAGATCGACTTCCGCAACACGAGGGCGCTGGCCCGCGCCGCGGCCGAGCGACTGTGCGCCTTCCCGCTCTTCATCGTCGGCGGCGTCGCGACCGTCGCGATGCTCGACCCGCTCAACCTGCAGGCGGTCGACCAGCTCCGCCAGCTCATCAAGGCCGAGATCGACCCCGTGCTGGCCGAGCCCGAGCACATCCGAGCGCTGATCGGACGCGCCTACAGCCTGGCCCGCCCCGAGGGCGAGCAGGCGCATGACCTGGATGAGGAAGGGCTCACCACCGGCGACGAACCGATCGTGGCGGCGGTGAATCAGATCATGTCGGGCGCGGCGGAGGCGGGCGCCTCGGATATCCATATCAACCCCGACGAGCAGGACCTGCGTCTGCGATACCGCGTCGACGGTGTGCTTCAGGGCCAGCAGGGCCCGCCACGCTCGGCTCATGCGGGCATCGTGCAGCGCCTCAAGGTGCTCGCCAAGCTCGACCTGACGCAGACGCGCAAGCCCCAGGATGGCAAGTTCCGCTTCCAGCACAAGAACGAATCGGTGGACGTACGCCTGAGCCTCGTGCCGACGATCCACGGCGAGAACGTCGTGATGCGTCTCTTGCGTTCAGCGGCGCGCATCGGCGAGATCAAGGACCTTGGCATGCCCGAGGCCATGTCTCGCGCCTTTGGCGAGTTGATCGAGAAGCCCCACGGCATGTTCCTGGTCACCGGCCCCACGGGTTCGGGCAAGACGACCACGCTCTACACGGCGATCGCGCACCTGAACGATCCGTCGCGGAACATCATGACGATCGAAGACCCGGTCGAGATCCGCCTGCCGCTGGTGCGGCAGATCCAGGTCAATGCCGAGGTGGGGCTGACGTTCGCGTCGGCGCTGCGTTCGATCCTGCGTCAGGACCCGGACGTGGTGCTCGTGGGCGAGATCCGCGACCAGGAGACGGCGAAGATCGCGGTGCAGTCGGCGCTCACGGGGCACCTGGTGTTCTCGACGTTGCACACCAACGACGCGGTCGGCGCCGTGGCGCGACTGCGCGACTTTGCCCTGCCCAACTTCGCCATCAACAGCGCGCTGCTGGCGGTCATCGCCCAGCGCCTGGTGCGACGCCTGTGCCCGGAGTGCAGCAAGCCCGAGGAGCCGGCGGCGATCCACCTGGCTCTGGGCGAATCTCCCCTCCTTTCACAATCATCGTTCCGTCAGCCCGGCGGGTGCCCACGCTGCATGAACACGGGCTACAAGGGACGCCTGGGCGCGTTCGAGATGCTCCAGGCGACTCAGCGCGTCCGCGAATTGATCGAGCAGGACGCGCCCGCCGTCCGAATCGCCGAGGCTGCACGCCTCGATGGCATGACTTCGCTGTGGGAGGATGGACTGCGCAAGGCCGCCCAAGGCCTGACCAGTCTGGACGAGGTCGCCTCGCTCCGAGCGGGGATCGACGACACCGAGGCTCAACCCGAAAGGATCGCGGCATGAGCCTTAGCGCGTTCCGATACCGAGCCCTTGAATCCAGCGGCAAGATCGCGTCGGGCATCATCCGCGCGACCGACGAACAGGACGCCTACCGACGACTGGCGGCGGCCGGGCTTACGCCCACAAAGTTCAGCCCGGTGAAGGAGCGCAAGCCGCTCTTCAGCGGGCAGCGCGTCTCCAGCGCCGACGTGGCCGACCTGACCCGCGAACTCAACGTGCTCGTTGAGGCGAGGATTCCGCTCGTGCGCGGCCTGGCCTCGATCGCCGAGCACGGCGACAAGCCCGCGGTGACCGCCCTGGTGCGCGACCTCGCGGCACAGATCGAGGCGGGCGAGCCCTTCACACAGGCCCTGAGCAAGCACACGGATGTCTTTGGCGACGTCTACATCGAAACGGTGCGCGCGGCCGAGAAGTCGGGCAACCTCACCGGCGTGATGGGACACCTGGCCGAGCTGCTCGAACGCCAGATCGAGACCCGCCGTCAACTGCGCCGCGCGCTGAGCTACCCCGTGATCGTGCTCTGCGTGGTGGCGGGCGCGCTGGCCATCATCCTGGGCTGGGTCGTGCCCAAGTTCGGCGCGACCTTTGCCTCACAGGGTGTCAAGCTTCCCGCCATCACAAGATTCGTGCAGGCGCTGGGCGCATCAATGGCCAACTACTGGTGGATCTACGCCGGCGTGCTTGCCGCGGCGATCGCCTCGATCGCCTTCGCCTGGAAGACGCCGTCGGGACGCCAATGGCTCGAGTTGTTCCTGATCCGTATCCCCTATGTCGGGCGTCTGATCATCGCGGTGACCGCGGCCCGTTTTGCCCGGATCATCTCCATCTCGCTTGATGCCGGCCTCGATCTCATCGAATCGATCCAGATCGCGGGGAAATCCACCGGCCGTCCCGTCTTCATTCAGCAGTGCAACGAGATTTCGGACGCGCTGCGGCGTGGCGAGGATCTCCGCACCGCGCTGGGCGAAACCCCCTACCTGCCCAGCTTTGCCCGGCGCATGCTCCAGGCCGGGAAGGACTCCAAGGAAATGGCCGGCACCTGCAACGTGGTCGCCCGTCATTACGAGCGAGAATCCTCGCATCTGACGGCGAACTTCAACTCGGTGCTTGAGCCGCTGCTGACGGTCTTCCTCGCGGTCATCGTGCTGGTCGTGGCCCTGTCGGTGCTGCTCCCGATGTGGCAGATGGTGCGCCTGCAACGTTGATCCAATCGTCATAGACCGCGCACCCCCGCCAGCCGCGCGCCCGTGAGACTGAGTCAAACCCGGCCAGGGGCCGATGAGGATGGGATGAGAACTCCGCGATTCGGACGCGCCTTCAGTTTCATCGAACTCATGGTGGTCCTGGTGATCATCGGGATCCTGGCCGCCATCGTCCTCCCACGCTTCTCGGGCGTCACCGATGACGCGCGCAGCGCCGCCGTTCAGGGCGACCTTGCGGGCGTTCGATCGGCGATCGCCGGGTATCGCGCCAAGAACGTCATCGCCGGGACACCGGCATACCCCACCATCACCCAGCTCACGACCCAGGGGCTGGTGCTCCAGGCCGAGTTTCCCAAGAACCCGTACACCCAGCAGACCACCGTGCAGGGCGTCTCGAAGGCCCAGGCTCTGGCCCGCCAGGTGCTGAATGCCGACAAGTTCGGCTGGAACTACTACGTGGACAACGCCGCATCTCCGCCCGAGGCGATCTTCTACATCAATGCCGACGAGCCCACCAACGTCGTGGATTCATCGGGCGGCACAAAGACGGCCAACGAACTGTGAGCACGCTGCGATGCGCACGCACCACCACCGCCACGCATTCTCGCTGATCGAACTCGCAGTCGTCGTGGCGATCACGGGCATCCTGGCCATCGCGGCTCTGCCGGCATTCCGCACGCTCGATGACGCCCGGCGCGCCGCGGCCGCCGCCGAAGTCGAACGCCAGGTCCTCAACACCCGGTCCGCCGCCATGTCTCTTGGTCAAAGCGTGGGCCTGCGCGTGGATCCGTCGAATGGCACCTTCCAGCGGTACATCATCCCGCGCGGGGGCGGTACGCCCGAGCGCTTCACCTCGCCACTGGGCACGCCGGAAGAGGCATTGATCCTGGGCGTGCAGTTTCCGGGTGCCGCGATTGTCGGGGTAACCGGCGGCGACGGCTTCACCGGATCGAGCACCCTCTGGTTCGGACACGACGGCACACCCGAGCTTCGCGCCGGCAACGGCACGCGTCTGGGCGGGTTCACGCAGGATGCGTCGATCCGCCTGACCGACGGCTATCGCATCGACGTAACGCGCATCAGCGGGAGGATCTCGCGATGAATGCACCCCGCGTCATCCGTCGCGGCTTTACGCTGATCGAGGCGGTGATCGTGGTGGTGGTCATCGCCATCGCGATCCCCCCCACGTTGCTTTGGTTCGACTCGGCCGTCAGCCGACGAGCCGACGCGGTCAGCACCCTGCGGGCGACCACGCTGGCGACGCTGGTGCTCGAACACATCATCGCCGACGTCAACTCCGACGCCGCCGGCTTGGGGTACGCCGCACTGGCATCGCCCGCGACTTACCTCGACACCCCAGGCACGGGTTTGCGTGCGCGTCTGTCGAGCGCGACAGGAATGTACCAATCGATGGGGTTGTCCTATCAGGTGACGATCGGTGCACCGACCGACTATCGCGGGGTGGTGACGGGAACGGGCGCGGACCTTTTCCGCCGCGTCACGGTGACGATCACGATTCCAAGAGCCGATGGGGCGCCCATCACCATGCCCGTCTCGGCGATGGTGGCGGCTCCATGACGCGGCCCATCACGAACAACCCCTCGCGCCGCGCCATGACGCTGGTCGAGACGCTGGCCTCGATCGTGGTTCTTTCGATCATCGGCGCGACGACGCTCCCCATGCTCTTTGTCGCGGGCGATAGCCTGGCCGACGCGACGCAAACGCGACGCAGCGCCGAACACGCGGCCTTTGCCATGGATCGCACGATCCGCCTGCTGCGAGAATCTCCCGAGGGGGCCACGCGGGGCACGCTGGCCATCAGCAGCGCCACCCCCACCGGGGTGCGCTTCACCGACGGGCGGGGGATCGAACTGACCGGCACGACGCTCTACCTGTATGACACCACCGGCACGCGAGCGGCGCTGTGCGAGGATGTCCGCTCCTTCACGCTGGGCTATCTCGCCAAAGACGGGACGACCTCAACCCAAGCCACCCCCGCATCCACGCATCGCTTTGATATCCGTCTGGATGTAGGCGGAATGCAACTTAACGCCGCGGCGTTTGCCCGAGTCAGGATCGGCCAGCCATGAGCGCACGCACACTCCAGACGCGCCGGGCGGCGAGCATCGCCGCACTCATCATCGCCCTGGCACTCATCAATCTGGCGGTGATGGGATCGGTGGCGGCGTCGGCGGACGAGGCGGAACTGGGTGCCATGCGTGCCCAGACGCTCCGTGCGTTCTATGCCGCAGAATCGGGCGGGTTGGCCATTGCCAAGCTCAGGACCGAGAACCTCGCGTTGCCCTCGCCGGGCACGATCGTGAACCTGCCTTCGTCATCCTTCACCTTCGTGAGCCTGCCTCCCGCCACCGGAACGGGGCAGGCGGTGATCGAGGGACGCAGCGACGCGGCGTCCCGCCGGCTGAGACTGACCCTCGCCGACGACTGATTCCACGAGGCGTCGAAAGTAGGCAGCATGACTGGCCGATGATGCCCGATGATCACCCTTCCAGGGTGACGCGGAGGACGCCGTGCCCAGATCAGCCCATGCTGTTATTACCCTGGCGCCCAGTTCATTGCGGGGCTCGGTGATTGATTCCTCGGGCGGCGTGGTACGCCTCGAGAGGGTCGATCTCGATCCGTCGGCTTGGGACGCGACGTGGGAGCAGGACCTGGCCCCGCTGGGAGAACCGCTGCGCGCCGTGCTCGCCGCACTCAAGCTGCGCGGCGGGCACTCCGTCACGGTGGTCTACGAATCGGCCAGCGCGGTCGCGGAAGTCTTTACCGTACCGACCACGGGACGTGCGGCCATGGCCGCCGCCACCCTGGCGCTGAGTGACATGCGTTCCTGCACGGGGCCGGACTGGGTGTCGACGTTGCACCCCTTGCGGGTCGAACCCGGCTCGAACGGCTCGCCCGCACGAACGCACGTGCTGGCCATCGCCGAGCAGGACCATGTGCTGGCTCTCATCGCCACGCTGATCGAACGCAACGGCTTGAAGTTGGAGCGATGCCTCCCTGCGCGGGCCGCGTGCCTGGTGGCCGCCATGGACGCCGCATCACGTCTCGGCAACACGGACGGCACGGGCGTGATGTTCATGTCCGATCACTCGACATCTCTTGCCGCACGCGGGGCCCAGGGCATCGAACTTGCCCGCTGCTTCGACGTGGGCTATCTGCGCCTGGCCGAGGCGATCGCCGCCGCCGCGGCCCGCGAATCCTCCGGCTCGATCACGCTCTCCGGGGCGACGTCACTGCTGTTCACCATCGGCGTCCCCTCACGCGGGCAACTCGTCGATCCGGCGCTGGGCCTTCGGGCCGAGCAGGTCCTGCCCATGATGCAGTCGGTGCTGCAGCGCTTCGTGGTTGAGGCGCGTCAGACACTGCGGTTCGGACTGGCCGACACGTCACTGACACGACCCGTGCTGTTCCTGGCGGGTACGGGCGCGTCGATCCCCAATCTCACGAACACCCTGACCGCGCAGCTCGACATCCCTGTCGAAACGTACGCGGCGCCGACCCTGGCACGCCCCGCCGATGCAGATCTTGCGGTCGTGGGCGCATGCACGCCTCTCCTTGAGACGCGGGTCGGACTGATCCCGGCCGTCATTCGGATCCGACAGGAACGATCAAACCTGTCCCGGGCTTTGCGAGTCGGCGCGGTGGCAGCGGGGATCACGCTCGCCGCACACGGCGCGTTCTATGTGGCTCAGCGTCGCAACACAGATCAGCAAGCGGCCAATCTCGCTCCGGCGGTTTCCCAGATCGACACTCACACCCTGCGCCGTGAGAGCCTGTACGCATTCGCGGATCAGCTCGAAATGTCGGAAAAGGCGCTCTCATCGACATTGGGCTCGTGCCCGCCCTGGCAGGCCAATCTCCATGCGCTCGCCCGCCTGACCGGCCCCGAAATACGACTCAGCGAGGTGCTGGGCGCCTGCGGCGCGGATTCCGCCTCCGCACCCACCCTGACATTCCGCGGAGTCGCCACGCCCTCCGCCACAACCCGAGCCGACGACATCTTGTCGGCCTTCCTCGAGCGGGCCGGCAAGCATCCACTCTTTACACAAGCCACGCTTTCATCGAGCCGCAGCGTGATCGAAAACGATCAGGACGTGCGCCACTTTGTGATCACGGTGCGGCTGCGTGGGTCGAACCCCGCTCCCCTGGCCACCTTGAACGGAGCCCCCCGATGACCCCCCCCACCGCCGCCGCGCCCAAGGACCTGCAACGCGACTACCTGCTCCGCGCTGCGATCGTCGCGGGGATCGCCTGCGCCGCCTGGTACATCGCCATCCGTCCCCTCGAGGACGCGCTGGCTCAATCGCGCAGCCTGCTGGGCGATAGCACGCGCCGTCTGGCGATCCATCAGGCCTCGATCGCCGACGAACCCAATCTGGATGCCTTTGAGAGTGAGCTGACCGCCACGGCCAAGTCGCTCAGCGAGTACACCGCCGCGAGCGGAGACGCGGGCGTTCTTTATGAATCGTTCCGTGCGCTCGCCCGTCGCACGGGGGTCCGCCTCGAACGCGTCGAGCCCCGCGGCGTCGCTCCTCTCCCAACAGCACGCAATACGCGGTCCCCGGGCGAGCTCCTGGCCTACTCCCTCGAACTCTCCGGCACCTACGAAGAAATCGCCGCCTTCCTGGCCGAGTGCTCCAGCACACTGGGCGCGTCGAAGGTGGCATCGTTCCGTCTGGCGCCGCTCAATCGTCGCAATGCCTCGGGCCAGCCTCTGCTCTCCGCTGCCGTGGATACGACGCACATCCGCCTCGACGTACCCGATCGCCCCACCAACGCGGCGCCCGCTCAACCCAGGAAGTCCCGCTCATGAACACGCGTACACGAAACTTCCTGACGAACCTCGGGATCGCGGCACTGCCCGTCGTCGCCGTCCTGGCCTTTGGTTTACTGCTGCCTGTGCGTGGCCCGGCCAAAGCCAAGGCCGCGACAGTGCCCGAGAGTGAGCCTCGAGCGATCAAAGCCAAGCCCGCACACGATCAGGCATTGTTGGCCCTTGTCAATGCCGAGATGAGCCAGCCGTTCGCGGGCTCTCCCATGCTGGCCGTTGCTGGTCCATCCCTCGCCGAGCCCGAGTTTCACGTTGACGAATCAGAACCCGTGGCTCAGGTCAACGCCATTCGCCCGCCCGATCTGACCGTCTCGGCGATCATGAATGCCCGCGGCAACACCGTCGCCGTCATCAACTCCAAGATTCGCCATGAGGGTGATGAACTGGGCGACGGCTGGTCGGTCGAGTCGATCAACCCCGCCGATTCCAAAGTGTTGATCTCACACACCAGCGGCGCCACCGCGACCCTGACCTATACGCGCCGTACCCGCTAAGGGCCGACTTGACCCACGGGCGTGACAACGGCCAAGATGCGCCGTATCCTCATGCCGCCCTCGTCGCCTCGCGCGTCGAGAAGCCGGCCCCGGTGGTCCCCCATCGGGTCGTGAATGGGCGCGTAGCTCAGTTGGCTAGAGCGCGGCTGTCACATAGCCGAGGTCACAGGTTCGAGCCCTGTCGCGCCCACTTCCCCCTCCTTCTAACGAGGTTCCCTCAGGATATCCCCAGCCGGGATTCATGGAGGGATTCTCTACCCATGCTGCACCAGCGAAGCCCCTGCGGACTTCCAATGGCCGCCATGTACCGAACAGATAACGCACAAAAAATCTGAATGAAATCTGGTCAATCTTGTCCAGCATTCGATTGCCCGCGCCCATTTAGCCGATATGATGATCTGCTTATCCGCTTATGGCGGGTTCGTTCGGAGGATCATCGATGGGCTCGTATCAACTGCATAAGTCGCCCCACACCGGAACGAGCAACACCGCGCACTGGCGTCCGCCGAGCACAAGCCAACTCCCGCAGACGGCCCGTGCGATGCTGCTGGCCGTGCTCTTTTCGGGTGCTTCGATCGCGATGGGTGGGTACCTGATGAAGGCCTCGGCCTCGTCGAAGCAGGAGGCGACACGTCGTCTGATCGAGGCGCACCAGAACCTGATGGCCGCCCCCGCGCTGGCCGAACTCGACTTTGACCAGGCCCTGCACGGGCGCGATCTCTTCGTGGGCACATGCAAGGCATGTCACGGCGAGCAGGGCACGGGCGTGCCGGGGCTTGGCAAGGATCTGACCACGAGCCCGGCGGTGGCGTCGATGAGCGACGCCGCACTCCTGAAGTTGATCGCCGCGGGACGCCCGCAGGGCAATCCCGTGCCGATGCCCCCCAAGGGCGGCAATGACGCGTTGAGCGATTCGGACATGGCGGACCTAGTGGCGTATGTGCGCGGGCTGCAAGACCCGCGGCGCATGCCCGATCTGCCCGCGTTCGTGGCGGCGGGCCCGAGCGAGGCGGACAAGGCCAATGCCCTTGCCGCGGCGGGTGGCGACGAGGAACTGGCCGCGTACATCGCGCACGGCGCGGTGATTTATGCGGGCTCGTGCAGCGCGTGCCACGGGAAGGATGCCCGGGGCGTGAAGGGCAACGGCAAGGATCTGATCGACAACGAGTTCTGCAAGTCGCTCAACGATGACGACATGCTGGCGTTCATCAAGCGCGGGCGTGATCCGGGCGATCCGGCCAACACGACCGGCGTGGGAATGCCAGCCAAGGGCGGTAACCCGGCCCTGAAGGACGACGACATCCTCGACGTGATCGAGTATCTGCGATCGCTACGAGCGTCGAGCAAGTAAGCGCACAACGCGTCCGTCGACGCCGCCGTGTGCGCGTCGCCGAAGGACCGACATCATGGGAACGGACCATGAATACCACGTGGAAACATCCAAGTATGGCACGAACACTGCTCGCGGTGCTGCTCGCCGGGCTCGCCTTGGGCGAGTGTGTGCCGGAAGCCTCGGCGCAGGAATCGCGCCGGCGGCGAACAACGCAGGAAGCCAAGCCCATCGAGTTGTCCCCGACGCAGGTGGCCGATCTGACCAAGATCGCCAACGAGCGTCAGCTCAACGTGGACGACCTGATCGCGGCGGCCAAGACCTTCCTGCCCAGCGGGAAGCACGACGAGTACATCACCTTCGCCTCGGGCGGGCACGCGGGCCAGATCTTCGTGATCGGCGTCCCCTCGATGCGCCTGCTGCGCACCATCGCCGTCTTCACGCCCGAGCCCTGGCAGGGCTACGGCTACGGGGGTGAGCATGACCATGTGCGCCAGATGCTCATGGTCAATGGGAAGGAAGTGAGTTGGGGCGACACCCATCACCCGGCCCTCAGCGAGACCAACGCCGAGTATGACGGGCAGTTCCTCTTCATCGGCGACAAGGCCAACGCACGCCTGGCCGTCATCGACCTGCGCGACTTCGAGACCAAGCAGATCGTCAAGAACCCGCTGACCGTCAGCGACCACGGGTGCGCCTTCGTCACCCCCAACACCGAGTACATCATCGAGGGCGGGCAGTACGCCACGGTGCTGGGCTACGGCTATGCCCCGCCCGAGGAGTACGAGAAGAGTTACCGCGGGATGATGACCCTGTGGAAGTTCGACCGCGCCAAAGGCCGCGTGGATGTCGACGCCTCGTTCGCGATCGAGTTCCCCCCCTACTTCCAGGACCTCTCCGACGCGGGCAAGTTTTCCAGCGACGGGCTGATCTTCCAGAACTCCTTCAACGCCGAGATGGCCACGGGCGGCGTCGAGAAGGGCAACCCACCCTTCGAGGCCGGCGCCAGCAAGCGCGACATGGACTACATGCACATCGTCGACTGGAAGAAGGCCGAGGCCGCCTTCAAGGCCGGCAAGGCCGAGAAGATCAACGGCTTCCCGGTCCTCTCGATCAAGACCTGCGTGGCCGAGGGCATCTTGCACCTGACCCCCGAGCCCAAGAGCCCGCACGGCGTGGATATCACTCCCGACGGCAAGTACGTGGTCGTCAGCGGGAAACTCGATCCGCACGTCACCGTCTTCAGCACCGCCAAGATCCGCGCCGCGATCGCCAACAAGACCTACAGCGGGAGCGATCCCTTCGGCATCCCGGTGCTCGACTTTGACGCGGTGAAGGAAGTCCAGCTCGAACTGGGCCTTGGGCCGCTGCACACCCAGTTCGACGACAAGGGCTACGCCTACACCTCGCTCTTCCTGGATTCAGCGGTCGCCCGGTGGACGCTGGGCGGCGAAACGACCGCCAAGCCCGCCGAGGGCCCGTGGAAGTTGGTCCAGAAGACCCCGGTGCAGTACAACATCGGGCATCTGGTCGCCGCCGAGGGCGATACCGCGAGCCCCGACGGCAAGTACCTGATCTCGATGTCGAAGTGGTCGGTGGATCGCTTCTTCCCGACGGGCCCGCTGCTCCCGCAGAACTTCCAGTTGCTGGACATCGCCAGCCCGGGCACGACCATGCCGGTGATCTACGACATGCCGATCGGCGTGGGCGAGCCGCACTACGCGGTGATGATCAAGGCCGACAAGCTCAAGCCCTGGTTGGTCTACCCCGAGATCGGGTGGAACCCGCATACGCAGGCGGTGGACCTCAACGCTCCACGCAAGGGCCACGAGGGCGTGATCCGCGAGGGAAGCAAGGTCCTCATCAACATGACCGCGATCCGCAGCCACTTCAACCCCGAGCACGTCTACCTCGAAGAGGGTGACGAGGTGACCTGGCGCATCACCGCCGTCGAGACCACGCAGGACGCGACCCACGGGTTCTGCATCGGCGGGTACAACATCAACCTGAGCCTCGAGCCCGGCGAGTTCGCGGAGTTCAAGTTCACCGCCGACAAGCCCGGCACCTACCCCTTCTACTGCACCGAGTTCTGCTCGGCGCTCCACCTCGAGATGATGGGCTACATCCACATCAAGCCCCGCGCCAAGACCGCGCAGGCGACCGACACGGACAAGTAACAACTGTCCCCGGCGCGCGAAAGCGTGCCGGGGGCTTTCAACGGCCGCGACCGCCAACGGGCGCGGCACTGGAGGTACAACCCATGTCCGGACTGCTCCACAGTTTCTTTGGGCCGCGCGTCCCGGTGGAAGAACTGAACGCCCATCGTGCGCGCTACGCCATGCCGACGATCCTCCTCTCGATCGCACGCATCCTGCTGATCGCCTCGATCTTCCTCCCCTACTGGCACATGGAACTCGAAGCCCCCCAGTACCCCAAGGGGCTCTTCCTGACGGCCTATGTCAACACCCTCACGGGCGACGTGAAGGAGATCGACGGGCTCAACCACTACATCGGAATGCGTCCGCTCCACGAAGCGGCCCACTATGAAAAGACCATCGCCGTCTGGGCTGTGCTCGCCATGTTCCTGCTGGTCGAGGGGGCGATGTTCGTTCACAGCCGATGGGCCGTGCTGTTGGCGATCCCCACCATCGTCTTCCCGGTCGGGTTCCTGGTCGACCTGAAGTACTGGATGACCGAGTTCGGGCAGAACCTCGACCCCTCTGCGCCCCTCTCGGCCTCGGTCAAGCCCTTCACGCCCACGATCCTGGGCGAGGGGGGCATCGGGCAGTTCCGCACCTATTCCGACATGGGCCTGGGGCTCTATATGGCCTTCGCCGCCGCGGGGGTCACCCTCATCGCCTTCTACTTCCATCGTCGGGCGTACAAGCCGCTCTTCGACGCGAGACGCTCCCGCGTCGCCTGACCTTCGCTCAACCCCCGATCATGCAGCACCCATCATGCGCACCCTCCACGCCATCCTGTTCACGATCCTGCTCGCCGCCCATGCCGCGGCGCAGGACCCCCACGCGATGGCCCCGCCCGCGCCGACAACCCCGCGCGTTGCGTCGAACATCAACACCGGGCTGATCGGCATCCGCGTGCGTACCGCCAGGCCGGGCGACGTCATCCGCGTCCCCGCGGGCATCTACCGCGAGCACATCCGCATCGAGACGCCCCTCTCGCTCGTCGCCGAGCCCGGCGCGATCATCGACGGCGACGGGTCGGGCGACATCATCGAGATTGCCGCCCCCGACGTCACCGTCTCGGGCTTTGTCATCCGCAACACGGGCATCGATCTCGACAAGGAGAACGCGGGCGTTCGCGCGATCGCCCCGCGGGCCCTCATCGAGAACAACACGCTCGAAGACATCCTCTTCGGCATCGACCTGCGCGACGCCCACGACAGCATCGTCCGCGGCAATCGCATCGGGGGCAAAGACCTCGACATCGCCCGGCGCGGCGACGGGGTCCGCCTGTGGCGCTCCGACCGGGCCCTCATCGAGAACAACCACATCCACGACGGGCGTGACGCCGTCCTCTGGTATTCGCAGGGCATCACGGTCCGCGGGAACACCGCGATCCGCTGCCGCTACGGGTTCCACCTCATGTACAGCGACGACGTCACGCTCGAGGACAACGAGGTCGCCCACAACAGCGTGGGCATCTACATCATGTACTCGCGCGGGATCACCATCCGCCAGAACCGCATGATCCGCAATCGCGGGCCCAGCGGGTACGGCCTTGGCCTCAAGGAAGCCGACCGCTTCACCATCGAGAACAACCTCATGGTCGCCAACCGCGCGGGCGTGTACCTTGACGGCTCCCCCTTCTCCACGCAGGTCCCGGGCGTCTTCACCAGGAACACCATCGCGTTCAATGATGTGGGCCTCACATTCCTGCCCGCCGTCCGGGGCAACCGCTTCACCCTCAACAACTTCATCGACAACGTCGAGCAGGTCAGCATCCTCGGGCGCGGCTCGCTCAAGGGCAACGAGTTCTGGCACGAAGAGACCGGCAACTACTGGTCCGACTATCTCGGTTACGACCAGAACCAGGACGGCGTGGGCGACTTCGTCCACGAGTCCTACACCCTCTTCGAGAGCTTGGTTGACCGCCACCCCAAACTGCGCATCCTGCTCTTCAGCCCCGTCGAGCAGGCCATCGAGTTCGTCGGACGGGCCGTCCCCGCCGTCCGTCCCGAGCCCAAGTTCATCGACGAAGTGCCGCTGATGCGACCCATAGCCATCGAGTCAGGACGCCCCGCGCAGCAGGCCGATCGCGTGGGCATGACCCTGACCGCCCTGGCGATGGTCGGCGGGGGGCTGGGCCTCGCGCTCCTCTCCCGCCCGGTGGAGCGCCGCCGCCGCACGAGCGCAACTGGAGGTGACGCGTGATCTCGATCCGCCACGTAACCAAGCGATTCGGTCGCACCGCTGCCGTCAACGACGTCTCGCTGGACATCGAGCCCGGCGACGCCGTCGCCCTCTGGGGCACCAACGGCGCGGGCAAGACCACGCTCATCCGCTGTGTGCTGGGGCTCTTCCGCTTCCAGGGCCAGATCCGGGTGGACGATTTCGACGTGGCGCGGCAGGGCAAACTCGCCCGCGCCCGCATCGGCTACGTCCCCCAGGAACTGGGCTTCTACGACGACCTGGGCGTCGCCGAGGCCGTCGCCCTCTTCGCACGCCTCAAGGGCGTGCGTAGCGTGTACACGCCCGACATCCTCGGACGCGTGGGCCTCACCGGGCACGAGCACAAACGCATCCGCGAACTCTCGGGCGGCATGAAGCAACGCCTCGCCCTGGCCATCGCACTCCTGGGCGATCCTCCCGTGCTCGTTCTCGATGAGGTCACCGCCAGCCTCGACGCCTGCGGCCGCGAAGAGTTCGTCTCGCTCCTCTCGGGCCTGGCCCGCGGCGGGCGTTCGCTCCTCTTCGCCTCGCACCGCATCGAAGAGGTCACTGCCCTGGCCCAGCGCGTCATCACGCTCGACAAGGGCAAGGTCACCGCCGAGATCCCCGCCCGCGAATTCATCCCCCACCTTGGCCTGCAGGCCACGCTGCATCTGCGCATCGCCTCGGGCGCACGCGAGCAGGCCGCCCGCCTGCTCCGCGAGGGCGGGTTCGATCCGCAGCGCAACGGCATCGGGCTGATCGTCGCGGTGCCCACCGCGCAGAAGGCTGCGCCGTTCCGCATCCTCTCCGAAGGCCGCATCGCGGTCGAAGACTTTGAACTCCTTGCGCACACCGATTCACACACCGATTCGCACGCCGCGGAGCACACGCCATGACCACCTTCCCCGCGCACGCCCCGATCCGGCTTGCCGCATGCCCGCCGCCGGGCTTGGTGGCCAACACGCTGGCCATCGCGCAGCGAGAACTGCGTGAGGCCGTTCGCAGCCGTTGGTTCATCCTCTACACCCTGGCCTTCGCGGTATTGGGACTGAGCCTCTCCTACGTCACGGCCGCCGCCGGGGGCGGGATGGGCCTGTCAGGCTTTGGGCGCACCACCGCCGGACTGGTCAACCTCGTGCTGCTCGTCGTCCCGCTCATGGGCCTGACCGCGGGCGCGGGCTCGATCGCGGGCGACCGCGAGCGTGGCATGCTCACTTATCTCCTCGCCCAGCCCGTCACGCGCACCGAAGTGCTCCTGGGCAAGTACCTGGGCCTCTCGGGGGCGCTCATCGCGTGCATCGCGCTGGGCCTTGGCGCCTGTGCCGCGATCATGGCCTGGAAGGGCGACGCCACCCGCCCGGCCAGCCTCATCTGGCTGGGCGGGCTCTCGCTGGCCCTGGCCATGGGCATGCTCAGCCTGGGGATGCTCGTCTCGGTCCTGGCGCGCAAGGCGTCGGTCGCCGTGGGCACGGGCGTCTTCCTCTGGCTCGTGCTCGTCTTCGCCACGGACCTTGCCCTGATGGCCGGCGCCATCGCGATGAAACTTCGCATCGAGGAGCTCTTCGCGGCCTGCCTGTTCAACCCGCTGCAGGTCTTCAAGATGTGGTCGCTCCACGCGGCCGACGCATCGCTCGACGTGCTGGGTCCCGCGGGCCTCTACGCCACCGAAGAGTTCGGCGCCTGGCTCCACGCGATCTTCGGCGCGTCCCTGCTCGCCTGGATCGTTCTCCCCCTGATCGCCGCATCGCTCATCTTCGCGCGAAGGGCCCCCGTATGAAATGGTTCCTCACCCCGCTGCTCGTGGCGCTCGCCAGCGCGTGCGCCGCCTCGTTCCTGCACGCCTGCTCACGCACGCCCCTCTCGGGCCCGCCCGAACTGCGCATCGGACGCGACGAGTGCATCGAATGCGGCATGCTCGTCGCCGAGGACCGCTACTCCGCCGCATCGCTCATCGAGCAGGACGACGACCGCCTCTACGTCTTCTTCGACGATGTGGGCTGCCTGCTCGATTATGAGCACGAGAAGGGCCAGAGCATCCGCGTGCTCGAACGCTACGTGCACGACCACGACACGCGGGCCTGGGTCGAGGCTAACGCGGCGGTCTTCGTTCTCGCCGACCACGAGCAACTCCGCACGCCCATGGGCTCGGGCATCGCTTCGTTCACGCACAAAGAAGCCGCCCAAACGCTCGCCGGCGCTCACACGGGAACGCTCCACGATTTCGCCTCGCTCGTCAGGGCACGCCGCGAGTGGATGTGGGCTCGCTACGGCAAGCCCGACCCCACCCCATCCGATTCCACACCCCCGAACCCCGCGCCTCCACGCTAACCCCCGCTCCTTTTCTCTCCCACTTCCTCTCCCTCACCTCTTCCTCTTCCTATTGCCCATTGCCTATTGCCCTCTTTCTTCAAGGACGCCCGCATGCTCTCGCAGACCGTGGAGTACGCCCTGCGTGCGATGATCTACCTCGCCTCGCGCGGGGAGCCGGCGCTGAGCGCCGAACGCATCGCCGCGGGAACCAACGTCCCGGCGGGTTACCTCAGCAAGGTCATGCGCGATCTCGTCGTCGCCGGGCATGTCACGTCGCAGCGCGGCCCGCGCGGGGGGTTCATCCTTGCCCGCGAGCCCGCGCAGATCACCCTGCTCGACATCATCAACGCCGTTGACCCGATCGTCCGTATCCGCGAGTGCCCCGCGGGAAACCCCGCGCACGTCCGCCTGTGCGCCCTGCACGAACGGATCGACCGCGCCCTGGCCCATGTCGAGCGTGAGTTCCGCGAGGCTTCGCTCGCCGACATGCTCGTCGAGGCTCAACCCGGCTCGTGCAAGAAGATCATCAACCTGCGTGCCCCCACCGACCGTGAGTCGGCGTAGCCGCCCGGGCGGCGCTCAGCACCCCGCGTTCCACAGTTCAAAGAACATCACCACGTCCGCGTCGTCGGGAACGCCCCCGCTCTGGTTGATATCCGCGATGGGTTGCCCCTCGTTCCACGCCGCAAAGAACGCGGCGACGTCGGCGTCATCGGGCACGCCCCCGCTGTTGTTGAAGTCCGCCACGCACCCGACCTGCACGATCGCCAACTCATACGCCCCGCGCCCGCCCTCTTCAAGGGCGATCACCAGCACCGTGTTCGTCCCCTGCACAAGCCCGTTGAGTGTCCGCTGCCATTCCAGGCGATCCGTCTGCGTCGCCAGATTCGAATCACTCGCCAGCGTCAAGGGATTCCCCACCGAGGGCGGGTTCAGCACCATGTGCACCTTCTGCACCGTCCGATCCGCGGCCCGTGCCGTGAACCGCTCCGACGTGACCAACGGCAGCGACAGCGGCCCCACCAGCGAGGCCTGCGGCAGCGCACGATCGATGTAGATCGCCTGGCGGAACTCCCTGAACAACGGCGCCTCGCCCGGGCCGCGGGCCCGGAACGCCGCCACGCTGATGTAATGCATCCCCTCCGACAACCGCGTCGCGTCGATCACCTGGCGATACACGCCGTTGGTGTTCGATGTCCCCGCCAGCGGCGACCGCTGCGTCACGAAGTTCTCATACCCCGGCACCACCGCATTGGTGTGCGGGATGTCCACGCCCGCGTTGTTGTTCCAATCCTCGAACCCCGCGTCGATGCGGAAGAGGGCGTTGTCATCGGCGTTGGTGTTGCTCCCCGCCCCGGGGTCTCCATTCACCGTCGTCAGTTGAATCTCGAAACTGTCCGCGCGGATCACAGGGATCGTGCTCTGGCGGCGTGCGAAGGGCGGCTTGGCGTTGGGCCCGCTCGCCGGGTCGGGCGCCAGCGATGTCGCCACGTTGGTGAAGCTCAGCGTGCCGTCAGGAATCGCCGGGGCGTAGATCACAAAACCGCGGTGGTGATCCGTCCCGCCGAGGTTCTGATTGCGGGGCACGCGGATCGTCACGCTGCCGCCGGCCCCCACCACGATCACCTCGGGGATCTGCGCCGACGGGTCGACATCCGCACGGGCGGCGTTGCCCGTCATCTCGATCAGCCGGGTCCCCGCCGGGAAACTCGTGTTGAACGTGCGCTGGTCGTAACTGGTGATCCCCAGCCCCGCGTAACTGCGGTTGCACCCCACCAGCACGTTCCCCGAGTACGCCCCGCCGCCCATCGGTGTGCGACGCTCGAAGATGTGCACGAAGTCATCCGTCCAGCGCGGCGTGTACTCCCCGCGACCCAGCCAGTTCGACAGCCGCACCAGGTCCGTGATCACCGGGTTCGCCGCATTCGTCACCGGGTCGTGCCCCAACGCGAGCGGCAAGCCCTGGCGCGGCCAGAATCCGCTGGACCGGTTCACACCCCGCCCGTTGTGATACAACTTCGCCTGCCCCGTGCGCATCACCAGGTACGCATGTGCAAACCAACCCTGATCGCGCAGCGACGGGTTCGGTGGTGCGGACCCGCCATTCCCCGCCGAGCCATTGTCGTGGCTGAAGATGTGATTGACGCCGATCGAGCCGTTGTTGAACCCGTCGTCGGTATTGTCCAGGTGCGCCCCTTGCGCATTGCCCCAACTGGCCCACGACTGGTTCGAGATGAGGTCGCGCAGCGCGCCGGCCCCGCCCAGGTCGAGCGCGTCGCGGTTGCCGAATGCGTCGCCCGCCGTGTTCCGCCCCGTCGTGCGCCCATTGGGCTTGCGGATGTACCGATCGAAGGTGAAGTCATTCCCCTCGACGCACTCGCCAAACGAGAAGGGTGTGACCATCCGTCCGTCGGGTGTGCGTCGACGCTCAAAGACCACCGCGTCGTAGTAGGTGTCGTAGAACCACGAGGGCATGTGCTTGATCGCGTCAACACGCAGGCCGTCGACCTTCTTCACGTCGAGCATCCACTGCACCCAGCGCAGCAGATAGCCCGTCGCGGTCTCGGGCACCGGGTCGCCCGCCATCGGGTCAACCTCGTTGAACCGCCCCAGCGTGATGGGCGTGGGCGGCTCGTTGCGGGCGGCGACATCGCAGGGCGGCGCGAAGATCCCCGTGTTGAGCGGGCCCGCGTACCACATCCCCGGGTTGTTCACCACCGTCGTGCCCAGCGCCTGATCCGTATAAAACCGCGCGTTGGACGCGTCGGGCCGATTGAAGTACGTCCCCGCCGGGATGTTCTGCGGATTCCCCGCGCTCACCGGCTGGCGGATGAACAGGTTGCTGCGCGCATGATCGATGTCGATCAGCGCGACCAGGTCGCCACGAAGCAGGCAATACCGCGCCCCTTGCGGGTCCTCCGATTGGTAATACCCGCCCGAGACCCCCGCGTGGAAATCGCCCCAGTCATCGGTGGGCAACTTGTTGCGCATCGGGCTGGGCGGGGCCATCCAGAACCCCGGGTACCCGCCATTGAGCATGAACGTCGTCCCGGTCTGACGGGCGGCGTTGTGATTCAGCACGATGTCAATGTGCACCAGCCCGTTGGCTCGGTGGAACTCTTCCACCACCGCGTCGAACGAAGCCTCGGTGCCATACGCCGTCTCCGCGCCGGGCTTGCCCAGATGGAACCGATCAAAGACGTCATACCCCGCCGATTTCGAGTTCTGGTCAAGATCGGTCGGGTTCAAATACCCGCGCGACACGGGCGGCAGCCACACCGACCCATACCCGGCGGCGAACCAGTCCGGCATACGCCGCTCCATGTCCGCCCAGCGCACCTCAAACCATTGCATCATGACGGGCGGGTTCTCTTCCCAGCCCTGACCACTGGCGTTCGTGCACATACCGGCCAGCCCAGCCGCCAGCACCAGCGCCGTCGCACGCCGCATCCACGCATCACGTTTCATGCCGTCTCTCCCGCTCGCATCGGCCCGGCGAGGGCCAATGACCCACCTTAGCGAGCCCGTCCGGCCCCGCCAAGAACAACCCGCACCTTTGAGACGCAGCGCAAGACTCACTGGCCCTGCGCGGTCCGAAAACCCGCACCGCACCCCACCCAAATCAATCCAGCGTCTGCACCGCACGGCTGCGGAAGCGGTTCACCACGTTCACGCTCTGCCCCTGAAAGTTCGCCTCGGAAAAGAACGTCTCGTGCACATTCCCTGTCAGGAACGACGCGTGCCCATCGGAGAAGACAAAGTTCCCGCCGCTCTTGCCGTGGTTGTCCGCGGGCCCGTAATGCCCGGGCGTCGTCCCTGCGTACGTGGCGTTTGCGCTCGACGAACCCTGCCCCGCGCCGTACCACGCATCCGTGGCGACATCCGGCCCGTTGGTTTCGTCGCCCCAGATCGGAGGCGGCGTCACCAGCCCCGGCTCGTCGGTCCGCAAGCCTGCGATGTAGAGGTAACTCACGTTGTAATACACCACGTCGTTCTCCGACGCGGGCATCTTGGGCAGTTTCCGCGGCGTGGTGTCCGTCAATCGCCCCGCCAGCGGCGGCGTGTACAACTGCCCGTAGTAGCGGTCTTCCTTATCCGCCGGGCAATACAGCACGCCCAGCCCGTCGTGATACGCCCGCAGCAGCGGCGTGCGATTCCCATCGATGTACGTTTCGAGATTGTCCCCTTCATCAGCGCTGAGCCCCACCCACCCCATCGATACGCCGTCGCCCACCTGGTTCAGGCTGAACAACCCCGACACCCCGCCGCGGAGCCACTGGTCCGTCAGCGTGCGCGGGTTGTTGCTCCACTGCGTCCTGGCATTGGGCGAGAAGGGAAAGAGCGGGTACCAGTTCTTCCAGTCGTTGGCGTATCCCGTCATCATCAACCCGACCTGGCGGCAGTTCGAGAGACACGCCCCAAGCCGCGCCGCATTCCGGGCCTTGCCCAGGGCCGGCAGCAGCAGCCCGATCAGCAGGGCGATGATCGCGATGACCACCAGCAACTCAATCAGCGTGAATCCACGACGCAGGCTTTTCTTCATAAGTCACTACCAGCCAAAGGTTCACCCTGGGCAGACCGGCCCTTGGTCCCAATCTGGAAGCATACCCGACCGACCACACTCGGGCTGATACAGAGCCGACCGAGTTTGTCTAAACAAAGACCGAATCACAACTTGCGCACCGAGCCAGACCGCTCCCTTCCCCTCTATTTTTCTTCCCGTGGCGGGGATCCTCCCGTAGAATGCCATGGTCGATCCGTGGCCGTCGTCTATGGCCTTCGGAGGCAGTGAGAAGAGGTCCACCCCGCCTGACCGCGTGGGTGTTGCGTGGGGTGTCTCGACCAGCCCTACGCCCATATCGGAGCCATGTTCCATGAAGATGTTCCCAGTTTCAGCGGCCGCCCTCGTGGCCTTCGCCGGACACGCCATCGCCCAACCCACGGTCAACGGCACCCGCGTCGGCGATGAGGCCTTCTACACCACTCCTCTCTTTGTCCAGAACCAGCCCACCTCGTTCGGCGACAACACGGCTGGTCTTATCGGCGCCGCCGGCAACCCCCAGGCCGTCTTCACCGGCCTCGAGTTCGCCATCCCCCTCTCGGCCCTGGGCAATCCGACGATTTCCAACGTCGCCCTCTTCGGCGTCATCTCCAGCGGCTCATACGACTACTTCTCCAACCAGATCACCGGCGTCCTCCCCACCAACAACCCCAACCTCGCCGACCCGCGCAACGTCGACTTCAGCGCCCCAGCCTTCCCCGGCAATCAGTTCATCGATCTGCAGCTCGCCCGCATCACCGGCCCCGCCCCCGTCATCGACGGCGCGTACGAGTCCTCCTACGGCGCCGCTAAGTTCATCCAGGGCAACTACACCGGCTTTGGCAACGCCAACTCCGGCAACGCCGTCAGCGCCAACGGCAGCGAGATCGACCAGGTCTTTGCCGTCGTCCACGACAACAACACCCCCGCCGACACCACCGACGACATCCTCTACCTCCTCGTCGCCGGCAACCTCGAAACCAACTACAACAAACTCTCCCTTTTCTTCGATTCACTCCCGGCCCAGGGCCAGAACCAGCTCCGTGGCGACAACCCCAACGTCGATTTCAACGGGCTCAACCGCATGGGCGACAGCGGGTCGGGCAACGGCCTGAAGTTCGACGCCGCATTCAGCCCCGATTACTGGATCGCCATCACCAACGGCTGGACCGGCAGCAACCACGCCATGTTCGTCAACTACTCCGAACTGCTCACCGGTGGCGCGGGCTTCGGTACGTACGTCGGCACCGCGGCCGAACCCTATCCCATCGGAGGCACGCTCACCCTTCAGGCCGGCGCTCCCGACATCCGCGCCTTCATCCTCAACAGCAACACCGCCGGCGTGCCCGGCGCACCCGTGGGCCTTTCGACCCCCCACCCCGACGTGTCACGCGGCTCGGAGATCGACGCCGTCTACGCCCATGCCGATACCGCCAACGACTCCCTCTACATTCTCATCACGGGCAACCTCGAAACCAACTTCCAGAAACTCGACCTCTTCTTCGACGTCAACGCCAGCGAGGGCCAGAACCAACTCCTCGGCTACGCCAGCCTCAACGAGAACCCCGACGTCGAGTTCGACGGGCTCAACCGCATGGGTGCCGGCGGCAACGGCACCGAAGGCGCGGGCAACGGCCTCAAGTTCGACGAGGGCTTTACCGCCGACTACTTCCTCTCCATCACCAACGGCGCATTCCCCGTCGACAACTACGCCAACGCCTGCATCCTCCGCACCGACGGGCGCTTCGAGATCTCCGGCTTTGTCATGGATTACTCCGCCTTCGACGGCGGGGCCAAGGCCTCGAACAACCCCATCGACTTCCCGGGCACCTTCGCCACCATTCAGGACTTCACCTCCGCCAACCCCATCAACACCGACGCCGGCCCCCGCGCCACCGGCAACGACCCCAACACCCTCATCCCCGACCTGATCCACGTCTCGATCGACAACAACAACGTCGCCGGCGTCGAGGGCGTCCCCTCCACCAACGTCGCCGACGCCGCCAACGTCCAGACCGGCATCGAGATCCGCGTGCGCCTCTCCGAACTCGGCTGGGACGGCACCAGCCCCATCAAGCTCGCCGGTTTCATCAACGCCCAGGGCCACAGCTTCGTCTCCAACCAGGTCATCGGCGGGCTCACCAGCCCCGGCGTTGACCCCTACGCCCCCAGCCTCGGCGAGCCCACACTCATCGACTTCACCACCGACCCCCTCACCCAGTTCGTCATCATCCCCACCAGCGGCGGGCCCGCCTGCCCCTGGAGCAGTGGCGGCTGCATCGCCGACTACAACGGCTCGGGCGGCACGCCCGACGACGCCGACGTCGCCGCCTTCTTCGATGCCTGGAACAGCGGCGATGAATGCTCCGATGCCAACGGCTCGGGCGGCACGCCCGACGACGCCGACGTCGCCATGTTCTTCGAACTCTGGAACAACGGCGGCTGCTAAGCCGTCGCGGGTCGCCAGACCCGGCTCCATCTCAACAGACTTCACCCAGCCCCCGGACCCCTTGGTCCGGGGGTTTTGCTTTAATGATGGCAATGGGCAATGGGCAATGGGCAATGGGCTATGAGGCTATAGGCAAGACGCAAGAGGTAAGAGGCAAGAGGCAATATTGAAGCCTGATACCATCGATTCTGGCCACTTCTCTCTTTGGTCAGGATGGCACAGGCGTCCTGCATGTGCAGAACTGCTGCACGCAAACGTGGTCAGCACACCACACGACAGCCTCCGCCCCTCCACTCTTCTACCGTTTCAAGTGGAGCGATTACCCACCGATGAACGTCTTTGAACTCATCCTCTTCCTCATGCCCGCGGCGTCCGCCTCCTGGGTCGTCTCTGGGCACGGGCCATCCGCGAGTCTGGAACGTTTTTTCGCCGGAGGAGTAATCGCCGCCCTGTCCTATATCTGCATCTTCCGAGCCATCTCTCTGCCCGCATTCAATCCGGATCGACGCCGCGCGTTGCGCCTGCGTCCTCTCCCCCCGCTTCTCTTCTGGTTCCCGATCGCGTTGCCCCTGCTTGCGCTGCTGCTCATTCCTTTGCTCACCCGCGCCACGATGAACCAAGACTCCTCGCTCTGGCTCTGGTCAACACCGGCGGCGTGCGCATGGCTCTCTCTTATTCTGGTCAATGAAGGCCTCAACCACTTCATCACCAAAATGGATTGATGAAACCGCACAGCCTGCTCGAGGGTGCATGAAAAAACCCGGGCTGTTCGCCCGGGTTCGTGCAGATCAGGTTCGACTTCTTGACGACTCAGCGACGCCGACGCGCCACCAGCGCGCCCAGCCCGAGCAGGGCCAGCGAGCCCGGCGAGGGGATCCGGAAGAACTGGTCCCCGGCGATGTTCGCGAAGTTCACGTTCCGCGGCTCGGCGAGGTTGCCCATGCCGCCAAGGCCACCGAGCACCTGGTTCGACATGTAGTCGTGCCCGCCGCCGTTGATGAACGCCACGCCCTTCATACCCGCGATGCTCGGGTTGCCGATGGCGGCGAGGGGAATGCACATCTCAATGCCGAAGATCGGCGCGCCGTTGAGCCCGTTGTCGAGCCCGTTGCCGCCGCCCACGCCCGCGGTGTTGCTGTTGTTGAGCGCGATCGAAATCCCGTTGCCGCCGACGATCGTGCCGCCGGTACCAGCGCCGCCCAGGAACTGGCCCGAGCCTCCGCCGCCGGTGAGGATCTCGGCGTAGTTGGCGAAGAAGTTCCAGTTCCCGCCGCCCACATCGCCGCCGGTGACGGTGATGAAGTAATCGGCCTCGAAGCCCGCGTCAAAGCGCAGCCCGTTGCCCGAACCGTCGTTACCCATGCGGTTGAGCCCGTTGAAATCGACGTTGGGGTTGTCGCCGCGCAGCTGGTTCTGCCCGCCGCTGCGCGTATCGAGGAACAACTCGAACTTGTTCCAGTTGGACTCGAGGTTGCCCGTGAACATCAGGTACAGGTTGTTGGCGTCGGAGCGGCAGTAGACCGCGTTCAACTCGGACCCGTTGGCCCAGTTGGCCACGCCCAAGTTCGAGTTGCCAAACTCCGTCTGCGTGTTCTGCACGCTCAAGGGAGCGCCATACACCGCGTCGAGTTGGCCGTCGAGCACCTGAGCATTGGCCCCCGCGGCGATCGTCAACGCCGCAACGCTGGAAATGAAAAGACGCATGTACACTCTCCTGCCATGATTTCGATGGGCTTGGACCCCCATCGCTCGGCCCGCGCCACGAGGGCAGGCCGCTTGTCTCTCTCCCGCCAGCATAGAGCCCAAGCCCCGGTGAAGCAACGGTTTCTGTACCGGTGCTACGCCATTCGAGTCTGACAGTCGGACATACACTCAGACCGTACAAAACCATAATTAAACGCCTTGCCTTCTGCGTTCCCTGGGCTGGCTGGCATGGAGGCCTGAAAGAGGTATCCCGAAATGAGATCCCTTGCGGGCGAAGCGCGGGATGTCGCCTCGGCCGTGGGAAGCCCGCCCGTTTCGTAGCCACGGGCAAGGGTCGTGCCTATCCTTACGCCCTTGCTGGTTGGAAGACCGGCGCTTTGGAGGCTTACGTAGTGCTTCGCATCAGGATGCAGCGTCTCGGCCGTCGGAATCGCCCCTTCTATCGCATTGCCGCGATGGACCAGCGCACCCGCCGCAATGGCTCGGTGGTCGAGCAGCTGGGTCTCTATGACCCGCTGGCGTCGGACCCCTCCAAGCAGATCGTGCTCAATGAAGAGCGGATCAAGTACTGGATCTCGGTCGGCGCACAGCCCAGCGAGACCGTCCGCGACTTCCTCGCCAACCGCGCCCTCATCGAAAAGGGCGATTGGGAGAAGGATCGCGCCTGGAACCGCGAGCACGTGAAGAAGAAGGCCGAGGCCGCCGCCGCGGCGCCCGCCGACGAAAAGAAGAAGTAATCCGCAGAACGGACGCAGATTCAACGGGGCAGGCCCAGCGGCTTGCCCCGTTCTTTTTTTGACCCTCACCCCTCTACCCTTCCTCCGCTCCCATGCGCATCGACATCCTCACCACCTTCCCCGAGATGTTCGCCATACAGCCCCCCGCGGCGCTGGGTGTCAGCATCCCCGGGCGGGCGGCCCGCGCGGGGCTGGTCGAGATCGTCGCTACCAACATCCGAGACTTCGCCGCCAACAAGCACCAGAAGACCGACGACCGCCCCTTTGGCGGCGGCCCGGGCATGGTCATGATGTGCCAGCCCCTGTGGGACGCCGTCGCCCACGCCGAGGCCGCCGACACCGTTTCCCCCCCCCGCCCCTGCACGCGCATCCTCCTCACGCCCCAGGGCGTGCCGCTGACCCAGCGACTGGTCGAAGACCTCGCCACCCGCCCCCGGCTGCTCCTGATCGCCGGGCATTACGAGGGGGTGGACGAGCGCGTGATCGAACGCCTGGCACCCCTGGAAATCAGCATCGGGGACTATGTGCTCTCGGGGGGCGAACTCGCCGCCATGGTCCTGATCGACGCCCTGGTCCGCCTGATCCCCGGGGCCCTGGGTGACGAGGAGTCCTCGCTGGCCGACAGTTTCAGCACCACCCCCCAGGACCCCCGCCCCCTGCTCGACTGCCCCCACTACACCCGCCCCAGGGATTGGGAGGGGGCAAGCGTGCCCGAGATCCTCCTCAGCGGCGACCATGCCCGGATCGCCCGATGGCGGCTGGAACAACGCCTGGCACGGACCCAGGCCCGCCGCCCCGACCTGCTCGCTCCTTGGCCCACCGCCGCCCCCTCGTCTCATCCAAACCCGGGCGTGGAATCGCCAGTGTCGGACGGCGAGGCATTGCCCTAAGCCCCATGGCGGCCTAATGTCTCGACCCCGCCGGTCAAGGCGGGATACCCGAACAGGTGACGTATGGGCCAGCAGCAAATCATTGAATCACTCAACGCCGAGACGATCAAGAAGGACATCCCTCTCTTTGACGTGGGCGACACGATCAACGTGCACAACCGCATCGTCGAGGGCGAGAAAGAGCGCATCCAGGTCTTCCAGGGTGTGGTGATCTCTCGCAAGGGGCGCGGCATCAACGAGATTCTCGTCGTCCGCAAGGTCGTCGATGACATCGGCGTCGAGCGCATCTGGCCGATCAACTCGCCGTTGATCGCCAAGTTCGAGGTCGTGCGCCGGGCCGATGCGCGTCGCGCGAAGCTCTACTACATCCGCGAGCGCACCGGCAAGTCGCGCCGCCTGCGCGATCGCCGCCGCGGCCTCAAGCACGTCGCGGGCCTGCCCGTCCGCCAGGGCTAAGCCTTTTCCCAACGATGGGTCTCCGGGGCTCGGGGTCATTCCCGGGCCCTTCTTTTTTTTTGCACGCCTCGCGCGGGTACCCTTCGGGCATGCGCGCAGTCATCATCCGCAAGCAGGGTAATCCCGTCGCCCCCAACATCGCCTTCGTCACCGACTGGCCCGAGCCCAAGGCCCCCGCCCCGGGCTGGTGCACGCTGCGCACGCTCGCGACGGCGTTCAACCAGATGGACCTGTGGGTCGGGCGCGGCGTGCCGGGCCTCACCCTCGACTACCCGCGCGTCAGCGGCTGCGACGCCTGCGCCGAGGTTGAAGCCGTCGGCGAGGGCGTCGACAAAGCCTGGGTCGGGCGGCGGGTCATCGTCAACGCCGCGATCCGCCAGCCCGAACGCATCAGCCCCGACGACCCGCCCGGCTCGACCCTCGCGCCCAACTTTGAACTCATCGGCGAGCACCACCACGGCATGCTCGCCGAGCGTTTTTGCGTGCCCGCGGCGAACCTGGCCGACGTGGGCGAGGCCGACCCCATCGACGCCGCCGCCGTTGGGCTGTGCGCCCTCACCGCGTATTCCATGATGATCACCAAGGGACAGTTGCGCCCGGGCCAGAGCGTGCTCATCACCGGGATCGGCGGGGGCGTGGCGACGGCCGCCCTGGCCATCGCCAAGCACTTCGCCTGCAGCGTGGGCGTCACCAGCCGCCACCAATGGAAGATCGACAAGGCCAAATCACTCGGTGCGGACTTTGGCGTGGTCGATACCGGCCAGGACTGGTCGCGCGACGTGCGGGCCTGGACGAAGAAGCGCGGTGTGGACATGGCGGTCGATTCCGCCGGCAAGGCCACCCACCTCAACTGCATGAAGAGCCTTGCGCGGGGAGGAGCCTACGTCACGCCCGGGTGCACCAGCGGGCCCGACGCCACCACCGATCTCGCCCGCGTGTTTTGGAACCAGCTCCGCGTGCTGGGCTCGACCATGGGGAGCAACGACGAGTTCAAGGAGGTCGCCGCCCTCTTCCGCGCCGGCAAGATCCGCCCCGTCGTCGATCACATCTTCGACGCCAAGGACGCGGTCAAGGCCTACGGGCGCCTCGAAGCCGCGGAGCAGTTCGGCAAGATCGTGGTGCGCTGGTAGCCGCGCCTACGCCGCCCTGCGTGCGGCGTGGTAGACGCACCAGTTCTCGGGGAGTGTGTACCACGCCCGCCCCGACGCCCACGACGGGTGCGCGCGGTAGTCGGGCCCGATCACGATGGGCTCGACACGCTCGAGCCAGATCAGCGTGGCGTAACGTGCCATCAGTTTGGCCCGCCAATATGCATCCGTGCCCAGGATAAACCGCCCCAGCGTGCGCCGGAGCGCCCGCATATTGGCCGGGGTCATCTCCTCGTGCGAATCCACACGGGCGGCCATGGCCGTTGCGCCGAAGGCGCCCCCCGAGGCCTTGAAATACAACCGATCGCCCGCCGTGATTTGGCCGAATGGCTCGCGCCGGGTCAGCGTGAGGCGTGATTCAACGACCTTGCGCCCCGCCAGAATGGCGTTGAGGTAGTCCGGGGCGATGATCGCAACGTGGATCACGGCGTGCCATTCATCGGCTCGCAACGCCCCACGCGTTAGGAAGGCGTGCGCAGGCGCTCGATCGTCTTGGTGGTGCTCTTCCCTTCGATCAGGTCCACCAGTTCGACCCGTCCGCCCCACGATTCGACCAGGTCCGCACCCACCACCTTGTCCTTGGAATAATCAGCCCCCTTCACCAGCACATCGGGGCGGAGTTCGCCCAGGATCTGGGTCGGGGTGTCCTCGGCAAAGTGCACCACCAGGCCCACGGCGTTCATCGCCGCCAGCACCCGGGCTCGGTCGTCCTGGTTGTTCACGGGTCGCGTCGGGCCCTTGAGCCGCCGGACCGAGGCGTCGTCGTTGATGGCCACCACCAGCACGTCGCCCATCGCCGCGGCTTTTTCCAGCAGCGTGACGTGCCCCGTGTGCAGCACGTCAAAGCAGCCGTTGGTGAAGACGATGCGCCGCCCCATCGATCGCAGCGCCCGCACGCGAGCCACGGCTTGTTCGCGCGAAACGACCTTCCCTTGCGCCTGCCCGGCCTGCTCGAGCACCGCGTGGTGAATCCGATCCAACGGGATGGGCTCGACGCCGAAGATCTCGACCTCGAGCCCCGCCGCGGCGTTGGCAAAGCGGACCGCCTCCACCCAGGCCAAGGCATTGGCCCGTGCCCCGGCCAGGCCGGCCAGGAACATGTCGCCCGCGCCCGTCACGTCGTAGACCTGGCGCGCGATCGTCGGCACGGCGATGGCCTCGCCCCCGCGTTCGAGCAGCAGCGCGCCGTGGCGATCGAGCGTCAGCACCACCGCCTCGAGTTCGCACATCTCGAGCATGCGACGCGCCACCGCCGCGTTGGGCTCGAGCCCGCCGTCGGCGTGCGTAGACAGCCCGGCGGCCAACTCGGCCTCGGTGCGGTTGGGGGTGATTGCCGTTGCGCCGCGATACTTGGTGTAGTCCACGCCGCGCGCGGGGTCCACCAGCACCGGAGTGCCCTTGTTGCGGGCGGCTTCGATCACCCGGCGACAGACCGCCGGCGTACAGACGCCTTTGTCGTAGTCTTCGATGCAGACCACATCGGCGCTGGCGAGCGCACGCTCGAACGCCGCGAGCAGCTCGCCCTCCGAGGCGATGGGCGCCCGCGATTCGTAATCGACGCGGAACATCTTCTGCGGGTGGCGCGTCTGCGCCAGACCGATCAGGTTCTGCTTGACCGTCGTTGGACGCGTGGCGTCCACGACCAGCCCGGCGGATTCAACTCCACGCGCGGCAAGGCCGGCACGCAGCGCCGCACCCGCGGCATCGGCCCCCACCACGCCCAAGGCATGCACGCGACCTTTGATCGCCTCGAGATCGAGGCAGACATTCGCCGCCCCGCCGGGACGATCTTCCGTGCGACGCACGTGCAGGATGGGCACGGGGGCATCGGCGGCGAGTCGCTCGGCATCGCCAAAGACCAGCTGATCGAGCATGAAATCCCCCACCACCAACGCGGTGAAGGGCTTCCAGCGAGCAAGCGCGTCGAGCAGCGGATCCATGGGCGCCCCCGGCGTGGACAACCCGCGGGGATTCACCTCCCCGCGGGGGCCGACGGACAATCAGCGAGTCGTCGTGGCCGGGGGTTCGCCCGCGATCACGTCGCGCAATCCCGGCGACTGAATCTCGATCTGCGGTGAACCCAAGCGCTCGTTGCGCTCGGCGCCCAACGCCTCGGCGGAAGCGGCGGCCTCGGCCAGCATGGCGTCGGCATCTTCCTCCTCCTCGGCGATCTCGACAAGCGGACGCACCTTGATCTCCTGGTAGGGGCGGAAGCCCGTGCCCGCGGGGATCAGGTGACCCAGCAGCACGTTCTCCTTCAGGCCGATCAGGTCATCCACCGCGCCACGCAGGGCCGCCTCGGTCAGCACCTTGGTCGACTCCTGGAACGACGCTCCCGACAGGAACGAATCGCTCGAGAGGGCCGCCTTGGTGATGCCCAGCAGCAGCGTGCGGCCCGTGGCCGGACGCGGACGACGCGCCTTGGCCCCGTCGCGACCGGCGGCCTCGGCGCGGGCGTTAGCCTCCTTGATCTGCGCCTTGGTCACCAGCTCGTCCTTCTTCAGGTCCGTCCCGCCCGGCTCGGTCACACGGACGAACGTTTCGATCTCGCGGTTCTTCTGCTTGAAGGTGAACTTGTCCACCACTTCCTGCGGCAGCAGGTCGGTGTCGCCCGGGCTCTCGACCTTCACCTTGCGGAGCATCGACGCCACGATCAGCTCGATGTGCTTGTCATTGATGCCCACGCCCTGCGCGCGATACACGTTCTGCACCTCGTCGAGCATGTACGACCAGAGCGCCTCTTCACCCTTGATCCGCAGGATGTCGTGCGGCACCAGCGGGCCTTCGGTCAGTGCATCACCGGCCTGCACGTAATCGCCCGTGTGCACCAGGAGGTGCTTGTCCGTCGCGACGTGGTGATCCTTCTCGATCTCCGACTCGCTGATCACGCGGATCGTCATCTTGCCCTTGCGCTTGTCGCTGAGAAGCTCGACGCGGCCCGAGATCTCGGCCATCACCGCCGGGTCCTTGGGCTTGCGCGCCTCGAAGATCTCCGTCACGCGGGGCAGACCACCCACGATGTCCTGCGAGCCGCCGGCCTGGCGCGGCTGGCGGGCGAGCATCTGCCCCGCCTTGATCGCCTGACCGTCCTTGGCCTCGAGTCGTGCTCGCGCGGGCAGGTAGTGGAAGTCGAGGATCGTGCCGCTTTCGTCCACGATGTTGATCTGCGGGTGCATGTCACCCTTGTGCTCGATCACCACCATGGCCTTCTGGCCCTTGCCCGCGTCTTCCTCGCGCACCGTCGAGCCGACCTCGATGTCAACCCAGCGGACAAAGCCGTCCTTCTCGGCGAGGATCGGGATGCGGTGCGGGTCCCACTTGCACAGCTGCGTGCCCTTCTTCACCTCGTCGCCGGCCTTGACCAGCAGCGATGCGCCGTAGGGCACCTTGGTCTTCTCGAGTTCACGCCCCTTGGCGTCAAGGATGGCGATCTCGGCGTTGCGCTTGAGGACCACGAGCACGTCGTGCCCGTCCTCGTCCTTCGAGGCCACTTCGTTGCAGTCGCGGAACTCGACACTGCCCCCGTTGAGCGCGCGGTACTCGTTGTCCACGATCGCACGCGTGCCGATGCCGCCCGTGTGGAACGTACGCATCGTCAGCTGCGTGCCCGGCTCGCCGATCGACTGGGCGGCGATGATGCCCACCGCCATGCCCGGCTCGACCAGCTTACCCGTGGCCATGTCCATGCCATAGTCCAGCACCGAACAGCCCGACCGGGCCTCGCTGGTGAGCGCCGAGCGCACCTCGACCGAGTCGATGCCCAGGTCTTCGATGCGCTGGGCCGCGTCGAGCGTGATCATCTCGTTCTCGCGGACGATCACCTCGTCGTTGACGGGGTTGACGATGTTGCGGACGCTCACGCGCCCGTAGATCTGCTCGCGGAGCGGCACGTCGACCTGCTCGCCTTTATAGATGGCTCGCTTGACCAGGCCTCGCTTCGCGCCGCCGTCCTGCTCGCTGATGATGATGGACTGCGCCACGTCGCACAGCTTGCGCGTGAGGTAACCCGAGTCGGCGGTCTTGAGGGCGGTATCGGCCAGACCCTTGCGGGCGCCGTGCGTCGACGAGAAATATTCGAGGATCGTCAGCCCCTCGCGGAAGTTGCTGCGGATGGGCGTCTCGATGATCTCGCCGCTGGGCTTGGCCATCAGACCGCGCATCCCGGCCAGCTGCTGCATCTGGCTGATGTTGCCGCGGGCGCCCGAGTCGATCATCAGGTAGACGGGGTTGAGGTACAAACGCCCCTTCTTGTCCTCGGGCGCCAGCTCGTGCCCGAGTTCATCGCGACGGTCGGACTTGAGCGTCTCGACCAGGCGGCCCTGCACCTGCTCGCGGCAGTGCGACCAGATGTCCAGCAACTGGTTGTACCGCTCGCGCGCGGTGATGATGCCTCGGTCGTAGTTCTTCTCGACGCGATCGACCCGCTTCTGCGATTCGTTGAGCAGATCGGGCTTCTCCTTGGGGATGCGCAGGTCCGTCACGCCGAATGAAAGCCCGGCCACCGTCGACTGCTTGAAGCCCATCTCCTTGAGACGGTCGAGCAGGTCGATCGTCGCCGCACGACCGGCGATCGCATAGCAATCGTCGATCACGCGGGCGCAGCCCTTCTTGCCCAGAGCGCAGTTGTAGAAGGGCATACCCGGGGCCAGCACATCGGCGAACAACGCACGCCCGGGCGTGGTCTGGATCCGCTTGTTGGGCGGCATGGGCTTGATGGCGCCCGTCTGGTTGTCCACGATCGTCTCGAACCCATCAAGACGCAGCAGGATCTTGTCGTGAGGACCGACCTTGCCCTGCTCGAGCGCGAGGATCGCCTCCTTGCGGTCCTTGAACCGCTGAAGTTCCTCGTTGTTGCGGTTGTCGTTGGGCGACTGCGACGTGATGAAGTAAACCCCCATCACGATGTCCTGGCTCGCGCTGATGATCGGCTTGCCGTTCGCCGGCGAGAAGATGTTGTGCGTGCTGAGCATCAGCACGTGCGCCTCGGCCTGCGCCTCGATCGAGAGGGGCAGGTGGACGGCCATCTGGTCGCCGTCGAAGTCGGCGTTGAACCCGCCGCACACCAGCGGGTGGATGCGGATGGCGTTGCCCTCGACGAGCACCGGCTCGAAGGCCTGGATGCCCATTCGGTGCAGCGTGGGGGCACGGTTGAGCAGCACGGGGTGCTGGTAGATCACCTCTTCCAGGATGTCCCAAACCGCCGGGTCGCGACGCTCGAGCATGCGCTTGGCGCTCTTGATCGTGTCCGCCAGGCCGTGCTCCTTGAGCTTGCGGATGATGAACGGCTGGTAGAGCTCCAGCGCGATCTTCTTGGGAAGACCGCACTGATGCAGCTTCAGCTCCGGGCCCACGACGATGACGCTGCGCGCCGAGTAATCGACGCGCTTGCCCAGCAGATTCTCGCGGAAGCGACCCTGCTTGCCCTTGATCATGTCCGTCAGGCTCTTGAGCGGGCGGTTGCTCGAGCCCAGCACCGGGCGGCGGCAGCGGTTGTTGTCGAACAACGCATCCACCGCCTGCTGCAGCATCCGCTTCTCGTTGCGGATGATCACGTCGGGCGCGTTGAGATCCATCAGCTTCTTCAGCCGGTTGTTCCGGTTGATGATGCGACGGTACAGGTCGTTCAGATCGCTCGTCGCGAAGTTGCCGCTCTCGAGCAGCACCAGCGGGCGCAGGTCCGGCGGGATCACGGGCACCACGTCCAGCACCAGCCACGCCGGGTCGTTCTCGCTCTGGCGAACCTGCTCGACCAGCTTCAGACGCTTGGCCAGGTCCTTGATCTTCTGCTTGCTCTTGGTCTCGCTCAGGTCCTTGCGGATCTCGACGGCGAGCAGTTCAAGATCGGTCCGCTCGATGAGCTCGCGGATCGCGTCGGCGCCCATCAGCGCCTTGAACGCGTTGCCGAACTTCTCGACCTTCGCGCGATACTCGTCCTCGGTCAGCATCTGCTTGAACTTGAGCTCGGTATCGCCCGGGTCCACTACCACGTAATCCTGGTAGTAGATGACCTTCTCGAGATCGCTGGTCTTCATCGCCAGCAGCGTGCCCAGACGGCTGGGCATGCTCTTGAAGAACCAGATGTGCACCGTGGGGCTGGCCAGGTTGATGTGCCCCATGCGCTTGCGGCGCACGCGCGAGTGCGTCACCTTCACGCCGCAGCGATCGCAGATGATGCCCTTGTACTTCGTCCCGCGGTACTTCCCGCACGAGCACTCGTAATCGCGCTCGGGCCCGAAGATCCGCTCGCAGAACAGGCCGTCCTTCTCGGGGCGGTAGGTGCGATAGTTGATCGTCTCGGGCTTCTTCACCTCGCCGTACGACCACGCGCGGATGTCGTTGGGCGACGCCAGCGTCACCTTCACCGCGGAGTAGTCATTGACGCGTTCATAAACGGTTTCGGCCATGTGTGCCCGCTCCGATGGTTTGACGCGGAGATGCCGCTCCGCCGATTGCTCGCTCGTTCATTCCCCCGCCAGAACCGCCCACGGGCGGCGTCCTGGCGCCCTCATCCGCACCGCCCCCGGGGGGCGTTCTCTCGCTTACAGCAGGCTCGCGCCCTCGGTCGCCTTCTTCTCGAGCGTCACGTTCATGCCAAGGCCCTTGAGCTCGTTGCAGAGAACGTCGAACGCGACGGGCATGCCCGCCTCGAGCTTGTTCGTCCCCTTCACCATGCTCTCGTAGATCTTGGTGCGACCCTCGACGTCGTCGGACTTGACCGTCAGCAGTTCCTGAAGGATGTGCGCCGCGCCGTACGCCTCGAGCGCCCACACTTCCATCTCGCCGAACCGCTGCCCGCCCGTCCGCGCCTTGCCGCCCAGCGGCTGCTGGGTGATCAGCGAGTACGGGCCCGTCGCGCGGGCGTGGATCTTGTCGTCCACCAGGTGGTGCAGCTTCAGCAGGTACATGAACCCCACCGTCGTGCGCTGGTTGAACGCTTCGCCCGTCCGCCCGTCGAACAGCTGGATCTTGCCGCTCCGGGGCATCTTGGCCAGCAGCTCGCGCGGGTGCGGCCAGCCCGCATCTCGCTCGAACCCCGCCAGACGGTTCTCCACGTGCTTGTTCGCCTCTTCGATCGTCGCGAAAACCTCGGCCTCGGTCGCGCCGTCAAAGACCGGCGTGACGGCCTGGAAGCCCAGCACGTTGGCCGCCCATCCCAGGTGCGTCTCGAGGATCTGCCCCACGTTCATGCGGCTGGGCACGCCCAGCGGGTTGAGCAGCACATCCACGGGCGTGCCGTCTTCCATGAACGGCATGTCCGCCTCGGGCACGATGCGGGCGATCACGCCCTTGTTGCCGTGCCGGCCGGCCATCTTGTCGCCGATCGACAGCGCACGCTTGGTCGCGACGTAGACCTTCACCATCTCCAGCACGCCGCTGGGCAGCTCATCGCCACGCTTCATGTGCGCGGTTTTGCGGCCCTTCTCGGCGATGACCGCGGCGATGCGCGGCCAGAACTGCCGGTGCAGCTTCTCGACCTCGCCCTTGGTCTCCTTGCTCCCCTTGATCCACTTCAGATCAAAGGTGCGCACCTGCTCCAGGATGACTTCGGGAATGTCGCTCGCGCCGACCTTCTGACGCGTGTTGGGATCGACCAGCGGCGTGCCCACCGCGTCGTTCATCGCGTTGACCATCTGGCGGAAGATGCCGATGGCCTTCTCGTCCATCTGCGCCTCGTAGTCGGCGATCTCCTTCTTGAGCAGCTTCTTCTGCTCTTCGTTCATGTGCAGGCGACGCGAGAACTTCCGCGCGCCGATCACGATCCCCTCGACGCCCGCGGGCACCTCGAGCGAATCGTTCTTCACATCCTCGCCGGCGCGACCGAAGATCGCGTGCAGCAGCTTTTCCTCGGGCGTCAGCTCGGTCTTGCTCTTGGGGCTCACCTTGCCCACCAGGATGTCGCCCGGGCCCACGCGGGCGCCCAGGCGGATCACGCCGTACTCATCCAGGTTGCGCAGCATCTTCTCGCTGACGTTGGGGATGTCGCGCGTGAACTCCTCGCGCCCCAGCTTCGTCTCGCGGATCTCGACGTCGAACGCGTCGATGTGGATGCTCGTGAAGACGTCATCCTTCACCATCCGCTCGTTGATGACGATCGCGTCCTCGAAGTTGTACCCGTCGAACGTGTTGAACGCGACCAGCACGTTCTTCCCGATCGCCAGTTCACCCTGCTTCGTGCTCGCCCCGTCGGCGATGACCTGCCCCTTCTCCACCTTCTGCCCGATCTCCACGATCGGCTTCTGGTTCAGGCACGTCCGCTCGTTCAGGCCCACAAACTTCCGCAGGACATACTCGTCCGCGTTGTCGATGATGATCCGCTCGCTGTCCACCGTCGTCACGCGGCCCGCGTTCTTCGCGCGAACCACCATGCCGCTGTTGTGACCCACCGAGATCTCGATCCCCGTCGCCACGCACGGGGGATCCACCTTCACCAGCGGCACCGCCTGCCGCTGCATGTTGCTGCCCATCAGCGCGCGGTTCGCGTCGTCGTGCTCGAGGAACGGAATGAGCGCGGCGGAGATACCCACGATCTGCTTAGGGCTGATGTCCACATAGTTGACGAGCGAGGAATCAACCTCCTTGAGCTCGCCGTCCACGCGGGCCAGGATGGCCCCCTTCTTCAGCTTCCCGCCCTCTTCCAGCGCGTCGCTGGGGGCGAGAACGGCCTTCATCTCCTCGTCGGCGCGGAGTTGCAGCAGCTTGCCCGTGGCCTTGCCGTCCTTGGCCTCGCGGTAGGGCGTGCGGATGAAGCCGTATTCATCGATCGACGCAAAGATGCCCAGGCTGGCGATCAGGCCGATGTTGGTGCCTTCGGGCGTTTCGATCGGGCAGATGCGCCCGTAGTGGCTGATGTGGACGTCGCGCACCTCGAAGCCCGCGCGCTTGCGGTTGAGGCCGCCCGGCCCCAGCGCGCTCAAACGCCGCTCGTGCACCAGTGTCGACAGCGGGTTGGTCTGATCAACCACCTGGCTCAGCTCGCTCCGCCCGAAGAAGAAGTCGATCGCCGAGCTGATCGACTTGCTGTTCACGAGGTCGGCGATCTTCGCCAGCTCCTCGGGGTCCTTCACGCTCATGCGCTCCTGCACGGTGCGCTTGAGTTTCAGGAAGCCCTTGCGAAGCTCCTCGACCGCGAGCTCGTCCAGCGTGCGCAGGCGACGGTTGCCCAGGTGGTCGATGTCGTCCACCTGCGCCACCGGACGCCCCGTCTTGGGGTCGGGGCGGTTCGAACGCAGATCCAGGATGTACTGCACCACGCGCAGGAAATCCTCACTGCGCAGGAACATCATGTCCTCGGGCACGTTCAGGTCGAACTTCCGGTTGATCCGGAAACGACCCACCCGCCCAAGGCGATAGCGGTTCTCGTCGAAGAACTTCTCGACGAAGAGCTGCTTGGCCTTCTCGACCTGCGGCGGGTTGCCCGGGCGCAACTTGCCGTAGATCTTCAGCATCGCCCGCTCGTAGTCGCTGTCGGCCTCCACCTGCTCGAGGCGTTCCTCGGCGACGGTGTTGAGGATCAGCGCGTCCGACGGGTTCTCGATCACCCGCACCTTCTTCAGGCTGCTCTTGGTGATCGCCGCCGCCGCCTCGCCCAGCTGGCGACCCACGTGCACGAGCTCCTCGCCCGTCTCCTTGTCGAAGATCGTCTCGGCGGCCCAGTGCTCGGGACGCACGTCCTCGGCCTTGATCTCGCTGATCTCGTAGAACAGGCTCAGGATCGCGTCCGTCCCCGCCACCGATTCATCCAGGCAGCGCAGGAACGTCGTCGCCGCGATCTTGGTCGACTGGTCGATCCGCATCGCCAGCACGTCCTTCTTCGTCACCTCCAGCTCGATCCACGAGCCGCGCTCGGGGATCACCCGCGCCGAGTGCAGCGGGCGGTCGCCCTCGCTCGTCAAAATCGAGAAGTCCACGCCCGGCGAGCGGTGCAACTGGCTCACGATCACCCGCTCGGCGCCGTTCACCACGAACTCGCCGCCGCCCATCATGATCGGGAACTCGCCCAGGAAGATGTCCTCCTCGGCCATGTCCGGGCGACCCTCGCGCTTCAGCCGCACGCGGATGCGGAACGGCCGCCCGTAGGTCAGGCGCAGTTCGCGGCATTCGTCCGGGGTGTACCGGGGCTCTTCCAGCTGGTAGTTGATGTACTCCAGCCGCATCGTCCCGTCGTAGCTCTCGATCGGGAAGACCTCACGCAGCAGCGACTCCAGACCCATCACCGGGTCTCGGTCGTCGGGCCCCTTCGCGAGTTGGAGAAACCGCTCGTAGGAAGCCGATTGCACTTCCGTCAGGTCGGGAATGCCCGAGGCATCCCCGCGCTTGGAGAAGTTGCGCGTACCCGCCACGCCCGTCGAGACATTCATAGCTGCCATCGGCATCCTCACGATGGGTGCAACGACCCGCGGTTTGTCAGACGCATCTGCAAAGGCAAACCCGGTCGCATCAATTCTGTTTTGGCTCGGTCGTTCCTCAGCCCGCTCGCCCCGGAACCGACGCCACATCCTGAACCCAGAAGTATAGCCCCGTGCCACCGCGCACGCAACCAGGGGTTATACCGCAGCCGTGGTGAAAGGGCCCGCCCCGGCATGGAGCGGGCCCTCGCCCACTTCTAACTTGCTATCACAGAAAGAGTTAGGCCAACTCGACCGTCGCGCCCTGCTCTTCCAGCGACTTCTTCATCTTGTCGGCTTCTTCCTTGCTCAGGCCCTGCTTCACCGGCTTGCCGGGAGCATCGACGAAGGCCTTCGCCTCGGCCAGACCAAGGCCGGTGATCTCGCGGACCACCTTGATGACCTGGATCTTCTTGTCGCCCGCGGCCTTGAGGATGACGTCGAAGCTCGTCTTCTCCTCCGCCTTGGCCGCTCCGCCCGCCGGAGCCGCCGCCATCATCACCGCGCCGCCCGAAGCGGCCTCGATGCCGTACGTCTCCTTCATGTACTTGCCAAGGTCCACCGCATCCTTCAGGGTGAGCCCGGCCAGTTTGTCGCCCAAATCCTTGATCTTCGAGTCAAAGGTCGTATCGGACATCGCCCGTTTCCTTTCGACGCTGCTTCGCGTCCACAACCCCAGAGGGACCGGCACACCCGGTGCTTTAATCCGCCGCGGGCGGACCAATGGAGGACGGGATTATTCCCCTGCTGCACGCGAAAGACAACTTGACCAATCCCTTGCTTCCGGGGTCAGGGCGTTGATTCGCAGTTGCAGTAGATTCGCTTTAACGTCCCTTGTTCGTTATACTCAAACACAACAACACACGAACTCGGCGATTGACACGAGTTGTTGGTGCATGAATACACAGGAGGATCCCCCGTCACTTTCAGCGAACACGCGGGAACCAAGCCCGACTCAAACGCCTCCCATCCCGCCAATCGCCCATCTTCATTAAAACATACAAACCGCAGCGGTACGTCCGCAGGCGGTTCTTCAACCCCTTGAGCGGGCGGGAATGCCGGGTAGAACGAGAGCAGCCGCCCTTCCTCATCGATCGAGAAGCGCGACATGGGGACCTCTTTGAGCAAGGTCTCCGTCGAGCAACGCCAGCGAATGACGCCAAGGTCCCTGGGCCCCGAGTCAAGTTCTGCGATGGTTCGCACTTCCCGTACGCAATCATCCTGAACTGCACCCGGGCTCGCCTTGTGCTCGGTCGAACAGCCAAGGCCCATAAGGATACAAGACGCGGCAATCAACCCACGAGAACGGTTCACCATGGCGAAACTCCTATGAAAGGAATGGGCACCATGCCCGTCTCGCCTATCGGACTACCCCCCCCGTACTAAAGCAATTCTGCGATTAAACGCTTTGGTACGTCAGGGGCGTTCGAGTTCTCGAGTAACTCTTAGTTTGCCTACTTCGCGATCGCTTCGCCCTTCTCCAACTTCCCCTCGATCGCCTTGAGGATCCCCGCCAGCATCGAGCCGGGGCCCTGAATCGCGCCCACCAACTTGCGGGCCGGGCTGACCACCAGCGTGACGACCTGCCCGATGGCCTCGTCCTTGGTGGGGAACTTCGACAGCTCCGTCACGCCGGCCTTGCCCTTGAAGACCTGCCCGTCGAGGATCGCCCCCTTCAGCTCCAGCCCCGGGGTCTTGGTCAGGTTCGCCACGATCTCGCGGGCGACCTCGACCACGCTCTCCCCGCCGTAGGCCAGCGCCGACGACCCCTCGAGCATGTCGGCCAGGGGCGCCAGGGGCGACCCCTCCATCACGCCCTTGGCCAGGCTGTTGCGCACGACCGTGATCTTGATGTTCTTCTTGGCCAGGCCCATGCGAAGACGCGTGGTGTCCGTGCCCTTCACGCCCCGGATGCTGATGACCAGCGCCTCGGAGGGGCCCCCCTCGCCCGCGAACTTCGTGCGGTAGTCCCGCTTGATCATGTCCTTGACTGACTTCGACATGGCTCATGCCTCCACGCCGCGAGGGGTCGCCCCCCGCGGCCTACGCGATCACTCGGCCACCGCGTCCTTCGCGACATACTTCACCTGAACGCCCGGCGTCATCGCGCCGCTGACGGTCACCTTCTTGATGTAGATGCCCTTCACCGTCGAGGGCTTGGCCTTCTCGATCGCCGACACGAAGTACGACAGGTTCTCCTCCAGCGCGTCCTCGGCGAAGCTCATCTTCCCGATCACCGCGTGGACGTTCCCGCCCTTGTCCGTGCGATACTCGACCTTGCCCGCGGCGTATTCCTTCACCGCCTGCGGAATGTTCGTCGTCACCGTGCCCGCCTTGGGGCTTGGCATCAGGCCCTTGGGCCCGAGCACCTTGCCCAGCTTCGACACGACGCGCATCATGTCCGGGCTGGCCACCGCGACGTCAAAGTCCATCCAGCCCTTCTCGATCTCGGCGACGAGCTCTTCGCCCCCCGCCTTGATCGCGCCAGCCTCCATGGCCTTGGGGGCCACGTCGCTCTGGCAGAAGGCCACGACGCGCTTGGCCTTTCCGATGCCGCGCGGCAGGCTGATCGCCCCGCGCAGGTTCTGGTCCGCCTGCGCCGGGTCAACGCCCAGGTGCATGCAGATGTTCACGGTCTGATCAAACTTGGGCGCCTTGAACTTCTTCAGGGTCGCCACCGCTTCCTTGGCCTCGACCGGAGTCGCGGACTTCAGGGCGGCGTTCGCCTTGGCTCGTTTGGTGATTCGTTGCGACATGGCGTGGTGCTCCTCTTACCCTTCCACCGTCACGCCCATGTTCCGGGCAGTCCCCTCGATAATCCGCATCGCCGCCTCAATGCTGTGGGCATTGAGATCGGGCAACTTTTCCTGGGCGATCTTCTTCACCTGGTCCTTGGTGATCTTCCCGACCTTGGTCTTGTTCGGGACGCCCGAGCCCTTGTCGATCTTGGCCGCCTCGCGGATCAAGACGCTCGCGGGCGAGCTCTTCACCTCGAAGTCGAAACTCCGGTCGGTGTAGACCGTCACCACGCAGCCCACGACCTTGCCCTTGAGCTGGGCCGTCGCCGCGTTGAACTTCTGGATGAACTGACCGGGGTTGACGCCCTTCGAGCCCAGAACCGGACCCAGGGGCGGAGCGGGAGTTGCCGTCCCGCCGGGCGCCATCAGCTTGAAAACCTGTGCAACTTCTTTCTTGGCCATCGTTCCTAACCTCCCACCGGCCCCCGGGACTATCCCCAGTGAGCCGCCCCAAGGCCTTCAGGGCGGCGGGCTCGGTAGTTCACACGGTGCAAGTTGTGCCCAAAGAGCAACCGCCCTTCGGGATCGAGCCCCGATCGTAGCCCCGCCTTCGGCGAGGTCAAGATCACCACCCTTGGGCGGCGATCACCGGCTTCCCCCCCACCGCCGTGGGTGGGGAGCGCGACGCTACATGGGCTTCTTCTCGATCGTCAGGTCGTACATCTTCAGGAGTTTCTCCTTGTCGAAGACCATCTCCTGGCGCGACAGCCCCACGACGTCGTACACGGGCGTCAGTTCGATCGCGTCGACCGGGCAGGCTTCTTCGCACATGCCGCAGTAGATGCAGCGCAGCTCGTCGATCTCGAACTTGACGGGGTATTTCTCGCGGTCATCCCAGGGCGATTCGCCCGCGGTGATGTGGATGCACCGCGCCGGGCAGATCGTCGGGCACATCATGCACGCGACGCACTTGACCCGCCCCTTCTCGTCGCGGTTGAGCCGGTGCATCCCGCGGAAGTTCGACTTCTCCATCCCCCCCTCTTCGACGGGGAGATCCTCGCGTCGAACCTCGGGGTACTGCATCACCCGGGTGGTCTTCACCGGGCTGAACTTGCTCTGCCCAAAGCTCGTGAAAAAGTGGCGCAGCGTCGTGCCGAAGCCCTTGATCACCTCGGGGATGTACACCGCCTCCAGGCGCGTCATCGGCGCGGGGCGGATCCACAGCACGTCCTGTTCGCGAATCGCCATATCGGGCCCAGTATACGCGGCCTCGACAACCCCGATACGATTCCACCTCATGCCCGGCGGCCGACACACGACCCCGCTCTTCGATCTCCTGCGCGGCAACCGCGCCGGCGATCGCTCGCCCACCGTCGAGTCCGCCCCCCACGCCGCCCACACACCCCGCGCCGAGAAGCCCGTCCTTCGGGTTGAGCTCAAGCCCGCTCCATCATCGACCCAGTCGCTCCAGCCCGCCGAACGCTGGTACAGCGTGCTGCTGGGCGGACACACCATCGCCGTCCCGCTCAACCTGTTGTTCATCTCCGGGTTCCTGGTCATCGGCGCGGTGGTCATCACCTGGATCGCGGCGTTCCAATGGGGCAAGCAGGACACCCAGCGCGAACTCGAGCCTTACCTCCGTCTTAACCTGCCCCCCGCCGAGGGGCTCGATGCCAAGGGCCAACCCTCCACGACCCCCACCAACCCGGCCAAGCCCCAGGGCGGACCGGGCGGATCCGCCGCCATCCCCAAGGCCCCCGTGGGGGGCGACCTGCGCCAGGCCGGGCTGAACTACCTCGCCCTGGGCAACACCCACCTCCCCGAGGCCGAGCGCCTGGTCGCCTTCCTGGGCGAGAACGGCATTCAGGCATTCTTTGTCCGGGTTGATCCCGAGCGTTCGTCGGCGAACAATCAGCCCGCCCTCGGAAGGGTCTTTGTCCTTCCCGGGTTCGTCGGCACCAACTGGGCCAGGTCCCAGCAGGAGCGCGACGAACTCGTCCGCAAGATCGCCTCCCTGGCCAACCAGTGGCGACGCGAGCGCAAGGGAACCCTGGACATCTCCAGGGGTGGCTGGGAAAAGTTCAACTAGCCCCGCGGGTGTGCACACCCACGGGCCAGAAGGGATTCGCGATGAGCCTCGATCGTTCTCTTAAAGTCGCCGCCAAGCACGCCGGCAAGCGTTCCGTCATGACCCGCGCCGAGCGCATCTCCAAGATGATCGCCGACAAGAAGTTTGACCCCACCAAGGACAAGGCGCTGGGCATCCCCAAGACGCTCGTCCCCAAGGGCTGATCGAACCCTCCGCTGTGCCGTGATACACCGCGCCCGGTCGCCTACGCGGCCGGGCGTTTCATTCCCGCACCGCCCACTCACTCGACGCGAGCCCCCCATGTCCACCGGCTTTGACAAGTATCAACGCTTCTACGCCCGCCCCCCCGCGATCGTCGTCGAGTGGCACGACGACCAGACCCCCGCGCGCGGCTGGCTCGCCATCGATTCGCTGCGCGGCGGGGCCGCCGGCGGGGGCACACGCATGCGACCCGGCGGCAACCGCCAGGAAGCCGTCTTCCTCGCCAAGACCATGGGCGTCAAGTTCGGCGTCGCCGGGCCGGCCATCGGCGGCGGGAAGTCCGTCATCGACTTTGACCCGCACTGCAGCCCTGATGTCAAGAAGGGCGTCCTTCTCCGCTGGTACAAGCACGTCGCGCCTTATCTCAAGTGCTGCTACGGCACCGGGGGAGATGTCGGTGTCGACGAGGTCAACGAGGCCACCGCCTACATCCACCAGGTTGTCGGCAACACCCACCCGCAAGAAGGCATCGCCCGCGGGCACGAGGTCTACCAGGCCGATGGCGAGGGCCCCGCGCCCAAGATCCACCGTCTCAAGCACGGCGTGGAAGCCCGTGTTGTGCTCCCCGATCTGCCCGGTCCGCGCGACGGCGCGTGGATGATCGCCGACGTCAGCACCGGCTGGGGCGTCGCCCGCTCCATCCAGCGTTACTACGAACACCGCAAGGAATCACTGCAGGGCAAGCGCCTCATCGTCGAGGGCTTCGGCGCGGTCGGCGCGTTTACCGCCTACTACCTCGCCAAGCAGGGCGTGAAACTCGTCGCGACATCCAGCCGCGGCGCGGGCAAGGCCATCCGCATCGCCGCCGATCCGCGCGGCCTTGATGTCAACGCCCTGATCACGCAGCGCGAAGGAACCTCCCTGCCCGCCCCGGGCCCGAGCCACCCCTTCGTCACCGACGCCCCCGATGCGAGCGGGCTGCTGCGGCACGAGGCCGACATCTTCGTCCCCGCCGCCACCAGCCACTCGATCTCGCTCGCCACGGTCGATCGCCTGGGTGCCCTGGGTGTGAAGGTGGTTTCGTGCGGGTCGAACAACCCGTTCGCGGCGGATCAATCCAAGGCCGCCCTGTCCGACTGGGTGAGCGACATGCTCAGCGTTCAGCGCGTCGCCGATGAACGCCTGGCGATCATCCCCGACTTCATCGCCAACTGCGGCATGGCCCGGACCTTCGCCTTCCTCATGAACAAGGGCGGCTCGCTCGACGCGAACGCCATCCTCGCCGACACCGCCTCCTGCATCGACCAGAGCCTCGATCGGCTGCTTGACTGGCACAAGGCTCCAACAGGGCTGCTCAACCGGGGCTACGAACTCTTCGTGCCCTGAGTCGGGATAGTCCTCCCGCACGCCCCCAGCCGCCAGTCCACGCGTGAAAATCAGCCTCGTTGTGCCCCGCCCAGCCCGCGGATAGTTGATTCACGTGCGCGGGGCGTCGATAGTTGCACAAACACCCGCACGAATCCCCCACGGAGTTTCAAGCCATGGCCATGCGCAATCCGTTCAACGCCCGCTCGACCCTCAAGACCGCCCACGCCGAATACACCTACTTCGCCCTGGGCGCCCTGGCCAAGGCCGGCATCGGCAACGTCGATCGCCTCCCCTTCTCGATCAAGGTTCTGCTCGAGAGCCTGCTGCGCAACGTCGACGGGTTTGTCGTGACGCAAGATGACGTCGCGGGCCTCGCGGGGTGGAACGCGAAGAACGTCGCCAAGGAAGAGGTCCCCTTCATGCCCGGGCGCGTGGTGCTGCAGGACTTCACGGGCGTGCCCTGCGTGGTTGATCTCGCCGCCATGCGCGACGCGATGAAGAAACTCGGCGGCGATCCCTCGCGCATCAACCCGCTCGTGCGCTGCGACCTGGTCATCGACCACAGCGTGCAGGTCGATGCCTTTGGCAGCAGCGTCGCCCTCACCATCAACGCCGAAAAGGAGTTCCAGCGCAACAACGAGCGCTACGAGTTCCTCAAGTGGGGCCAGCAGTCGCTCAACAACTTCACCTGCGTCCCCCCCGCCACCGGCATCGTCCACCAGGTCAACCTCGAATACCTCTCTCCGGGCGTGCTGACGAAGACCGTCGGCGGCGAGACCGTCGCCTACCCCGATTCGTGCGTCGGCACCGACAGCCACACCACGATGATCAACGGGCTGGGCGTGGTCGGCTGGGGCGTGGGCGGCATCGAGGCCGAGGCCGTCATGCTCGGCCAGCCGATCTACATGCTCGCGCCCGAGGTGATCGGCTTCCGCCTCAAGGGGCGCCTGCCCGAGGGGGCCACCGCCACCGACCTCGTTCTCACCGTCACGCAGACCCTCCGCAAGAAGGGCGTCGTCGACAAGTTTGTCGAGTTCTTCGGCGAGGGGATGTCGCACCTGAGCGTCCCCGACCGCGCCACCATCGCCAACATGGCCCCCGAATACGGCGCGACGATGGGCTTCTTCCCCGTCGACAAGGCCACGCTCGATTACCTCCGCTTCACCGGGCGCGACGAAGCGACCGTCGCCCTCGTCGAGGCCTATTCCAAGGCCCAGGGCCTCTTCTGGACGCCCGCGACCCCCGAGCCCGAGTGCACCGACGTCATCGAGCTCGATCTCTCCACCATCCAGCCCTGCCTCGCGGGCCCCAAGCGCCCGCAGGACCGCGTCCTGCTCAAGGACATGAAGACCTCGTGGAACAAGGAACTCGTGGATACGTTCGGCAAGGCCTGCCCCGCCGAGAGCGTCAACATCGGTCGCTTCGCCTCCGAGGGTGGCCAGACCGCCGGTCACGCCGTCAACCCCACCGCGGGCCCATTCAAGGGCTGCGAAGGCGTCCCGATCTCGCACGACGGGAAGCAGTTTAAACTGCACCACGGCGACGTGGTCATCGCCGCCATCACCTCCTGCACCAACACCAGCAACCCCGACGTGCTCATCGCCGCCGGGCTGGTCGCGCGCAAGGCCCGGGCCCTGGGCCTGACCCGCAAGCCCTGGGTCAAGACCAGCCTCGCCCCCGGCTCGAAGGTCGTCACCTCCTACCTCGACAAGGCCGGCCTGAGCGCCGACCTCGACGCGATCGGCTTCAACACCGTCGGCTATGGGTGCACGACCTGCATCGGCAACAGCGGCCCCCTCCCCGACGCCATCGAGGCGGGCATCAAGAAGGGCGACGTCGTCGTCGCCAGCGTCCTCTCGGGCAATCGAAACTTCGAGGGCCGCGTCCACCCGCAGGTCAAGGCCAACTACCTCGCCAGCCCGCCGCTGGTCGTCGCCTATGCCCTCGCCGGCTCGGTGGGGATCGACCTGGCCACGCAGCCGCTGGGGCGCACCAAGGACGGCAAGGACGTCTTCCTCAAGGACATCTGGCCCACGCTCAAGGAAATCCAGGATGTCAAGGCCGCCTGTGTCAGCGCGGCTCAGTTCCGCGAGCAATACGCCAACGTCTTCAGCGGCAACCCCACGTGGAACGACGTCCCCGTCTCCAAGAGCGAGTTGTACCGTTGGAACGAAAAGTCCACCTACATCCAGCACCCGCCCTACTTCCAGGGCATGAGCGAAGCCTCGGGCAAGCCCGCGCAGGTGCGCGGGGCTCGCGTGCTCGTCAGCGTCGCCGATAGCGTCACCACCGATCACATCTCCCCCGCGGGCGACATCGCCGAGAACAGCCCCGCGGGCGATTACCTCAAGACCCTGGGCGTCTCCAAGGCCGATTTTAACTCCTACGGCAGCCGGCGCGGCAACGACCGCATCATGACCCGCGGCACCTACGCCAACGTGCGCGTGAAGAACAAACTCGCCGTCGATCCCGCCACCGGCAAGGTGCGCGAGGGCGGCTGGACGCGCGACATGAGCAAGGCCGGGGGCGGCAAGATCGACTGGATCTACAACGCCAGCGTCCACTACAAGAACGAGGGCACGCCCCTGATCGTCCTGGCGGGCAAGGACTACGGCATGGGCTCGTCGCGCGACTGGGCCGCCAAGGGCGTCATGCTGCTGGGCGTTCGCGCTGTCATCGCCGAGAGTTTCGAGCGCATCCACCGGAGCAACCTGGTGGGCATGGGCGTGCTGCCCCTGTGCTTCCGCGAGGGCGAGAGCGCCGCCTCGCTGGGCCTCACGGGCGAAGAGACCTTCGACATCGACCTGCCCGTGAACGCCGAGGGGCTCGTCGAGCCGCGCTGTGATGTGGGCGTGACCGCGACGCAGCCGGGCGGGAAGAAGATCACGTTCACCGCCCGCTGCCGCATCGATACGCCCGTCGAGGCCGATTACTACCGCAACGGCGGGGTGCTGCAGACGGTGCTGCGCCGCCTGCTGAATGAAAGCCGCACGCCCGCGATGGCGTGATCGCTGACGCCGAATCCAACCAATGAACAAGGCCCCGGGACACATCCCGGGGCCTTTGTGTTTTCTGAATCACGGGCAAAAACCGTGCTTACTTATTCCCCGCCTGGCGGGCCATCTCCACGCTCTTGCGCGGATTGATGATGAAACGCCCCTCCTGCCCGGGCATCGGGTCCGCCCCGGCGCTGATCAGGTCGATGAGTTGCTGGGTGGTCAGTTCGGGGTTCACCGCGAGCATCTTCGCCGCCACATTCGCCGCGTTGGGCGCCGCCATCGACGTCCCGCTGAACTTCATCTTCTGCCCGCCGGGCACGTAACTGTTCACCTCGAACCCGTTGGCATAGAGCGTGACGTTCTTGCCAAAGGTGGTGAAACTCGTCGGCTTGCCCGAGCGATCGATCGCGCCGACCGTCATCATGTTGGGCAGCGACAAGCCCGAGGGGATGAGTTCGGCAAACTCGTTGTCGTTGTCGCTGTTGCCCGCCGCCGCCACGAACAGGATCTCGGGCGCGCCCCGCATGGCCTGGTCGAGCGCATCGCGCTGGATGGCGAAGATCTCGCGTGACATGGCCGCCCGCTCCTCGGGGCTGCTGCCCACGCCCTTCTGCTCGAGGGCCACCTCGATGCTCTTGCGGTCGCCGCCCCAGCTCATGTTGACCACGCGCACGCCCGCCTTGCGGAAGTAGGCCACGGTGTCGAGGGCCGCCTTGGCTTCCTTCTTCGCCTGCTCAACGCTGGGCGTCACCGTGGGGATCATGCGGAAGTCAAACGTGATGCGCGCGGGCAGGATGCGGATGCCCGGGTTCCCCTCGGCGGCGATCCCCGCCACGTGCGTGCCGTGGCTGTAGTTGCCGTAGAGCGAGAGATCCTCCAGGAAGCCCTTGACGTTCTCCTGCGTGATCGCGCCCATGTGCGCCCGCAGCGCGCCCGCCTCGGGGCTCTCGACGCCCGCCTGCAGGTCGAGGAAGCCCTTGGTGTGCTGAGTGACCAGTGTCAGGTCATTGGTCATTTCGCCGGTGGGGTGCAGCAGTTCGGGGATCGCGTTGGCGTGCAGGTCGTACGCGATGCCGTTCACGTCATCGACGAATCCGTTGGCGTCGTCGTCCTTCCCGTTCATCGTCTCGGCGGCGTTGACGAAGAGCCTTCCCTTGAAGATCGGCACGTCGACGCCGCTGTCCCAGATGCCCACCACGACGGGTTTGACCACGTCCTTGTCGCTCAGGGCGATCTCGTTGGGCGACCAGATGTCCTTGGCCGGGGCGACCCCCGCCTCCTTGGCGTCGATGATCGTGGTGTAGACCTCGGCGATCATCGGCTGCAGGTCGAGCATCACATCGACGCTGGCCCGCACGCTCACCAGGGGCCAGGCGATCTCGTTGGTGATCTGCCCGTTCAACTGCGCCACCACCGGATCGAGCTGCGCCGCCATCGAACCCATCAGCAGTTCACGCCGCATGATCTGCGAACGCCCACGGGCCTGCAGCACGTCCTCGCGCACGACCGTCCAGGGCAGTGCGCTCACCCGCGCGTTGAGTTCGCGCTTGAATGTCGCCTCGAACTGGTCCTTGCCGGCCTTGCGCCCGGCGATGATCGAGGCCAGCACGTGCCCAGCCATCAGCTTCTTGGATTCCTTCGTCTCGACGCTCTTGATCTGCTCCACATACGCCGCCGCGTCGTCGAGGCGCCCCTCGATCATCGCGACCGACTGGAGCAGCCCGAGATACTGCTGCAGCGTGGCCTTGTCCTGGATGTCGTACTTGGCCAGGTCCCCCTCGACGTCGGCCTTCACCTTCGCCATGAAGGCCTTGAAAGGCGCGTCGCTCAGCAGGAACTCCGAGGCCTTCCCCTCGATCGTGTACGAGTGACGGGGCAGATCATCGGCGCTGCGCACCGCGACCTTCTGCGGCGGGGCGTCCTGCGCCTGCGCCAGCCCGCCCGTCACCGCCATGCCGCAACTCGCCACCAGGACCAGGATCAATCGACGATTCATTCGCAAGACTCCTTGGGGTTCGAACCCCCGGATCGTACGGGCGCGGGGAAGCGGCCGCGTGCACCCCTACTGTTGCCCATGCCCAGAGTCTGCCGCGTCGGAACGGTCACCATCGGATCCGGTTTTCCGCTGGCCATCATCGCCGGCCCCTGCGTGCTCGAGTCGCTCGACCTGGGCCTCACCATCGGGCGCACGGTGCACGACCTGTGCGCACGCCTGGGCCTCGCTTACGTCTTCAAAGCCTCGTTCGACAAGGCCAACCGCTCGAGCATCGATTCGCCCCGCGGCCCGGGCCTCGAACAGGGCCTGGCCTGGATCGCGGCCATCCGCGCCGAACTTGGCGTCCCCGTCACCACCGACATTCATGAGGCCTCGCAGGCCCAGCCCGCGGCGAAGGTCTGCGACTTGCTGCAGATCCCCGCCTTCCTCTGCCGCCAGACCGACCTGCTCGTCGCCGCAGGCAAGGCCGCCGCCGCTGATGGGCGGGGCGTCAACATCAAGAAGGGCCAGTTCCTCTCCCCCGCCGAGATGCGTAACCCCGTCCGCAAGGTGCTCGATTCAGGCTGCGACAACGTCATGATCACCGAGCGAGGCACCTTCTTCGGCTACGGCCGCCTCGTCAACGACTTCCTGGGCCTGGGCGACATGATGGACCTCAATTCGCCCGGCGGAAGTCCTCCCGTCTGCTTCGACGTCACCCACTCGACCCAGACCCCGGGCACGGGCGAGACCACCGGCGGGCGTCCCGACCGCGCGCCGCTGCTGGCCCGGGCCGCCACCGCCGCGGGCGTGCACGCGCTCTTCCTCGAAACCCACCCCGAGCCGGGCAAGGCGATGAGCGACGCGAGCAACATGCTCCCGCTCGATTCGATCGAAGGCCTGCTTACCAGCGTGGCCAGGCTCCGCGCGGCGATGGCCTGATCAACACCCCGTCACGCCACGAATCCCCCGCGCCGCATACGGGCTCTTGCCATGGCATGAGCGCGAAAAAAAAGGGCGGGCCTCATAGCCCACCCTGAATCAGGCATAGTTGTTCAGAATCTCAGTTGGCCTTGAGCCACACCGGGCAAGGGGCCTTGGCGTCCGTGGGGACCACGTGGACCTTGCGACCCGCGTAGACCACCGTTCCCTCGGAGACCGAGAAGAGGGTGTCGTCCTTGCCGCGGCGGACGTTGAACCCGGCCATGAAGGGCGTGCCCACCTGGCGGACGATGATCGAACCGGCCTTGGCGGGCTCGCCGCCGTACAACTTGATCCCGCGGAACTGCGGGTTGCTGTCGCGGCCGTTCTTGGTTGAACCCTGGCCCTTTTTGTGTGCCATGACGAATCTTCCCTTCCCGCGGGGTCATTTCCCCGCCGGGCCCGGATCGTAGCGCGAATTCGCGTCGATTCCAGTCCGGCCTGTTGCAGACCCCCGACATCGACCACCCTCATCGGACACCCAACCGCCGCCCTTACCGCATGATCCAGCGTTTCTCGGCCAGCGAGAAGGGGACCGAACCACGATCGATGATCTCGCCGGGCATGTCGTATTTCAGGGTCAGGGTCTTGCGGAGCAGCACGCGGCTGATCTCGCCGGTCTTGGGGTCTCTGACCTCGATGGGGCGCGTCTCGCCGCTCAGCCCCGCGATGTAGACCGACAACTCGCCCGATCGTTCGGTCGGGACGGGCCAGACCGCCAGCCCCTCCTTGGTGTTGGCCTCGCCCTGCAGCAGCGGGCCGACGATCGAGATCTGATCGACCAGGAAGGGGTTCTCGAGCATCTCGAGGATGTGCTTGGTCACCTGCGCGGGGACATTGCGCCCCGAACGCTGGGCCAGCGAGTGGCTTGTCGACAGGTCTATGGCGGGGGCGAAGAGCTGGTCCTGCCCGGTGCCGTTGACGACCTTGTAGGTCAGATAAAAGTACTGGCGCGGGCCCACGCCATCGACATCCACCGTGACCACGCGCAGCGGGCCGGGGGTGAAATCCAGCTGCCACCGGCGCGGGATCGGATCCGGCTCGGGGGCCAGCCCCATCGCGAGGAGACCCATGAGGACGACCAAGAGTGCGTGCAGGATGCGCATTGGGTGACGGCTCCGGAAAGTCGCGATGAATCGCGGGGGTTCAGTCTACAAAGCCTTCGCCCCGCGTCAAACCGTCGTATCTTACAGCGGTCGTGACCCGGACGATACCCGCCAATCGCCCCCCCGCTCCCCAACCCTCGCCCGAGGTGGTGCGGATTACGCACGATCTGGTTCCCGCGGCAGCCCGACGCCTCGTCCAGCAACAGGGGCAGGAGATCGAAGAAGCCGCCCGTCGCCTCGTCGCCTCGGCGCCGATCCATGGCATCGACCTGACCTTTGCCTGGGGAACCCTCGGGCATGACGCCAAGGGCATCCCCTTCGTCCGCCAGGTCTGCATGGGAGTGCCCGGGAGCGGACGCACGGCGATGCTCTTCCTCTCGGAGCCCATGCCCGGCGGTGACCCCGGGGGCGCTTCGGTCGCCCGGGCTGAGCGCATCGCGTGCATCGACGCGTTGTGTGCGCACCTGGGTCAGGAAAGGCCCAACCGCGTGCGTCTGGCCCAGTCGCTGCCCGAGCCGGGCGAGGCCTGGGCCATTCAGGCTCTGACGGAAGCCGGCTTTGTGAAGGTGGGCGATCTGGCGTATCTGCGCAAGCCCGCGGGCGCTGCGAGCGCCGAAGTTGCTGCATGGCCCGAGGGGGTTCGTGTTGTGCGGCTGGACCAGATTGAGGGCGATCGCGAGGCCGTGCTGATCGGCGCGCTGGAGCGCACGTACATCGACACGCTCGATTGCCCGGAGCTGTGCGGGCTGCGCGAGGTGCGCGACGTGCTGGCCTCGCACAAGGCGACGGGAACTTTCGACCCGTCCCTGTGGTGGGTGGTGTATTCGGGCACGCAACCTGAGGGGTGTGCGTTGATGAGCCGCTGCCCCGAGCAGCGCTCGATTGAGTTGGTCTACCTCGGGCTTGGCCCGGCGCTGCGTGGGCGGCGGCTGGCGCGTCCGCTGCTTTCATTCGCGATCGGACACGCGGCGCGGGGGACGACGCTGTGGCCGGTGACGTGCGCGGTGGATGCACGCAACGCGCCCGCGCTGCGGCTGTATCAGGGCCTTGGCTTTGCACGGTTTGCGAGCCGCGTCGCGCTCGTGCGCCCGATCACGCCGCGCTGAGGCCCGGGCAGATCACAACTTTTGCACAGTCTTTGCCCACGGCGCGGAAAGGGCGTGACGAAAAAAATGTCGCGCTCGATTCATGCTGTAATTCATGGGGTTGCGCACGAGTCGCGCGTCGCAATGACGCCAAGTGCGTTGAACCTTGGCGCGTGTTGTCGTACCTTGTCGCCTCGGCCGGGCGATGGTTCGCACGGCTGAGTTTTTCGGTCACGGATCGACCGGCAGGAAGACGGATCCACGGCGGGCTTCGAGCCCCCGAGTCACGAGACCCCAGCGCCGACAAGGCGTGCCATCACGGCATGAGGGGTATCGCTCCGTCTCTGCTCCGAAGGAGTCGCAGTCGGTTTTTCGTAGGGGCGTCGGCGCGGTCAGTCCGCGCCGGCGACGGGGTCTTGCCGCGCCGCTGGCAACGCACGACCACGGTCATGACGGCGCACTCTTCCTGCGGAGCAGGACATGCCCACCGGATTGACAATCAACGATGCGATTCTGGGTGAGGACGGCCAGGCCGCCGCCCGGGTTGAGCAGATCATCGGCGCCGAGGCCTTCGCCCGGTACTTCCGAGGGCAGTCGCGGATCGAAGCGACCAAAGGCGGTGTGCGCGTCGTGGCCATCGCGGCGTATCTCGCCAGCATGTTCGAGCGTCGCTTCGGCGAATCGCTTCGTGCGGAACTGGGCGCGGTTGAGTTCACGCACGATCGACCGGCCTTTGCGCCCGCGGCCCCAGAGCCGACCCCCCGGCGAGCCGCACCGGCGCGTCGCCCGGTTTCTCACAAAGAGGAATGCAAGCGTCGTCTCGAGACCTTTGTCGTGGGCGATTCAAACCGCCTGGCGCACGCCGCGGCGATGCGCCTGGCCGAAGGGGACGCGGGGATCACCTCGCTGTTCATCCACGGCGGGTGTGGGCTGGGCAAGACGCACCTGCTGCTGGGCATCGCCGCCCATGTGCGCCTGCGCCGCCCCGATGCGCACGTGCGCTACACCACCGCCGAGGCCTTCACGAACGAGTATGTCGAGGCGGTCAAGGCGGGCAAGGTGCCCGCGTTCCGTCGGGCGTGCCGACGCCTGGATCTGCTCTGCATCGACGACGTGCACTTCCTGGGCGGGAAGGACGGCACGCAGACGGAACTGCTGCACACGTTCGATGCGATCGGGCTCGAAGGATCGCGCGTGGTGCTGGCCAGCGACGAGCATCCGCGCGACATCCGCAGCATGAGCCAGCACCTGGTCTCTCGCTTCGTGAGCGGTGCGGTGGTCAAGATCGATCCGCCCGACGCGGACCTGCGCCGGCGGCTGGTCGAGCACCTGGGCGCTGCGCGCGGGCTGGCCCTGGATGCGGCGTGCGTGGGGATCGTCGCGGATCACGCGGGGCGGCCCGAGGCCAGGGGCGGCTCGGCCCGCGAGATCGACGGGCTGCTGGTGCAGGTCGAGGCGATGCGCCGGCTCGACACCGAGTCGCCGCAGATCACGCCGGGGCTGGTCAAGCGTGCCCTGGGGGTGAGCGAGGCCGCACTGTCCACGCCGCGCCGGCCGATCCCGCCGGCGGCGATCATCGATGAGGCATGCAGCGCGCTGGGCGTGGACAAGGCCGAGTTGATGGGTCGGGGGCGTCACCGGCGCATCGTGCTGGCGCGGGCGATGATCGTGCACCTGTGCCGACGCCTGACCACGCGGAGTTACCCGGAGATCGCCCGGGCGATGGGCCGCCCCAACCACTCGACGGTCATCACCGCGCAGCAGCGGCTCGATCGCCAGATGAGCGAGGGGGGCGTGGTCGCGCCTGACGACGCGCCGGCCTTTGTCGGACGGTCCCTGCGCGAACTGGCCGACCTGCTTGCCGGGCTGGTGCTCCGGTCGGCGGCACGGGCGGGCTAGGGTTCTTCAGGGGGTGGTGCTCGATCATGGACGCCCCCCGGGCGGGCCGATGATGACCAGCATGCCCGACAATGAAATCCCCCTTTCTCGTCCCGACATCACCGAACTCGAAGAGCGGATGGTGATGTCGACACTTCGCTCGGGGCGGCTGTCGATCGGCCCGATGGTTGAGCAGTTCGAGACCCTCGTCGCCACCCGGGCCGGGTGCACGACGGGCGTTGCGGTCAACTCGGGCACGAGCGGGTTGCACCTGGCGCTGCAGGCGCTGGGGATCGGGCCCGGCGATGAGGTGATCACCACGCCCTTCTCCTTCGTGGCCAGCGCCAACTGCATCTTGTTCGTCGGGGGCACGCCGGTCTTCGTGGACATCTGCCCCAAGACGCTGAACATGGACCCGGCCAAGGTCGAGGCGGCGATCACGCGGCGGACCAAGGCGATCATCGCCGTCGAGACATTCGGCAACCCCGAATACATGCAGCAGTACGCGAGCATCGCGGCGCGGTACGAGATCCCGCTGATCGAGGACTGCTGCGAAGCGCTGGGCACGCGGTACAAGGGGCGCGATTGCGGGCACTTCGGGCGCGTGGGCGTCTTTGGGTTTTATCCCAACAAGCAGATCACCACGGGCGAAGGGGGCATGATCGTCACGGATGATCTGCGCCTGGCCGAGATGTGCCGCTCGCTGCGGAACCAGGGAAGGCCGCTGGGATTTGTGATGCCCGGGTCTCCGATGGAATCCGCGGCGGGGGGTCAGAGCGCCGGCTCGTGGCTTCGCCATGAACGCGTGGGGTACAACTATCGGCTGAGCGAGATCAACGCCGCTCTGGGCGTGGCGCAGATGCAACGCCTGGACTCGATCATCGAGAAACGCCAGAGCGTGGCCCGTATGTACCTCGAACGCATGGGTACTAACTCTGATCTGATCATGCCCACGGTCGATCCCGAGGCGTTCATGTCGTGGTTCGTCTTTGTGGTGCGCCTGGCCCCTTCGTACACGATCGAGGAACGCGACCGGATCATCCGCGGGATGCGCGGGCACGATGTCGGAGCGGCGGACTACTTCCCGTGCATCCACCTGCAGCCCTTCTATCAGGAGCAGTTCGGGTTTCGTGCGGGCATGTTCCCGATCGCCGAGAGCGTGAGCCAGAGGACGATCGCGCTGCCGTTCTACAACAGTCTGACCCGCAACGAGGTGGATCTGGTGGCGCAGACGCTGGAGTTGATGCTCAAGCGGGAGAACATCCGGCGGGACTGATGGGCCGAACAGAACGCGGACTTGCCGGGGCGGGGCTCGCGCCTAGACTTGGGGCCCTAGTTCTGGAGGTTGTACCGATGAGCGCCGTTTGCTTTTTCACGGGTAAGAAGACGAGTTTCGGCAAGCGGCGTGCATGGCGCGGCCAGGCGATCTCCAAGGGCGGCTTCGGCCTGAAGCCCACCGGGATCACCCCCCGCACCTTCAAGCCCAACCTGCAGAAGGTCCGGGCGATCGTCGAGGGCGTGCCCACGCAGATCCTGGTGTCGGCCAAGGCCATCAAGCAAGGCCTGGTCGTGAAGCCCCTCAAGCGCAAGTACGGGTACACGCGTCAGCAGAAGGCCGCCGCCGCCAAGGCGCACTAAGCCCTTCGCGACGCGTCGCACGGCACTGACCCTTCTTGACCCAGTCACCCCGTTCGCCACGAGCGACGGTGCTGTCGCGTTCCCGCGTGCCTTCGGAACGCTATCGTTCATGCAGGCCCATGAAGTGCGAACACTGCGACAACGAGGCCACCGTGCACGAGACGACCATCGTCAAGGGGGCCAGCGTCGAGCGGCACCTGTGCGAGGCGTGCGCGAGTAAGACCGGGCTTGGGGTGCCCCAGCCCGCCACCCAAGGCCAGATCACCGGCTTTGTCCTGCAGGCGGGCGCGGGGCTGGTGATCCAGGGCGGGGCCAGGCCGGTGACGGCATGCCCGCGCTGCCTGATGACCTTCGCCGAGTTCAAGCAGCATGGGCACCTGGGGTGCGCGGATTGCTACGTCGCGTTTGAATCGCAACTGCTGCCGCTGATCGAGCGTGCGCACGAGGGGGGCGAGAAGCACGTGGGCAAGATCCCGCGCCAGACGCTCGATGTGCGGGGCGCGGGGCTGAGCACGCAGGAGCGTCTGGACCGGATGCAGGTGCTGCAGCGTGAGCTCGAGGCCGCCGTCGCCGCCGAGCAGTACGAGTTGGCGGCGAAACTCCGCGACGAGCTGCGTCGGCTGGTGGAGCCTGCGCATCGGGGTGGGCCGGCGGTGGGTGAATCATGAGAGGCGAAGGGTCACGCGACCCGCGGAGTGAGCCGCTGCGATTTGAAGCGACGACCGAATGGCTGCGCGCTGAGGGCGAAGCCGCGGACGTCGTGCTCTCATCGCGGGTGCGGCTGGCACGCAACCTGGCGACAAGCCCGTTCGGGCTGAAAGCGACGCGGGCGGATCGGCTGAGCACGCTGGATGTCTGCCGCAGCCGCCTGCTGCAGTCGGGCATCGCCCCGCGGGTGGTGTGGCTGGATGTGCACGAGCGCAACGCGACCGAGCGGAACCTGCTGGTCGAGCGGCACTTGATCTCGAAGCCCTTCAGCCGCGGGCGGTCGGTGGGCGGGGCGCCGGCGGGGAATGACCCGCGCGGGCTGGCCTTTTCGATCCCCGATGAGCGGCTGGCGGTGATGGTGAACGAAGAGGACCACCTGCGGATCCAGGTCGTGCACTCGGGGCTGGCGCTCGAGGCGGCGTGGAGCCAGGCCGACGCGGTGGATGACCTGCTCGAGGCGGGGCTGCCCTACGCATTCTCGCCGCGGCTGGGATATCTGACGGCGTGCCCGACGAACCTGGGCACGGGGCTGCGGATGAGCGTGATGCTGCACCTGCCTGCGCTGCGCCTGACGGGCGAACTCGAAAAGGTGAAGCGGGCCGCGTCGGACATGGCGCTGGCGGTGCGGGGGTACTACGGCGAGGGGTCGGAGGCGGCGGGCGATCTCTTCCAACTCTCGAACCAGACGACGCTGGGCAAGGCCGAGCGGACGATCCTGCACGAACTGGCGACAGAGATCATCCCGCGGATCATCGCTTACGAGCGTCACGCGCGCAATGAACTGCTGACCAAGCGTCGCATCGCGATCGAGGACCAATCACATCGGGCGCTGGCGCTGCTGACCAACGCCCGATTGCTGGCCACCGACGAGGCGATGCAGCACCTGAGCATGGTGCGCCTGGGCGTGATGCTGGGCGTGCTGCCGGGGCTGGACCAGAACCGGGTGAACCAGTTGCTGCTGCTGGTGCAGCCGGCCCACCTGCAACTGGCCGTGGGGCGTGAACTCGATCAGGAGCAGCGTCGGGCGGCCCGGGCGCAGTTGACGCGGGCCCGCCTGTTGAACTAGGCGGCGCGATCGCCCGGGCGATGGTCGCGTTCGTGCGGTACCATGCGGGCATGTCGATCCTTGTGCTTCAGCATTGCGCGACGTGCGGCCCGGGCCGCCTGGGAATGACCCTGCGTGACCACGGCGTGCGCCTGGACGTACGCCGACCCGACCAGCACGAGGCGGACACGCCGCGCGGGGTGCCGGGCGATCTCGACGGGGTGGACGGGCTGATCATCCTGGGCGGGCCGCAGAACGTGACGGACATCGCCCAATACCCGTGGATGCAGCAGGAGGCGGCGTACATCAAGCGCTGCCACGAGGCCAACCTGCCCATCGTGGGGATCTGCCTGGGGGCACAGTTGATCGCGCACGCGCTGGGGGGCAAGGTCGAGGCGCGGAGCAAGCCGCAGGTCGGGTTCGACGAGGTGCAGATCACGCCCGCGGGGCAGGTCGAGCCGGTGCTGGGCGGGATCGCGTGGCGGCACCCGCAGTTCTTCTCGTGCGGGCAGGAGATCAAGCAACTGCCCCCGGGGGCGACGTTGCTAGCGGGCTCGGGCGCGACGCCGGTGCAGGCCTTCAAGGCGGGCGTGCGGACCTTTGGCTTTGCGTACCACTTCGAATGCGATCGCCCGCTGCTCGATGCGCTGATCGGGGCGTCGGCATCGATGCTGAGCGGGGCGGGCGTGGCCGAGGGATACCTCGCCGCCAGCATCGATCAGCATTACCCCACTTATGCGCGCCTCTCGGACCGGCTGAGCCTGAACCTCGCCACGCTCTGCTTTCCGGTGATGCGCCGCGCCACGGCGTAGCCCATGCCCACGCTCTCGCTCCGCACGCCCGACGATTATGCCCTGGCGCGCGATTGCTGCTCGTACGGATATTTCCTGCTCGCGCCCAACCGCTGGAGCGTGCGCGAGCAGACCCTCACCCGCCCGCTGCGCCTGCGCGACGCGAGCGTTGTCGTCGAGATCGCCCAGCCCAAGGGGGCCGGTACGCCCCTGCGCGTGCGCACGTCGCGCACGCTTGCCAAGGACGAGAAGGCAGAGGCCCGCGCCCAGATCGGGCGGATGCTGCGGCTTGATGAAGACGCCGGCGTGATCGACGCGTTTCATGCGCGCGACCCGCGCTGGAAGGCGAGCGGGCGCGGCAGGCTCTTCCGCTCCCCCACGCTCTTCGAGGACGTCATCAAGACCGTGACGAGTTGCAACGTCACCTGGCCCGGCACGGTGCAGATGAACCTGCGACTGTGCGAGGTGCTAGGCGAGAAAGAGGCCGAGGCGCGGGGTTTTCCCGACGCGGCGAAGATGGCGCGGACGCGCCCGCAGACGCTGCGGGCCAGGTGCCGCGTGGGCTACCGGGACCAGCGCCTGGTCGAGATGGCCAAGCGGTTTCGCGCGTCACCCGCGCGGGGCGGGCTTGATGTGGAGTGGCTCGAAGACCCGCGCACGAGCGACGAGGACGTGCGCACGACGCTGTTGGATCTGCCCGGGATCGGGCCCTACGCCGCGGCGAACATCATGCAGTTGATGGGGCGCTACGCCCACGTGCCCTGCGACACCGAGACGGTGCGCCACGCCAAACTGGTGCTGGGGTATAAGGGCACGTCGGCGGCGGTGACGCGACGCGTGCGCACGCACTACGCCCCCTTCGGCGACCACGCCTTTCGCAGTTACTGGTTCGAGTTGTGGGATTACTACGAGAGCAAGCACGGCCCGGCGCACACGTGGGAACGCGACAGCACGGGGAAGTTGTTCACCGCAGCACTGCTGAATAAAGCCTGATTCACTACTTCAATACGCCGCGAGTGCGAAGTGTTGGCTCGAACACCACGGGCCCTTCGCCCGGTTCTGACACATAATCCTGCAGTGCGGCGACCCCCCACCCCTGCGTGCGCATGGCCTCGATCGCGCGGACGGCCATCACCCCCGCTGTCGCCGTCGTGATCATCGGGATGTTGAGCCGCACGGCGGTGGCGCGGATGCGGCCCTCGTCGGTCTGCCAGCCGGTGCGCGTGGGCGTGTTGATGACCAGCGCGATCTCGTTGTTGGCCATGAGATCGAGGACGTTGGGTCGAGCGCCGGCGGCGATTTTCTGCAGCACCTTGGGCTCGATGCCGTGGGCCTGCAGGTGCTTGGCCGTGCCCGCCGTCGCATAGACCGTGAAGCCCATGGCGATGAGCGTGCGCACAGGTTCGAGGACTGTTTCGCGGTCGGATTCACGCACGCTGACGAAGACCGCCCCCTCGCCCGGGTCGGTGGGGAGTTCAACCAGGGCGGCCATCTGGCTCTTGGCGAAGGCGATGGAGAGGTTGGGATCGATGCCCATCACCTCGCCCGTCGAGCGCATCTCGGGCCCGAGCACGACGTCGACCTTGGGGAACTTGGAGAAGGGGAAGACCGATTCCTTGACGGCGTAATAGCCGCGGGGCATGCGGGGTGAAACGCCCTGATCGCGCAGGGCGGCGCCCATCATGGCCTTGGCCGCGATGGCGGGCCAGGGAACGTGCGTGGCCTTGCTGACAAAGGGCACGGTGCGGCTGGCGCGGGGGTTGACCTCGAGAATGTAGATCTCGCCGTCCTTGACCGCGAGTTGGATGTTCATCAGGCCGCAGACCTTGAGTTCGCGGGCGAGATCGATGGCGAGGGTCTCGATGCGTTGGCGCAGGGGGCCGGTGATGGTCGCGGGCGGCAGCGTGCAGGCCGAGTCGCCCGAGTGCACGCCGGCTTGTTCGATCTGCTCCATGATGCCGCAGACAATGGCGCGGCGGTCCGCGCCGGGGGCGGTCTTTTCGGTGCCCGGAACAAAGTCGGCGACGACGTCGACGTCGACCTCGGTGGCGGCGGCGAGGAAGGCATCGATGAGGACGGGGGCGTCGTCGAGGCCCGCGGTGTGCAGGGCGGTGGTCATGAAGTGGCGCAGGGCCTTTTCGTCGGGGCAGATCTCCATGCCGCGCCCGCCCAGCACGTAACTGGGGCGGATGAGCACGGGGTAGCCGACGCGCGAGGCGACCTCGACGGCTTCATCGAGTGAGTGGGCGATGCCCGAGTTGGGGCGCTTGAGCGAGAGACGAGACAGCAGCGCGTCGAAGCGTTTGCGGTCCTCGGCGAGGTCGATCGAATCGAGGCTGGTGCCGATGATGGGCGCGCCGCCGGCGACCAGGCCGTGCGCGAGGTTGAGGGGGGTTTGACCGCCGAACTGGACGATGACGCCCTTGACCAGTGAACGCGCCTTGGCGGCGTCGGGGCCCGCGAGGCGTTCGACCACATTCAGCACATCTTCCAGCGTCAACGGCTCGAAGAAGAGCAGGTCGCTCGTGTCGTAGTCGGTGCTCACCGTCTCGGGGTTTGAGTTGATCATCACCGACTCGAAGCCCAGGTCGTCGGCGGCGAAGGCGGCGTGGCAGCAGCAGTAGTCGAACTCGATGCCCTGGCCCACGCGGTTAGGCCCGCCGCCCAGGATGATCACCTTTTCCTTGCTGGTGACGCGGACCTCGTCGTCGCCGCGATAGGGCGAGTCGGCGCGGGTGCCGCGTTCGTAGGTGCTGTAGTAGTACGGGGTGACGGCTTCGAACTCCGCCGCGCAGGTGTCCACGAGTTTGTACACCGGCTCGATGCCCAACTTCGTGCGGTACTGGCGGATCTTGAGGATGGAATCGGCGGAGAGCGTGCCCAGGTAGAGGTGGGCGAGTTGGGCGTCGCTGTAGCCCAGTTGCTTGGCCTGAAAAAGGACGTCGGCGGGGACGTCCTGCAGCGTGCGATAGCCGCAGAGCACATCCTCGAACTCGACGAGTTGCTTGATCTGATCGAGAAAGAAGGGGTCGATGCGCGAGAGTTCGTGAATCTTCTCGATCGTCCAGCCGAGTTTGAAGGCGTAGCGCACGTAGTAGAGGCGGCCCTGGCTGGGGACGGCGAGTTTGCGGGTGAGTTTGTCGGCGCTGATGGGCCATTCGATCGCTTCGCCATCGGCCGTGCGCGGGCCCGTGGCCCCGTTGGGCACGGGTGCTGGTGCATTGGCCGAGGCGGTGTGATCGACGACGGCGTGGTCGCGCGAGGCGGATCGCATCGCGGCGAGCCACTTGTCGTTGCGGTCGAGCCCCAGCCCGAAACGCTTCACGTCGAGCGAGCGGATGGCCTTCTGGAAGCTCTCCTTGAAAGTGCGCCCGATGGCCATCACCTCGCCCACGCTCTTCATCTGCGTGGTGAGGGTCTCGTCGGCCTCGGGGAACTTCTCGAAGGTCCAGCGCGGGATCTTCGTCACCACATAGTCGATCGTCGGCTCGAAGCAGGCGCTGGTGGTGCCGGTGATGTCGTTGCGGAGTTCGTCGAGCGTGTAGCCCACGGCGAGTTTCGCCGCGATCTTGGCGATGGGGAAACCCGTCGCCTTGCTCGCGAGGGCGGAACTGCGGCTGACGCGCGGGTTCATCTCGACCACGACCATCTCGAAGGGGCGCGTGCCGTCGGGGCGGGGCTTGGGGTTAGGGTTGACGGCGAACTGCACGTTTGAGCCGCCCGTCTCGACGCCCACCGCACGCATGATGGCGAAGGCGGCGTCGCGCATCGCCTGGTATTCCTTGTCGGTGAGCGTGAGGATCGGCGCGACGGTGATCGAGTCGCCCGTGTGCACGCCCATCGGGTCGATGTTCTCGATGCCGCAGATGATGATGCAGTTATCCTTGCGGTCGCGGACGACCTCGAGCTCGTATTCCTTCCAGCCGATGACGCTCTGGTCGATCTGGACCTGGTGGATCATCGAGGCGGCGAGCCCGCGCTGGACGATCTCGCGGAACTCCTCGCGGTTGTAGGCGATCCCGCCGCCGGTTCCCCCCAGGGTGAAGGCGGGTCGGATGATCGCGGGCAGGCCGATCTCGTCGAGGAAGGCCTCGGCGTCTTCGATCGATTCGACGGCCTTGGCCAGGGGCATCTGCAGGCCCAGGCCCTTGACGATGTCCTTGAAGACCTGGCGGTCTTCGGCGCGGTGGATGACCTCGCGGTTGGCGCCGATCATCGCCACGTTGTTCTGCTGAAGGATTCCCGAATCCCACAGGGCGCAGGCGCAGTTGAGGGCGGTCTGCCCGCCCAGCGTGGGGAGGATGGCGTCGATGCGCGGGCCGCGCTGGGCCTCGAGTTCGATGACCTTGGTGACGGCCTCGGGGGTGATGGGCTCGATGTAGGTCCGGTCCGAGAGGGCCGGGTCGGTCATGATGGTGGCGGGATTGGAGTTGACCAGGACGATGCGGTAGCCCTCGGCCTTGAGGGCCTTGCAGGCCTGGGCGCCGGAGTAGTCGAACTCGCACCCCTGGCCGATGACGATCGGACCTGAGCCCAGGACGAGGATGGTCTTGATGTCGGTGCGTCGTGGCATCGGCGTCGTCCTTACGTCGAGGGTGTTTGGTTGACGATCGGGGCGGGGGGCGATCCCGCGCGCAAACGTCGTCAGCATAGCCGCGATCCGGCTTCCCCGATCGTTGCCCGCGTGAGTTTTTCAATGCATGTCGGGGCGGGGCTCCCCACATCAGGCACGGGTGCCACTGGGCGGAGCCTCCCGCGGCAGCGAGGCCAGTTCGTTGATCCCACGCGCGATGGCCAGTTCGAGGTCCGGGCAAATCTCCCCGGGCTCGAGCCTTTCTCCGCCGCGGATTGCGCGAAAACCCTCCCACTGGGGTTTGGTGATCCCGGCGAGGATGAGGCGCTGCCCGTGCCGACGCAAGTAGGCCGCGGCGGCGCGCAACTCGATGATGGAGTTCACGCTGAGCCCGGGCACGTCGCCCAGATCGAGGATCACCACGCGCGTTCCCGGGTCGAGGCGTTCGTACCAGGTCTCGAAGCCCGGGAGACGCTGCACCCCGCTGCGTCTGGGGTCCGGGCGCAGGTGGAGCACGGCGATCCCCGCCGGGAGGGGCAGCCCCGCGCCGCGGATGAGATCCGACGGCTCGATCTCGGCGATGGGACGCGCCGCGTCCTGATAGATGGTCCACAGCAGAAAGAGCACGGGGGGGAACATCGCCACGCGCGGCGCGGCGGTGAACAACGCCGCCCCCAGCCCGGCTCCGAGTACGAAAGAACCCAGGATCGAGACGAGCACGCCGATGCGCCGTGCATTCTGGCTGGTCGCCACGCGCATGAAGTCGGCGAGCGTGGGGCGCCCGGGCTTCATCGCGTCGACGAGCGTGTGCCCGACCTCGACCCCCAGGTCGGTGAGCACGCCCGTGACGTGCGTCGTCCGGACGACCCCGTTCGAAATGCGCGTGATGGTCGCGTTCTGCATGCCCATGGCCAGGGCGGCCAGACCGGTCAGCCCTCGGAGCAGGCTGGTGTTCATGTCTCCCGCATACTCGATGACGATCGCAAACGCCGCCAGGCATGCGGCTTCAAGGCTCATGGGCAGGACGTAGATCGATTCCCACCCGCGTCTGCGTCCCAGTTCGATCACGAAACCGGCGAGCATCGCCCCCACGCCAAAGGCCAGCAGGATCACAACCAGGAAGACCAGCGACGACCCAACCAAGGCATCCCATGACTCCGTCGCGGCGCGGGCCAGGTCGATGCCCAGTTGCGTAGTGTGCCCGGTGGCGTGCGAGACCGCCTCGCCGCAGGCCAGCACCGCGATGGCGTTGGTGCACCCGGCGACCCAGGCCAGGGTGATGGCCAGCCTGGCCTGCTGGCGAAAGGAATGAGCTTGAGAGACAAACACGTCCGCGACGCTCCGGCGTGAGAACCCGCGTTGGAAGGAGATTATCGGCTTTTATTGGTCCTGGGGCACGCCGGAAAGCGGAGGGGGACCACAAAGAGGGGGCGAGCAGGCTGTCTTAGGCTCAGCGAACCCACGGGGTCGCCGATCAGTAGGTACACCGGCTCGAGGCCCAGGGCGGGTAGTTCCCGGACGCGGCTCTACAATGAACCGCCCAGGAACACGCAGGACTGCCTGCGTTCGGCGGCAAGCATGGACGGGAGTGTGCCAGCATGTGCGGGATCGTCGCCTACGTCGGGAACAAACCCTGCCAGCAACTCCTGCTCGAGGGCCTCAAGCGCCTCGAGTATCGCGGGTATGACTCGGCGGGCATCGCCGTGCTCGAGAAGGGCAAACTCCGGGTCTGCAAGTCCATCGGACGCGTCCAGAACCTCGAGGACAAACTCGAAGAGAACGGCGGGCTCAGCGGCAATCTGGGCATGGCCCACACGCGCTGGGCGACCCACGGCGGGGTCACCGACATCAACGCCCACCCGCACATCGACGACAAGGTCGGCATCGCCCTCATCCACAACGGCATCATCGAGAACTACGCCTCGCTCAAGACCTACCTCGAAGAGAAGGGGCACACCTTCAAGAGCCAGACCGACACCGAGGTGCTGGCCATGCTCATCGGCGAGTTGTACGAGGGCGATCTTGAGCGGGCCGTGCAGGCCGCTCTGCGCGAAGTGACCGGGGCCTATTCGATCGCCGTGATCTGCGAGAAGGAGCCCAACGTGCTGGTCGTGGCTCGCAAGGGCTCGCCGCTGATTGTGGGCATCGGCAACGGGGAATACTTCGTGGCCTCCGACGCCTCGGCGATCGTGTCGCACACCGCGACGGCGTTCACCCTCGACGACTACAACGTCGTGAAGATCACGCCCGAGGGCTTCCACACCAGCACGATCCACAATGTCCCCGTCACGCCCCGCATCGAGCAACTGGAGATCGAACTCCAGGAGATCGAACTGGGCGGCTACCAGCACTTCATGCGCAAGGAGATCTACGAGCAGCCCAAGGCCCTGCGCAACTGCCTGCGCGGGCGCATCGACGTCAAGGAAGGGCGCGTCATCCTCGGCGGGCTCGCGGGCCTGGCCAAGGAGCTCACCAAACTCCGGCGCGTCGTCCTCACCGCGCAGGGCACGGCCCTGCACGCGGCGATGATCGGTGAATACCTGCTCGAAGACCTGGCCAAACTCCCCGCCGTCGCCGAATATGCCAGCGAGTTCCGCTATCGCAACCCGATCATCGAGGACGGGACGGCGGTGATCGCGGTGAGCCAGTCGGGTGAGACCGCCGACACACTCGCGGCCCTGCGCGAGGCCAAGGAACGCGGCGCGCTCTCGCTGGGCGTGGTTAACGCCGTCGGCTCGTCCATCCCGCGCGAGACCGATGCGGGCGTTTATCTGCGCGTGGGGCCCGAGATCGGCGTGGCTTCGACCAAGGCCTTTGTCGGGCAGGTCTGCGTGCTGACGCTCATCACGCTCTTCCTGGGGCGGCGTCGCTTCATGTCGACCGAGCACTGCTCGGAACTGCTCAAAGCCCTGGACAGCCTGCCCGAGAAGATCGAGCAGGTGCTGACGCAGGACGAGGCCATCCGCAAGGTGACCGAGAAGTATTGCGACCGCGAAAACTGGCTCTTTCTCGGGCGCGGGTACAACTATCCGACCGCGCTGGAGGGGGCGCTCAAGCTCAAGGAAATCTCGTACATCCACGCCGAGGGGATGCCCGCGGCGGAGATGAAGCACGGGCCCATCGCCCTCATCAGCGAGGGGATGCCCGCGGTCTTTATCGCCAACCGGGGCCGCCAGTACGACAAGGTGATGAGCAACATCCAGGAAGTGCGGGCCCGCGGCGGGCACGTGATCGCCGTCGCGACCGAGGGCGACCACGAGATCAAGCGGTATGCCGAGGACGTGCTGTACGTGCCCGACATCGCCGAGCCGCTGAGCCCGATGCTGACGGTGGTGCCGCTGCAGTTGATGGCGTATCACGCGGCGGTGATCCGCGGGCACGACGTGGACAAGCCCCGCAACCTGGCCAAGAGCGTGACGGTGGAGTAAGCAGACTCGTTTCCGGCACATCGAGCAACAACGCATGAAAAAACCCGGGCCATGCGACCGGGTTTTATTTCGTTTGTCTCGGCTTGAATCGACTCAGCCCCGCATCGCCTTGGCCACTTTGTTCAGCGCGGCCTCGATGATGCCAAAGTGCTCGTCGCTCAGGTCGTGGTGCATGGGCAGGCAGAAGACCCGCGTCGAGAGATCATCCGACACGGGCGTGTTCTTCTTGTCCCACGCGGCGAGCGCCGGCTGCTTGGGGAGCGGACGCGGGTAGTGCACCGCCGTCGGCACGCCCTCGCCCATCAGCGCCTTGCAGAACTCATCGCGCGTGCAGCGCAGGGCCCCATCGGCGATGCGCACCGTGTAGAGGTGCCAGATACACGTGGTGTTGGGCGTCACCTTGGGGGCGAGGAAACCGGGGATCTTCGCGAGGATCGCGTCGTACCGGGCGGCATTCTTCTGGCGCTGGGCCGTCTGCGCCTCGAGCCGATCGAGGCGCGAGCAGCCGATCGCGCCGGCGATGTCGTTGAGGCGGTAGTTGTAGCCGACCTGCTCGTGCAGGTACTTGTCGGTCTCGCCGTGGCTGCGGAGCAGCTTGATCTGGCGGGCGAGCGCATCGTCGTTGCAGGTGACAAAGCCGCCCTCGCCGGTGGCGAGGTTCTTTGTGGCATAGAGCGAATAGGTCACCGCATCGCCGAACGCCCCCAGCCCCTTGCCCTTGTAGGTGGCGAGGTGGGCCTGGGCCGCGTCGTAGATGACCTTGAGGTTGTGCTTGGCGGCGAGAGCCTGGACGGCGTCGATGTCCGCCACCCCGCCGTAGAGATGCGTCACCGCGATGGCGGTGGTCTTGGGTGTGATCTTGCGGGCGGCGTCGGCGACATCGATCTGGAAGGTCTCGGGGTTGGCGTCGACGAAGATGGGGTTGCCGCCGCGGGCGACGACCATGGAGACCGTGGCGATGTAGCTCCAGGCGGGGACGAGGACATCGTCACCGCGCTTGAAAAGGGGCTCGTAGGCGAGTTGCAGGGCGACCGTGCCGTTGGCGCAGGTCATGGTGTGCTTGGCCTGGGTCATGGCGCCCCAGCGCTGCTCGAACTCCTCGCACTTTTTGGCGGCGCGGAGCATGCCGGACTTGAGCACCGCGGTGGCGGCGTCGATGTCGGCCTGGGTGAGGGCGGTGGACATGAAGGGGACGGGCTTGGGAGAGACAGGCGTCCCGCCGTTGATCGCAAGGCCGCCGGCGCTGTTTGCAAGGGTCGACACGCGAAACCTCCTTGATCGGAAGGGCTTGATGGAAAGGGCTTGCTGGAGGGGAAGCGTAGGGAAGCACCCCGCCCTGTGGCGTATGTTGCCGCCCGTGGCTGGTTGGCGTCCGGGCGGGTGCATGGAGGTTGGGGCGATGCTCCTCCCGCTACTGACACTCTCGGGTGCAACGAAAGGGGGGTGTCCGCCGAATCTATACTCTGGCGTGGGCACACCGCACCGGACAATCCCCTGGCGTCTTCCCGTGGCGATGGGGCTGCTGCTGATCGCCCTGGCGGCGCTGCTCGCCCCGGCCCAGACCACACCTCCCGCGTCCGGCCCGGCGAATCCTGCGACGCCCGTACCCATGGTCCCCGGTGTGGCGGCCCGCCAAGCCACCAACGTGGCGATCATCACCATCCACGGCGAGATTGACGAGAGTTCCGACGGCAGCTCGGTCATGGCCACGAGCGTGCAACGCCGCCTTGATCTGGCCGTACGCAGCGGCGCCGACGCGATCGTCTTCGACATCGATACCCCCGGCGGCGGGGTTCGCGCGGTGCTGCGGATCAGCAGCATGATCAAGCAGTGCCCCGTGCGCAACACGGTGGCGTGGATCAACACGCAGGCGATCAGCGGGGGCGCGATCATCGCGCTGGCCTGCCGCGAGATCATCGTGAATGACCCGGTGATCTTCGGCGACGCGATGCCGGTGGCGGCGGATCCGATCCGGGGCGTGTCGCCGATCGACAACGAGCAGATCCTCAAGAAACTCCTCCCGCCGCTGGTGGCCGACGTGCGAGATTCGGCGCGCCGATTCAACAACTCATTCGGGGCGTATGTGCGCGACGAGTACCTGATGCAGGCGCTGATCGCCAACGACGTGGAACTCTGGTTCGTGCGGAACAAGGACACGGGCGAGCGGATGTGCATCGACCGCGCCGAGTTCGAGCTGCTCTTCCCGGGCCAGACCACCACGGGCCCGGTGCGCCTCGCGGGCGCACCCGGCACGAGCGGGCCGCGCGGGCCCACGGTGGAGGGCGCCCCCGCCGGCTCGTCGAAGCTCGCGATCATCGCCGACGTGCTCTCCGCCGATCAGGGCCAGCTCGCCAGTTCTCGCCCTGTCCTGAGCAGCGCCGACGCCGGACGCTGGGAAGTTCTGGCCAAGGCGACCGACGGCACGGGCGCCGCGGTGCTGGGCGCCGAGGACATGATCTTCTTTGGCCTGGCGGTCAACGCCGTCGCGCCCGATGGAAGCGTCGTTCCCATCCGCACCGACAAGGACGTGGCCGACTTTTTCCAGTCGACCTATCTCAAGCGCCTCGATCAGAACTGGTCCGAGGGGCTGGTGCTCTTCCTGACGAGTTTCTGGGTGCGCGGCTTGATCCTGGCGGTCTTCCTCATCGGCCTGTTCGTCGAGATGACGCACCCGGGCGTGTCGCTCCCCGGCTTCATTGCGCTGATCGCGCTGGCCGCATTCATCGCCCCGCCCATGCTCATCGGCATGGCGTCGTGGTGGGAAGTGGCGGCGATCCTGGCGGGCATCGCGCTGATCGGGATCGAGATCTTCGTCACGCCGGGGTTTGGCGTGCCGGGAATCCTGGGGCTGATCCTGCTCTTTGGCGGGCTGGTCACGACCTTTATCCCGCAGGGCGGGCTCTTCCCCACCACGCAAGAGGCGCAGAGCAATCTGCTGCAGGGAATGGTCACGGTGGTGCTGGCGATGGTCACCGCCGGGGCGGGGTTCTATGTCATCGCCCGTCACATGCGCTCAATCCCGTTCTTCCGGGGCATGATCCTGGTCGATGCGGGAGAGGAGCCCGTCGAGCCGATGCTGCGGGCGATGGCGGGCGACGAGGATATCGGCGTCGGCGATGAGGGCGAGTGCGTGACGCCGATGCGTCCGGCCGGGCGTGTGATCATCGATGGGCGGGTCGTCGACGCGGTCGCCGAGTTTGGTTACATTCCCGAGAACTCCCGCGTTCGCGTGGTAAGCGCCACGCCCTTCCGGATCGGCGTGGAGTTGATCAGCGAGCCGCCCGCTTCAGGACCCGACACCCATGGATGACGCGCTCTTCTGGGGGCTCGCGCTGCTGGCCCTGGCCATCGTGCTCCTCTTCATCGAGGTCTTCGTCCCTTCGGCCGGGGCGATCGGGTTCATCGCGATCGCGGCCGCGGCCGCGGGTGTCGTCGTGCTCTGGCGCTACGACCCGGCGTGGGGCATCACCTCGCTGCTGGGTGTGGCGATCCTCGGGCCCATCCTCGTCCTCTTCGCCTTGCGAATTTACCCCTCCACGCCCATCGGCCGACGCATGATCGGCATCCCTACCGAGGAAGAGGCCAACGCCCAGGCTTTGGCGCAAGCCCAGGAACAGCAGCAACGCGCCGCCCTCATCGGACGCGAGGGCGTGGTTCGCACCGACTGCCGCCCCGTGGGCGTGGTCGAGGTCGACGGCACGCGCTACGACGCCCTCTCCGAGACGACCCTGCTCCCCGCGGGCACGAGGATCAAGATCACCAGCGTCGAGGGTGCGCAGATCAAGGTCCGCCCCCTCGCCTGATCCTTGCCCGCGTCGAAAACCCCTATACTCACCACGCCTCACTCACCCGCCAACCCGCAAGGAGCGCCGCACATGCGCACACGCCTACTCGGCATTCTTCTCCCGCTCGCCCTTCCCACCCTCGCCCTGGCCCAGGGTGGCGCCGCCCGCCCCGCGGGTGGAACGGCGATCAATCCCATCACCATCGGCGCGATCATCGTCGGGGCGCTTTTTCTGCTCGTCTTTGTCATCCTGATCGCCAACTTCCTGAACCTCTACGTGCAGGCGCTCCTCTCGAACGCGCACGTGGGGCTGCTCGAGATGGTGGGCATGCGTCTGCGCAAGGTCGACCTGCGCACCATCGTCTACAGCCGCATCCGCGCCGTGAAGGCGGGCATGGACATCCCGACGGCGGGCCTCGAGACGCACTACCTCGCGGGCGGTCGCGTGCCCAACGTCATCTCGGCGATGATCGCCGCCCGGGGCGCCAAGATCGACCTGCCCTTCTCGATCGCGACGGCGATCGACCTGGCCGGGCGTGACATCCTCGACGCGGTGCAGACGAGCGTGAACCCCAAGGTGATCGACTGCCCCGCCGTCGCCGGCCCGCGCCCCACGATCGACGCGGTGGCCAAGGACGGCATCCAGTTGCGTTGCAAGGCCCGCGTGACGGTGCGCACGAACATCCCGCGCCTGGTGGGCGGGGCGACGGAAGAGACCATCATCGCACGCGTGGGCCAGGGCATCGTCTCGACGATCGGCTCGGCGCTCGACCACAAGCAGGTGCTCGAGAACCCCGACCACATCAGCAAGAAGGTGATGTCGAGCGGGCTCGACGCGGGCTCGGCCTTCGAGATCTTGTCGATCGACATCGCGGACATCGACGTGGGCGACAACATCGGCGCGAAACTGCAGCTCGACCAGGCCAACGCCGACAAGCAGAAGGCGCAGGCCGAGGCCGAGAAGCGCCGGGCCCTGGCCGTCGCCGAGGAGCAGGAGTTCAAGGCGCTCGAGCAGAAGAACCGGGCGCAGGTGGTGCTGGCCGAGGCGGAGATCCCGCGGGCCATCGCCGAGTCGTTCCGCTCGGGGAACCTGGGCATCATGGACTTCTACCGCCTCAAGAACCTGCAGGCGGACACCTCGATGCGCCAGAACATCGCGGGCGAGAACCCCGAGCAGCGGTAACCAGCCCACCCGATCGCCCCATTCAGAATGACGTGTTCAACGTGTTGGCGAGATTGCGACCACGTCGAGTAGGGCCGTGATCCGCGCCCGACGCTCTCCCTCGTCGGTCCACATCGACCGCGCCGCGGCGTCGATCATCGCGGGCCGGACTCGTTCCTCGCCGGGCAACTCGTACACTGCTCCGCGATCGACGCGCGATCCCACGCGCATGGGCGTCGCGTTCGACACACGCCCCGGGACCGACGCCAGGTCACGCGCCTTCCCCCGGTGCGGCGCGAGCACCTCCGACGCCTCGCCCAGCAGAAAGACCGTCCCCGCGGGGATCAGCGGGCGGCCGCTCTGGCTCGAGTATTCCGACCTCGGAAAAACCGCGACCACCGCCCCCGACACCCGCGCCATCAGCCCCTCGCCCGCGGGCGCGTTTCCATACAGCCGGGGCGTTCCCTCCACCCGGTACACCCGCTCGAACCCGATGGGCACGCGCAGGTCCGTGGGCATCACCCGCAGCGACCGCGCCAGGGGCGAGATGTCATCGAACATCGGGTCAACCGGGCTCAGCGGCGGCGGGCTTGTGCCCACCTGCGCCTGCGCAATGCCAGTCTGCGCGCCGATACTCGCGCCGATGCACGCGGCGGTCCATCGCACCAGGATTCCACGCCGCCCCTTCATGCGTCTCCCATCGGTCAACACCCCGCGCCTACTCGCGGAGGATCATGCGGAAGGTCATGGTGACGCCGGCCCGCGGGTCGCCCGCCGGGAGCTTGGTCAGGGCCTCGCCGCTGGCGGTCCAGCGATAGACCGCGTGCAGGATCGGCGCGTCGACGTCGGGGTAGCCCGTCTCCTGGCCCGCGACGAACTTCGCCTCGAGCACGCGGCCGTCGCGCCCAAAGACGACGCGGACCACCGGGTTGCGGGGGCTGGCCGTCAGTCGCGTCGTGACGCTCCAGTTGGGGCGCATCGTGCGGATCTTGAGCCCCTTGCCGGCGAGGGGTTTACCCAGGCGATACTCGATCGCCTCTTTGATCGAACTCGCGTCCGATTCGGCGTCCGAGGCCAGGCCGATCTGACCGGGGTCGCCGCCCGGCTGCGCTGTCGCGAGCGACGCTTGCGGCGTTGTCGGCGCGGCGGGGGTGTTTGCGGATGGCGCGATAGGTGGCGGCGGTGACAACGGAGAGGTGGCATTGGGCGGCGGCGCAAACAACGCCCACAGCGCCTTGAGATCGGACGAAGAATCTTTTTCGACTCGTTCTCCAGCGTCGCCAACGGTGTCACTCGCCGTGTCATTCGCCGTATCACTCGCTGCGGCGGCCTCCACGTTTGCCTTTTCCAACATCGCATCATGCGCCGCATCAGACGATGCTTCGACGATCTCGCCCGCCTCCAACTCGGGCGTGACGGGTGTTGCGGGCGAAGGCGGCTCGCCCACAGGGACCGTCGCGGGGCGCGACTCGGGCTGTTGAGCCGCGGGTGGTGCGATTGCGGGCGGCGCTTGCAACACCGGAGGCGTTGATGAGGAAGGAGGCTGAGGCACCACCGGCGGCGTCACCTCGGTGCTCTTTGCGGCCTCCTGTGGGACATGCGGCTCGCCCGCCGCTTCCGGTGTCGCTTGCGGCTCTGTTGGCGGCTCGTTCCGGGGCACCTCTGCCGGGGCAGCCGGCGCGGGCGATCCCGGGTTGAGCGCCAGGGCGGCTTGCTCGACCGACGATTTCGCCGCCGCGTGCTCCGTCGCCTCGCGCTCGTTGAACCCCTGCCAGTTGGGCGACACCGCGTTGGAATCCTCGATCCCCGCGCGGATCGCCTCGGGCTCTTGTTCAGGCTTGGGCTCTGGCGCGGCTTCGGCCTTAGGTTCGGGGGTAGTCGCCGCGGCGTCTGGCGTCCGCTCAGCCGGGGGCAGGATCAGCACACCCACCTTGCGTTCGCCGATCGAACCCGCCTCGATCCCGGGTGACATCGCCAGCCCGGCCATCGCCGCCAAGTGCACCAGCCCGCTCACCGCCAGGCCCGCCAAAACCGGCAGCGTGCGTCGCTCGGGTTGTGTCTCGATCGGGATCACGTCCTTCAATCCTTGGCATCCTGCCGGGCCCGGGCTGTTACCTCGTTTTCGTGACCCGAACACTCAATCAGCCTTCACTATCCGCATTCCCTGTCCTGGAGCCCTATCCACTCTTCCTTTTCCGCGAACATCGGCTGGGGTTCTGGGTGATTCTCACCCGATTTCAGCCGCACACACAGCCCCGCTCACGCGAACAATCATGACGGGGCCTTTCTCGGACATTCCACCCCCCCACCCCTAACCCCACAGTCCTTCACGATCACCCTCCATTTCCCACCCACCACGGAGCCACCCCGGATGCACGGTGTCAATCCCAAGCTCGTCTCAACCTCACACCGCATCGGGCGGGTGCTCCTCGCGGCCTTGGTGCTGGCCAGCACAGCCTCGGCCGCGCTGGCTGCCCAACCCCAGCCCACAACCATCGAGCCGGACACTCAGCCCGAGTCAGTCCCCGCGACGCCCACGCCCCAGCCCCCCGATGCACAGCCCGATTCACCCACGCCGGGCAACGCGGCACCCCCCACCCTCCCGCCGCTGGTAATGGGCGACGCCGCCCCGCGCATCGCGCCAGAGAAATGGATCAATGGCGCACCGATCGAGGCCTTCGAGCCGGGGCGGGTGTATCTGGTGGAGTTCTGGGCGACCTGGTGCGAGCCCTGCCGCGATTCGATCCCGCTGCTGGTACGCCTGCAGAAGCGTTACAAGGACGCGCTGACGGTCGTGGGCGTGAGCGTGTGGGAGAAGACCACCCGCGAGTTCAGCCTTCCCGACGACATCTTCATCGATCGCGTGCGACGGTTCGTCGACGACCGACGCGAGGCCATGGCCTTCACCGTGGCTTATGACGGGGTCGAGGGCGAGATGGCCAGCACCTGGATGGCCGCGGCTCGGCGCGTGAGCATCCCCTCGGTGTTCATCGTCGACCAGGCCGGACGCATCGCCTGGATCGGCAACCCCCACCAGCCCCCGGGCGAGATGGAATCGGTGCTGGGACAGGTGATCGACAAGACGTGGGACATCGCCCAGGGGGCCGAGGCCCTGCGCCTGCGCGAAGAGACCACCCGCAAGGGCAACGCCCTGGCCAAGAAGTTCACCCAGGCCATGGAGAAGCACGACTTTCGAGAGGTCGAACGCCTCACCGACGAGATGATCACGCTCGACGCGGCCCGCTTTGGCCAGGTGGCGGCGGTCAACCTCGAGATCCTCCTCACCCAGACCCGCGAAACCGACAAGGCCTACGCCTTCGCCCGGCGCGTGAGCGCGGGGCCACTTGCATCTAACCCCAATGCTCTCAACGACATGGCATGGACGATCGTGACGGCCCACGGCGTGGAACGGCGCGACACCGACCTGGCCCTTTCCCTGGCCCGCACGGCGTGCGACCTGTCCCTGCATCAGGATGGGCGGATTCTCGACACGCTGGCCCGGGTCCACGCCGAGCGGGGCGAGTTCAAGGAGGCGTACGAGGCGGCGACCCAGGCGGTGGCGCAACTCCCGGCCGATACTCCAGAAACAACTCGCGAAGAAATTTCTTCGAGGCAAGAGCAATACCGCGTGCGGGCGGGCGTTGGGCCCCGGTAAACCCCGCCCCCTCAAGATGCGGCGACTTTGACAGCCGCGACGCCCGGGACCTCACCCCGGGCGTTCTTTTTTTTTGAGCACTCGCGGTAGCCCTCTGATGAAGGGTTCGTGACCCGTGGGTCGGGTCGTCACTACATCTCGATTGAACACGGTGCCCTGACAAAATTGGCCTGCTGCGTTCAGCCGGCGGCGGCGTACTCGCGGGGTCTGCGGCGACGCAATCCGATCATGCCAAAGGCCATCATCATGCCCGTGATGCCCGGGGCGGGGACGATGGTGTCGACGACGATCGACTCGATGTCGAGTTCAAGCCCCGAATGGTTGATGAACAGGAGCAAGTGCCACTCGGTTGTCCGTCCGAATTCAAAATCGACGGTCGCCTGACGCCAGTTACCCCGCTCGGGATCAAACCGATCATTGAAGCCGATGAGTTCCGTGGTGGCTATCTGATGTTCCATGCCATTCAGGTGGCTCACGAAGATCATGGGGATCGACGCCACGCGGTAGGTCAACTGGATCCGCATGAGCGACTGTTGGTTACTTTGGTAGTTGGGAATAGCCATCATCAGGTAAGCCGGGTCATCGTCGGGCACGGCCCCGAGCAGGGTCAGGAAGGTATCGGTCACGTGGGGCTGCGAGACACGTTGCCGATAGACAAATGGAATGTTGGGGCTGGTTGGATTCGTCCTGAATGGCACGATGTGTGCTGGCACTTCATTGGGGTTGCGCAGAGGGACCACGCGATCATCCGGCAGGTCGCCGGGATGTGTATTCCCCGACAGAAAGTCCCAACCCTGCGTGGTGGAGTTGGGCAGGCCTCGCCACGAGGGTGGGTTGAAGTCAGGCCCCGCCAGCGATTGAACGGCAAGGACGCAGATCGCCAGCGAAATGACAAACCGATTCATGTCTATGCCTCCTATTGATGACACGATGAGCCGCGGAATGGCTCGTGCCAACACTGCTCAATATACCGTGCCCTCCGGAGCCTTTGAAAGTGCATTTATCGCATGCGTGGGCGGCCTGTCGTGACGATCGGCATAAAACAGGACAGATCAGTCCCCAGGACTGACTGATGTTCGTATTACCCTGTTCACAAGCCGCTTGCATCGCTCGGCGGGCTCGATCTCCTTTGTTGCCCCGACGGCAGGTTCGATCGAATGAAAAAGGCCGGCTGCTTGCGCAACCGGCCCTGTTCGACTGTGAAATACCAGTTCCGAAGGCTTACTTCTTGGACTTCTTCTCGCCCTTGGGCTCGCCCTTCTTTTCGCCCTTGGCGGGCTTGGCCTCGGCCTTGGGCTCGGCGGCGCCGCTGGAGAACGAACCCTTGGTCTCGGCCTTGCCGCCGAAGGCGCCCTCGGACTTGGCCTTGGCGGCCTTGACGTCGGCGGCGTGGGCCTCGGCCTGCTCGGCCTTCTCGCCCGCGTCGGCCTTGGCCGGCTCGTGGTGGCGTTCGTCGCGGGGGAGTTCGCGGTCGGGCTTGACGTGGATCTTGACCATCGCGTTCAGGTCGCTGTCGAGCTTGACCTGCACGTCGTAGTTGTCGATCCGCTTCATCGTGTGGGCGATGCGGACCTCGCGGGGCTTGACGGTGTAGCCCTTCTCGCCCAGCGCGGTGCAGATGTCCTGCTGCGTGATCGCGCCGTAGAGGATGCCCTGGTCGTTGCACGAGCGGACCAGGTCGATCTCGAGCCCGATGAGCTTCTGCGTCATCTGCTCGCGCTGCTTGCGCAGTTCGGCGAGCATGCGCTGCGCCTCGGCCCGCTTGCCGGCGAGTTCCTTGATCTTCTCGTCGCTCGGAGCCGTGGCCAGCCCGCGCGGCAGGAGGAAGTTGCGGGCATAGCCCAGGCGCACGCCCACCACGTCGCCCACGATGCCCAGGCTGTCCACGTTCTCGGTCAGAAGCAGTTTCATGCTCTTTGGCATGGCTGTCCTTTCAGGGGCCTTGCTGGCCCATCCAGTTAGGAGCGGTGGCCGGGGACACACGCCCCGCTCACCCGCCCCAGCGTTGTCGTGCGCCGAACACACCCGCGGCGCACACCGGGTTGATTCACGAGCTTAGAAGGGAATGTCGTCCTCGCTGATGCCCGGCTCGCTCTGCGTCTGCGGGCGCGTCGGGCGCGCGGGGCGTGATGCGCCGCCGTGCGAGTCGCCCCCACCACCGCCGCCGCCCCCAGCGCCGGGCTTGCTGTCGACGAACGAGAAGTTCTCGACCAGAACCTTGAGCTTCGAGCGGTTCTGGCCCGAGTCCTTGTCCTGCCAGGTGTCGAGGCGCAGTCGCCCCTCGAGCAGCACGGGGCGGCCCTTGGAGAAGTACTGCGCGATCATCTCGGCGGTCTTTCCCCAGGCCTCGCAGTCGATGAAGGTGGTCTCCTCGCGCTGCTCGCCGTCGGGCGTGCGCCAGCGACGGTTCACCGCCAGGCCGATGTTCGCGACGCTCTGGCCGCTCTGGGTCGACTTGAGTTCGACGTCGCGGGTGAGGTTCCCGAGCAGGATCACCTTGTTAAAACTGCCGGCCATCGGGGGTTCTCCGTGGTGTGCGTGGGTGTGGGGGGCCGTGCGAGACGGTCAGAACCGGATCACTCGGGCAGTTCGTCGGCGGGCGGCTCGTCGGCCTGGGGCGCGTCGTCGGCGGCCACGCCCGCGGGCTGAACGGCGGGGCGCTCGGCCCGCATCTTCGCCTCGGCGTCGAGACCCTGACGATCGTCGGCGGCCTGGATCTGATCGGGCGTCATGTGATCGCAGCGCAGGATCATGACGCGCATGACCTTGTCCGAGAGGTTGCAGTCGCGCTCGATGTGCGCGATGTCGGCGCCCGGCGCCTTGAAGTAGCAGAGGATGTACACGCCGCGCTTCTGGCCCTGCACCTCGTAGGCGAGGCGGCGCTCGTCCCACTTGCGCATGGCCAGCACCTGGGCGTGCCCGCGGTTGAGGATCTCATTGATGTGGTCGATCGCGCCGCGGAGGTCCGCCGCCGTCGCCTGGCTCAGCAGGAACATCGACTCGTAGACGTATTCACGCTTCTCGGACATGGTCAATCCTTTCGCTCGGACCCGTCGACGGGTCGCTCCCTGGTGGTCTTGGAATCCTCGGCGGCTCGCTTGGGCTCGCTCGCCGGGGCGTTGCACTCGTTCATGCAGACATCAATACCGCGTTGGACAAAGGTCGCCGCGGCCTTGGCGGCGGTCTCGATCGACGCGTTCAGATCATCTTCTTCATCCGCGCCGAAGCGCGACAGCACAAAGTCGGCCTGGTCCATCATCGGGGGCTTGCCCCCATTGGGCCTAAGCCCCACGCCCACGCGCACGCGCGGATAAGCGTCGGTGCCGATGGCCCGCTGGATATCGCTCAGCCCGTTGTGGCCCCCGGCGCTGCCGCCCGACCGGGCCCGCACGCGCCCCACGGGCAGATAGAGGTCGTCGACGATGACGAGCATGTCGGCGATGGGATCGATTTTGTAGAAGCGGACGGCCTCGGCCACGGCCCGCCCGGAGAGGTTCATATAGGTTGTGGGCTTGAGGAGCAGGCATTTCTCGCCGGCGATCGTGGCATCGATCGTCGCCGCACCGAAGCGCCCCTTGGCAACCTCGCCCCTGGCGTGCAGGGCGCAGAGGCGATCGACCACCATGAACCCGGCGTTGTGCCGCGTCTTGGCGTATTCCGATCCGGGGTTGCCGAGTCCGACGATCATCTTCATGACAACGATTCAGGCGTTGGCGTGCGCCCCCGCCCCGCGGATCACGCCGCGGGGCGGAGGAGCAACGGCCGGTCTTGGGGGTTACTTCTTCTTGTCGCCGGCGGGCTTGGCGTCCTTCGCGCCGGCCTTGGCGTCCTTGGCGCCTTCTTCGCCCTCAGCGGGCTTCTTGGCGGTGATGACCTCGGGCTCGGCGGCCTCGCCCGTGGCGGTGGTCGCCTCGGCGACCTCGACCTCGAGCTGGATCACGATCTGCGCGCAGATCGCGTGCGAGTCGGTGATCAGCTTCATCGAGTCGCTGGGGAGCTTGACCGCGGCGGCGGCGATCGAGTGGCCCACGTCGAGGTCGGCGATGTCGACCTCGATGAAGTCGGGCAGTTCGCTCACCATGCACTCGATCTCGAGCTCGGCCGTCGGGTGCATCAGGATCGCACCCGCCTGCTTGAGGCCCTTGGCCTCGCCCACGAGGTGGATCGGCACGCGGGTGCGGACGCGCTCGCTCAGATCGACGCGGGCGAAGTCGGCGTGCACGATGGTCGAGCCCAGGTAATCAAACTGCAGGTCCTTGAGCAGCACGGTCTGCCCGTCGTCCTTGTGCTTGCCGCCCTTGGCCCCCGCGAAGTTCATGCGGAAGACCTTCTCGCCCTTGTGGATGTGGGCCAGGGTGTCGCGCGATTCGAGAAGGATCGGGATCGGGGCCTGCCCGTGCCCGTAGAGCACGGCGGGGAGTTGGCCCGCGTCGCGGTACCGCTTGCAATAGCGCGTGCCGATCCGCTCGCGGTCGCTGGCCTGAAGAACGGGTGCTTTCTCGTGCATGACTCTTCGCTTCCTTTCAACATCTCGCCCCCTTTACTCGCGGGGGCTTCTGACCTTGGTGTGCTAACGCTTGGGGCCGGCGGTCTGCTTGAACAGGGCCGACACCGACTGGTTGTTGTGGATACGACGGATGGCCTCGCCCAGCAGCGGGCCCACCGACAGAACGACAAGACGGTCGCGGATCGGATCGACGTTCGACCCCAGCGGGATCGTGTCCGTCACCACCAGGCGCGAGATCGCGCCCGAGGCCAGACGCTCGATCGCGGGGCCCACCAGCACCGGGTGCGTGGCGGCGGCGATGATCTCGCGGGCACCATTCTCCTTGAGCAGGCGGGCGGCGTCGCAGATCGTCCCCGCGGTCGAGATGATGTCGTCGAACATCAGCACGGTCTTGTTCTCGACCGAGCCGATGATCGCCTGCGCCACCACCGACGACCCGCTCAAGCGGCGCTTGTGGATGATCGCCAGTTCGCCACCGAGCATGTTCACGATCCCCTCGGCGACCTTCACGTTGCCCACGTCCGGGCTCACCACGCACAGGTCGGGCATCGCCGCCTTGTTCGCGAGGAAGTGCTCGATGAAGACGGGTGTGGCCGAGAGGTGATCGACCGGGAGATCGAAGAAGCCCTGGATCTGGGCCGCGTGCAGGTCGAGGGCCACGACGCGATCAGCGCCGGCGGCGGTGATCAGATTCGCCACCAGTTTCGCCGTGATGGGCACGCGACCCTCGTCCTTGCGGTCCTGGCGGGCGTAGCCGAAATACGGAATCACGACGGTGATGCGGGCCGCGCTGGCCCGGCGGAGACAGTCAAGATAGACCAGCAGTTCGACGAGGTTGTCGTTGACGGGTTGGCAGGTCGAGATGACGACGTAGCAGTCGCGGCCGCGCACGTCCTCGTCGAGCTTGACCAGCACCTCCCCATCGGGGAAGGCGATCGTGCGGGCCTGGCCCATCGCCATGCCCAGGTGTGCGCAGATGCGCTCGGTAAGCCCGGCGCTCGAGCGTCCGGCGAAGATCTTGAGGTCGCGGTTGGAGGTGTTGGTCATGTACTCAACCTCCGCCCGGGCATGGTTGGGGGCTCGCGGTGGAGGGCCTTGCTTGCCGCTTCTGGTAGAGAGCGTCGACATGAGCCAGGTCCTCCGGGGTGTTGATGCTGAGCACGTCCTCGGCCACGACTTCGTCCACCAGTTCGACGGTCTTTCCCTCGCCCGCGAGGAGCTCGGGAACGTCGGTCAGGTAGTACTCGCCGCCCACCTCGTTGCGCCGCACATGGGCCAGGGCGCGGAAGAGATCGTCGGAGCGGAAGCAGTAGTAACTGGGGTTGACCTCGCGGATCGCCCGCTGCTGCTCGGTCGCATTCTTCTGCTCGACGATCCGCAGGAAGCGCCCCTGGGCGTCACGCACGATCCGCCCATAGCCGGCGGGGTCGTCGATCACGCTGGTGGCCAGCGTCGCCGCGGCGTGGGTTGCGCGATGACGCGCCAGCACGGTGGTCAGCGTCGACGCACGGATCAGCGGGCCATCGCCGCAGAGCACGAAGACATCCGACGCGGGCATTCCTTCGAACAGCGGCTTGGCGCAGCCGACGGCGTGCCCGGTGCCCAACTGCTCGTCCTGCACCGCGAAGCGCACGCTGTAGCCCTTGAGGGCCTCGCGCACCAGTTCCTGCTTGTAGCCGACGACGATCACGATGTCGGCGCAGCCCGCGGCAATGCAGGCATCGACCACCGCGCACACCATCGCCCGCCCCCCCACCGGGAAGCAGACCTTGGGCAGATCGCCCTTCATCCGCGTGCCCTTGCCCGCGGCGAGGATGATCGCGCTGGGTGATGTGCTCGATGCCGGGGACATGAATCACCCGACCCGGTTGTTGGTTGCGGCTCGTGTCAGGGCATGCCGCAGACAAGTTGGTCGACCAGGATTCGAACCTGGACTAACAGAACCAAAATCTGCTGTGCTACCTTTACACCATCGACCAAAGACCGGGTCGTTTCGTTCCTCCGCTCCACACACCCCGGGACACCAAGCCGCCCGGATCAGCCGACGGACCACTCAAGTCGCGGTCCGCGGCGTGACGGGCCCGATGGGCACCCGGCAGGAAGCGGAAAACCGCGGCCAGGAGCGCTGGATCTACCAACGCTCGGAGCGAGACAACGACCCAAGCCGCCGGGTTCGTTGCCCATGCCGCGCCTTCGCCCTTGGGGGGCACTTCGTCGCGGACGGCTCCTCGAACAACCACCGATCGTAGAACCCCAGCCCACCGAGTCAAACAGCCTCGGAATCGGGCACTTCAGGTTCGGGGACGGGAGGGGGAGGCGGCGGGCCGGGTGTCCGGGCCGCTTCGCTGATAGTCTCATAGCAGCTGGCCAGCAGACCCACCAGCGGGAACTTGGCCCCCTGGAAAGGGCTGGGGCCTAGCCGCCTCAAAAGCGGGTGCGAGACGGGTGGCGGCCCCAGGGGCAGGTCGAGTTCGCGCAGACTCGGGCCGGCCTCCCAGAACCGGGCCAGGCCAGCGTCGAGCGGCTCGCTGGCGATATCCGACACCCCGGGTACACGCTGCTGATAGACGGGCGATGCGCCCCCAGTGGATGAGGCCAACGCCCGACGAACCCGCAGTCGCTCGAGGAGGTCTTCGGAGGGCAGGCCCCTGATCCCGAACATGATGAGAGGGTTGACGTTGAGACGCTGCGCAAACAGATAGGCCACGCAGCAGGCGTGCTTGCACCAGAACCGTTCCTTGGATTCGGAGGGTGCACCGACGTAATCCGCACAGGTGCACGAGACTTTCACATCACCCAGTTCCCCCGGGATAAGGGCGGGAAGCGTCGGGGCGAAGGCCTCTTCGATGTTGGGGGGCATCTCCCCCGCGAGGAGTTTGGCCGCGAAACTCACACCCTCGGCCAGACGAACTACGGCTTGGGCCCACTGGGTTTCGTTAAATGTCTGCACACGCAGAACGGTGATGTAGGCACGGTCCATCCGGCCCTGAACGAGGGCCTCGATCAGGCCCGGGCGAAAATCGAATCGACGTGTCTGCCCGAGGCGGGCGTACTCAAGCCCCTCGACCAAAAACGGGCCCAGGGCGGCTTGTTCGGGGATGCGCAGCCAGCGCTGGGCGGCCCAGTTGCCCTGGGCCGGGTTTTCATCAGCGCCGATTTTGATTCCGCCGCGGACGCGCTTGGGCTTGGCCGAGGGTGGCCGGGGCAACGGCGGGAGCGGGCGTCCGGGGACAGGTTTGCGGGGGTTGAAGGCGGGGTCTGTCAAGCCAAAAGGGTTGGCGCACCTTGGGCGTGGGTCCAGCCCGGGGGGGCGTCCATTTCAGGATTCGCCCGGCTCGTCGCTTGGACCCGCGATCTTCGGGTTGGCGGGCTTCATGATTTCACGGGCGACCACCGTCGCGAACGACCCTCGCGGAAGTTCGAACATGAGGCGGACATAGGGCCCATGCTCGTCCACGCCCCCCTCGCAGTCGGGGTCGATCAGTGGCACGCGCAGGGGGCGGCGCTTGCCGTCGATGAGCCCCTGGGGTCGTCCGCGGGCGGCGTCGAGATCGTCGGGCGTCAGCCCCGCACGGGCGAGGGCCTCACACTCGAGACGGTCACGCTCGTCGGCGGCTCGCTTCATCGAGCTCCCCCACATCGGGCCTGAAGGGCTGATCTCGAACGACGACAGTCGGCGCGCGGTCGATGGATCGGCGGCGGTCTGGTCGTCGACGCTGAAGGCCGCGAAGTTCTCATGTTTGACGGCGACGTCACCGGGCAGAAGCGCGCCCAGCGTGCCCTCCTCGATGCGATGATCGAGCACCGCGTTGAAGACTGCCGACTGGAAGGCGGAGAGATAGAAGCCCATCAGCGTGTCGTCCATGACGTTGACCGCGCCCTTGGCGCTGAAGTTCTTGGAGAGGGCGTTGAGCACCACCGATTCGACACGCGCCCGTATGGGCATGGACTGGAGGGCCTCGCTGTAGCGGCCTGCGGCGTAGTGCTCACGGGCCTCGGGGTTGATATCGGGGAAACTGGGGCATGGCCCGAGGAGTTCATCGCACACGCCTTGCCAATCGGCTCGAAGGAGGGCCGCGCCGATTGCGTGGTTGTTCTCGAGCAGGCCAAAGCGCTGCTCGCCCACGCGGTTCGGAACGCCGCTGGCGGAGAGTTGCTTGAGCACGCGCGAGGCGTGGACGACCTGGGTGGGTTCGACGCCGCGGATGCGGATCGAGAAGCGATTGCCGCGAAGGTGCCCCGGGCGGAGCTTGTTGTTGTGATAGGTCGCGCCCTGGATATCGAGTGAGGGGTGCGCGAAGGTTTTGAAATCTTCGATCTTGCGGCCCGGGGCATAGATCGACAGCGTCTGGCGCGTGATGGCGTGCTTGTCCTTGAGGCCGGCGTAGCCGATGTCCTTGCGACGGACCCCAAAGTGTGACGCGATGATGCTGACCATGTCGTAGGTCGAGAGCAACCGCTTCTGCACGGTGAGGTAGATGTGTTCACCGCTGCCCGAGGGGGGGTAGAGCGGGACCTCGTCGACCAGGAAGTCCTCGGGACGTTCCTTGAGACGACCGCCGATCCCGGGCACATCGGAGGTGATATACCGGGCCGGGACGTAGCACGGGGGGAATGCGTGCTGGGCACGCGCCTCGTTAGGGAGGGGGTCAGGCATCGTCGCGGCTGGCGGCCTCCAGAACATGCTCTTCCACGAAGATGGGGACATCGCCGGCGATGCCCAGAGCGATCGCGTCGCTCGGGCGGGAATCGATGTGCACCAGGCCGCCATCGGGCGTGCGCACATCGAGCGAAGCGAAGAACGTGTGGTCAGCCAGGTTGTTGATGGTGATGGACTGCAAAGTCCCGCCGAGCCGGGTGATGACATCGGCCAGCAGGTCGTGGGTCTGGGGGCGTTTGATGGAGATGCCCTTGAGACGACGCTCGATGGCGTGGGCTTCGGGAAGGCCGATCACGATGGGGAATGAGCGCGCCGACTGTTCGCCGGCGGCGGCTTCGCCGTTGAGCACCTCGCGCAGTTCGATGATCTGGAAATCATTGAGCTCGCGGATCAGGATGCGTGCCAACTCCATCCGAACGGCCATGACGCTGCTCCCCACGGATGACCATGATACCGACGCCCCTGCGCGCAAGATCCGTGAATCACCCGGTTTTCAGGCCGCCGGCCCGCGTCGCCTGGAGCGGGCGGCTCGGCGGCGCGGGCGCGACGACGTTTTCTCCCCGGGCAGCGGGAGAACGGGTGTGCCCAGGCGTTCGACGAGTTCACGCGGTGCGCCGATATCGGCCACGATCAGGTCGCCCACATAGGCCTGCGCCTCGAGCGTGAGCAACCCGGGCTTGATCGCGACGAAGGTCACCGTGGTCGTCGCCCTGACCGCAATGGGGAGCGCGATGCCCTTGTCGGCATCGAGGCCCGAGGGAAGGTCCACGCTCAGCACCATGACCCCATCCTGGCTCAGTGCGTTCACGCCCTCGACCACGGCGCGGAACTGGGGCGACAGTTCGCGGGTCAGCCCGGTGCCGAACATCGCATCGACGATGAGATCCGGGCGGAGTTCGGCGGCAGCGCGGGCGAGGTCACTGGCCGCCGCCTTTGGGCCGCTGGGATTAAGCACCAGCCCCATCGCACGCGCGGTGGCGAGATTGGTCGCGGCATCTCCGGTGTAATCGCCCGCAAGGCCCAGCAACAGGACGCACACCATCGCCCCGGCGTTGTGCAGATGGCGGGCCATGGCCAGCCCGTCCCCACCGTTGTTTCCCGTTCCCGCCAGCACCAGAATGCGGGGCTCGTCCACGCCTTCGAGCAGGTCCAGGGCGACATCGACGGCGTGTCGAGCGGCGTTCTCCATCAGCACGATGGAGGGCATCGCGTACTCGTCGCGCGCGAGCTGATCGAGGCGTCGAGCCGCGTCGCGAGTCAGAAGAAAGATGGCCCGCGGCACGCTCATGCGGGTGCCTGCCTTGCCGAGTGCATGGCCCGAGTCAGTTGTTGGGCAGGTAAGGCGGGTTGAACTCGGCGAGGATCTTGTTTCCAAGACCAAACGACTGCAGCGGCACGCCCTTGTTGATGCGGAAGATCAGCTTGAGCTTCTGATCGCTGCGGCTGCGCGTGATGCTCGCGCCGGACTGGGCCAACTGCGAGAGCGACCGGATCGGCTCGCCCGGCTTGAACCGAACGACGAGCTTGGTCGCGTCCTCGTAGATGAAGCCGATGGGCTCATAGATCTGCCCGTTGATATCGCGCAGCAGCGGCGGGACGACCTGATCGACCGCGGCCGCGGCCTGCCCGAGTAGGCTCATCCGCTGCCCGAGGCTCACATCGACGAAGACCGTCGACGTGTCGGCGGTGGTCATGAGTTTCTGCACCTGGAGCTTGCGATCGATGCCGCGCGTGTTCTTGATCTGCTCGGGATCGAACGTGTGCTCGCCGTAAGTGATGATGTTCCCGTTGTCGGTGTCGACCTCGAGCCCGCCCTGGGTCCCCAGCTGGATGGTGAAGGGAAGGAGGTTGGAGAAGACCAGGCCGGGGGGCGCTTCACGCCACGCGGTGCCCGAGCCCAGACGCTCGGCCTGGCTGCTGTCGAGATCGCCCCCGGGCGCTCCCCCCGCCGTGGCGCCGGGGCTGAAACTCCCGCCGATCAAAGCGCCCGTGGCAATCGCCATGTCGCGTTCGGCGGCGGTCGCCATCTTGCGGGGCGCGCCACCCGCGCCACCGATCACGTCGTGGCGAACATTCTTCACATAAAGCGAGACGGGGACGTAGTCGGCGGGGACCACGAACTCAAAGGCGAAGGTCGCCTCGCTCGCCCCGCCCACGCCCGCCAGGAAGATATCGCGCCCGTCAAAGCGGAAGCGCGCGGCCTGGGGCGTGGCGGCCTCGGCCTGGCAGGAGGCGGCGATGGGGTAGACCACCATCGGGTCTTCGAATCGCTCGGCATCGCTCGGATCGGGTTTCGCGATGACCAGGCGGATCTGCGAACCGCCGATAGCGACCTTGCCATCGCCCTTTTCCTTCGCGCCGGCATTAAAGGTGATGACAAATCCCTCGATGCGCGAGTTGGCAGGATACCTCTCACCATTTACATCGGTCGCCTTCTGGGGCGCGGGGACCCAGCGATCGGAGAGGAGTGAATCGAGGGTCTGCCCCGAACCGCCAACCGTGAAACGCCCGCGGACCTGGAAGTCGGCGGGGCGGATCGTGTTGCGGGCGCGTCCCTCACCGAAGCTCATGCGGAGCGACGTGGGCACGTCGGCGAGATCGGGGTACTGAACCGCCAGGGGCGTCCCGATGCTGAAGGTCGTCAGCGAGAGATGCCCGTAGAGGGCGGAGACGATCTTGTCGGCGGGGAAGAAGACGCTCGAATCGTGCTCGATCGATCCGTTGGTGCCGTAGGCCAGGCGCGTGCCGCTCCAGAAGTCGGTGGGGAGACGCAGCGAGCCGACGCTGATCATCATGATGCCCGCGGCGATGAGACCGGCCGCCGAGCCGCAGATCGCGCCGCCGACCATGTCGACCGCGTGCACGAACTGCACGTTGGCGCGGATGGTCTGGTCGACGATGACGCGCAGCAGGATGAGCGCGACGGCGAAGGGAAGAGCCAGCGCCAGCCCCCAGGCGGCCGAGCCCAGCCAGCCCGTGCCGCCCTTGTCGAGCAGGATGTAGGCCAGGGGCTCCCATGCGGCGAAGGCGATGGCGCCGGCGATCAGCGTGCAGAGCAGGTGCAGGAACGCGGAGAAGAACCCGCGCGAGAGCCAGACGAGCAGGCCCGCCACGAGAACGATGAAGATGCCGACGACGCTCATGATCATGTCAATGACTCCCGCGCATGGGCCTTCCGAAAGACCCGGATCGAACTACGCCGTCGCGCCCGCCTCGGTCTTGCCGCCCTGCCCGGGCTGAGCCTCGGGGCGTGCCTCGACGGTGACGCGCATGACCTCCTCGACGCTGGTGATGCCGTCGATAGCCTTTTTGATCGCGCTCTGCTGGATTGTGGGCAGATTGCGCTTCTTGTACTCGAGCTTGATGGCGTTGAGGTCGCCCTTGGCCAGGAGCGTGCGCTCGGCCGGGCCGATGGTGAAGATCTCGAAGATGCCCTCGAGTCCGAGGTACCCGGTGCCCTGGCAGAGCGGGCAGATCTCGGGCTTGTTCTTGATGAGGACCTGCCCGCCGCGCTTGAAGAGCTGCTTGACGCGATCGGGCGGAAGGCCCAGTCGCTTGACCATGTCCGGGGAGGGCTGGTAGGCAACCTTGCAGTTGGTGCAGAGCTTCCTCAGGAGCTTCTGGGCGACGACGCCGTAGAGGCACTTGGAGGCGATCTCGGTATCCCCCACCACCTTGAGCCACTGCTGGATCACGGAGAGAACTGACTCGCCGCGGACCGAGACGTAGACACGGGTGCGCTCGTGGTCGGCCTTGGCGATTTCCTTGGCGGTGTTCGCGTCGACGAGATCCGCCACGCCCAGCACGTCGGGATCGCGGCGGAGCAGCGACCTCACGAAGGTGGAGAACTCGGGCCCGTCGGCCTGCTGCTCCCACTTGTTCTGCTTGGCTCCCTCGAGCATGTCCTGGGGTTCGGTCTCGACGACCTGCACGTTCTTGGTGTAGGCATCGTGCATCTTGACGATGGTGTAGAGAGTGGTGGTCCGACCGGCATCGGGCGGTGCCGCCAGCAGCACCACGCCGGCCTCTTCTTCCACCAGCTTGCGGAGTTCGTCCATCTGGGGCTCGAGCAGGCCCAGATCCGCGGGCTTGCGCCGGACCTGGGTCTCGGGCTCGATCAGAAGGCTGAGGCGCATGCCCGCCTGTGACCCCATCGAGGTGATGCGGATCTTCTTCTTCGAATCGCCGCGCTCGACGGTCACATCGTTGACCAGGCGACGACGCCGATCCTGGAGGTCGAGCTTCGCCACGCCTTTCCAATAGTCCATGACCTTGATGGCGTCGGCACCGGGCATGGCCTCGGGCGGGGTGCGCAGCGAATCGACGAGATACGTCACCGCGTACTGGTTGTCCTTGCCGGTGGGCGCGATGTCGATCTGCGCGGCCCGATTATCGATGGCCTTGAGAATGATCGACTCGGCCGCCACTCGCACGGGGAACTCGGGGGCGTCGATCGAGGGGACGGCAACGACGGACTTGTCGGGGCGACGCAGGACCAGTTCGACCTTGCCCTGGCGCTTGGCCGCGGCGCGATCCGCGCGGGCCTTGCCCAACGAGGAGAAATCGAGCTTGAGGCGGAAGGCCTCGGGGACGCGCTCGTCGCGGTTGGTCACCATGACGAAGATGGCCACATCGATGGCCAGCACCGCCGTGATCGCCGCCAAGGACACGAAAATCGCGGCGATGCCTTCGATGGGAAGAATGATCGCCAGGGCGAGGGCCACCAGGCCACAGCCCAGGTGCAGCAGGTTCCAGTTGGGTCTGGGCAGGTGGTACTTCCCGGCGTGCTTGTCGAAGACCGCCGACACCAGCCATGCCCACGGCATGAACGGGATCAGCAGCAGCAGCGGCTTCCACCACGAGACGAGCATCATCGCCTCGCCCAGCGTCCACGTCATGCCCGTTGCGGCAATCTCATAATGCACGTGCGCGTTCCTCTCGCTGACGACCTGACGAACCCCGAATCGCACGCACTCCCGCGGCGTAGGGCCAGAGAGCGTATCCGATCCGATCCCTTCGCGCCGTGGGCCCGTCGCCCCCCCGCGGAGACGCCCCACGAAGCCCGGGGACCCGGGCCATGCCCCGTATACCGCCCGCGGAGGGCGGGCGTGTCACGACCTTGGGGAAAAGAAGAGGCCCGGGGGCGGCTTACTTGATCTTCTTGATCATCATGCGGAACTCGTCGACGTTGGGAGAGGCCTCCTCGGCGACGCGCATGTGGATGTATTCCTTCTCGACGAGCTGCACCAGGGCCTCGTTGAAGTCGATCATGCCGCTCTGGCGGGCCTCGATCGTCTTGATGTACTCGCGCAGCTCGCCTTCGCGGGCCTCGAGGATGTGCTTGCGCACGACGCTGTTGTTGATCAGGACCTCGATCGCCGGGATGCGGTGGATCTCGGGGTGCAGCGTCGGGAGCAGTTTCTGGTAGACGAACGCCCGCATCTGATAGCCCAGGATCTTGCGGACCTGCGGGACTTCCTCGGCCTCGAACAGGCCGTAGATGCGGCTGAAGGTCTGCGTCGTGCTCGAGGCGTGGATGGTGCCGTAGACCAGGTGGCCCGTCTCGGCGGCATGGAGGGCCGCGTGGAAGGTCTCGTTGTCGCGCATCTCACCCACCAGCACCACGTCGGGGTTTTCGCGGACCAGGGCGCGAAGCGCGATCTTGAAGTCGAGGCAGTCGATCCCGATCTCGCGCTGGTTGATCGTCGCCTTCTTGTCCGTGAAGATGTACTCGATCGGGTCTTCGATCGTCACGATGTGCACGGGCTTGCGTTCGTTCACGTAATCGAGCATGGCGGCGATGGTCGTCGACTTGCCCGAGCCCGTCACGCCGCTCAGCAGCACGATCCCGTTGGGCTGCATCGCCACTTCCGACATGATCTCGGGGAGGTACAACTCCTCGAATCGCCGGATCTTGCTGGTGATGAGGCGGGCGGCGACGCTCAGCTTGCCGCGGGCCTGGAACAGGTTCACGCGGAAACGATGGTGGTCGTCATAGTCGTAGGCGAAGTCGACCGAGCCGAACTTGTGCAGATCCTCGATCTGCTCGGCGGAGAGCACGTGCTGGGCGATCTTCCAGAACTCGTCGGCCGAGACCGCCTCGGTGTCCAGGGGCTTGAGGGCGCCTCGCACGCGGATCGCGGGCTTCGAGCCCGCCTTCATGATGAGGTCCGACGCCTCAAATTTGATCGCCGCCTGCAGGAACTTGCCCCACCGCGTCGCGTGCGGATCTGACTTTTTCAGGGTCGCCATCGAGATGTGCCCGACATGCGACGCGCTGCTCACCGGTTCGGATTCAACTGACATGCCTGCGGACCCCGTGCCGGGATTGGACCCGGTAGATTTGCCTGCCTGCGGTGTCGCCACCGCGCTCTGGTGCGAACTCATAGCGTACCGACTCCCTGCCGTATTGGCGAGCGAGAACCCAACCCGCCCGCGTGTCCGTCACGCGGCGTTCCCTCGATTCGCTCCGGATCGTCTTTGGTTGCAACGACCTTGCCCTCATCAAGCCGCCCCGTTTGACGGGGCGGGCGCATCCAAACCTACACTGACCCCCTATGGCACTCATCGTGACAGGCACCATCGGGATCGACACCGTCTACACCCCGGCCGGCCATGCCGAGAAAATCCTGGGGGGGTCGGGCACGTACTTCGCCGCGGCGGCGTCGTTCTATGGGCCTGTCCGTCTGGTCGCCGCGGTGGGTGAAGACTTTCCGCCCGATCACCGGGCGTTGTTTGGGAAGTTTCCGAGCATCGACCTGGGCGGGCTGGAGACCCGCAAGGGCAGCCGCACCTTCGCCTGGGGAGGCAAGTACCACGCGAACATGAACTCGCGCGAGACGCTCTTTACGGAACTGGGCGTGCTGGCCGAGCCCCCGCCGCCGGTGCCCCAGGGCTATCGCGACAGCCGGTTTGTCTTCCTGGCCAACACGCACCCCGGGGTTCAGATGGGGATGCTCGAGCAGTTGCCCCAGCGCGCGATCTGCGTCGCCGACACCATGGACCTGTGGATCAACACCGCCAAGGACGACCTGCTGGCGCTGCTCAAGCGCGTCGACGGCTTGGTGCTCAACTATGACGAGGCCGAGTTGCTCACGGGCAAGTCGAACTCGGTGACCGCCGGGCGGCACATCCTCGACCTTGGCCCGCGATTTGTCGTCATCAAGAAGGGCGAGCACGGGGCGCTGATCGTCCACCGCGACGGGATCGCCGCCCTGCCCGCCTTCCCCACCGAGCAGGTCATCGACCCCACCGGCGCCGGGGACACCTTCGCCGGCGGGATGATGGGGCACCTGGCCAGCGCCAACGCCAAGGACCCGGGCGAGTTCGACACGCTGCGCCGGGCGCTGGTGCACGGCACGGTGGTCGCGAGTTTCACCATCGAGGCCTTCAGCCTCGACCGCCTGCTCAAACTCACCCGCACGCAGATCGGCGAACGCTACGACGAGTATGTGCGGATGGTGCGGGTGTAGGCACACCTAAGAGCCCCAAAACAAAGAGAACTCCACTCCCTTATGGGGCGGGCGGCCCGCCTGCCCCTACACCGACTCCCGTGTCATTCTGTGCGGGGTTCGACATGCACAGCCAGCCGCACCGGGGCGGCCCAGACCCACTGGTCCGGGGACGCCCCGTACCTCGCTCGTGCCCGGGGGCAGCCGCACGCGGCGGAGATGCAGAAACATCGCTTTGAAACTGGCAGACTCGACTGACCGCGGACGGTCAGTCGGGATGGTGCGCACGGATCGTCACCACATCTCCTTCCACAGCACCGCCATGCCGGCTTCACCACGTACGCGCTCCTCGTGGTTACCCCATTCACGTCCCCCACCGCACATCGGCGGGGCTTCTCACTCTACCGCATCCCGACCCGACTGACCGCGGACGGTCAGATCGGGGCACGCCGGATAAGAACGCAAAGTCCATGAGTTGGGCCGCCGGCCATTGTTCCGAGGGTGGCGCACCAGCTTGTAGTACTACATCTCTGTAACAACTTCTCGGAATGGCCAAAGACGCCACTGAGGCAGGTGGCCTTACTGACTGCGTGCCCCGATTGACCGGCTTTGCGGTCAGTCGGGATGGTGCGCCCGGATCTTCGCCACATCCCCTTCCCCATCGCCGCCGTGCCGACTTCACCACATGCCCGCTCATCATCGATACCCCTTCCACCGCTCCAACCCCTTCAGCGGCGGGGCGTCGCACTCAATCTCTCTGCTTCGTTCCCCCATCCACCATCGCACGCTGCTGCTGCGCCAATCCTCGGGCCTGGTCACCAAGCCGCGTTCGACCGGGTTGCGATGAATGTACCGGACCGCGTGGCAGAACTCGGCTTCGTCCCGGCATGTCCGATCGAACCCGCCGCCGGTCTGCCAGAATCGTTCCGCGCCGTCGCGGGTTCGAATCGCCTCAAGGATCGGAGCGCCCGTTGCGCGGAGGTGGGCCAGGCCCCGCTTTGCCGTGATGTTCTTGATCGAGGAAGCCAACGTTGCCCACACCTGCCCGGCCCGCGGCCTGGCGAGCAGATGGACGTGCTCGGGCATCACCACCCACGCATAGAGCGAGAACCCGTGACGCCGACGCGCCGCGTCGAGGGCCGCGGCGAAGATCGTCTGCACCGGATCGGATGACACCACCCCAAAGAGCGGGCAGCGCCGAAAGCACGAGAAAGTCAAGAAGCGACAGTCCGGCCGCTGCTCCGACTCGCGGCGTCGGAGCCGCTTGCGGTACGGCGGCGTAAATGCCGGAGCATCCATCGCTGGATGATATCGTGATTCGCACACATCAGGTGTGGAAACGCAGACCCGACTGACCGCAGACGGTCAGATCGGGGCACGACCGAATGTCCCGACACGACCGGATGTCCCGACTGACCGCGGACGGTCAGATCGGGGCACAAAGGATAGTTCTAATGAACGTGACTAATGCCCCTCGCCCGCCTCGGCGTGGGCGGCGGGGTTCGCCGCGGGCTGCGCGTTCATCGCCGCGATCAGTTCGCTCTGCCACGGGTGCTCGCCCAGAAACTCGACCTTGCCCGTCGAGATATCACAGACCGCCCCCACCACTTTCAGTTTGCCCGCCGCCAGCGATTGACGCAGGTCGCTGCTCGATTTGAGCAGGTCGAAGACGCTCTGCCACACATTCTCTTTCACCGCGGCGGCGACGAGTTCATCCCCGCTCAGGTTCGGGTTGTTGCGTTTGGCCCGCTCGACCGCCGGCGTGATCGCGGCCAGCAGCACGCCCACGTTGCCGTGGACCTGGGCCCCCGAGGCGGCGGCGGCGACCGCACCGCACTTGCTGTGCCCCATCACCACCAGCAGCGGGGTGTTGAGGTGCCCCACGCCGTATTCGATCGTCCCGGCCTCGTGGGCGCCGGCGATATTCCCCGCGACGCGGAGGACAAAGACCTCGCCCACGCCCCGGTCGAACAGCCGCTCGACGGGCAGTCGCGAATCGGCGCACGTCAGCACCGTGACAAAGGGCTTCTGCCCCGTGCTGGTGGCCTGGCGACGGGCGGCGTCTGACGCGGGGTTGGCGGGCATGCCGCTGACCCAGCGGGCGTTGCCCTCGCTCAGGGCGGCGAGGGCCTGGTCGGCGGTGAGAGTGCCGTCGATCGCATCGATGGGCGGCAGCACCGGAGCCGGGGGCGTGGTTGCCTCGATGATGGCGACAGGCGTTGTGGTATTGGGCGTGGCGGCCGGCGGTTCCTTGGCAGGCTCGGCGGTTTTGACGCTGGCTGGCTCGGCGTGAACGTTGTGTGCGTCGGGCGCGGGAACCTCTGGCGCGGGCGTGGGAACGCCGGGCGCGGGCTTGAGCGCGGGTTTGGCCGCGGGCGGGGCCGGGGGTGTCGCGGGATGCGAGGGGGGCGTGGCCTTGGGTGCGGCGTGAGGGTCCTTCTCGGGGCCCGCGCCCAGAAGCGATGCACCAGCGAAGATCAGCGCCAGCGGAAGGTACTTGAGAATGCCACGCATCTGGATGACTCCGTGTCGAACCGGCCCACGCGGGTGCGCGCTGAGCCGGGCCACTTCCGTATCGGGCCACGCCCGGGGATGCTCCAGTTCAATCCGCGCGGGGTTGGAAGGAGTCAAGGTCGCTGGTTACGCGGGGACAAGTCACGTGCGCGTGCGCTCCGATAGCATGTGTCGTGCCCACGTCCGAGCGTCCCGATAACCCGACACCCCGGGCCATGCCCGAAGCCGACGCGCAGTTGTACCTGCACCCGCAGACGCTGGCCCGCCTGTCGAGCTTTGAGCTGCGCGCGAAGCTGATCGTCGAGGGCCTGTCGAGCGGCATGCACCGCTCGCCCTACCAGGGGTTCAGCGTCGAGTTCGCCCAGCACCGCCCCTATTCGCCCGGCGATGACATCCGCCACCTCGACTGGAAAGTCTTCGGGCGGACGGACAAACTCCAGCTCAAGCAGTATCAGCAGGAGACCAACCTCGACCTGGTAGTGCTGGTCGATGCATCGGGCTCGATGGGGTATGGCAGCCGCACGTTCGAAGATGCTTCGGGCATGGGCCGCACCACCAGCCCCGATGGGCGCGCTCACTGGAGCAAGTTCGACCACGCCACGGCCCTGGCGGCGGCGCTGGCCTACATCACGCTTCGCCAGAGCGACCGCGTGGGGCTGGTCGTCTTCGCCGACGAGATCCGGGCGATGGTGCGCCGCAGCGGCAGCCAGGGCACCTGGCGCCAGATCGTGGGCGCACTCTCGACCCATCCCGTCGCCCCGCAGAACCAGGGGCGGCCCACCGGGCTGGCGCGGGCGATCGACCAGGCCCTGACCCAACTCACCACGCGCTGCGTGCTGGCGCTCATCAGCGATCTCTATGTCGAGCCCGAAGACCTGCGGGCGGCGCTCGCGCGGGTTCGACACGCCGGGCACGACTTGCTGGTCTTCCAGGTGGTCGACAAGGCCGAGGAGGAGTTCGCATTCACCGACGCGGCCCCCTTCGAGGGGCTCGAGGGGGAGCCCGCCCTGCGGGTAGATCCGCGATCGCTGCGCAAGGCGTATCTCGAGGCGTATCACGCACACTTAGAAAAGGTGCTGGCGTTGATCCGCGGGTTTGGGTTTGACTATCAGAAACTCTCGACGCACGACTGGCTGGGCCCGCCGCTGGCGTCGTTTGTCGCACGGCGCAACGCCAGGCTCAAGCGGGGCAAGGCCGCCCGATGACGTTCCTCAACCCCATCCTCGCGGCGGTCGGGCTCGGGTGCGTGGCGATCCCGATCCTGATCCACATCCTGATGCGTCGGCGTCGTCGCCCGATCGCGTGGGGGGCGATGCGTTTCCTGATCGAGGCGTACCGCAAGCAGCGTCGAAGGATGAACCTCGAGCAGATCCTGCTGCTGACCAGCCGCTGCCTGCTGGTCGCGCTGCTGGCGCTGGCGGTGGGCAAGCCGATCTTCGATGCGGCGGGGGCCCGGACCACGGGCGCACGCACGGTCTACATCCTGCTCGACAACTCGCTCACGTCATCGCTCGCGCATGAATCGGGCACGGCGCTCGATGACTCCAAAGCCAGGGCCATCGCGCTGCTGCGCACGCTCGACGCGGGGCGCGGCGACACCGCGGCGCTCGTCACGCTCGCCGGGCCCGCTGATCGTGTAGTGCTGCCCGCCTCGTCGGATCTGGGCGGTGTGATCGAAGCCATACGCCAGGCCCCGGCGTGCGCCTCGCGGGCCGACCTCACGGGGGCGCTGGCGCTGATCCGCGACGATCTCGCGTCGCCCGATCGGCGCGGCGAGGGAGAAGTCGTGATTGCTTTGGCTTCAGAACTGCGCGCGGGCAGCGCAGACCTGGAGACCGCGCTGACGCCCCTCGACGCGGGGACGCGTCGGGTGCGCGTGCTCACGCTGGGGCACGCAACAACCGACGCGGGCAACATCGCGCTGGCGGGGGTTGAGCCGCTGCGCTCGGTGGTGCTGGCGGGGGAAGAGGGATCGGCCGCGACGCCCGTGCGTGTTTCACTGCGCCGGTTCGGGCCCCTCACGTCGGACTCACAGGCGACGCGCGTCACGATCGAGGCACGCCCCGCGGGCCAGAAGGATGCCCCTCCGATCGCCGCGGCTACGGGTATTGTCCGTTGGACGCCCGGGCAGGAAAGCGCATCGCTCACGCTGTCGCTGGATGTCAGGCCGCCGCGGACGGCGATGAATGCCCTTGTGCTGCACACACGGATCGACACGGACGACTTGCCCCGCGACGACGAATGGCAGCGCCCGATCACCTCGCGGCGTCGGCTTGATGTGGGCGTGATCGAGCCGCGGGCCACGGGCGCGGGAATCGACGCCTTCTCACCGGGCGACTGGTGGACGTTGGCCCTGGCCCCGCGGGCGGTGGACGCTCTCTCGCGCGATCGTGGCGGGGAACTGGCCTGCCAGCGCATCGACCCGGCCCAGATCGTCGGGCCCGGTGGCGAGACACTGCTGCGCGGGCTTGATGCGATCATCGTCCCCTCGCCGGACTTGCTCGATGCGGGGGTGTGGCGGCTGATCGCGCGGGCGTGCGAGACGGGGGCACTGGTGATCGTCAGCCCGCCGCCGGGGGTCGAGACACACGCATGGTCCGACGCGATGCGCGAGGCGATGGGGCTGGAGTGGACGCTGCCTCGCACGCCCGGCGAGGTCAGCGAGGGCGTGTCGATCGTGCCCGCCGACTCGGGCCAACGGGGCAGTGACCTGCTGGGGCTGATCGCGCCCGAACTGGGCGACCTGTTGCGCCCGGTGCGGGTCACTCGTCTGCTCGCACCCGAGGGCGATGCGACACGTTTCGAAACGGTGCTGGGGCTGAGCGACGGGCGCGCCTTTGTCGTCGCGGCGACGCCGGGCTTTACCGAGACGAGCGGACGCGGGGCGTTGATCTACATCGGGGCGGCGATCGACCCGCGCTGGACCGATCTGCCGACCAAGCCGCTGATGGTGCCGCTGGCTCAGGAACTGGTGCGCCAGGGCGTGGGTCGCTCATTGGGGGCGAGCGTATCGGTCGCGGGAGCGATGATGTCGCTCCCCGTCGGCGCAACCGAACTGGTGCATCTGGGTGAGGAGGCACGGGCACTCACGCTCGAGGGGCGTGCCGGCGTCAGCGTGCGACGCGCGGGGATCTACGCCGCCCGTGATGCTCGAGGGACCACGCTGCGCGTGATCGGCGTGACGCACGACCCGGCGGGTTCGTCCACGCGGGCACTCCCGCGCGAACGCCTCGAATCCTGGCTCTCACCGTTGGGTGTGCTCGAGGCCGAGCAGGCGGGCGAAGTGAACGGTGCGCCCCGAGCCACGGCCGATCCGACGCCGCCCTGGAGCATGCTGCTGCTGGCGCTCGCGCTGGGCGTGGCGTGCGTGGAACTGGCGATGGCCCGCTTCTTCAGCCACGCGCACGCCGATGATCGCGCGAAGGAGACGACGCCATGAGCGAATGGCTCGATCGTTTCCTGTCGTTGCGGCACCTGAGCACACAGGCGGGCGACGTCGCCTTTGAGTTTGCACGCCCGGTGCCCGGTTGGGCGTGGGCGCTCATCCTGTTGGGCGCGGCGTTCCTGGCGGGGTGGAGCTACTCGCGCCTGCTGGGCCCTCGGGCCGCGCGGGCGTGGCTGGCGGGCGTGCGGGCGGCGACGCTCTCGCTGGTGGCGCTGCTGCTGGCGGGCCCGCAACTCAGCCGCCCCAATGAGCGGGTCGAGAAGGACTGGGTGGTCTTCCTCGTCGATCGCTCGGAGTCGCTGAGCGTGCGTGACGCCCCGACGGGCACGACCCGCAACGAGCAACTGATCGACGCATTCGATCGTGCCCGTGCAGGCCTGGAAGGCCTCGGAACCGAGCGCCACACGCTCTACCTCGGCTTTGATGCGGGCACGTTCGACCTGCGCGGCGCCATGCCGCCCGACGCAGAGAGCCTGGGCGAAGCGATGGGCACGCGGACTCGCCTTGGCGCCGGGCTCGAGCAGGCGCTGCGCCGCGTCGCCGCTCGCCCCGTGGCGGGCGTGGTCGTGCTCTCGGATGGTCGCAGCGCCGACGCGATCCCGCGCGGCGTGCTGCGCCAACTCGAATCGCGTCAGATCCCCGTCTTCGGGGTCGCGCTGGGGAGCGCCCAGGGTCTGGCCGATCTGAGCCTGGCCGAGGTCGACGCCCCGCGGGCGGCGTTCCTCGACGACATCGTCCCGGTCAATGTGCGGCTCGACACGCTCGGGCCCGAGGGCGTCCCCGCTCCGGGGGCACGCCTGGAACTCATTGACTCGGGAACGGGGCGTGTGATCGATTCGCGCCGTGTCGAGCCGGGCGAGGCTCGCGAGCAGCGCCTGACGCTGACGGGCAAGCCGGCGGGCGCGGGCCCGACCAACTGGCTCGTACGGATCATGACCGACACGCCCGATCTCTCGGCGCGGAACAACGAGCAGGCGATCGCCTTTGAAACAGCCGACCGCCCGATCCGCGTGCTGCACTTCGACGGTTATCCGCGCTGGGAATATCGCTACCTCAAGAATCTGTTCCTGCGCGAGCGTTCGATCAGTTCGGCCTCGCTGCTGCTGCACCCGCAGCGCCGCTACATTCAGGAGGGCACGCGCACGCTCGACTCACTCCCCCGCACCCCGGCGCAGTGGAGCGAGAATGACGTCATCGTGCTGGGCGATCTGCGCCCCGATCTCTTCAGCGACGACCAACTGCGCCAGATGCGCGACCTGGTGGCCCAGCGCGGCGCGGGGATTTTGTGGATCGGCGGCCCGGGGGCGACGCCCGGGGCGTGGCGCCCGACTCCACTGGCCGATCTGCTCCCGTTCACGCTTACACACAACTCGGGCGGGGGTGTGGGGCCCGATGCGTACCTCGAGCCGGTGACGATCCGACCGGCCCCGGCCGCGGCACGTCTGGGTGTCATGCAACTGGGCGACAGCGCCCAGGACCCATGGCCGAGCGTTCTCTCGACGCCCGAGGCCGGTTGGCCGCTGCTGCGCTGGGCTCAGCGGATCGAAACGGGCACGCTCAAGCCCACGGCCGAGACCCTCGCGCTGGCGGTGGGATCGAGCGCCAGCGCCCCCACGCCGCTCGTGCTCACGATGCGCTACGGCGCGGGGCGCGTGGTCTATGTGGGGACCGACGAAATCTGGCGCTATCGCTACGCCCGGGGCGAAACGCTCTCCGAGCGGTTCTGGATCCCCCTCGTGCGTCTGCTCGCCCGCGACAGCCTGGGACGCAGCGGACGTGCGGCGATCGCCGAGATTCAGCCCGAGCGAGCGACGCCCGATCAACAGGTGCGCGTGGTGGTGCGATTGCTTGATCAGCAACTCATCGAACGCCGCCCAGCGTCAATCCGTGTCACGGTCACGCGTGACGACGAGGTCGCGGCCGACCGCACGGGCAGCGACGAGTTCGAGCTCGTGCTGCAGGCCGAGGCGGGCGGCGACGGGAGCGCCCCAGGGACCTACGCGGGCACGTTCATCGCGCCGCGACCGGGCGTCTACAGGGTCACCTCCGCCGACCCGATCCTCGCGGGGGTTGATCTGGACGCCCGGCTTGAGGTGATCGTTGCCGACGACGAGATGCGCATCCCCCAGACCGACCATGCCACGCTGGCCCAGATCGCGCAGGCCACGGGTGGGCGGATGCTTCAGCCCGAGGAGTTGGGCACGCTGGGGGCCACGCTGCCCAATCGCGAGCTGCGCCTGCTGGGCGCGCCCGACATCGAAACACTGTGGGACAAGCCCCTGGCCTTTGTGCTGCTGATGCTGCTGCTCACACTCGAATGGGCGGGGCGGCGATTGATCAAACTTTCGTAACGAGCATGGATACGAAGGCCCACCCCGGGGGACCCGCGGCATGACCCGGGGCGTACAGTGAATCGGCATGATCCGCGGTGTTTCAAGGTGTCGTCAGGATGGGTCGGACCGGGCCCGTCAACACGCCGATAGACATGTCCGGGAGGCTACCCCAAGCCGCAGGAAAGGACCATGAGCGACCCGGCCGGCCAACAACACGCGGAGGCTGACCTGAAACGGGTCGTCGCGGCTCTGACGCGTCTGCGCGGGGCGGCTCGGGCTCAACTCTTCGTTCAGCGCCTGGGGCTGCTGGTCGCCATGGCCTTCGCTGTCGCGCTGGGCGGGGGCGGCGTGGACTGGCTCTTGCGCCTGCCCGGCTGGCTGCGGGGCGGGCTGCTTCTGATTGGCGGGGTCATCCTTGTTTACGCCTTCTGGCGGCATGTGCGTCCCTCGCTCCGATTCGCGCCGAGCGTGACCGAAGTTGCCCTGCGCGTCGAGTCGCTCCCCGAGGCTCGCGAGGCTGGGCTGGCGGGGCGACTGGCGTCGGCGATCGAACTCGCGCCGCACGCCAGCGACGCCGATCTCACGTCACGCTTCAGCCGCGCCGCTGTTGAGGACCTTCAGGAACGCTTCGCTCGCCTGCCGCGCCGTCTCGATCTGCTCAACTCGCAGCAGTTGCGTCGCACGCTGGGGGCGTTGCTCGTGATCGCGGTGCCCGTGGTGGCGTTGGCGCTCTTCGCGCCCACCTTGCTGCGGATCGGCACGGCCCGCGTCCTGACGCCATGGTCGGATGTCTCATGGCCGAAGCGCACGGGCGTGGTCGATGCCTCTCGGTTGTTGGCCCACCCGGTCGACACCGCGCTTCCGCTGCGTGCCGCCGTGACCCGAACCAACCAGGCCCCGGGCCAGACCGACGTCAGCGTGCACTTTCGTTTAGTAATCGACGGCAAGGAGACGCCTCTCCAGCGGGCCCGTCTCTCGCCTCAGCGCCGACGGATCAGCGTGAGCCAACCCGGCGGGGGCGAGGTCGTCGAGGGCGAGTTGTACGAGCGCCTGATCGAGCCCTCGGCGTTTCTCGCCGGGCTCAATCCCGCGTCGTCGCGCATCGAACTCGAATACCGCTTCGCAACCAGCGATGACGCCACCCCGTCGTGGCGCACGGTGCTGGTTGAACGACCGAGCATTGTCGGCGCGATGGCCACGATCGATCCGCCCGGGTATGCCGCGGCGGTGCTTGGCTCGCGTCCGGACATCGCACGCGGGCGCAAAGACGCCGGTACGGGGCGCGACGAACGCGGCGTGATTGGGCCGGTGCTGGCCGGCTCTCGCGTGCGCCTTGATCTTGAACTGAACAAGCCCGTGCCCCTGCCGCCCGAAGGCGAAGCCCGCGCCGCGTTCATCGCCGCGCACATGGCCGGGCTGACCGGGCAGATCGGGCTGACGACCCAACTCGAAGCGACCCGCTGGCGGGTTGAGTTTGTCGCCGCCTTGAGTGCACGACTGACGCTTCAACTCCGCGATGAGTTCGCGATCGAATCGGCCGAGGCTGCCCTGTTCCGCATCGACGTCGCCGAGGACCGCCCCCCCACCGCGGCCATCGTGCAGCCCGCCAGCGATGAGAGTGTGCTGGCGACGGCGATCATCCCGGCATCTGGAGAGGGTCGCGACGATGTCGCTCTGGCCTGGATCGAGCTGCGAAGCCAGATTGCCACGCCACCCCAGGGCTCGATCGGCGCCGCGCCCGAGGCCAAGGATGCCCCGGCTTTGCTGGCACGCATCGAGGTGACCGATGCCGAATCGGCGTCGCAGGCCCGGGCACAGGCCACGCTCGACCTTGGCGCATTGGTTCTCTCGCCCGGCGATGAGGTATGGCTGACGGCCCTCGCCGCCGACCTGCTGGGTGAGGCTGAAAAGGCTCACGGGCCGACCCTGTCGACGGTGCGACGCCTGCGTGTGATCTCTGACAGCGAGCTGGTGGAGCAGTTGCGGGCCGAACTCTCGGGCGTGCGTGAGGCGGCCAAGCGACTCGAACGCGATCAGGCCGCGCTGTCGGACGACCGGGCGAAAGCCGTGGACAACGCCCAGGCCGCGCTCGATCAGGCCCGCCGCCAGGCCGCCCTGACCGAACGTATCGCCCCGATGGACGCGGTGGTGCAGCGCCTCGAAGAGCGCGTGGCGCGGAATCAGCTCGCCGATCGGGCCCTCAGCGGCCTGCTGGAAGATGCCCGCGGCGCGGTCGCCGATGCGGCCAAGGCCAGCCAACGCGCAAGCGAAGCCCTCGCACGCATGGGCACGGGCGAAAAAGCCCCTGAAGAGTCGGCTCAGAAGGCCCAGGCGCAAACCCAGGACGCCCTGACCCAACTGGCCACTATGCTCGATCGCGGGCAGGATAGTTGGGGCGTGCGTCGGGCACTCGAGCGTCTGATCGCCGAGCAACGTCAACTCGCCTCCCAGACCTCCGCCGCCGGCGGACAGACCCGCGGGCAGCAGCCCTCGCAACTCACCCCGCAACAGCGCGACGATCTCTCGCGACTGTCCACGCGCCAGCAGGACCTGGCCCAGCGGGCCGCGGCGGTCACCGAAGCCCTCGAACAGCGGGCCGAGCAACTCAAGCAGGCCGATGCCGGACAGGCCCAGGCGATGGAGGCCGCGGCAAAGCGCGCTCGTGAAAACCGCGTGGCCGACACCCAGCAGGACGCCGCCCGACAGATCGAGCAGAACCAGACCGAGCGTGCCTCGCAACTGCAGGAAGAAGCGGCCCAATCGCTCGAGCAGATGATGTCGGAACTCGACCGCAGCGAGCAACGCCGTGACGAGGCGCTGCGACGCCTGCTGGCGGACCTGAAGGAATCCATCGGGCGGCTGATTCGTGAGCAGGAGTCGGAACTGGCACGCCTGGGCGAGGCGATCGACGGCAAGGCAACCCCGCCGCTTGATCGCCCGATGATCGCGCTGCACCAGAACACTCTGGGCGTCGCGGGCAAGGCCCGCGAGGAATCGCGCGAGGCCGCACGCATCGCTGAGCTGCTCGATTCGGCGGGGGTCTCACAAGCGGCGGCGATCGTTTCGCTCCGCCTGCCCGACTTGCCCGAGGCCGACGCGAGCGAACGCCAGAGCCTGCAGCGCCTGCGCGAATCGCTCGACGAGGCGCAACGCCTCGACGATGACGCCGCGGACCGCGACGCGCAGCGTAAACGCGCCGAACTGCTCAAGGCCTATCAGGAGGCCCTTGAACTCCAGGCCGCGATCATCGGCGAGACCGCCCCGTTGCTCGAGCGTGAGCTGTCGCGCAAAGATCGAGCCGATGCCCGCGCGCTGGGCGACCGCCAGGACGACCTTCGCGCCCGCATGACACGCCTGCGCGAGCAGACCAGCGAACTGAGCGAGAGCGGGCTGTTCGATTTCGCCCATACCCGCCTCGATCACGCTGCGGCACGTGCCGCCGGCGTGCTGCGCGAGGGTCGGGCCGCCGCCAGTGTGGGACGCGATCAGCAGACCGTCGCGCGGCTGCTTCGTTCACTGCTCGAGGCCCTCCGACAGGATCAACAGCAGAAGGATCAGTTCCGCGACGCCGAAGAGGGCGGTGGTGGCGAAGGGGGAGGCGGCGGACAGAGCGGGAACGGGCTGATCCCCCCTCTCGCCGAGCTCAAACTACTGCGCATGATGCAGGAGGAAGCCGTCGTCCGCACGCGCGACCTGGGCGAACGCCCCGACGCAAGCCAGATCGACGAGATCGCGAACCTGCAGCGCGAACTCAGCCGCCGGGGGGATGAACTGATGCAGCGGATGACTCCGAGCGCGCCCCGCCCCGGTTCAGAAGAACCCGAGGCGGAGGAGCCCCAGATGGAGGAGCCTACGCCATGATGACGCCCCTCACCTTGGGCCTGCTCAGCGTTTTGGCGGCGCTGATTCAGCCCGCGTCGCAGCCCGCGCCCCAACCCACCCCGCCACCTTCGACACAGCCCGAGCCCACGCTCGACGAACTGCTGGGAATCAAAAAGCCCGAGACCCCCAAGCCCGAGGGTGAATCGCCCCGGGATGCCGACCTTGATCGAGCCCTCTCGCCCGGGCAGGTCGCGGCGGGTTTTCAGGCGGCGGTCGAGCTCATGTCCGAAGCCGCTCTTCGCCTCGAACGTAAAGACGCGGGCATCGACACCCAGCGTGTGCAGGAAGACGTGCTGCGCAAACTCGATCAGTTGATCGCCGATGCACGCCGCCAGCAGAGCAAGTCCAAGTCTTCGTCCTCCAAACAGAACCAGGGCCAGCCCGACGGGCAACAACAGCAGCAAGGCGCCCAATCGCAGCAACAGCAGCAGGCCGCCCAGGGTGAGGGATCCGGCGAAAACCGTGGCGACGGCCCCGCCCGCGTCGACGGCACGCTCAAGCCCGCGCTCCCGGGTTCATCCGCGGCGTGGGGCAATCTGCCCGCGCACGTGCGTGATGCGCTGATGCAGGGCTGGAGCGACCGCTTCAGCTCGGTGTACCGGGGCATGACCGAGGAGTATTACAAGCGCCTGGCCGAGCAGCAGGCAGGCCCGGAGCGTCCCCGATGATCCATGCCGCGGCGATCGCCATGATCTTGGCCGGCCACGCTCAGCGGGCGCCACAGCCCGAGGCCGCACCGTCTGCGCCCGAGGCGAGTGTCGTCAAGCCCATCTCGGCGGTGAACAACCCCGCCGAGGGCGAGATCACGCCCCAGCTCGATCGCGCGGTGACGCGAGGGCTCGCCGCGCTGGCCCGCACCCAGCAACCCAATGGCGCCTTTGGCGAGGGGCAGTTCGGGCGGAGCGTCGCCGTCACCTCGCTGGCGTGCCTGGCCTTTATGGCCGACGGGAACATGCCCGGACGCGGGCCCTACGCCGAGCAGGTCCAGCGCGGCCTCAACTACGTGCTTGATCAGTGCAACGAGAGTGGGCTCGTCGCCACCGATTCGGCCAACAGCCCCATGTACGGGCACGGGTTCGCCACGCTTTTCCTGGGCGAGGTCTACGGCATGACGCAGGGTGGACCCGACACCGCATTGGCATCGCGCACACACCAGGCCCTGGTCCGCGCGGTGCGCCTCATCGAACAGTCACAGAATGAAGAAGGCGGCTGGCGGTACAACCCGGTCCCCTTCGACGCCGATCTCAGCGTGACCATCTGCCAAATCATGGCGCTGCGCTCGGCACGCAACGCCGGGCTCGAAGTCTCGAAAGACGTCATCGACAAGGCCGTGCAGTACGCCCGGTCATGCCAGAACCCCGACGGCGGGTTCAGGTATCAGCTGGTGGCCGGCCCCAGCGCCTGGCCTCGCACAGCGGCGGGGATCGCCAGCCTCTACTACGCGGGCATCTACGAAGACCGCGCAATCGATTCGGGCATGAAGTACCTCTTCGCCACTGCGATGCCCGGACGGATGGACATGCAGGCCATCCATTACCACTATGGGCACTACTACGCGGTCCAGGCGATGTTCTTGGCGGGGGGAGACTCGTGGGCCCGCTGGTGGCCCGCGCTGCGGGGTCAGTTGATATCGGACCAGGGGGAGAACGGGGCCTGGAACGATCCCAGCCATGGGTCCGAATATGCATCTGCCATGAGTCTGATCATCCTGCAAATGCCCAAGCGATATCTGCCGATCTTCCAGAAGTGATACACCGCACAGATCGCACAACCTTCCTCGTGTCTGCGACACTCCTCCTCCTGGGCGTGACGGATGTGGTGACCGGGCATGAGCCGCCCACCGCGGACCAGCCCCGGGTCTTGATCGACCGAGAGCTTACCTCCCGCTCGATCCGGCTGGTCTCGATGAGCGATGAGGCCGTGCAGGTGCGCGACGAGTTCGGACGCCCGCTCTCGATCTCCCGTCGCGATGTGCTGGCGATCGTTCCCCCGCCTGTGGGGCTCGACACCCAGCGCCGACGCGAGACGGCGCAGCGACTTGAATCGGGCTGGCTCCGCACCGTTGATGGGCAGGTCCTTCCCGGGACCCTCGCCGGGGGCGACGGCGAGCAACTCGAGTGGGACAGCCGCCTCTGGTCCAAAATCCGCGTCCGCCTCGATGAGGTGGAGAGTCTGGTGCTCAAGTCCAACGCATCCGCCGAGGTCGTGCGGACCGGTTCTCCCGCCGACGTGGTGCTGCTGGTCAACGGCGATCGCATCGAGGGGTATGTCAGCGCGGTGCGCGACAGCGTCCGCATTGACTCCCAGGGAAAGGCCATCGACGTACCCATCGACCGCGTCACCAGCGTCGAGTTCGCCAATGTCGTGAGCCCCGCCAGCGGCGCCCGCGTCTGGACCTACGACGGCACGATCGCCGCGGTCGATACCGTGCGTGTCCGGGCCGGGGGCGTGGCGGACCTGGTTTCCACTCTGAGACGTGAATCGGGCGGCGTGGCGACGAACATCCCCGCCAGTGACGTCCGCGCGGTTTCGCTTGATACCTCACGCCTGCGGGCGCTGGCAAGCCTCGAGGCCCATCTGCTCGAGGGCTCATCTACCCGTCGCTGGACCCCGCCCCCCGCGATCGGCAACACTCGCACCGCCCCGCTCTCGGCGGCGGACATCGAGATCCCCGGCCCCATGCGCGTTCAATGGAACCTCCCCGCGGGCGCTCGCAAACTGGCGACCATCGCGGAACTGCCCATCGATGCGCGCCTCTACGGCGACTGCGAGATCGTGGTCTCGGTCGTGACGGGCGATGCCCCCGCCAGGGAGATCGCCCGAGAACGACTCCATGCCCAGCGTGCCAGCGTCGACCTCAATCTCGTGTTGCACGCCGCGGGCACGCCCGCCGGCACCGCCCTTCGGATCGACCTGCTCTCGGGCGAGGGGGGCGCGATCCAGGACCGGGTGGTGCTGCGTCGTCCGCTCTTCCTGGTCGAATAACCAGCGCCGGTCGACACGCGAAATCCTCAGTCCTGAAGCAACCTCAGGCACTGCACTCACGCCGTACGCATGGTCAGTCGATGGGTTAACGTCCCCACGGATGCCACACGATGAAACCACGCGCCGAACTCTCCGCATCAGAAATTGATTCGGTCCGCGAGCAGCTCAACCGTCGCCTCGATGGGGTGGGAATCGCCAGCCAGCCCGAGGTCGCCATGCGGCTCTTGTCACTGGCCGGGAACGCCATGTCCGAGCTGCAGGACTGGGCCAAGGTGCTCCGCAACGATCCGGCCGTGTCGGCTCGCGTGATGAGGCTGGCCAACTCGGCCTTCTTTGCGCAGCGCAAGCCGGTGACCAACCTGGATCGCGCGTGCCTGGTGATGGGCCTCGAGCGGCTCAAGGCGATCGCGCTGGGCTTCCACCTCAGCCGCGCCGCGGGCGTGTCAGGGGTGGAAGGCATAGCCCGCCAGGTCTGGGGACAGTCGATCTTCCGCGCATGCCTGGCCTGCTCGGCGGCACGCATCACGGCGCCCGGGTTGGTGCCCGAGGCCTTCATTACGGGGCTGATGCTCGACGCGGGCATCCCGCTCATGGCGCGCTTCCATGGTGACAGTTATGTCGAACTCTTTGAATCGACACCATGTCCCGCCACGCTCCTTCGCCGCGAGATGGAGCTCTTTCCGTTCACCCACGTCGACATCATCGCCGTCCTCGCCAAGCGGTGGCGATTTCCCGATCTGCTGGCCAAGCCGCTCGACTGGCATCACACGCGCCCCGCGAGCAACGGCCAGGTCGATCTGCCCCAGCGATTGCACCGCATCGCCTTCGTCGCGGGCATCGTCGAACTGAACATCTGCCCGGGGAAGAAACTCGATGAAACGATGCCCGTCAATCCTGCCGCGATCACGGGCCGGAAGATCCTGGGCATCTCTGAGCAGGAGCTGTCGCGCCTCATCACCACCGCGCGGGGCGAGTATGAACTGGCCATCGACCTCTTCAGCGACATGGCCCAGAGCGTGACCGACATGGCGAAGCTCGCCGAATCCGTGCACGTGGCGCTGAGTTCGGCGGTTGATTCCACCATCGAATCCGCCTTCCGCGCCGAAGTCGCCGCGGCGGGCGATCGCCTCACGATCGGGCAGTCGTCGATCGAACTTCACCGGGCCGACGACGGCACCGGGGTTGCCTATCTGTACGATTCGGCAGGGAAGCGACTGCTCGCGCACCGCTTCCGCACCGCGGAGGAAACCGCGCGCACGCTCTGCGAAGCGCTGGGTGTGGAACGCCCCACTCCCGAGGTGTTGGCGCGGGTCCAGACCGCCCTGCGTCGGCTTGCTGCCTGAGTCCCCCGCTAATCCGATACCGCGCTGCCCGACCGCTCCGCGATGTGTGCGCGCCACGCACGCACAAGCGATCGCACGCTCGTCGGCCTGGCGCCCGAGGCGCGTCGCCGCGCACCCAGCCGGAACAGCAGCCGCCATTGCCCAAAGAGCAGCCCATAGGCAAAGGCCAGCCCGCGGCGTGGGTCATACATCGCCGTCGGCTCGCCCGTGCTCCCGTTGAGTTCGACCACTCCGAACCCCACGCCCCGACGAAGCTCCCCTTCGTCCGCATAGCGGAGATCAAACCGCCCGTAATCGAGCCCGCCCGCGAACGAGGCCGCGAGCTCGTCGATGGCCTTTTCCAACGCGGGGGTGATGAGATCCGAACCATCTCGGAAGAGCGCGCCCTGGCAGTGATTCCCCGCCAGCCCCAGCGAGACTTGCTCGCCTGCATGCGGCACGCGCTCGCATGCCTCGCCAAGTCGTGCGAGAAAGACCCTCGCCTGGCGCCGATACCGCGGATGCGAGAGAATGAGTTGCTTCAGTGTGCGGCATCCGTCCCCCACAATGACGGGGAACTCTTTGCGTGTCACCGAGTAGAGGAACCCCACGCTCCCGTCCACCGGTTCGGGCGTGCTCCGTGCCCAGACCACGCCGATCTCGTACGGCCCGGGGTGATAGACCTGCACAAGGGCGTCGGCCCGCATCGTGGCAAAGTACGCCCGCGCTTCGGCCTCTGATCCGACACGACGCACCGCAAAGCCGCGCTGCCCTACGTCGGGCTTGAGAATCACTGGAAACCCGCCCGCGCTTGCTGTAGCAAAATGTTCCACGCGTGCGGCTCGTTCTGCAGGATCCTCTTGGGCCTCGATCAGGGCCGATGCGAGCACGCGCGGGCCGCCTCCCAGGGCACGCATGATCTTGCTCTTGCGCTCGCCCACAAAGCCGCCGCCGGCTTCGATCCCGGGGTTCACGCATGTGGGCGTGCTCAGCCCGCCGTAGCGCAACGCCAGCCACGCGAGATACGGCACCAAGGGGAGATAGAGCAGCCACGCGGGCCAATACTCGTGATGAAAGCGACCCGATGCCTCCCCAGCGGCGAACGAAGGCTCCACCGCTGAGTCTCGCGAGTTCATGCAGAGATCGTCGGCATGACGGGGCGGCGCCCTCGGATCTCGGGCGTGCCCAGCTGCCCGCACGCGCCCATCATCTGCCGTCCCTTGGTGCGCCGCCGCTTCGCAAAGACGCCGTGCCCCACCAGCCAACCGAGGAACTGTTCGACCTGTGCCTCGCTGGGCGCGGGCCAGGGCGATTCGCGCCTGGGGTTGTACGGGATCAGGTTGAGCACCGCAAAGAGTTTCGAACCAGAGATCCGATCTCCCTCAATCAGCCCGAAGGGCCGGATGAACTCGGCCACCTGGGCCGCGTGCTCCTCCGAATCGTTCACCCCGGGGATCAGCACATACTCGATGCACAACTTGTTGCCCGCATATCGTGGCCAGGCGAGCAGTTCTCGCCGCACCGCGTCAAGGTTCCATCGCTTGTTCACCGGCATCAGCGTGGAGCGTACCTCGTCGTTGGGCGCGTTGAGCGAGAAGGCCAGCCCCAGCCGGTGCCAGCCGGGCGCTCGCACCTGCTCGGCGAGTTTGCGGATCCCGTCCACACGCCCCACGGTCGAGACCGTGACCTTGCTCGCCGGCACGTGCGGGCCGTTGTGATCGATCAGCACGCCGATCGCTCGCACCACCGCGTCGTAGTTGTCTAGCGGTTCGCCCATCCCCATGAAGACGATGTTCGACGGGCGGATGCCCACTTCATGCGTGGCGGCGAACCACTGCCCCACGATCTCGGCGGGGGTCAGCGAACGCACCAGCCCCATCTGGGCCGTCTCGCAGAACCCGCAGTTCATCGCGCACCCCACCTGGCTCGAGACGCACAGCGTGTACGCGAGTTGCCGCTTGCTCCCGATCATGGGGATCAGCACGCTCTCGATGTCGAGGGGGCGATTGGCCAGCGCGGGGGCGGCACGCCCGGAGCTGAGCCGCTGCACGAACTTGATTACCTCGCCCTCGGGAGAGTCCTCGCGCTGCATCTTGACGATGGGTGCGACCTCGACGCGGACGCCCTCGATGTCGCGTCGGTTCTCACGGAAGACAGCCCGGTACGCCGCCAGGGCGCCATCGCGTCCACCCAGCCGCCCAACGCGGACCTGGCCCGATGCCGCCGCGACAAACTCGGCGCTGGGCGTGCCCAGCGGATCCGGAATCAGCGATTGGCTGGCGGGGATGTGCGAATCCTCGATCACGCGTCGATCGTAGGTGCGCCGGGCCCTTGCCAGCCTCCCGCTGGCCCCTCGTCTCAGGCCCGATACCCGCGGCATCCTGGCCCAAAGAAAACGGCCCGGCGTGCATGCCGGGCCGCGAGGGAAAGGCTAGATGTAACACGTCGCTCAGTTGAGCGAGAGCGATTCCTGGAGCTTGGCCTGCGGCGCCTGGGCCGGGGCCTGAGCGTTGAGCGCCTCGAGCGCCTTCTGCTGCTCCTCGAGCGCCTCGCGGTTGCCCAGGAAGTGCGCTTCGAGCTGCAGGCGGATCTTCTCCATGGCCTTATTCTGGATCTGGCGCACGCGTTCCTTCGTGACGCCGATGATCTGGCCCACCTGCTCGAGGGTCATGGGCTTCTCGGTCTCGACAGTCTCGAGCCCGAAGCGGTGCTCGATGACCGTGCGCTCGACGTCGGTCAGATCGGCGCGGTTCTCGAGGACGATCCGCTTGACCTCCTCCGCCGCGTCCTTCTCGAAGGTCGCACGACGCGTCTCGAGGAAGTTGCTCTTCTCGAGCTTGGGGTCGAAATCCGTGGGGAACCGCTGGCGATACTTGCTCAGCTTCATCCCCTGGCGGCTGAAGGCCTTGAGGATTGCCCGGCAGGCGTAGGTGCTGAACTTGTACCCGCGACCCGCGTCGAACTTGTCGACCGCGCGGAGCAGCGCCATGTTCCCCTCGCTCACGAGGTCGGCGAAGTCGACCTCGCTCATGCGCGTGCGCTTGGCCATCGCCAGCACCAGCGCGAGGTTCGTCTCGGCGATCTGCTCGCGGATCAGGTCCGCCACGCGGTACCAGCGCAGGATCTCCTGCGCCTGCTCCGACATGGGCTGCTTGGTCTCGCTCGCCCACACGTCCTTCTGGATCTGGTTGATCTTGAAGCGTGCGAAGTTGAACTTGTGGAACAGCACCTTCTCCTGCGCGCCCGTCAGGATCACCTGCTGCGCGCTCTTCACCGTGCGCGTGCGCGAGGTGGTCGAGAGGTCGTCCATCACCGGGTGGTACCAGGTCGTATCGGGCAGGGGAATATCCTTGCCCTCGGAGTAGATCGCCTCCTCCGCACCCGATTCCTCGAACACGGGGCTGGGGATGAAGTCCTGCTCCTGCGACATGATCTGCGCCAGAAGACGCTCGTCCTCGGCCGAAAGTTGACGCACCACCGCCCGGCGACCCTTGGTCGTTTCAGGGGTCGCCTCACGCCCGACCAGCCCGGCGCGGTTGCGCCGACGGATCTGCTCGCTGGGGCTGACGGTTCGCTTGGTCATGCTCGAATCCCGCATCGCTGTCCTTGCCTTTCTCGAAGCCGACATAGGGCCCTCCCTGGTTCCCCCGGCTTCCGACGACGGCGTGCGTGCCGTCGTCTCCTGCTTCGCCGCGCCTCCCGCGGCCGTTCGCTCGTCGATCTTCTCATTCATTCGAGGCGCACATGCGCTCGTTTCGTTCCCTGCTTCTCGAAAAGCCGTCAATGTTCAGCCTTTGCCCCCGGCCACTCCGCCGATTCATCAACCCCGGGTCGCGAACCTTCGCCCACGCCCCGTCACCAGATTACAGGCAACGCTCGACGCGAGGCCCGCTCAACACCAGTTTTCAACCCCCACCATCACGCTCGACCAGGTCGTCTGCTTCTGTACCGTCGCAAACCCCATCTGGTTCGCCAAACACGCCGCTTTCACACGCGGGCGTAAAGTACCGAACCCGACCCAATCCGCGGCCGTGCGGACCCCGCCAATACTCCCTTGTACGCCTCGGCGTTGATTCACGGGCTACGTCCGAGTAGCCTCAACGTCCAGTCCCGGCAAAGAATCTTCCTGTGCCGAGCCGCGACAATAGCAGAAATCGGCCTAGTTGCCAAGGCGCGGCCTACTTTTTCAACACCTGATTCACACCCTCACGACCGATAAGTTCGCACGATGTTAGGCATCCTAGAGTTACTCAAGGGGAAATAACCGGCGGGAGACACCCGCCTCCCCTACTTTCAACTCAACCCAAGGAGAACCACCATGGCATTCACCCTTCCCACTCTGCCCTATCCCTTCGAGGCCCTCGAGCCCCACATCGATACCCAGACCATGCAGATCCATCACGGCAAGCACCACCAGGCCTACGTGACCAATGCCAATAACGCACTGGCCGGGACTCCCTTGGCTGAGAAGTCCGCCGAGGAGGTCATCAAGAACCTCGCGGGCGTGCCGGATGACAAGCGTGGGGCCGTGCGCAACAACGCGGGCGGACACGTCAACCACTCGCTCTTCTGGTCGATCATGGCCCCCGCGGGCAAGGGCGGCGGGGGTGCTCCCACGGGCCCGCTGGGCGAGGCCATCAATGCCGCCTTCGGATCGTTCGACGCCTTCAAGGAAAAGTTCGCAGGGGCGGGCACCGGGCGATTTGGCTCGGGTTGGGCCTGGCTCGTGGTCAACGCCGGGAAGCTCGAGATCTGCTCGACGCCGAACCAGGACAACCCGCTCATGGGCAAGGCCATCGCCGGGTGCGAGGGAACACCCATCCTGGGCCTGGACGTCTGGGAGCACGGCTATTACCTGAAGTACCAGAACCGTCGCGCGGACTACATCACCGCCTGGTGGAACGTCGTCAACTGGACCAAGGTTGGCGAACTCTTTTCCAAGGCCCGCTGAGCCGCAAGGCCGGCAGGAATGTCAGCGTTGATGATCGCCCGCGTAACTGCCACGCAAGCGAGGCGGCGCTCCGCGCGGGCTTCGCTACCATCCGTCGATCCCGCATGACTAGGTGAGACTGCACGACGAGGACATCCATGAGGCGACAGAATGTCGGGCTGACGATCTTCCTCCTGGTGCCGGTGGCGGTCATCGTCATCCTGGTCTGGGCGATCGCGGCATCGCTCCAGAACCCGCCTCCGATCCGTCCGCCCGCCGTCGGCGCCGGGGCCGGTCAGACCGGCGGCGCCAACGCCCTGGGCGAATCGCTGGGCCTTGGCAAGCGTTCAGAACAGGCAGCCCTGATCCGCCCCGAAACACTCGATCAGGGATTCGCCCTCGTCGTCACGGTGGCGACTGCAGCCAAGACCGACACCGATTCGTCAGTCTTCGTCGCGACCAACGCCACGCGATGGGACCCAGGCGTGGCGGGGCAGCAACTGACCCAACTGCCCGACGGTCGCTGGCGTCTCCACGTGCTCAAGCCCAATGTTGCTCGCTACGAGTTCAAGTTCACACGTGGCACTTGGCAGAACGTCGAGGTTGGCCCAGGGGGCATCGACATCCCGAATCGCACACTCCCCGAGATCTCCAGCGCTCAAGTCTGGGCGGGCGAGGTTCCCGAGTTCGAGTTCACCGTGCAGGGCTGGGCCGATCAGGTCGAGCAGGTGGTCGGTCGCATCGATCGCATCACCATGCCCTCGGCGAGCGGAGACGAGCGTGAACTGCTCGTCTGGCTGCCGCCCGGCTATGACGCCCCCGAGAATGCGCAGCGTCGCTACCCCGTGCTCTACATGCACGACGGGCAGAACCTGTTCGATCGGCGTGGCGGGGCGCCGGGGGAATGGCGATTCGATGAAACCGCCACCCGCCTGATCGAGGCCGGGCTGGTGCGCCCGATGATCGTCGTCGGCCTGCCGCACGGCATGGCCAATCGCATCCATGAATATCTCCCGCCTCAGGTCGAGTTGAAGTTCCAAGGACAGGTGGTCGAGTCCCGCGGCGATCGGCACCTCTCGTGGTTGATCGGCGAGGTGATGCCGCGCGTGGAGCGAACCTATCGCGTCGAGACCGGGGCCGAGCACACGGGCGTGGGCGGGTCGAGCCTGGGCGGAGCGATCAGCGTCTACGCGGCGGTGCAGGCGCCCGAGGCCTTCGGGCTCTTGCTGGCCGAGAGCCTCCCGCCGCAGACGGCGCTCAGCGAGGGCTTCACGGCCCTGCTCGACCGCTCGAAGCGTTGGCCCGCGAGGGCGTTCATCGGCGCGGGCGGACGCGAGGCGGGCAACGACGAAGCCCGCAATGCGGCGTGGGCCGACACCGCCCGCATGCTCGACAAGCGCCTGGCCGATGCGGGGCTGGGCCATGATCGGCGTCTGCTCGAGATCGACCCGCAGGCTGGTCACAACGAGGCGGCGTGGGCGTCTCGCCTGGCGAGCGCCCTGACGTTCCTCTTCCCGCCCGAGCAGGCCGCGCCAACCGCCAAGTAGAGTCTGCCAGTGAGTTTCACTCGATGCGGGGATCGACCCAGCGATAGAGCACGTCGACCAGCAGGTTGAGCAGGATGAGCATCGTCGAAAAGACGAGCACGACGCCGATGATCAGGAACAGGTCCTTGTTCTGCACCGCGCTGACGAAGTGCTGGCCCATGCCCGGCACGCTGAAGACGCGTTCGACAACGAAACTGCCCGTCATCGCCATTGCGCTGGCCGGGCCCAGGTAACTCAGCACCGGCAGGAACGCGTTCTTGAGCGCGTGACGCAGGATCACCCGCGATTCGGGCAGCCCCTTGGCCCGCGCGGTGCGGATGTAATCAGCCCCAAGCTGCTCGATCATGCCCATGCGCGTCAGGCGGGCGATATACGCGGCGAAGGGCAGGCTCAGCGCCAACGCCGGCATGACCATCGGGCGCACACCCCCCCACCCGCCGACAGGGAACCACGCAAGCCAGACGCAGAAGACCAGGGCCAGGAGCGTCGCCGTAACGAAGGTGGGCAGGCTGATTCCGATGAGCGCCACACCGAGCGTGACATGATCGGCGAGCGTGCCCGGGCGCACCGCGCCGATCACGCCCGCGGTCAATCCCACCACCAGCGCGATTCCGATCGCCGCCAAGCCCAGCGTGATCGACACGGGCATCGCGGCCCCGATGATCTCGTTGACCGCCCGGTCGCGGTACTGCAGCGACGGGCCAAGGTCGAAGACACGCCGCATGGGAGGGGCCTGCCCCAGGCCAGCCGCGTGCGCCGCCTCACGGGCCAGTTCACCCGTCATCGCGTCCCACGCATACGCCGTCCCCGAGGCCCGGGCCGCGTAAGACGAGGCGAAACTCCAGAAGCTGTCGAGGCGGTATTGGGCCAGCAACGCGGCCTGAACCTCGGGCGGCGGGCGTCGCCCGTCGGGGTTGTCGAGCGGATTGCCCGGGATCGCCCACGCGAGCGTGAGCGTGAGCGCGAAGACCGCCGCCAGCACCAGCGGGAGTTGCAGCAGTCGTCGTGCGATCAGGGTGAGCATCGGGTGTCAGGGTCGCATGGTTTTGGGGACATCGGGGCCGACGCCGTCGCCGAGCATGTCGACGAGATCAAGGTATTGCACCTGGCGCGGGTGGGGCGTGATGCCGCTGACTCGGTGTGCATCGAAGAGGTAGATCTGGGCGTAGTGAAAGATCGGGAACAGGGGGAGCTCTTCCTCCACGATCATCGCCTCGGCACGGGAAAGAATCGCCAGGCGTGCGGACGTATCCGTTTCATTCTGAGCGGCATCGAGCAGCGCGTCGTAGGCGGGGTTGGCATACCCCCGGTCGTTGTGCCCCTCGCCCGTGCGGTTGATGTCGAGGAAGGTCGTGGGGTCGCCGTAGTCGCCGAACCAGCCGGAGCGGCAGACCATGTATCGCCCGCTCTTGAGATCTTCGCGGAAGACCTTGGTCTCGCGGGTGCGCAGCGCCACGTCGACGCCTAGTTCGCGGGTCCAGTCGCGGGCGATCGACTGAGCGATCAGGTCGTGCCCGCCGTCGGGGCTGAAGAGAATCTCGATCGTGGGCAGCCCGCGCCCCTGCGGGAAGCCCGCCTGTGCGAGCAGCGCCCGGGCCGCGTCGGGGTCGGTGCGCAGCCCCGCGGGTGATGCGTACCCCGCGATGGAGCCGGGGGGAATCAGCGTGGCGGCGGCGGGCTCGCCGATACGGCGCACGCCCGCGCTGATCGCCTCGCGATCCACGGCGAGCGCAAAGGCCCGTCGCACCCGCGCGTCGGCGAAGGGGTTGGGACGCCCATCGCCCAGCGTCGGGCGGCAGTTGAAGTTGTAGAAATACGTGCCAAACGCGGGCATGGCATGGATGTGCGCCCGCGGATCGGGCGGCAGGCGCCGGTCGATCTCGACGCTGTCGAGGCCCTCGCGGCGCAGCGAAGCGACGAGATCCTTGTGCTCGTTGTAGAAGGCGTTCTTGGCGGCGATCATGTCGCCCCGATACGCGGGCAGCACGTCGGTCACGTAATCCACCGCGCCCGTGACATAGGCCAGCACCTGCGCGTTGGGCTCTTCGATCGTGGGCATCGCGACCGAAGAGATCGCCAGGCGATCTCTCCCATGCCAATGCGTGTTGGCTTCAAGGCGCATCTCCCGCTTGAAATCCCACGTGACGAGGCGGAACGGGCCGTTGGTGATGAGCGCGGGGGGCTTCGTCCAGTCCGGGCGCGAGCGCAGCCGCGCCGTCTGCGGATCGACGCGTTCATACGCACTCACGAGCGGCTCATACATGGGGAAATAGATCGGAAAACTGGTGAGGTCGATGAAGTAGGGCGTGGGGCGCTCGAGTTCGACCACGAGTGTGCGATCATCAACCGCCCGCACGCCCACCATCTGGTCGAAGGCCTCGAGCGTCTCACGCCACAACGCCATGGCGGCGTCGTGCCGTGCGTCGCCCGTTACATCGGCTCGAGCGGCGAATTCGGCGAGTCGGCGATGGCGCCACCGGGCGAAGGCCTCGGCCCCACGAATCAGATACAGCTTGGAGGAATAGTCGCCGGCGTAGTCCGGGAGCATCGAGCGCCGCCACGACCAGACAAAGTGACCCGCGGTGACCGAATCGCCATTGGACCAGCGGGCGTCATCGCGCAGGTGGAACGTATAGACGCGCTGATCGTCCGAGACATCCCATCGCAGCGCCACGCCCGGCACGGGCGCGTGAGCCTTGCTGAACACGTCCTGGCGGGTCAATCCCTCGTAGAGCAGACGGGCGACGCGCTGGTCCTGCATGAACGAGACGAGCGCGAGATCGAGCGTCGTGACGTCGCCGCGGTTGATGAAGACAAAGTCCGCGCGCGGCTGTGCGGCCGGGCCGGCCATGCTCAGCAAGCCCAAGAGGACCACCGCCCCCACAACAAGGATCAACCGCATCATGCTGGAGTCAGGATACCGCGACGCCCTTGTGAACGATCAGCGCCCACCGGCGAAGCGATCGGGGCTGAGCGAGTAAGGCGGACGGGTCAGCGTCCCCTGGGGCCCGATCAGGCGTCCTGCGTCGGTGATGAACGTCGCGTCCCCTTGCTTGGTGCCGGTGCGCAGGCGTGCCCCAAGGTTGAGCGGCGTGGCATCAAAGCCGGGCGTGCCCGACTGCTGACCCACGAAAAGAATCAAGGTCTCCCCCGCCTGCGAGGTCTGGGCGAAAAGTTCACGCAGCGGCACATCCGCGCCGGGGGAAATCTTCGTCGGATCGATCTCGCCCATGGGAATCCGCTCGGCCCGTGCTGCACGGACACAGAAGCCCACCAGATCGCCACCGATGGCCCCCGCCTCGATCAGGGCATCGGCGGGCATCCGCGAGCGGGAACGGGCGATCACATCGCGCACGGCCGAGGCCCGCAGCAGCAGGTTCAGCACCGCACGATCATCCGCACGGGCCTCGGTGCGTCGGACGATCGTCTGCACGCCCTGCGAGAGGGCCTTGATCGCCTCGGGACGCAGCGTGTCATAGTTTGCGGCCTCGACCGTGCCCCCCGCCAGCAGTGCGTTGGCGATCGCATCGAGCACCAGGTCGTTCTTTTCCTGCGTCATGCGGTCGCGCAGCGCCCGCACCGCCTGCATGCATGTGTTGATGTCCGTTGCGGGCTGGGCGGCGGAGAGCGCTTCGAAGACGCGCCGAATGCCGTACGCCGCCTGGTGCCGGATGTCGTCGCGCGAAGCGCTCAGCGCCCCCATCAACGCCGTCACCGATTCACGCGTGGCCAGATCGCCCGCGATCACCAGCGCCGCAATCGCCCGGGCCTGGGCCACGGGGTTGTCCTTGACCGCGGGGTCGTCGATCAGCCGCGCCAGTTCGGGCATCAGCCGTTCGGCATACTTCAGGCGGAAGGCGACCTTCACCGACGAGCCGCCCAGCGGTTCGAGCAGTGCACGCCGCGCATCGCGCACATCGCGCGGATCGTCCGATCGAAGCTTGGGCGCATGCTCGCCCACGAAGCGGTCGATTTCCTGGTCCTGCTCAGGGGTGATGACATCCGACGTGATCGTGGCGGGCGCGATCCGCGCGGACTGGGCGTGCACGCCTGTGGCCAGCGCCAGCAATCCCGCCAGCGCCACGCCGACGGCTCGCCCAAACCCCCATGACCTCGGTGTGGACTCGTTCAACGCGCGGTCCCTTCCTCAACGCCCTCCACGGGCCCCCAGCCCCAAGCAGATACCAAACCCGCTCGCGAGGGTCTAGGGCGGGGCAACGTATCAACACGAGCCCTTCGGGTCAACTCGGCACACCCGAACCTTCGGGCGATGAACTCGGGTTGTTGGCTCATGCGGAGCACCTTAATACACCTCCAGGAACACCCGTCGCGTGGGCTTGACCTGCTTGTGCAGCATGCGGCGGGTCCAGGTGTCCACCTCGCCCAGGGTCTGGGCGTCGGCGGTCAGGTATTGCTCGAGCGCCGACGGGGGCAGGCAGCGGGCCAGCTTCTGCAGCAACCCCAGTTCCATGCCCGCGATGCCGCAGACATAGATCAGCGTGCGCTCGGATTCGAGCATGGGGATGAGCAGGTCGCGCGAACGGACCAGGTGATCGTGGACATACATGGGAGGTGAAGCGTCGGCTTGGCGCTCACGCGAGATCGCGGGCAGGTAGCGGAAGCGTGGGTGACGCTCCTGGAGGGCGAGAAACTCGTGGTGATAGATCAGATCGCTGGCGTAGGGCGAGCCCATGACCAGCGTGATGCGCGAAGGAGAGTCCTGCGCCAGCAGGTCGAGCACCATCCCGCGGAAAGGAGCAATGCCCGTGCCCGTGGCCATGAAGAGGTAGTCGTGGGCGCCGTGATCCACCGGAAGCACGAAGCGCTTGCCGTTGGGCCCGGTGACCTTGATCTCGTCGCCGGGCTGGAGGTCGCACAGATAGTTCGAGGCCACCCCCAGATACAGCCGGTGCGTGTCGGGGAGTTCTTCGATGGTGCGTTTGACCGTCGTGGCGAGATGCAGACCTTGCCCATCCTCCCCGCGCGTGGGCGAGGCGATGGAATACAGCCGCAACTGATGCGGACGCCCCTTGGCGTCGATTCCCGGTGGAAGAACCCCGAACGACTGCCCGCTGACGAATGACCCCGCCAGCGCGGTGCGGGACATATCGATGACGATGTGACGCACAAACGCCGCGGCCTTGGCCGAAGCCGTGCATCGCTCATTGGAGACGATGACCCCGACGCCCGGCGAAGCGGGGGTATGCAGGTGCATGCGCACATCGGGCAGGACCGGAATGCCGCGGGTCAATGGGGTCGCCTCGATGGCTTGCACCTCTTCGGACATCGCTCGTTCCTGGCTCTGACCCCGGCGGCCTCACGCCAAGGCGTGGGCCCGGGGATGAACCCCGGCTTACTTCTCGCCCTGCATCGAGTTCATCATGACCTCCTGCAGGCGCGTCTGGAAACGCTGCATGAGATCTTCGCCGGTGGTGATGGAACCGTCGCTCACCGCGGCGGCCAGTTCGTCCATGACCCCGCCAATCGGCCCGAGCATGGGCCCGGCCATGGCCATCATCTCGCCCCCGGGGATCTTGAGCTTCCAGGTGCCGTCGACCTTCACGAACTCGAGAGGCGTGGGCAGCCCCTCGGCCGTGGCGGTGGCGCTCCCCCCGGTGATCGTGACGTTCATCGCGTCGAGCGTGAGGTTGCCCAGCGCGCCGGCGTCAAAACCTCCGCCCATCGAGCCCATGGGCATCCCGCTGGCCGCGATTTCCTGGAAGCGCTTGCCGAGCTTGCTCAGGCAGGCCTCATCGAGGCGGACGACAGCCTCCATCAGGTTCTTCACCTCAGGCGTGGGCAGATGCATGTACCCGATGACGTCGGCATTGCGCCTCTCGCGCGAGGCCACCAGAATGTTGTTGATCGTCTCGGCCAGGGCCGCATCTCCCACGCGTGCGGCAGCGGCTTCGTCGAGGCCCTTGCCCTCGGCCTTTTCCTTCGCCCGTTCGAGGGCGGCGCCAAGCGCGGTCAGGCGATCCTTCGTCTCGCCCTGCGCACGCACGCTCTCGAATGCGGTCTTGGCGTTGTCATACGCAGCGGCCGCGGCGGCGAGCATCTCCGCCGCCTCCTCCCGTGCGGCCTTGCCGGCCTGGGCATACTTCGACGCGTAAGGCAGCGGCGGCTGCACCGCCGGGGCCTTGGGGTTCGCGTTGCCGATCGTCTCCAGCAACGTCGCGTAGACCTTCAGGTCCTGCGCCCGCTGCACGTGGAGCTGCGCGAGCGCGTGCTGAGCGCCTCCCTGCGCCATCCGCGCCATCGCGGGCGAATCGCTGTTGGCCCGCTGCGCGGTCGACGCGCTCTTCCCGTACAGCTCCACCGCGCGGCTGTACGCGTCCTTCGCCTCGTCGCGATAGTTGTTCAACGCGGTCACATACTCGTCGAGCTGGTTGGCCGCCACGGTGGCGGCGGTCCGGGCCTCGCTCGCCCGCTGCTGCGCCGCTTCCCGGCGTTGACGAAGCTCGGCCTCCTGTCGTTCAAGGTCGGCCTTCTGATTGCGCAACTGCGCCACACGAAGCTGGGCCTCCTCGATCAGCGGGGCGATCGCGTCCGCGTCGGCGTTGATCGTTTCGCCCGCAAGCCGCAATGCATCGCCCTGGCGACGAATCGCGTTGGCTTCACGAACAAGTTCCGCCGCCTGGGTCGCGCTGACACGCAGCGCCCGGGCCATGATCGCCTCATACTCCGCCTGGCGTGAGGCGGCGGCCTGGAGCTTCTCCCCCGCCTGCGTCCGCAGGGCGTTGACGCGGGCCTCGATCTGCTGCTGTTCGACACCCGCCTGAGCGGCCTGGGCGTCGATCTCTTCCTTGGCCTTGGCAATCTCGCTCAATCGCGCGGAAGGATCGAAGGACTCGGCAACGTCGGCCACCGCGCTGTGGGTGCTCCACAGATCAAGCAGCGTGCCGATCGTGGCCATCGCCGATCGGGCTTTGCGCTCCGCCTCGACGATCGCCTGGGCCGGGGCGGCGGCCTGCCCGAACTGCGATTCAGAAAGGAGCAGCAACGCCGCGGCCTGCTCGCTCCCCGACGATTCCGTCGCCGGGGTGGTCACCTTGGAGGAGACGCTCTTGAAGGTGGCGTCACGCACGCTGGGCGAGGCCGGAGCCGCGCCGCCTCCCGTCGTTGCCACCAGTTCGGTCGCACCGGAGCGAACGGCCTTGGCCGCGTCGGATTCGCGGTCGCAACCGACCAGCGTCAGAACACCGAGGATCAAACCCGCGGCACGGACAACCCGCCGCGCCGTCAGCACGTCACGCTCACGCATCGCCATCGACCTCCCGCGCCGGTTCGCCCGGCACGTCAAACCCCATCATGGGGAGATTCATCCTAGCAGAACACGCCCCGACCCGTCGCGCCCGAGGGCCTGGTCACCGGGGGGCCGGCTCGCCACCCTCGCCACCCCCGGCGCGGGTTGCCCCGGGGACGGGTGGTTGGTACTCGATCGGGTACTCAGGGCGGGGGCGGTACATCGCGTTGATCCACTCCATCGCCGCCTGGAATCGCGGGTCCTTCTCCCCGGTGAAGACAGGACGCCACTTGGGCCGCCCCAACCCTTCCACGGGCGGGTGATCGAAGAGCGCCTGATCGCGTGGCAGCCCGTATTGGAGAAGTGCGGAACGGGCGGGCTGGGTGTAATCGATGAGCGGCAGCCCGTCGCTGAGCCGGAACCGTTCGAGGATCAGAAAGTTGGTATAGGTCGAGGCGTCTGAGGTGGCGGCTTTATTGGTGAGCCAGAGTCGCCCGGCCTGTTCTCCGCCGTGGCATTGGGTCGTTGCGCAGGCGTTCGTCAGCCATGTCTGCTGGACATTCGCACGGAAGAGACGCATCGCCCGCGGATGTTCCTGGATTTTGACCTCGCCGTAGAACTCCCGGGCCTGAACCTCGAAGATCGTTTCGAGAATCCGAGGCTTGGGCAGCAGGAGAAAGGCGTCGCGGCCTTCGCGATTGGCGGGGACTGACTTCTGCCCGGCGTAGGCATCCATGAACCGCAAGATCACGTCGCGTGAGATCGACATCCGGGGCGGATCGGCCAGATCCACCTCGTAGACTCGGATCAGGTTGATCTGGTCGGCGGTCAGCACCGGGAACTCGAATTTTTCGACCCGGGGTGGGACCGGCCGCTCCCGCTCGGTTCCGCCGGGGAAACGCGGACGCCCTACGGGAAGTTTGAGGTGCTCTTCGACCACGCGCGAGAGTTCTCGCACGGTGGGATGCTCGGGATCGGCCTTGATGGCGCGCCCCAGCTCGGCCTGAGCCAGGTCATAGCGGTCGCGGGCGATGAGCCATCGCGCAAGGCTGATGATGCCCGGCACGTCGTCATCGGGCGTGACGCGCCGAAGTTGCTCGTAACGGACCTCGACGGGGGGCAGAAAGATGACGCCCTCGACTTGGTCGGCGGGAAAAGACGTCTCGATGCCCGCGACACGGATCGTCACACGCGTGGCGGTGCGCTCGACGAGCATGCCCTCGATCGGGCGTCCTCCGCGTAGGCGGATCTCGACTTCCACATCGGTCGTGATGGGCGCTGGAACTGTCGCTTCCGGAACGGGAGCCGCTTCGGGTGGTTGGGGAAGCGGAGTTTCCGCGTGCGCGGGGGGCGCCGGGTTTGGGTCGGTGGCGGGTGACCCGGGCGTTTCGGGTGAGGGCTGCGCCAGCGCGCAGCAGGACGCCAATCCCAGCAAGAGCCAGCAACGTGTGATGACGTCGGTTCGCATGCTCATGGTCGCGTCGCAGCCCTGGCGTGAACGGCACGCGCCGCACCCGCTAGGACTACCCCCGGGACAGGCCGAGGGTTGCAGCAGGCCGCCATCGGGCAAGCCCGCTTCTACGACCGTGAGCCTAGCACCCCCGGAGGGGGTGCTGCCAGCGGCCCCCGAACTCTGGCCGCGGGAGTCGCGGCGCCCTGCATCTTGGCGAGGGTCTCGCGGATCCGCTGGCTGAGCAGGTCTGGCGTGAAGGGCTTGACGACGTAGTTGTTGACGCCCGCCTTGATGGCCTCGATGACGCGAGACTTTTCCGACTCGGTCGTCACCATGATGATGGGCATGGTCTTGTTCGTCTGACGCCAGGTCTTGACGAAGGTCAGCCCGTCCATGTTGGGCATGTTCCAGTCAACCAGCATCAGGTCGGGCTTGTAGGACGGCGCCTTGGAGAGGGCGTCCTGACCATCGCAGGCCTCGAGGATCTCGGTGTATCCCAACTGGGCCAGCACCGCCTTCTGGATGTTCCGCATGGTCTTTGAATCGTCCACAAGGAGAATTCGCATGATCGTGCACCTCTGTGATTCGCGAGGGGTCTTAGTTCCCAGCGGACCTGGTCGACGCCTGGGCGGCGCCCTCCGAGTTCTCCCGTTCCTGGATCGCAACCTCGATGAACAGATCGCCACAGTCGGTCTTGATGGGGATCACGATGCACGGGACATCGCTGGGTCCGGCGATGCGGCGCTTGCCCTCGTTCACGCGCTAGTCAACCTCGATCACGATGATCCGGTTCGATTCGTTGTGCACGCCCGCGGCATGCCGAATCGCCTGCGAAGGTCCACCACCGGCATGATCTTCCCGCGCAGGTTGATCACGCCCTCGACCTCCGCCTGGCTCTGGGGCACTCGTGTGAGCTCCATCATCCGGTTGATCTCCGGGGACCGCCAGGATCTCCACGGCGAACTCCTCATTGGCCCCGCCGAGCGTCACCAACTGAACCTGCGTCCAGCTTCACGCGGCGGAGATACTCGCCTTCTGTAAAGACGGTTTCACTTGTGTCATTGTGCTGGTTATGGTCGGTCTCCAGAATCGCAGATCGCCGAAGACACTCGCCTCACACACGGATGCGACGTGGGTTCCGACGTGATCGAGTATCGACCCGCATTTGTGCAGGCTTCATGTCTAGAAACGGATTCGTGGTGATGCAGAGGCTGCAGCGAGGTCTCAGGCCGCCGACTGGCTCGACGGCCTCCCCTGTCCGAAGGGGGCCAGTTGTCGAACCGCCGCGCAGATCTGTGGCGGCGTGAGCTGCGCCGATGCCGCGCCCGCCTCGACCACGGCGCGGGGCATGCCATACACCACGCAACTCTCGGCGTCTTGAGCGATCACGATGCCCTTGCTGGCGTGCATCGCCTTGGCTCCGATGGCGCCGTCCGCGCCCATCCCCGTCAGCACAATGCCCAGGGCCCTGGGCCCCAACGCCGCCCCCGACGCGAGCAGTTCGTCCACGCTGGGTTTGTACAACGCGCCCTTGGGATCCTCCGCCACGATCAGCGTGGCACGCCCCTTGGCATTGGGCTTGATGCGCGAGTGCAACCCACCGGGCGTGATGTACACGCTCCCCGGCAGCAGCGGCATCTCATGCTCGGCGTGCACCACCGACAGGGCGCATTCCTCGTCCAGCCGCTCGCTTATGCTCTTGGTGAACATCCGGGGCATGTGCTGCGCCACCACCACCGGCATGGGCAGGTCCGCGGGCAGCGCCATGAGAATCTGCTCGAGCACCGGCGGTCCACCCGTGCTCGAACCAATCAAAATCACCTCAATCGCCTTGCCCGAGAGATCGATCGTCCGGGGAGGCGAGGCGTGGCTGCCGGGCGTCGCCACCGACGCGCGGGGTGCGCTCGTCGCCGGGCACCGATGCTTGGATTCATAGAGCGCCTTGATCTTGCCCGTCAGGTCAACCTTGGCCGCGTCTCCGCCGGCGCCCAACGAGTGCGGATCCTTGAGGATGACGTCCGACGCGCCAAGTCGCAACGCCTTGAGTGCGGCGTGGCTGCCCGCGCTCGTGAGCGTCGAGCAGATGAGCACCGCGGGCCGCTCGGCGACGGGAAGCAGGCGGAGTTCCTGCAGCACCCCCATGCCGTCGAGATGGGGCATCTCGATGTCCAGCGTCACGATGTCGGGGCGCAACGACCTGATTTTGGAGAGCCCGTCGCGCCCGTCATACGCCGTGCCCACGATCACCGCGCCCGGAATGCCGCCGATAATGCTCGACAGCACCTTGCGCATGAGCGCGGAATCGTCGACAACGAGAACCCGCACGGTGGCCTTTCCGGCCGATGTTTGGATCAGCCACTGTGGTATCGGCGGGTCGATTCAAAGGCTTCACTGCAACTGGTGGGCGGTCCCCCCTGACCGGGGGTCGAGGATCCGACAAAAATGACACGGGCCCGGCGTCTTTCAACGCCGAGCCCGGCAATGCCCAGGAGAGGATTTGAACCTCCAAGCCCTTGCGGGCGCTACCACCTCAAGGTAGTGCGTCTGCCAGTTTCGCCACCTGGGCGGGTGTGACCGTCACCAACGCCGAAATATACGCCCCACCAGCCCCGAAGTGAACCAGACCGCCATCAACCCGCTCCTTACGTTCCTATCCTTGGTCCCAAGGGGGTCCCCTCGATGGAGGCTCGCTCCCCCGCGGGGAATCCCCCGCCGATGATCCAAGGAAACGACCGCGACGATGCCCGACGTTCAATCAGCGATTTTTGACGTTCTCGTCCGCACTGTCGCCGATCGTGCGCGCGCCGCGGGTGTATTCGCCCAGATCGAACTTGGCAATGCTGGGCTCTCGTGCTCGGCCAAGAACGCCGCCGCTCCGGCCTGGTACCGCCTGCGCCCCGAGTCCGGGCGGCTGTGGGTCGAGCTGGTGACGCCCGACCGTTGGCTGAGCCAGTCGATCGAGCAGGACCTTGTTCATACGGGCGACAAGCTTCCGGACCTGCTCGACGAGGAACTGGTGGAACTGGGGCTCCCCCCCGCCGCCTTGCCTGTCGAGCACTTCCGCAGCGAGGACAAGCTGTACACATTCCGATCGCCCTTGCCGTTCACGGGGCCTGGTAACGAGGACGCCGTGGCTCTCGCAGCAGGCATGTTGCTGGCCTATGAGGCCTGCTTCCGTCGCTTGGGAGACATGGAAGAAAAAGAAGACTAAGGCCAGGGCGTGGCCGCCCAGAACGGGGCGACCACCCGCCAGCGTTGCCGAATCAGGGGGTTACCGGACGTGCGTGTCAGGATTCAAGCCATCACCGGCGTAGCAAAGGCGAGCCCACGCCGCGGGGGTGACTCGTGCGCGTCCTGATGCTCGGCTGGGAGTTTCCTCCCCGGATCGCGGGCGGCCTTGGGGTCGCCTGTCACGGGCTGACCCGCGCGCTCGACCACCTCGGACACGAGGTCACCTTCGTGCTTCCCCGTCCGCCCGCAGGTTCACACGGCGCTTCGGGGGCGACCCCCGCGCCGACGCCGCGTGAGTTTGGCCTTCCTACAGGCCAGTCTCTTTCACAGCGTGGAAGAGTTGGATTTCGCTTCGCCAGTTTCCTCACGGTCCCTTCGCGGATCGCCAGCCCATACGGCGGGGGCGCACCCGCGGGCTCGATGCGGCTTGTCACCGTGGGGGAGATCGGCGCCAGTGCCAAGGCCAATGACGACACGGGCCAGGCCCGCTCTGGCATTTCGTCTTCACAGGAAGAGAGCCCGGTGGTGCTCGATCCGCTCCTGTCGGGCGTGGCGCTCGAGGCCGCTCCGGACGACGGGGCCGGGGTTTACGCCTTCGAGGATGTCGCGGATGAGACCGAGCGCTACATGCGTCTGGTCGTCTCGATGGCTCGTCGCGAGAAGTTCGATGTGATCCACGCCCACGACTGGCCCACGTTCCCCGCCGGGGCTGCGCTCGCGCAGGTCTCCGGCAAGCCGCTGATCGCCCACGTCCACTCGACCGAGTTCGACCGCTCACCAGGCGGGATCAATCAGCGGATCAGCGACATCGAACGCGAGGGCGTTCACGCGGCGGATCGCGTGGTGGCGGTGAGCCAGCTCACGCGGGGCGTCCTCGTGCGCAAGTACGGGGTCTCGCCCGCGGTGGTAGACGTGGTGTACAACGGCGTGGATCGCGGATCCCAGCGTGCATCCGCGATACCCAAGGGCTCGGATCGCATCGTGCTCTTTGTCGGAAGGCTGACGAGCCAGAAGGGGCCCGAGTACTTCATCGCCGCGGCTCAGCGCGTGCTGGAAAAGGTCAAGGACGTCAAGTTCGTCCTGGCGGGCAGCGGCGACATGATGCTGAAGATGGCCACCATGGCCAACCAGATGGGCATCGGCAAGCACGTGCTCTTCACGGGCTTCTTGAGCGAGGCCGAGGTGGACCGCGTCTATTCGATGGCCGAGTGTTTCGTGATGCCCAGCGTGAGCGAGCCCTTCGGGCTGGCGGCGCTCGAGGCGATCGATCATGACGTGCCGGTGATCGTCAGCCGCACGAGCGGCGCGAGCGAGGTGCTGCGTCACGTCCTGAAGGTTGACTTCTGGGACACGCAGGAGATGGCGAACAAGATCGTCGCGGTGCTGACGCGCCCCGCGCTGGGCCAGACCCTCCGCGCCAACGCGGGGCTGGAACTGCACAACCTCTCGTGGGAGGCCGCGGCGAAGGCCTGCGTGGGGACGTATCAGAAAGCGCTCGACACGCGCGCGGCGAGGCGCTGAACGACGCCGATTGCCTATCGGATGTCGCGTCCGTGGGCACCTGACAGGGTGTGGGTCAGATGCGGGTTTGGAAAGGTATGGATGCCCCATGGCCCCGTGCTGCCACGGCGCCAGCAGCCCATGGAGTCCCGGTTCTGGCGATCACCCTTCACAATCTCGGCGTGCCCGTCGATGAACGACGCCTGCAGATCGGGCAGAAGGGGTAACTCTCGCCCGCTGCGTCGCGCGTCATCGCCATCCCTCGCCACACGATCACGGTTGACGTGCAGGGTCTTGGAGGAGGGAAAGAGAACCTCATCGATGCGCACGGCGCGGAGCTGCTCGGGCTCGAGCCGCGATCGGCGCGGATCCCAGTAGTCGGGGTCGGCGAGAAAGACGCAGGCGTATTGATAGGAAGAAAGAAACCCGCCTGACCATCGCCCGCCCCGGGCAGCAGGTGAATAAAAACTCGGGTGCGCGGGGTTCCCTTCGTAGTACCCGTCGGCGAGCCCGACGCCCCACGAATACGACACCTCGAAGTAGCGCACGGGGACCGCGATGCCGCGCGACGGGCAGCGGAGAATGAACACGTCGGCCTTGGGGTTGAAGAAGTTGGGGAGGAGTTGCTTGTGATCACTCGCGTACATGGCGAAGACCGAGGCGTGCGAGCGCAGGTGCGCCGCGGCGCCAGCGTCGTCGCCCGCCCTTCGAACACCCCGTAGGGACGGGGTTAGCAGCACAATCAGCACCCCCACCAGCGCGATCACCAGCACCGTCTCGATGAGCGTGAATCCGTGGCCCTCATTGGAGCAGCCACCCCTCGTAGTGCGTAATACTCCGGCATTCAATGAAATCTCGGCATGCTTAGGGCAGGACCGTCGGTCCTTCACGATGAGGCCCATTGTGAGTGCGCCGAGAAGGGCGGCGTTTCGAGTCATCGCGGCTGGGAATCCCGTCGAGACGCGCAGCCATTCACCCAACACACCAAAGCAGCCGCAGTTGCTCGGTGGTTCATGGAAAAGCCAAACAGCAGCCATCACAAGTGTCATCGATACAACCATACCGATCAGCACCAATGTGACCCGACGACGCGCGATTCCGATCAGCCACAATCCCGCCGTGCCCGTCTCAATGGCGGGAACCAGTGCAACAAGGGCAGCGACCAGCGGCTCTGAAAATATGCCCCAAGCACGAATCTGCCTGGCGAACTCCCCCAGATCAAGAAGCTTGCTCAAGCCAGACAGAGCAACCACTGATACCGCAATGCCGCATAATCCTGTTGCGATGACGTGCCACCGGTTCATCGTGATCATGTCCCGGTTATTCTGCGCAGCTATCCCCGCTTGATTGAGATGGTGAACAGTAATACACCGAAGAACTGGGTACCTCTAAGCAGTTGTCTCCTTGACAGTAACGGAACCAATACTCGCACGTCTCAAGCGGGAGCGACTGAGTCGTCTTCTGTCCCTCCGGTGGAGGTACGCTGATTGCAAAGTCGATCGAGGGATTCAATACGACTCGATCGGCACAGAGCCCACCCCCACACATACGAGTCAGGTTCGGAGGATTGCTCACCTTGTCGCAGCACTTGGCCTTGCCATCAATCCAGCACACCGTTCCGCTGATCGCGGCCGAAGATGCTGATACGAGTGTCATGATCACAATGAATCCACGGCCTTTCGTACTCATCGGATGATCCTTTTTCTTACTTGCCTCGTTTAAGACGGATGAAAACCAACACAACCACAATCGCGCCAGCGGTCAACCACCCGGTGTACCGCAACCAGTTACGGGATGGACGATCCAGCGGGTCGGGCAGAACGCGAGTAGTCTCTTGTCCTTCAGGATTGATGAGTCTTTGCAGGGGTTTGCCGGGCCGATAGTCGGTGACGGATGAAAACGTCAACGCCCCACGGATTGGATCCGGCTCGTTCAACTTCGGGAGCGCGATGATCTGCTCGAAGCGGGCATCATCGATCGGTTCGTACTCGATCAGTTCCATGCGACGTTCGGGCTTACCAGAGGCGTCGAACTGCGTGACCGCCTTCGCCGCGGGACGCCCCAGGATCGCGTTGGGAACCCAATGTGCGCTGCGAAACATCCATCCGTTCGGCGTCGGCGACGCGGGAACGTGCGAGGAAGCCTCTTCCACAGTGCCCCAGCCTTCGCCCGGGTTCCATGTGCCCTTGATGCGAACCTCAAAGACGTCCCCATCAAACGCGGCGGTCCCGCTCGCATCCCACGTGGTGTCGGACGTGAGCGCGGGCCTCACGTGATCGAGATAACGCCGGAAGTAGGAAAGCCCCCCAGTCATGAGTGTGCCGAACTCGGGCTTGAGGATGCTCAGTTCAGCATCGAGCGGATAACCCGGCGCCAGTTTAGTATCACTCATGACGACCAACTCGCGCGCGTTGAGTGACCAGGCTACGCCGTCGCCCAGGGCGCAGTCGTTCCCATGCCCATCTCCTCTGGAGTCATTGTCGCTCCGCCTGAACTGCGACCCGCGGATCCAGAACTGCTTCTCAACCCAGAATGGCTTGCCGGCTGTGATGTTCTCGAGTTGCGCGAGGAGCGTCCGGTCGGGGTGCTCGGGGTGGCCTGCGATGCTCCGTCGCAGCGCATCGATTTCCTGCGGCGAGGGAGACCGCGCGTCCACCACGCGCCATTTCACACGGAAGGGACGGTCGCCGCATGGGATGTCCTTTGCGGTTTCGACCATCCCCCGCCACCAGGCGTCGAAGGTCTTCTCCTGGCCGGCTGCTTGCCCAGCAGTGATAAACCCGAGGACGATCACTGCACAGAGGAGGCGTACCCACATAAGAGTAGACTCCCCCCCCCCCCCCCCCTGAGTTCAAGGCATTATCATGGTTGTGGATAAATATTTTCGTTGATGCATTTTCATATGCACCGGCTGACGAACTGCCGCGCTATGGGCTTGTGATTCTTGAGGTTAACTGCCAAGGCAGTCCCTCCAGGCCATGGAATCCCAAGCGTTTGGTGCCGTCAGTACACCCCCAATACGGGGCGTTCGCTCAGACCTCATCCTCGACCGCGTCGTTGCGCAGCGTCAGGATGTCGCGCAACTGGTCGGTCGAGAGTTCGCTCAGCCACGCCTCGCCCGAACCGATGATGTTCTCGGCCAGTTCGGTCTTGCTCTCGATCATCTGATCGATGCGCTCCTCGAGCGTCCCCCCCACCACGAACTTGTGCACCTGCACCGTGCGCGTCTGCCCGATGCGGTAGGCCCGGTCGGTCGCCTGGTTCTCGACGGCGGGGTTCCACCAGCGATCGAAATGGAAGACGTGCGTCGCCGCGGTCAGGTTCAAGCCCACGCCGCCGGCCTTAAGCGAGAGGATGAGGATCGGCGGCCCGCCGCTGCGCTGGAAGGTGTCGATGATGTTCTGGCGCTGGGGCTGCGTGGTGCCGCCGTGGAGGAAGAGCACATCGGCCCCCAGGTGATGGCGCAGCATGGGGGCGAGCAGGTCGCCCATCGTGCGAAACTGGGTGAAGACCAGGGCCTTGTCCCCCTCGGCCAGCACCTGCTCGAGCATCTCGATGAGGCGGACGCATTTGCCCGAACGGGCCGGATCGGGCGGCGTCGAGAGGCCCATTTCTTCGGCCTGCGCCAGCGCGGGGTGGTTGCAGATCTGCTTGAGCTTGACCAGCCCCGCCAGGACCAGCCCGCGGCGCTGCATCCCCTCGGCGTGATCCACGTCGCTGAGCATCCGCTTGACGCACGCGTCGTAGAGCGAGGCCTGCTCGCCCGTGAGGTGCCCGAACTCCTTGGTCTCCACCTTCTCGGGAAGGTCGGCTACCACGAAGGGATCGGTCTTGAGTCGGCGCAGCAGGAACGGGCGGATGAGTGCACGCAACTGCTCGGCCCGCAACTTGTCGCGATAGCGCTCGATGGGCACCGCGAACCGCTGGCGGAACGACCCCGACGTACCCAGGTAGCTCGGGTTGAGGAAGTCCATGATCGACCAGAGTTCGGCCAGGCGGTTCTCCACCGGCGTGCCCGTCAGCGCCACGCGATGGGGCGCATCGAATGAGCGGGCGGCTTGGCTCTGCTTGGCCACCGGGTTCTTGATGTACTGCGCCTCGTCGAGCACCACGCGGTGCCACCGGGCCTGGCTCAGGTTGTCGCGGTCGCGGGTGGCCAGGGCGTAGGTCGTGATGACAAGGTCGCTTGCCTGAACCTTCTTGACGAGTTCTTCCCCCAGCGCCCGCTCGGGGCCGTGGTGCACCAGCACCCGCAGGCTCGGGCAGAAGCGGCGTGTCTCGTGCACCCAGTTGCCCACCACCGACATGGGCACCAGCAGGAGCGTGGGCGCAGGGAAGGCCGGATGGTCGACGGGGATTTCGTGACGCTCAAACGCCAGCAGCGCGAGCAACTGCACCGTCTTGCCCAGGCCCATGTCGTCGGCCAAGCACGCGCCAAAGCCCAGGCGTTCCTGGAAGACCAGCCACGACAGACCCCGCACCTGGTAGGGACGCAACTGCCCGTGGAACGTCGGCGGGGCCTGCACAAAGTCGAGCGAGCGTGTCTCGGCCTCACCCCGCAGGAACGAGCCCAGCCACCCCGTCGCCTCGAGCCCCACCACCGGCAAGCCCGTGTCGCGCGGGTCGACGGCGTAGGCCATGCGGATCGCCTCACCCAGCCCGATGTCCCCGCCCGGGTTCTCGCGGATGAAGCGGATCGCCGTCTCGACGTCTTCGGGGCGAACCTCGACCCAGCGCCCATTGATGCGCACCAGCGGGCTTTTGCGGGCGGCGAGTTGTTCGAACTCGGCCAGCGAGAGCGTGGTGTCGCCGACGGAGATCTCCCACTGATAACGGACGAGCGCGCCCAGGCCCATGCTCGATTTGGCCGCCGCGCTCGCCGCCGCCGTGGGCGCGAAGGGATCGAGATCGCCCGCATCCAGGCGCAGCTTGGCGCCCAGGCGGGCCATGGGCGAGTCCCACCAGGGAGGCACGGCGACGCCGAAGCCCTGCTCGACCAGGATCGGGCGGATCTCACGTAAAAACTCGTACGCCCGCTTGGTGTCGAGCGTGATGTTGCGCGGCTCGCGTTCATCGAGGGCGGCTTCGAGTCGCGGGTACAGGCGCGACGCCCGCGCAATCTCAGCGAGCAGCAGCTCCTGCGGGCGGTCCAGACGCCGCCCCTGGATGGTGACCGAATCGGTCGAGAGCATCCACAGGTCGTCGGAGTCAACCACCAGTTCGGGGCGATCAACACTCTGGAGCTGGAAGACAAGCCGCCACGTGGCCTGCGCGTCGGGGGTATTCCCCTCAACGGGCTCGTCGAGACGGAGGAGCATCCGCCACGCGGAACTGACGCCGCGCTCTTCGAGCAGGCCGATCCACGCGCGGACACGCTTGGTCAACTCGGGGCGCTGGCCGATCGACGCGGGCACGCTGGTGTCCTGCGCGAGCAGGCCCGTCAGCCACGCCACGTGCGGGTCGGACGACGGATCGCGCCCGTCGATCGAATCACGGAACGAGGCCCGTTCGAGCGCATCGCGGCAGAGCGCATCGGCGCAGGTGCTGATGAAGTCTTCGGTGATCTGCCAGGCATCGTGCTGTCGCTCGTCCACGCCCGCACGGGCCGAAGGGGGCATCGCCTCGACCAGCGCCCGCACGCGCGAGGCCGTGGCCTCATCGCTCATCCATGGCCGCCACGAGGCGCTCAACTCACCCGAGAGGTTCTGCACCAGCATGGGCACGAACCGCTGCTGGGCCAGCAGCGAGCAGGCCAGGCGTGACGCCTGGGCGAAATACTCGAATGAGGCGCCGAGCACGATCGCCCGAGTATCGTCCTCCTCATCGCCCGACGCCATCACTCCCTCGGCGATGCCCTCGAGCACGGCCAGAACAAAGGCTCCGGGCACCGCCACGCTGGGCGCCTCGACCAATCGAAGCGTCACGGGCTCGGCGCCTTCCTCGGCCTGCGTGCCCACGCCCAGGATGTGAGCCATCGCGGGGCTGGGGATTGTCATCCCAGCGATCGAGGGAAGCATGACCTTGAGCGTGCCTCTCGACCACGACGCCGCGTGCTCGTGCATCCATTCCGGCAGGAACGGCGCAGGGTCGAAACGGTCGGCGGGGCTCTGCTCGCCCGTGGGCGCACCCGGGGCCATCTCGCACCAGAGGTGCAGGTGGGCGTTGCACCAGTTCGCGTGCAGGACACGGGTCACGCTCGAAATCATCCCTCCGCTTGAGCACTACTCCCGTGCATCGGGCCTCGACTCTGAATGAGGGCGCAGGGACTCGAACCCTGGACCTACGGCTTAAAAGGCCGCTGCTCTACCAACTGAGCTACGCCCTCGGCCGGCGCCTGTGCGCCAGTCCCGATCATAGACAAGGCCCCCGGTCGCCTCTCTGGCCCGGGCGAATGAGATCAACGAAAAACCCCGAGGCACGGCGTGCCCCGGGGCTTAGGTGTGACGCGGGAATAGGCAGGATCAGGTGACCGACAGGTTGTTGCCCAGCGGCGTGCCCAGCGTGCCGAAGGCGCCCGGGAAGGACTTATCCCAGTGGGCGAAGTAGGCGACGATCGGCGTCGGGGCCTTGATGAAGGTGCCGTACCACTGGTTGCTCAGGCGGCGGTTGCCCACCACGAACTGGTCGAGGTTGAGCTCGGTCACGCGCCGCGCGGGCAGCGTGCGACGGAAGACGTCGCTGCCGGGAACGCCGTCGTAGGTGATGGTGATCTCGACAACCGTATCGGTGGGGCTGGGGTTGTAGAGGCGCAGGTACTCGGGCACGCCTGGGTGGCCCGAGTTGTCGCCCGGACGGAAGCCCTCACCAAAGCCCCAGAGCGTGTAGGCCCGGTCGCCCTGCGCGGTCGACACGCCGTCGTTGAAGATCGGCGCCTGGGCGTTGACCGCGACGGCGACGTTGGACTCGAAGAAGACGCCGTACGCCGTCCCCTGCGGGAAGTCGGGGAGCGACCCCACGTTGAGAGTCTTGGAAGAATTCGCGGCGACCGTCTCGGCGTGGCGGTACGCGCTCCCGTTCGAGAAGAGGAACGAGAAGATGACCTGCGCGGACGAGGAGTTGGCATTCAGGATGCCGATGCTCTCGCTCGTGCCATTGAGGCCAAACTGCCCCTCGGGGATGATACCGGTGGTGGTGCCTAGCCCGCTGTTGCCGATGACGCCCTCGGCGGTCCGCGCGGTGGGGTTGTAGGAAGAGAGCGAAGCAACGATAGGAACGGCACACTCGACAACCACGCCGTAATCGCCGTTGCTCAGGCCCTGCACATCATTGATGGCAAAGCCGCCGCGACGGAAGCCCTCGAGGCCTTCGAGGCCAGGGCTGGTGAACTCGGCCCGGATGGGTGTGCCGCCGCTGGTCGGATAGAACCAGGCGGTGACCTTCTGGGTCTGGCTGGTGGTGTTGTAGAAGAGGATGAACTGGGTGTTGCCGCTGCCCTTGGTGACCTTGCCGAAGGTCCAACGGGTGTCGACGCGGGTGGTGAACGACTCGCCCAGTGCGGCGCGATAGCCGTCGAGCAGGGCCAGGTCGTAGTGGCTGAACATCGCGGCGACAGGTCGCTCGGCCCGAACCTCGAGGGCGTAGGGCGTGTTGGGACGACCCGCCAGCGCACCGCCGCCCTGGAAGAGCTCGGGCGTGGTAATCGTCAGACCGCTGCGGCTGTTGGCCGCGATGGTGAGCTCGCCCACGATCTGATCGCGTGCGCCCGTTTCGTAACGGGCGATGACGACCACGCGCGTGGCCTGGTCGTTGGGGTTGGCGATGGGGATGAAGGTGTAGATGTTGTCGCCGAAGAACCCTTCGGGGTAGTACTGGCGATAGGGCAGCGTCGGCGCCGAGGCCGGAGCCCCGCCCGTCTGCAGCGCCTCGTCCAACGGGGCGGCGGAGTTCGCCGTGAGGTGCCCCGCGCCCGTGCCGTCCTGCACGGCCTGATAGAGCGTGTCGACCGCTCCCGATGAGGTGCCGAAGAAGATGAAGTAGCGGAAGTTGGTCGCGGCGCCCGCGTCGAGATCACCAAGGTCATACGCGAGGGTCAGGAAGCTGTCCGAGGTCGTGCCGTCGGGATCAAGCCCGCCGCCGTTGATGAGCCCGAGGAGCTGGGCGGGGTCGCGCACGCTCTGGGTCGTGGAGAGGACGCCGGCCTTGGCCCGGGCATCGGTGGGCACGCCCGCGAGCGCTACGGTAAGCCCCTGCGGGAAGACGTTGGTGACGTAACGGGCCGAGGCCATTGGACGCGTGTTGTCCACGTCGTTGCGCGTCGCACGCGAGTTGTCGAGCAGCGCCATGCCCGGGTCGGGGTTGAAGGCTTCCATCCAGCTCAGGCCCGCCATGGTGCTGGTGGTGGTGTTGCGCAGGTAGACGTCGATCACGGCGAACGAATCATTCACGCCGTAGGAAAGCGTCCGCTCGAGGCTCAGCCCGCGGAAACTGCCCTTGACCGACAGGCGGTTGTTGTACGTATCGCCCGAGGAAGTCAGCGACACAGGGAGCTGATCGATCGTGCCGTTCGTGAAGGCATACCCGCCAAAGCCAGCGCCGAAGAAATCGGTGCGGCCCGACAGGAACTCGATGCCGTTGTAGCTCAGGCGGGTTCCGCCGGCCCCCGTGCCGAGGTTCCCGTCGCTGCCGATGGCCACGGAGATGGGATTGCCGCTGAGGGTTGTCGCGGCGTCGCTCACGCCCGGGGCCAGCGTCACATTCAGTGTGTAGTTGCCCGTCGTGACGGCGGGGATGCCCGTGCCGTCGTTGACGGCGCCGGGGTTGTACGCGATGTTCGAGGCCTCGGAGATCGCGAGGTAGAACGTGCCGCCCGTGGCGAAGACATACGTGATCTGCGCGTTGTTCGAAGATTCAGGGTTGCTGAGGAAGACCTCGCCGCCCGAGGCGTTGAACAGCCGCAGCGCCGTGTTGAGTGCGCCCGCCGACGTGACCGAAGCCACCAGCGAGGTGCCCGAGTCGGCGACAAAGCGGAAGATGTCGCGGTCGAGGTTGCCAAAGCCGCCGTCGCCGATGAACGCCGTGCGTGTCGCCGTGCCCGAGCCGTTGATCTCCTGCAGATCCTTGGCCGTCACGAGCGTGTCGTTGGACTCAAAGGGCCCGAAGATGTCGTTCTGCAGAACGAACTCAATGACCCAGTAGTTGAGGCTGCCGAAGTTGAGCGGCGTGGTATCGACGATACGCAGGGTCCACGTGCCGTTGGCGCGCTGCCCGTCGAAGGCGCTGAGCGCGTTGTCCGGGCGATACGAGCCGACGAAGGGGGCGGTGCCCGCCGAGATGGGGGTCGTGGCCTCATCGTCGATGATGGTGTTCTGCGTGAAGGGCGAGGTCGGCACGCCGAAGTTGTCGCCCGCGCCGCCGCGCCGGTCGACCATGATCACCTCGGTGCCCTGAGGCGAGATCAGGCTGATGCGCAGGTCGCCGTCGAAATCGTGCTGCAGGTTGAAGCGCACGTTGACGTCGAGGATCTCGCGCGTGTCGGTGACGACGATCGACGAGGTGGTGACGCCCGAAGTATCCACGCCGTTGGGCGGCGCGGTGAAGGGGATCGGCACCGGGAGGGACGGTTGGCCGGGCAGCCCGTTGGCCGTCGAGTTGTACGAGCGTGCGTCGTCGCGCGAGAGCTGGATGGTGACACGCAGGTCATACACACCCAGCGACTGGCTGGCACCGCTCCCGCCCAGGGCCGGGTTGTAGTTCGCATTGCCAAAGCCCGAGACGCCGATGTAGTAGAACCCGCCCGTGGGGACGAAGAAGTCGATGAACGAATCGTTGCCGCTGGTCTGGTCGTTGCGGGCAATCTCGGCGCCGCTGGCGTCGAAGAGCCGCAGGACGCTGTCGAGCGATGAGGGGATGGCCAGACGCTGGGCGAAGGTCTCGGCGGTGATCTGCCCGCCGCGCGACAGGTTCACGCGGTAGAGATCCACGTCGAGGTTGCCGAAGAGCCCGTTGCCGACGGTGGCACCGGTGAAGCGGGCCTGGCCCGAGGCATCGAAGACGACGGGGGTGGCCTGGGCGATGGTGTCGTTGGGTTCGTTCTCGCCCGTGGTCGAGCGGACCTCGAAGTCATAGACGTGGTCGGAACCCGTGGTCTGGTTGCCGTTGAGACGGTTGCCCGCCGTATCGCGGAAGGCCGTGTTGACCAGCGTGAGGCGGTATTGATCGATGGGCAGCCGCTGCAGGGCAAAGCCGGTGAGATTGAGGCCGATGTTCACCGCGCGGGGGTTGCCCGAAACCGCCGCGATCGACGCGATGGTGACGACGTTATCGTCGCCATTGCCAAAGACATTGTCCACGCCGTTGCCGCGGAGCGTCACGCCAGCGGTCGAGAGGAGCGTGGCGTCGATGTCCTTGGTGAAGTTCACGCGGATCGAGTTGATGGGCGTGTTGGTGGAGGGATCGAGCTGGCCCGTCACCGGGCCGGGGTTGATGAAGGAGACCGCGGGCCCCTCGATGCCGATCATCTCGAGTGCTCGGGCCACGTTCATGCGCCCGCCCGAACGCACCTTGTTCTGGAAGGCCGGGAGCCGATCGACGCTGTTGATCAGCGCCTCGCGCAGCTCCACGGGCGACGCGCTGGGCTTGATGGTCTTGAGCAGGGCGATGGCGCCCGCGACCATCGGCGACGAGAAGCTCGTCCCGTTCACCGCCTGGTACCCGCCGCCCATCGCGGTCGTGAAGACCTGCACGCCCGGGGCGGCGAGGTCGACGGTCTGCACGCCGTAGTTGCTGAACACCGCCATGCCGTCGTTGTTGTCCGAGGCGGCGACCGAGATCACGCCCGGGATGTTGTACGACGAGGGGAAGAACGTGCCGCCGGGGTTGTCGTTGTCGAAGGCGTTGTTTCCCGCCGCCGCCACGAACGCACCGCCCGAGTTGATGAACCGCTCGATGGCGTCACGCTCGGCGACGAAGCCCTGCGGAGCGTTGGCGTAGAAGGCGTTGGCGAACCCGCCGTAGCTGTTATTGCTCGCGACGATGTTCACGCCGCGGTTGCGCATCATCGTGGCGTAATCGTGCGCACCGATGATGGCGGGGGTTGACAGCCCGCCCGTGGCGTCGGCGATCTTGAGCGGGAGCAGCGAGACATTCCACGCCACACCCGCCACACCCGTGCCGTTGTTGCCCACCGCGCCGATGGTGCCCGCCACCAGCGTGCCGTGTCCCAGCAAGTCGGCCGGGTTGTTGTCCTGCTCGCCAAAGTCGAAGCCGTTGACGTCGTCGATGTATCCGTTTCCGTCGTCGTCGATGCCGTTGCCGGGGATCTCGCCCGGGTTCACGTAGATGTTCTGCAGGAGATCCGGGTGCGTGATATCCACGCCCGAGTCGATCACCGCGATCACCACGCTGCGCGAGCCGATGGTGATGTCCCAGGCCTGCTCGGCGCTCACGTCGGCGCCCGCCGTCCCGAACACCCCGCCGATGATCTGCCCGTTGTTGAGCAGCTGCCACTGCTCGGAGAAGCGGTCGTCGTTGGGCAGGCGGTGCAGCTGATACTCGCGGCTGGGCTCGATCCACCGAACACCGCTCACCCGCGAAACGGCCCACTGCGCCGAATCAAACGACACCACGTCGCTCGTCGTGAATGTCGCGTAACGACCGTCGCCAATTCGAGTGATGTTCGACGCAGTGATGCCAAGCCGCCCGGCGATCTGCTGCGTCAGGGATTCCACCCGCTGCTGGCTGTTGCGCTCGCCGTCGAGCGTCAGCACCCACGCCCCCTCGCGAACCGCGGCCCGTTCATTGCCCCAGTCCATCCACTGCGCGCCCGCCGGCAACTCGGCCGAGAGCAACGCACGCGGCTCGAGCGCCTCGAACGCTTCAACCGGCAATGTGCCGCCCGAAGCGCGGAGGATCCTGGTGGCGGTGTCGAGCATGCTACGAAGAGTCGGCATCGCGAAACTCCAAATCGCTGCTTACAGCAGCGGCCATACGAACATCAACCTTGCGGCTTGGCGCGGGCAGAACTCGCGGTCGCACGCCGACTAAGGCGCCGCGTCCTCGTCGTTCCGGGCCCCGCAGGCCCTCTTAGCCTACGACCCCCGCACCAACCTGTTGCACATCATCCCCGAAATCCTTCCCGCGCTCAAGTCCCCCCCTCCACTCCTCCTGTTACCCACACCAATCCCGAACCTGTCCGCCCGGGATTCCCCTCAGCCGCAACCCTCGACCAATTCACCCAGTAACGTTGCCGTACGCTCGCTCGCCCCTTGCTCCTGACGGATGGACGCTCGACCACGCGCGGCGATCTCTCTCCTCTTACCCGCGTCCGACAGCAACCTCGCCAGCGTGCCGCTCAGGGTTTCCCGGGTGGCGCGCACGATGCCGTTGCCCCGTTCGAGGGTCTCGACCACCCCCAGAAAATCTTTCACCGCGGGCCCGATGACCGTCGGCTTGCCCAGCGCGACGGGCTCGATCGGGTCCGAACCATACAACGCCCCGAACGACCGCCCCACCACCACCACATCCGCCAGGCTGTAGGCCTGTCTCAACTCTCCGATCGAATCGAGCAAGAACCGTTCGGCCCCCGAGGCCGCCGGGCGTTCAGGTGAACACGCAGACCGGCGCACGCAGCCGGGCATCGCCCGCGCCGCCTCGTCAAACCGCTCGGGCTTGCGCGGGGCGCACAAAAGTTGTACGCCCGGAGGACAGGCCGCATGCAACAGGGCCTCCTCACCCCCCGCGTCATCGGGCCCGGTGCTCCCCGCCACCACCAGCGGCTTGGTTCGATCAATCCCCAGCACCCGCGCCAGGTCCGCGGCCCCGGGCACCTCGTCGGCGATCGTCGCCGCGTCCCACTTCATCGAGCCCGTCACGCGGATGCGTTCGCGTGCCACGCCCATGGCCTCGAACCTGGCCGCGTACGCCTCGTCCTGCACGCCGGCGATCGTCAATCGCCCGAACGTGGGCCCGATGAACGCGCGGATCCTCCGATAGCCGCGGAACGACCGCTCGCTCAACCGCCCGTTGATCACCGCGACGGGCACGCCGCGGCCCTGGCACGCGCGGACGAAGTTGGGCCACACCTCCAGTTCAACCAGCCCCACGGCGTCGGGTTGCACCGCGTTCAAGAACCGCGCCACGCACCATGACAAATCCACCGGATACCGCACCACGTGGCACGCGCCCTCATACAACGCCCGTGCCCGCGCCAGCCCCGTGTCCGTCGACGCGCTCACCACCACGTCGAACTCTCGCGTCAGCAGCGGCACCAGGTGACGCAGCGCGTTCGCCTCGCCCACCGAGACCGCGTGAAGCAATAGCCGCGCCCGAGTCCCCTCGCGCCGGGGCGGCAGCGTCGCGATCTTGCCGAAGCGCTCATGCCAGCCGTGCCTCTTCTTGCGGGCCCAGAGGGGGGCCATCACGATCGCCGCGGGGATATAGAGGAGATCGAGATGGTTCATCGGGCCCGAAGTTCCATCGCGGACAACGCTTCTCTCGCAGGACAGGCGGCTCGCCAGCAGACTCCATCCGCCCCTACCCCATCTCGTGGGGCAGGCGGCCCGCCTGCCCCTACACCAACTCCACTTCCCTGGGGCGACGTTACTAAGGCCTTGCCCGCGGGCAAGCAATCTCTTCAAATCTAATGGGCAGGCGGGGATTCGAACCCCGAACCTCTCGCGTGTAAGGCGAGCGCTCTAGCCGGTTGAGCTACCCGCCCCGGCCAATCGCCCCAAGCGTAGGACCGCCGGCTTCCTTCACCCGGGCGCACGGGCCCGCCACCCCGACCCGCACTCGGGACATCGCTCGGCCTTGGGGGTGCGCGTCATGTCATACCCGCAGACCTCGCACTGGCCCGCGTACCACCGACGCCGCCTTCGCGCCAACAACGGCAGAATCACCGCGGGCCCCAGGGTAAACACCCCGATCACCGCGCACCCCACCAGCGCCATGTACGTCCCCGTCGTGCAGACACAGTCTTCCTTCCGCCGCACCATCGCGTCCATCGGGATGATCGCCGCGGCTTCAAGAATGGTCCCCACGAAGAGTCGCGCCGACAGCCGCGCCAGCACGTTCTCGCGCCGCCCCGTGCGCACAAACGCCGTGACGAGAAAAAGGCCCGCAATCCATCCCACGAACACCGCCGCCCCGACGCCGATCCACGCCCCGCGCACCCCCGGGTCGTACCCGCCATAGGAATAGACCAGTTGCCCGATCGCGAGTACCAACAACCCGAGCATCACACCGATGAGCAGCGACCCGACGGCGATGCTGCCCCCCAGCCCGCGCGACCGCCCGTCCCCGGGGCGATAGATCGGCAGCAGAAAGACCGCGTGCAGCGCCACCACGACCAGCGCCAGCAGGACCGACGTCACCCCGGTGTCCTTCCCCTGGACATTGAGCCCCTCGTTGATGTACCAGGCGACAGGCGCAGAGAGGGCATAGGCGAAGATGCCCAGCGTCAGCAGGTAGAGCGTCGCCGCCCGCCAGCGACGGGCGAGCAGCCAGTGCCAGAATGCGGTGAAGGGCTGGTGCATACTCCGAGCGTACCCATGAACGGCACGTTCAGTCCCGTGATTCACGCGCGGCGCTCGTGTCGTACCCTACCCCCATGCCCGATCCCGCGCCCATCCTCGACGTCCGCGGCTTCACCAAGTCCTACCACACGACCATCGCCGTCGCCGATCTCTCCTTCTCTCTCCACCCGGGCGAGATCCTCGCCCTGGTCGGGCCCAACGGCGCGGGCAAAACCACCACCATGCGCTGCATCGCCGGCGTGATCCCCCCCACCCAAGGGCAGATTTTCGTCGGCGGGTTCGACGTCCGCGCAAAGCCCGTCGACGCCAAAAAGCGGCTCGCCTATGTCCCCGACGACCCCCACCTCTTCGATGCCCTGACCGTGCGCGAGCACCTGGCCTTCTTCGCCGGGGCCTACGAGGTGGACGCCTGGGAGCCCAAGGCCGACGCCCTCCTCGACCGCTTCGAGATGCGCGACCACGCCGACAAATATGCCAGCGATCTCTCACGCGGCATGCGCCAGAAGGCCGCCGTCTGCGCCGCCCTCCTCCACAACCCCACGCTCATCATGCTCGACGAACCGCTGACCGGGCTCGACCCGCGCGGCATCCGCACCATGAAGCAGATCATCCGCGAACGCGCCAACGCGGGCGCCGGGATCATCATCAGTTCGCACCTGCTCGCCCTGGTCGAAGACCTGTGCGCCTCGCTGCTCATCCTCTCACAGGGGCGGTTGGTCTTCCGCGGCGACGTGGCCCAGGCCCGCCAGGCCTACGCCGCCCAGAGCGATGCCAGCCTCGAAGATGTCTTCTTCAGCGCGACCGAGGGCCCTGCACCCACGCCCGCGCCCCCCACCACTCCCACGCAGGCCGGGGCGGAATAACGCCGTGCTCCTCCACCCCGCGCTGGTCAAACTCTTCGTGAAGCTCCGCGTCGCCCGCGTGCGCCGGATCTTCTCCGGGCGCTCGACGCGGCGGCTGGTCATGAGCATCCTGGGCCTGACCATGATGGCGCTCTGGCTGGGCACCGTGGCGCTCTCGTTCGCCTTTGGCGCGCGCACCGGCGAACCGCTCGACGCCTCGTGGATCTCGATCATCACCCTGGGCCTGCTGCTGCTGGGCCTGCTCGGGAACAACACCGATCAGGTCCTGGCGTTCACACCCGCCGAGGTCGATCAACTCTTCCCCGGCCCCTTCACGCGACGGCAACTCCTCGCCTATCGCCTGCTGGGCACGCTGCTGGGAACACTCGCCGGCGGGCTCATCTTCGGCATCTTCCTGCGCACCTTCGCCCACACCTACGTGCTCTCGGCGCTGGGCGCGTTCCTCCTGCTGGCCCATGTCAACATGGGCGCCATGGTCATCGCGCTCGTCCGGCAGGGCGTGGCGGCGAGGCTCTACACCACCACCCGGAAAGCCGTGATCATCGGCCTGCTGATCATCGTGGGCGTCGCGGCGTGGTGGGCGCTCGCGCCCCAGGCCCCGCCGATCGAGGAACTGCTCGCGATGAAGGACGCCCCCGCCGTCCGGGCGATGCTTCTCCCCCTGCGACCGCTCGAACTCGTCTTTGGCGCGGCGTCAGTGTCGGATGCACTCATCGGGGGGGCGATGGCCTCGATCCTCCCGCTCGCCATGCTGCTGAGCGTTTTCGCTCTCGATCGCAACTGCGAGGAGGTCATGCTCGAGGCCAGCCGCAAACGCGCCCAGCGCCTCGAACGCCTGCAGGGAAAGGTGAAACTCACCGGACAGGCCCGCTCACGCCGCCTGGTGCGCCTTCCCTTCCTTGGCCCGGCGAGCGTCATCGTCGGTCGGCAGACGCTCGCGGCCTTACGCGGCTCGCGCACCCACCTGCTGATCATGCTCCTCATCCCCGCGGTCTTCATCGCCCCTTCGCTGATCGCCCCCGACAAGAGCGAGGCGATCATGCGCAATGTCTTCCCCATCTTCATGGCCTGGGGGCTCTTCCTCATCCCCACGCTCTTCCGCTTCGACTTCCGCGCCGAACTCGATCATCTCGAACTCCTCAAGTCGCTCCCCCTGCGCCCCTTCGCGCTAGTGGCGGCGGAACTCTTCACGCCCGTCGCCATCGCCACACTCCTCTTCCTCGGGATTTGCGCGTCGCTCCCCAGCGGGCGCGACGCGATCCAGGCCTACCCCTGGATCGCGCCCGGCGTGCCCGTCGTCGCGCTCCTCATCGTCGCCATCGAGAACCTTTCATTCCTGCTCTGGCCCGAGCGCCAGGGCAAGCCCGGCAACGACGCCATGGCCGTCTCGGGGCGCAGGATGCTCCTCTCGCTCGCCCGCTTCAGCGCGATCGGCATCGGCGCCGGGGCGGCATTCCTGGTCGCCCTCCTCACGAAGTTCATCACGACATCGATCAACGCGGCGGGCCTGGGCGGCGTGATCGCGCTCTTCGCGATCGACCTCATCCTCCTCCGCCTGATCGTCGTCGCCTTCACGCGATTCGACGTGAGCGCGGACCTGCCCGAGTGAACGGCGTTTCACCTCGGCGTGGCATATTTTCATTGCAACTCAGCGGGTGTTGAGCGCCGTGTCGATGACCTCGCTGATCTCTTTCTCGTGGCTGGGGCTGTGGCCCACCGCGTTCCAGAGAATCTTGCCGTCGGGCCCGATCACGTAAAACGCCGGGATGCCGCGGACTTTGTACGCCCCCGCCGCGTCGTCGGCGTTGAGCAGCAGCCCGTAGCTGTAGCCGCTGTCGCGCATGAACTTGGCCGGATCGTTCGTCGGACGCTCCCACACGTTCATCCCGAAGACCGCCACCTTCCCGCTCTTTTCATACTTCTTGTGCAGGCGCTGCACGCTGGGCATCGACGCCTTGCACGGCCCGCACCAGACCGCCCAGAAATCCATCACCACCACCTTGCCCTTATACGCCGAGAGCGTGTGCTCCTTCCCCGTGGGGTCCTTGAACGTCCAGTCGGGCGCGTCCGTCCCCACCTCGAGCAGCCCGTTCGACGCCGCCTTGGGCTTGCCCGGCTGCTCGGGCCTGTTGGGTGTGCGGGCCGAGGGCTCGCGCGGCGTGCTGGGCGTCCGGGGCTGGATCCGCACGCGATACTCATCGGGGATCGGCAGTGCATACGTCACACGCGGCGCATCCGCGTTGGTCCGTACCGAGGCCAGCGTCAGCACGCGCATCCCGTCCTTGGCCGTGTCGGGAACCTGCTCGATGCGCCGGGGCAGCTTGTCGAGCCCGAAGAAGAATCGATCGCCCCCCGCGGCGTTCTCTCCCTCACCCGCGACAAAGACCACATCGAGCGATTCGCCATCGATCGTCTTCACGCCCTCGTACGACGCCCGCGCCCCCAGCGACGCAAAGGGTTTCTCACCGATCAACTCCCACGCCACCACGGGCCGAGCCTGCTGGCTGGCGAAGAACGTGGGCAGGTCGCCCATGTCGGTGAATGATTTCTCGACGACCTCCTGCTGCTCGTGCCGGATCGACCGGGCCGTCACCCCGTCGAAGCCGATCTCGAACTCCTGCTTCTTCGCGCCCGCAGGAGTGACCTCGCCCTTCACGTACAGGCGCCAGCCGCCCGCCTCGGCCCGCGATGCCACCACATCCGCGCCATAGCGCGGCGTCGAGTCCATCACGTCTCCCTCGCCCGCCAGGCTCGCCCGGTAGGCGAACGAATCGACCAACGCCATCGCGTCGCCCGCGGCCTTGAGCAGGTCCTGCGCCTTCTTGTCCGCCCGCACAGGTCGTGTTGGCGCCTTCGCCCCCGGCTGCGTTGCGCCCGGCTGCCGCGGCTTGGAGGGCTGGGCCATCACGCCCGCCGTGTTCAGAATGCAGGCCGACAGTGCGATCGCGGTGATGACCAAGCGCATGGCGAACTCCTGTGACGTCGACTCAATCCTCCGACGCCGGCGCCGGACGACGGTTCCACAAACCGCCGTATGCCCCCACCCCATTCGAACCCGATCAGTCCTTGCGGGCGTGTTGGCGGGACGCAAAAGAATACACCCCGGCGCTGGGCCGGGGTGTATGTGTTCAATCAATCCTTGTGTTGGCGTCTTCGCTCAGCGGCGGCGACGACCGACCACAATCAACCCGCCCAGCCCGGCCAGGGCCAGCGAGCCGGGCGTCGGCACATTCACGCCCCAGATGCTGTTCTCGCCGTTGGGCCCCACGTTCTGGATGTGCATGGCGATGCGCATTTCGTCGCGGCTGGCCAGGGCGGCCTGAACCGACGCCGCCGTCGCGCCACCCGAAGCCGTCAGCGACAGCGTGATCCACTCGCCCGGATTGATGCCGTTGTGCACGGAGCCAACTCTCGCGGCACCGAAGAGCGTCCCGCCCCAGACGGTGTCATACCCGTCGATCGAGCCCGCCGGGTTCGCCGGGCTGGGCGGCGGAACCATGTTCACCCCGGACGACATCGCGAAGACCGTGCCGCCGCTGAGCGAACCCACCGACAGACTCGGGACCTCGAGATACACGCTGGTGATGATGGCGTTGATCGAGCTCGAGTTCGTGAACGTGAAGTGGATGGTTCCACCCATGTCGGTCAGGGTGACCCCGACGTTGACCGGAGCGGTATTGACACCGCCAGCGTTCTCGAAGATCTCGAAACTGACAACGCCGCCGGAAGCTGCTGCTGCCGCCGCGAGCGCCGAAGCGCATGCGAAAACCTTTAACATACCAACTCCTCCTAGTTCCCGCCCCGGAAAAGGCGGTTCTTGTCTCTCACCCACAGTGTAGAGAACGGCAGGGGCTGGTCAAGGGAAAATACTCCTACTTCCACATCTTCATTGGGTAGTCTGACGATCTGACGCCAGCGATCACATCCCCAAAGCACTTATCAGACCTTCTGAAAAGGCCGATACCGGAGGGCCAAGGCTCCCGCCGCACCATGTCATGAAATGGCAATGACTTACGGCCAATGACCGCCAGGCGCACAACCCCTACCCCAGGGCCCAATCTGGCGATTGCCGGTGTCAAGAGGCCCAGAGCGGGCACTTGCAGGCCGATCAGCCGCCCTGCCGCTTCACCATCTCGTTGATCCAGATCGGTGCGAAGGGCGAGGTGCACCCCTTAGAGCAGGGGTAATCGCGGTAGACACCCAACGACTCGCCGATGGCGTGGGCACGCTTGCGGTGCTTGGGGAAGTGGATGCCGATCGCCGCGAGCGTGCTGTTCATGGTCCACTGGGTCTCGGTGGGGGCAGTGCCCATCTCGGCCTCGATGCGATCGAGAAGCGCGACGAGATCAAGCCCCTCCGGGCTCTTGGCGACGCGGCTCGCCGTCAGGCTCCACCCCGCCCGGGCCGCCATCGGGTGATCGTCGGCCATCCACTTCAGGCGCAGGGCTTCATGCTCCGTGTGCAGCTTCACCACATAGGCGATGAGCCAGTCGGCCAATTCCACGAAGGTTGCCGTGCGCACCAGGCGGTCCATCTCCTTGGCGGAAAGTTCCGCGGGCTTGAGCAGAAGCGTGGCGAGGAACTGCGCGTCGATGTTCTGGGTGTCCCAGAGGGCCAGGGCCAGCGGGTGATTGGCCTTGATCTTCTTGGCCAAGGCCTTGAGATCGCCGCGCTTGACGCCGAACTGGGCGCCCTTGGCGCCGTGTCGGGTGTTCTGCGCGCGCATCTTTTCGGTGCCGAGCGCTTCGAGTTGGGCAAGGACGTCCTTGAGTGTCATGGGGGTATCTTAATAGATCGTGGTCTTGCACGACTACGCCACCGCGCTGCAACCAGCCCGGCTTTTAGCCAGTGCGTGACAACAGATCGTTCGATGAAGTGGGAATGATTCGGCGTGGGATTCGCATCGCATCGGCAACCATAATCGATGCCGATGGACTATCGCCCCTTGCGAGGAAGCGTATTCCGTTTTCTGAGGTTTATCAGTGCCCGCCACACCTGCCAGCGGGTCAGCGTCCGTCCCGTACGTACGCAGAATTCTGCGTGCAAGGCATCAAACTCGTCAGTAAACGGAAGTTCATCGCAGGTTAACGGACACGGCACATACAACTCGATCAGTACTTTCTCTTCTGCAGAGGTCAGAACAACCGACTTGAGCGATGAAGGCATGGAACCCCCCACCCCACAGTGTGTCGCTGGTGCAATTAGGCAATGGAGCCGGGGGGACTTGAACCCCCGTCCCGAACAGTCGATGCGCCGCCTCTACGCGTGTAGTCGTGCATTTGTTCTCGTCCTTGAAGCGGGGCACGACACCCTCCCCTTCGGACAAGTCCCCGGTGTTGTCTCGCAGTGTGACCCCCGCGGACGGCGGATCTCTGCCAGCCTGCTGTCTTCAGCCCCCGCCTTAGCAGGCGTGTGACAGGGGCTGCACGGCCTGATATCAGGCCGCGAGAGCGTAGTTACGCTCGGCAGTTAATGTTTTGCATGCTTTTTACGAGGCCTGCATGCTCCTCGACGCGCCACAAACGCAACGGATCTGACCGGTCGAATCCAGATCGGCCCCCGGTTGTCAAAGACGCTTCATTCTAGCGCTTCCGCGCCCGCGGGGTTCGCGCAAAAAGAAAGCCGGGCCCCCGCGAAGGGGCCCGGCGATCGATCTCAGATCCGGTTCAAGAACCGGGTTACTTCACGTAGTGGACCTGCTCGTCGTTGCGGACAAGCTTGGTCTGATCGGAGGTCGTCTCCGCCCGGACCACGAACTGGCCCTCGGCGTTGCCCTTGGCCGTGAAGGTGAACTTGATCTCCTGGCCGGGCTTGAGGGTGCCGATCTTCCAGGTCACCTTCCCGCCCTCGGCCTTGGCGCCGCCGGCGAAGTTGGTGCCCACATAGGCCAGCCCGTCATCCATGCTGACCGACATCGCCACGTTGGTCAGGTCAACCTGGCCCTGGTTCTTGACGACATAACGGAAGACGTGGTTCTGGCCGACCAGGACGACGCCGTCGTCATCCTCGAGGCCCGTGCCGATGTCCGGCACGCCCACCGCACGCGAAGCGCAGTTGGCGCTGACCGCCGCGGCGCACGTCGCCGACGCGCTCGCGCTGGCCGGCAGATCACCCGCATTGTTGGCGCGGACGCTGAAGGTGTAGGTCTTGCAGGCGTTGATGCCCAGGTTGCCCACGTTCCAGGCCACGACGTTGCCCGTCGCCGTCCCGCCGCCGTCGGCGCTGACGAAGACCGTGCCCGTGGGCAGGTTGGCGGTCACGGTGGTGCCCGCGGCGACCGCGTCGCCCTTGTTGCACACCGTCACCTTGAAGGTGTAGTCACGCAGGATGAGCCCCGTGGGCGGGCATTCCATCTCGAGCGTCAGCACGGGCTGCACGACCTTGGTCGTGGTCGCCTTGCTCTCGGCGCTCAGCGAGCCGTCCGCCGTCGCCTTCGCGACGTTGTTGTACGAGCCCGTCTTGGCGGCCTTGGCGTCAAACTTGAACTCGCGGCTCTGGCCCGCGCTCAGGCTGCCCGCGTCGAAGTTGACCGTCCCGCTCCCGTTGGCCGTCAGGCCCGCGGGAAGCGCGTCGCTCACCTTCACGTTCTTGGCGATGCCCGTCCCGTTGTTCGTCACGACGATCGTGACCGGGATCATGTCGCAGATCATCACCTCGGCGGGGGCCGCCTTGGTGATCGTCAGCGCCGGCTGCACCACCGGGATGTTCTGGCACACGGGGATCGTGTAGCTCGCCGTCGCGCAGCTCTGCACCGCGCCAACGTTCTCGGCCGCGCCGCTGATCTTGATCGTGCGGCTCTCGCCGGGGTTCAGGCGACCCAGGTTGAACGAGAGCAGGTTGCCCGCCCCCGCCGTCCCCTTCGGGTCCGACCCGCTCATCTTGAAGCCCGCGGGGAGCATCTCATCGATGATCACATCATCGACCGCGATCCCCGAGACGTTCGTCGCGCGGATCATGTAATCGAACGCCTGGCCCACGGCGACCTCGCCCGGGAACATCCGCTCGATGAACAGGACCGCATCCACCTGGCGTCCCGTGGGGTAGTACACCCCAACGGCGCCGGGAGTCACGACCGGGGCCGGACGGGCCGGTTCGGTCTTGACCGGAGCCGGCTTGGCCGCCTCGACCTTTGAAGGTGCTGGCTTGTGAACGCCCTCATAGCCGGTCACGTAGTTCTGGCTACCCCCGCCCGTCCGCTTGGCCGATTGCTCGCAGCCCAGCATGGACGTGGCCAGAAGAGCAGCCGCCGTCATTGTCATGAATGCTTTCATGTGTCCTCCGTCTGTTGCCTACCTAGAGGGGAGCCGCACCCGCGGCGTTACCCCTTGAAAACCACTCCGCCCCTACCAAGAGCCAGAGTCATGTACTGTCACGACACCTGATGCCTCCTCAAACACGAATGCGGGCTGGCATCATGTACGTCAGCGGATTGTAGGCACTAACACCGCACGGGTAAACCCCGGCTGTGAATGATCTTCGTTTCATCACTACGCTCAGCCACCGGGGAGCGATGGGTTCTCGGGCGTATGTTCGAGCACGATTGAGTGGGAGCAACCCGATGAAGCTTGCCGTCATCCTCGCCGCCGCCGGCTCGTCCCGTCGCTACACCCAGAGCGGGGGCATCCGTTCGAAACTCGAAGAAGATCTGGGCGGCAGGCCGGTGCTGCAGCGCACGGTCGAGCTCTTCACCAAGCTCGACCTCGACGACGTAAACGTGGGACCGATCATCGTCGCCGGTCCCGCCGACGAAGAGACCTACGCCGCCTTCTGCGAGCACCACGCCGACCGGTTGTCGCTGCTGGGGGCGAAGATCTGCCGCGGCGGGGTGACGCACCGCTGGGAGACCATCCGCAACGCCCTGGCCCTCGTCCCCGCCGATTCCACGCACGTCGCCATCCATGACGCGGCCCGCCCGTGCACACCCCCCGCACTCGTTGCACGCGTGGTTCAGGCCGCCGCGCGTCACGGGGCAGCGGTCCCCGCGGTGGACACAACCGACACCATCAAGCGCGCCATGGACACCGACGCCCCCGCGCAGGACCTCGACCCCCTGGCCGGCATCCTTGGCGTGCAGGAGCAACCCACCCGCCTGCGCATCGTGCGTGAGACCCTCGACCGTACTGGGTTGATCCAGGTCCAGACTCCCCAGGTCTTCGCGCGCGATCTGCTCGTGCGGGCGTATGCACAGTCCGATCTGACGAGCACCGACGACGCCTCGCTGGTCGAGCGACTCGGGCACAAGGTCGTCGTGGTTGAGGGGGACGCGCTGAACATCAAGATCACGCGGCCGCGCGATCTCGACCTGGCCCGGGCGATTTTGGGTGTGCGCGCCCCCGAAGGCCGCGCCACGCACAAGAAGTTCTGATCATTCAGCAGCGCGAATCAGCGCCCACGGCTCAACGACGGCGGCGCAGCGCGAGCAGCCCCAGCAGCGCCAGGCCTGTGGCGGGCGTTGGGATCTGGCCACGCACCTGTCCACCCGGGAACTGAGCCGTGTGGACATCGACATAAATCCGCTCGTTGAAGAGCGCGGTCTGCACCTGGAACCAGTCGCTGAAGATCTCGTCCCCCTGCTGTCCGCCGAGGAAGGCCGAGGCGATAGAGAAACGGCTGCCGTCCGCGGTCGGCGTAAAGGTCCCCCACAACCCAAGGTCGACAACAATCGGGCCATTCTCGCCGCGCGGCGCCAGATGCATGTGGATCGGCGTGGCGTTGGGGCCCGAGGCGGCGAGGTCCTCGACAAAGATCCCGTGCAGGTCGATCGTCATCGAGAAGAAGACCGTATGGTGGTTGTACGCCATGTATCCCTCGCCCCACGCGGGTGAGATCACGCCCGGCACCACCTGCGGCGAGTTGAGCACGAAGTTGTACTCGATGATGTGCGCCAGCGCGGCCTGACCCGTGGTCAGCACGCCCATGAACGCCGCTCCGATGAACCACCCCTTGCGCATGCGAAAGCCTCCGGGGCGAATGCCCTCGCTTCACCATGCCTCATGTTTCCACGCGGGGCCACCGTTTTCATGATCACACCGCCACTCTCGCCGCCGATGAACCAGCCCCGGTACGCTCTGGCTCGTCGCATGCGCATCCTCCACGTCTCCACACGACTCATCCTCGGCGGCTCGCAGGAAAACACCCTCCTCTCCTGCGAGGGCCAGGCCCGCCTCGGGCATGAGGTTCACCTCGCCTTCGGCCCTATCTACGGCCCGGAGGGCTCGCTCCTTGAGCGTGCCGCGGCGTTCCGCACGGCGGACAACCGGCCCATCACCACTCATGTCGTGGCGTCGCTGGTGCGCGAGATCAACCCGATCAAAGACTGTCGCGCTCGTGGCGAGCTCTTTGACCTCATCGCACGCACCAAGCCCGACATCGTCCACACCCACTCGAGCAAGGCGGGCATCCTTGGCAGGGCCGCGGCGTGGAAGGCGCTCGCCCGGGGCCACCCCTGCGGCGTCGTCCACACGATCCACGGCCCGCCCTTCATGCCCATCGAGGGGGGCCCGTTCGCCCGAGCCAAGACGCGACTGCTCAATCATGCCTACACACTCGCCGAGCGTTACGCCGCTCGTCGCTGCCACCTCATCGTCAGCGTCGCCGATGCGATGACCCGCCAGTTTCTCGAGCGTGGCATCGGCACGCCCGAGCAATACATCACCGTCCGATCGGGCATGGAAACCGCACCCTACCTCGAACCCGCCCCCGGCCAGGACCGCGCAAGCATCCGGGCCGCGCTGGGTCTGGGTGAGCATGATTTCGTCGTGGGCACCGTCGCACGCCTGGCCCAGCACAAGGGGCACGAGGACCTGCTCCACGCGTTGCATGCCGACCTCAAGGCCAACTCGGCGTGGAAACTTCTCTGGGTGGGCGACGGCTGGCTACGCGATTCGCTGGTGCACCGCGCCCGCTCGGACCTTGGCCTGCGCGTCGCCGAACTCGATCGCCCCGATCGTGCGCACGAACCACACCCTCAGATCCTGATCACCGGCCTTGTCCCGCCCGAGCGCGTCGCCGGGCTGGTGCGGGCCATGGATGTGCTCGCCCACCCCAGCACCCGCGAGGGACTGCCCCGCACCGTCCCCCAAGCCCTGCTCGCGGGCGTCTGCCCCGTCGCCTACGACGTGGATGGCACCGGCGAGGCCTGCATCGACATGCAGACCGGACGCCTCGTCGCGCCCAACAACATCGCGAAACTGGGCGAAGCCATCCGCTGGTGCGCCGCCAACCCGCAGGATCGCCAAGCCCTGGCCCAGCGCGGGCGCGACCTTTGCCGCCATGCCTTCAGCGACACGACCATGGTGGCTGAACTGGAAAAGGTCTACGCGCGGGCCCTCGCCATGACCCGCGCCTGAACTCTCCTCACTCGCCCTTGGAAGTAGGCAGCAGTCCCACCAGCACGCAGAGCGAACCGGCGGCGATCAGCCACAGCCGCGACCGCTCGCCCGTTGCCAGTTTGGCAAGGGCCGACCGCTCGACCTCACGCTCGGGGAGTTTCAGCACCGGGGGCTCGAGCGCGGGGAAGACCGACGCGCTCGCCCGCATGGGGCTGAACCCGGGCATGGCGGCCTGTCCCTCGGGGATCTGGTTCAACTGGCTCGCCGCCAGCGACTGCACCAGCGCGGGGTCGCGTTCGAGCAGGGCGGCGAAGTATTCCTCATAGCGCGTCAGACGCTGCTGGCGGTGTGATTCGACCCGCAGGGCCCGGTCGCGCAGCCAGCGGGCTTCGTCGAGATCCTCGCCGGCGGGGATCAGCACGGTCGCGCCGAGCAGCGCCATCCCCGCGATGAGGAAGAGCCAGCCCGGATCAAAGAGGAGCGCCGCCCGCGACGAGTTCATGCGAGGGGATTATCGGGAGCCCGACCCGCCGGGCAAGAGGAATCTTGACCCCGTCACCGGTTCAATGCCCGTAGCGGTGCCCATGCCCGGGGGTGTACCCCCGCCCCTGATAGGCGTTGTACCCGTGGGACGGCCCATACCCATGGGTCGGCCCGTACCCCTGGTAGTAGTAGAGGCGGCGTTCGGAGCGTTCCTCGAACCAGATCTGCGTGTTGCTCGACGTGGGCAGGTGCAGATACCGCACGTTCCAGAGGCTCGGGCGGGGGTGGCTCGGCCAGGCGAGGGAATCGTACGGATCGGCCTCGGCGACCCGGTTCATGCGGTAATCGTTCCGCCAGGTCTCCCAGTCTTCGTCGTTCGGTGCGAGGGCGGTTTCGAGGCGGGGCGCATGGAAGAGGGCCTCGGACCCGCTGCCGAGATTGCCCACGAAGGGGCCGCCCGGGCGACGGGCGACGGGCGCGGAGCACGCGCCGATCCCCATCGCCAGGGTGGCCATGAGGGCCGCGAGGGCCCACATCCTCTCTCTCTTGCCGCGGGCGGACATACGGGAACCCCGGGTACAACCCCCATGCCAATGCTGCTGCGGGGGCGTGAGGCGGGTCGAAGGGACCGACGCTGTTGCGAAAACGCAACGGGGTGTTTCGCGACGCCGACGCCCGCGGGGCACCATCAAGGCCCGGGGATCAAGTCCACCCTACCATCCGCCCCCCCTTTCCCCAAGCGGAGATTGCAGCATGGACGCGGGAATCGTCGGCCTGCCCAACGTCGGCAAGAGCACTCTGTTCAACGCCCTGACCAAGGCCAACGCCCTGGCCGCGAACTATCCGTTCGCCACCATCGAGCCCAACGTGGGGGTGGTGCCCATCCCCGACCCGCGGCTGGACACCATCGTGTCGTTCATCCCCACGCAGAAGATCGTGCCCGCGGCCCTGCGCCTGGTGGACATCGCGGGGATCGTCAAGGGGGCCAGCGCGGGCGAGGGGCTGGGCAACAAGTTCCTCTCGCACATCCGCGAGGTCGACGCCATTCTGCATGTGGTGCGCTGCTTCACCAAGGCCCCGGGGGGCGAGGAAGTGCTTCACGTCTCGGGCAGCGTCGACCCCCTGCGCGACATCGAGGTCATCAACACCGAACTCATGCTCGCCGACCTCGAGACCATCGACGGGGCGCTGGGCAAGGCCGAGCGGGCGGCCAAGAGCGGCGACAAGGAATCGATCGCCCGCTTCGAGGTGCTCAAGAAGCTCAAGCCCCATCTCAGCGCGGGCAAGCCCGCCCGATCGCTCAAGGTCGACGACCCCGAGCAGCAGCGCCAGATGCGCATGCTGGGGATGATCAGCGCCAAGCGCGTGCTCTATGTGATGAACGTGGACGAGGACGATCTCGAGGGGCAGTCTGCCGCGTGCAAGGCGGTGCGTGAACTGGCCGCCGGGGAAGGGTCTGAAGTCGTGCCCGTGTGCGCCCGCATCGAGAGCGAACTGTCGCAACTGCCCGACGCCGAGCGGACCGAGATGCTCGAGGCGCTGGGGCTCAAGGAGCCGGCGCTCGCCGCCGTCGCTCGGGCCGCGTATCACCTGCTGGGGCTTCAGAGTTTCTTCACGGCGGGTCCCAAGGAAGTCCGCGCGTGGACGGTCTCGTGCGGCGCGACCGCGCCCCAGGGGGCGGGCGTCATCCACACCGATTTCGAGCGCGGGTTCATCCGGGCTGAGATCTATTCGCTCGATGACCTTGCGCAGTACAAGAACGAGCGGGCCATCCGCGAGGCGGGACGCCTGCGCACCGAAGGGCGCGACTACGTGATGAAGGACGGGGACATCTGCCACTTCCTGTTCAACGTGTAAACGCGGAGCCCGGTCGCACGTCGAAGGGCCGCCAGGTCTTTCTCACTACGAGCTTTTCAACATGCAGCCCGATCGTGAGCGAGGGCTTTCGTTATTGTCGATTCAACGCAGGCGAAGAGAGCCCTCCCTGACGGTCGGGCTGCTTGCTGTTGTCAACGCGCCACAGGAGGGTGGCGTGTGGTGGCACGCGGAGTAGCCGATGCGGGCCCGTGCGTGAGTCAGCCGCCGGATCCGGGATCGGATTCGGGCTTGGGTTCGGGTTCGATCTTTGGCGCGGGCTCGAAGGCCTCGAGGATGCGGATGCCCGAGCGCAGCAACTCAACCAGGCGCTCCTGCTCGAGCGGCTTCTCGGGATCGTTCCACCCCGTGGCGATGGTGAACCAGCGTCCGTCCGATCGCTTGAGCAGCATCGTGAGGCACTGCACACCCGGTTCGGCCCCGCCGCGGAAGCAGACCTCGGGCCAGATCTCGCGATCGACCGCCAATCCCTTGGCCGCCCGCATCGCGGCGGAGAGATCCTGCATTCCCTCCTTTGCCTCGATCTGACGCAGGATCAGCCAGTCCTGGCAGAGATCGCGGGCCGAGGCGAACCATCCGATCCGCTCAACACTCCGCGGGTGCTTCCACGCCCCCGCCTTCATCACGTCGGGGGCCATCATCGTGACCTCGGCGTCGAGGATGTCCTGCCGCCCTTCGACGTCGGCCTGGGCATACTGATCCAGCAGGATCGAATCGCCGTCGAGTTTCATCGCGAAATACTGGCGGGTGGTGAGGAACGGCCGCGTGGGCCCGTGGCGTTCGAGGGCCTGAGCCACGCGAGACTTGCCCACCAGCGCGATGAGGTGATCCATCGCGGTGTTGTCGGCGTCGCGCATCATGCGCAGCGCCAGATCCGCGACGCGCATCGAAACCCCTGCCTTGGCATTCGCGAGCGCACCGGGCGGCACGCTCCTGTGCTCCTCACGAATTTCGACCTCCTGCGTCCAGCTCAATCGACCCTGATCGGCCTGCTCGGCGAGCACCCGCAGCACGCCCAGCGCCAGCGTTCCCGCGCCGATATTGACCGGGCGGTTCTGCGCAAACTCGTGGATCGGACGCAGGCGCAGCGAGCCGTCGGCCTTGGTGGGATCGGCGACGATCTCATAGCAGCCGAAGGTCGAGCCGCCGTGGAGCTGGCCCATCTCGCCCGACATCGTGTCCCAGTCCGCCGCGCCCATGCCCGCGCCGATGGCGGGCGAGAAGGTGAGCCCCGCGATCCGGGCGTCGGTATCGTCGAGCACCAGGAAGGCCGACATCACGCGGCGTGAGCCCTCGCCCACGATGACCACGCCCAGCGAGAGATCGGTCGATTGCCGCACCTCGACGATCCGGGCGGCCCCGCCGTCCCACAGGCGATCGCGCATGCCCGTCAGCAGCGTTTCGATGCGCTGGAGGGTGTAGACCTCGATGAAGCGATCGGAGAAACGCTCGCGCGGGTCGCCCAGGGGTTCGCCGTTGATGACCTGCATCACCCAGGCGAACTGGCGGGCGGGGGGAGTGTCGGGCAGTTCAACCGCCTGGTGATCGTCCTGGGCGTGGGCGGGGCGGGGCGTGAGTGCCATCACCAGCGACAGCACCAGCACCAGGCGCCGGAGGGTGTGGGCGAGTGCGTGGTTCATCGGGGTCTTTCTTGGGAAAGGGGCTCGGCGGATCGCACGTGGGGTCGAAAGAGGCGGCTTAGAATCGGGGGCACATGAAGCGACGGGTGGTCATCACGGGCGTGGGCTGCATCACAAGCCTTGGCGTAGGGATCGAACCGACGTGGTCCGGGCTGGTTGCGGGCAGGTCGGGCCTGCAGCGCTCGACGCGGATCGCACCGGGGGCCTTTGCCTGCTCGCTGGCGGGCGAGGTCCGTGAGTTTACCGCGCGGGACTTTGTCCCCAAGTCGTATCGCAAGGCCACCAAGGTCATGGCCAAGGACACCGAGTTGGCCGTCGCCGCCGCGCATCTGGCCGTCAAGGACGCCGGGATCGTCACGCGCGAACATGCCGAAGGGGGCGGGGCAACGCCAACCTACCCGCCCGGACGCGTGGGCTGCCACATCGGCGCGGGGTTGATCGCCGCCGAGACCGACGAACTCAGCAGCGCGTTGGCCAGCTCGTGCGGGGGTGAGGGGACCAGCGACAACGCCGGGGGATTCTCGCTCAGGCGTTGGGGCACGGGGGGCGATTCGAGCGGCGGGATGAACAACCTCCCCCCGCTGTGGATGCTCAAGTACCTGCCCAACATGCTCGCCTGTCATGTCACCATCATCCACGGGGCCGAGGGGCCCAGCAATACCCTCACCTGCGCCGAGGCCAGCGGGCTCTTGTGCGCGGGCGAGTCGGCCCGCGTCATCGAACGCGGGGCGGCGGATATCTGCTTCGCCGGGAGTGCCGAGAGCAAACTCAACCACATGGGGTTCCTGCGCCAGGGGCTGGCCGGTCGCCTGGCCGACACGGGCGATAGCGACGACGCCTCGAGCGTGATGCGTCCGTACGACGCGGCGTCGAAGGGGACCGTGCTGGGCGAGGCGGCGGGAATCCTGATCCTCGAAGAAGCCGCGTCGGCCAAGGCTCGCGGACGCACGCCCTACGCCACGCTGCTGGGCTTTGGGGCGGCCCACTCGGGCGGCGCGGGGCTGGCCATCCTCCCCGACGGCTCGCCCAACGACGGGCTGGTGCTCGCCATCGAGCGGGCTCTGAATGATGCGGGCGTGAGCGCCGATCAGATCGACGCGATCGTGCCGCAGGCCTGCGGTGTGCCCGTGACCGACGCCGCCGAGGCTGGTGCATTGCGCGACGTTTTCGGCGAACGCCTGGCGTTGATCCCCTTGGTGACGCTCGCGCCGATGATCGGCGAATGCGCCGCGGGCAACGGGGGCGTGCATCTGGGCGTGGCGGCAATGTGCATGCGCGAACAGACGCTGCCCGCACGCCTGCACGCGGGAAAGCCCGCGCCCGGGCTGGCTGCGGATGCCTCGCCGACCCGCCAGGCCCCGCTGCGGCACGTGCTGGTCTGCTCGGGTTCGCTGGGCGGGCAGAACGCCGCACTCGTGCTGGGGCGGGCGGCGTCCTAGGCTTGTCTGTCGGCACGCGGGCGCTGTGGCGCGCGGGTCGTCCTCATCCCACCCTTCACCAGGAGTTTGACCATGAACAATGAATACCCACGCGGCGACTACAACCGGGGCGGTGGACGGCACGGCGGACATGGCGGCGGTCACGGCGGCGGCGGACGCGGGCGCGGTGAACGCCGCGGGATCCCCCTCTCCGAACTCCCCGCGGACCTGACCGAAGCCTCGCGCAAGGTCATCGGCGCGTCGATCGAGGTGCATAAGGCCATGGGCCCGGGCTTCGACGAGGCCGCCTACGCCGCGGCTCTCCGCGCGGAACTCGAGGGCATGGGCGTCCCCTTCAAGACCTCGCACGCCATCGACATCAAGTACAAGGACCGCAGCGTCGGCACGACCGTCGCCGACATGTTCGTCGAGGACAAGTTCCTCGTCGAGATCATGGCCCGCCCGGGCGAGGTCGGCACTTACGAGCGTCTGCAGCTGCGGGCGCAGCTCAAGGCCGCCAACCTCGACCTTGGCCTCATCATCAACTTTGCCGAGCGCCGGCTCAAGGACGGGCTCGTCCGCGTGCTCAACGTCGAGAAGCTCAGCGCCGAGCACGGCATCGGCACGGGCGACGACGAGCATCACGACTCGGGCTCGACCCACGATTACGATGCGCAGGTCTGACCAGGGATGAGCACGCGCCGGGTGGTCATCACGGGCATGGGCTGGGTGACGCCGCTGGGCGACGACGTCGACCAGGTGTGGCAGCGCCTGCTCCGCGCCCAGTGCGCGGTCCAGCCGGTCACCCGCTTCGATGCGGGCACCTTCGCGACGAACTTCGCGGCGCAATCGCAGGTGCCCGATCTCGCCACGGTGCTCGGCCCCGACGCCGCCAGAGCCCACGCCCACGCGGGGACAAGCAGCCGCTTCGCGCTTGCCGCGGCTCAGCGTGCATGGAACCAGGCTGGTCTTGACCCGTTACCCAAGTCCTCGCGTGAGCGGATGGGCATCTACCTGGGCGCGGGCGAGGGGACGCTGGACTTTGACAACTATGTCGCCGCGAACCTGGCGGGATGGGATGCGGCCAACGCACGCGTCGACGATGCCGCCTGGGCCAGGGCTGCCCAGGAACGGCTGACGCTGCACACCGAGATCGAGCAAGAGCCCAACGTCACGCTGAGCCACCTGGCGCACCGGTTCGGCTGCCGTGGGCCGGCCTTCAACTGCATGACGGCGTGCGCCGCGAGCACCCAGGCCGTGGGCGAAGCCTTCGAGATCATCAAGCGCGGCGACGCGGACCTGATGTTCGCCGGCGGCACGCACACCATGATCCACCCGCTGGGCATGACCGGGTTCATCCGTCTGACCGCGATGTCAAAGCGCAACGACTCGCCCAACACCGCCGCCCGCCCGTTCGATTCGACGCGCGACGGGTTCGTGATGGGCGAGGGGGCGGGCATCATCGTGCTCGAATCGCTCGAGCATGCGCTGGCCCGGGGCGCGACGCCCCTGTGCGAGGTGGCGGGATTTGGTTCTTCGGCCGATGCATTTCGCATCACCGACATCCAGCCCGAGGGCAAAGGCGCGATCGCCGCGATGGCCCAGGCCTGCCGCCAGGCCGGCATCGACCCGCGCGAGCCCGGACCCGACGGCCGCCCGCAAGTGCATTACATTTCGGCCCACGGCACGGGGACGCAGGAGAACGACCGGATCGAATCGATCGCGGTCAAGGGGCTCTTCGGCCCGCTCGCGCAGAAGGTGCCCTTCAGCAGCGTGAAGAGCATGCTGGGCCACTTGATCCAGGCCGCTGGCGCGGTCGAACTCATCACCTGCGTGCAGGCGATCCGCACGGGATGGCTCCCCCCGACCATCAACCTGCACCACCCCGACCCCAACTGCGATCTCGACTACGTGCCTAACCAGGCCCGCGACGTGAACGCCCAGGGCGGGGTCGAGGTCTGCCTCTCCAACTCGTTCGGGTTCGGCGGGCAGAACGACACGATCTGCGTCCGGCGCTGGCGGGCCTGAACCCACACGCTCAAAACAACCAGCCCCCGGGCGGCTACCATCGCGCCATGGCGATCGACGTTCCCTACGCACCCGGCAAGCGAGTCCGCGTCACCCAGCAGATCATGCGCCTGGACCGCCCCGAGGGGGGCACGGCGACGGGCGTCGTCGAGGGCACGGTCGTCGGCTTCGAACAGGCCAAGACCGGCTCGTGGTACGCCCACAGCCGCGACAAGAAACTCTGGCTCGATCGCCTGACCCTCCGTAAGGAAGACGGCGAACTGGTGGTCGTCAATCTCGACCAGTTCTCGCGCATCGATCTGCTCGACGAGTAGGTCGTTTCTAGCTCAAGTTTCCTGACAGGCAGCCCGACCGTCAGGGAGGGCCCTCTTCGCTTACGTTCGCATTCCATGAAAGCCCTCGCTCACGCTCGGGCTGCATGCCACACTCCGCGCCCACTCCGATTCTGGGTGCCACCACCCGACGCGTCTTCGCGGCGCGTGGTGTCTGCGTCGACGGCTTACTTGGTCATCTGCACAATGCACGACGCACGGGCGGCAGACCGCCCGTGGGTCGTGGCACCCAGATTGCGCTTGCTCAGCATTCAGCCCGACCGTCATACAGCCCGACCGTCAGGGAGGGCCCACTGCTCGCTCGCTCATTGACTAAGAAAGCCCTCGCTCACGCTCGGGCTGCATGTCGACGCCGTGTCTAGCGGCTTACCCGATGACCTTGGCCGCCTCGTCCAGCAGAGCGTTGGCCTGCGCACTCGTCGGGGCCTCGGCGATCAGGCGCATGATCGGCTCGGTGTTGCTCGCCCGCACATGCAGCCAACTGCGGCGCGAGGCAAAGTCCACCCACACGCCATCGCTGCGGTCCACCTTTTCCTTCGCAAAGGCCCTGGCGATCGCCTCGACCGCGCCCGAGGCCTGATCCTTCGAACGCAGGTCCACCTTGCGCTTCTCGATCGCGTACGAGGGCAACTCCCCCACGATCGCGCTCAGCCGCCGTCGCTCGCCCCGACCGCCACCCAACGGCGACATGAGCCACAGCACCATCGCCATCGAGGCCAGCGAATCGCGCACGTAGGTGACGCGGGGCCAGATCGTCCCGCCGTTGCCCTCGCCACCCAGCGGCGATCCCTCGCGCTTCATCACCTCGACCACGTTCGCCTCGCCCACGGGGGTGCGGATCACGCGGGCATCAAACCGCGCGGCAATGTCATCAATCATGCGGCTGGTCGAGAGGTTCGTCACCAGCGCCAGGCCCTTGGTCGGCGTGCCCGCGGCCTTCATCCCCTCCAGCAGGGCCATCGCCGACAACGCCAACGTGTATTCCTCGCCGATGTACCGCCCCTGTTCATCGATGATCGCTAGGCGGTCCGCGTCGGGGTCCTGCGCAAAGCCGATGTCGCACTCACCCTCGCGCACGGCGTCGCACAGCCCGCCCGCGCCGCCCAGGTTCTCGCGCGTGGGTTCGGGCGGGTGCGGGAAGAGGCCATCGTCGCCAGCCCCCATGTGCATGACTTCATCGACCGACAGGCTCTCGAGCATCATGCGGCCGGCGGCGGCCCCCGCGCCATTCACGCTGTCGAGCGCCACGCGGAACCCCTCGCCCAGGCGCCCGGCCAGCGCACACATCCCCGCGTCCTCGAGCGCCCGCATGACGCGGTCGACGTGCGTCTCGATCGCGCTCTCGTCGCGATCGACGCTCCCCACGCCCTCCCACCCCTGCCACTCCACGTTTGCCGCTTTGAACCGCTCGATGATCCCCGCCGCGAGCGTTGCGGACGGTGCACACGCCGCCGAACCATGCAAGCCCCCCTCGGCCAGCAGGCACTTGAGCCCGTTCCAGGCCTGGGGGTTGTGGCTGGCGGTCAGCACCATGCCCGCGCAGTGCCCGCCCTGGCGACGGTTCATCTCATCGGTCATGACGGCGATGGTCGGGGTCGACGCGACGCCCAGGTCGACCACATGCGCCCCCGCGCCCAAAAGCCCGGCGATCGCCGCGTGATGCACCATCGACGAGCCCGCTCGCCCATCGCGCCCCAGCACGACGCTCGGGGCCTGCCCCATGCGCTCGCGCAGGAACGAGGCATAGGCCCCCGCGAAACGCGCGACAACCTCGGGCGTGAGGGTCTGGCCCACCACGCCCCGGCAGCCCGAAACGCTCAGCATCAGCGTGCTCATGTGTCCGAGGGTAAGCCGCCCGTTAGCGAGCAGACGGGGGTTTGGAGGGAGCCTCGGCGTGGAGCTTCTGGTGGCGCACGATCTGCCCCGTGCCCAGGTAGACGAGTTCCTCGGCGATGTTGACCTGCAGGTCGCCCACCCGCTCGAGTTCACGCCCCACCCGCGCGATGTGCATCGACAGGGCCACCGCGTTGGCATCGCCCCCCGTGCCCATCTCGATCGCCTCGGCGAAGAGTCGCTTGTCGAGTTGGTCGATCACCTTGTCGGCCAGCGCCAGCCGCCGCGCCCCCTCGATGTCTTCATCGAGCACGCAGCGCACCAGTTCGTGGCAGATCACCGGGACGCGTTCGCCCAGTTCACGCAGCGACGTGGGCCACTTGGGAGGGCCCTGCCCCGGGCGGTGCTCGGCGATCCGCATCGTGACCTTGGCGATCGAGCAGGCATGGTCGGCGCTGCGTTCGATATCGCCGTTGACCTTGATGATGAACGCCAGGGCGCGAAAATCGCGTGCGAAGGGGTGGTGCAGCGCGAGGATCTCGAGCGTCTCCTGCTCGATGGCGACCTCTTCGCTGTCGACGCGGTCGTCCTCGCGCCGGACCTCGCCCGCCGCCGTGACGTCCAGCGTCCAGAGCGCGTTGATAGCCTTTTCGAGCATCGCGATCGCCGTCGTCGCCTCGCGCACGAGGCGACGCTTGAGCGCGATGATGCGCCGGTCGGCGGTGAACACGGGCTGCTGGTCACGCTGGCTCTGGTCCGACATCGACCCCTCCATGGGCGGGCGGCAACTCGCCGCCGGGTGCATCGTAGATGGATCATCGGCTCGACGGGCCCGCCGCATCGACACGCGCAAGGGGCGTCAGCCCCAGCCGCCGACGCAGGATCGCCAGTACCGTCCGCGGCTGCATGTCCTTACCCCCGGGGCGGAGGTAGACCTCCATGTCGCCCCCGGTGTGCTTGGGGGGCAGAACACGAACGCTCCCCCCGCTGCTTGGGGCGTTGGCGTTGAGCACCCTGGCCAGGTCATCGCTGCGAGGGGTGATGAAGACCACGTCCTTGTCGCGGATGGTGATCGTCCGCACGCCCAGCGAACCCGCCACCACGCGGATCTGGGCCAGTTCGAGCAGGCGCAGGGTGGGCTTGGGGGGCTCGCCATAGGCTCCGACCAGGTCGACGCGGGCGGCTTCGAGTTGGGCCGCGTCGCTGGCCGTGGCCAGGCGTCGATACGCCTCGAGGCGTCGCTGGTCGCTGGCGATGTAGGCCCGGGGGATCAGCCCCCCCACGCCGATCTCGATGCTCAGCGCGCTCGACACCGCTGGGGCCGGCTCCTGGCGCAGTTCGCGCACGCTCCCCTCGAGCAGGCGGCAGTACATCTCGTACCCCACCGCCGCGATGTGCCCCGACTGCTCGGCCCCCAGGATGTTACCCGCGCCGCGGATCTCGAGGTCGCGCATCGCGATCTTGAACCCCGCGCCCAGCATCGAGTACTGCTCGATGGCCTTGAGGCGCTTGCGGGCCGTCTCCTTCACCGCGCGGTCCTCGGGCAGAAGCAGGTAGCAATAGCCCCGGTGCTTGGAGCGTCCCACGCGCCCTCGCAACTGGTGCAGTTCAGCGAGGCCGAAGCGGTCGGCGTTGTCGATGATCATCGTGTTCGCGCTGGGGATGTCGATCCCCGACTCGATGATCGTCGTGCTGACGAGAATGTCGGCCTCGCGCCGGATGAAGGCAAGCATCACCTCTTCGAGCTCGCCCGGGGTCATCTGCCCGTGCCCCACCACGATGCGAGCCCCCGGCGCAAGTTTGCGCACGTCGTCGGCGACACTGCGAATGTCGTGCACCCGGTTGTGCACATAGAAGACCTGACCCTCGCGGGCCAGCTCACGCGCGATGACCTGCTGCAGGCGGCGTTCGTTGAAGGGGATCACCTCGGTCACGATCGCTCGCCGGTCCAGCGGGGCCGTGGTCAGGCTCGCGATGTCGCGCAGGCCCAGCAGCGCCAGGTGCAGCGTGCGCGGGATGGGCGTGGCCGAGAGCGTGAGCACATCGACCGTCAGCCGCAGGCGCAGCAGGCGTTCCTTGTGCTCGACGCCGAAGCGCTGCTCCTCGTCGACCACCACCAGGCCCAGGTCCTTGAAGCGCACGTCCTCGGACAAAATGCGGTGCGTGCCGATCACGACATCGACCTTGCCCTGTCGCAGGTCGCGCAAGATGTCCACCGCCTCGCGTCCGCTCTTGAACCGCGACAGGCTCTCGACGCGGAAGGGATAGCCCGCGAATCGCGCCCGAAATGTCCGCTCGTGCTGCTCGGCCAAGAGCGTCGTGGGCACCAGCACCGCCGTCTGCCGCCCCGCCTCGCACGCCTTGAACGCCGCCCGGATCGCCAGTTCGGTCTTGCCAAAGCCCACGTCGCCGCAGATCAGGCGGTCCATCGGGCGGGCGGCCTGCATGTCTTTCTTGATCTCGCTCAGCGCCGCGACTTGGTCCTCGGTCTCCTCATAGGGGAACTCGTCCTCGAACTCGCGCTGCCAGGGCGTATCCACCGGGAAGGCCACGCCGGGCATGTGCTCGCGGGCAGCGCGCACGCGGAGCAACTCCGCCGCCAGATCACGCACGCTCTCGACCACCCGCTCCTTCTGTCGCTTCCACTTCTGCCCGCCCAGCGTCGACAACGGCGGCCTGCCTCCGTGCCCGCCCACATATTTCTGCACCTTGTCGATCTGCACCGCGGGCACGTACAAACGGCTCTTGCCCGCAAACTCGAGGACGAGGTATTCCTCCTGTTCCTGCTCCCCCGCCGCCGCACGCGTCGCCCCAGGGATCTCGCGCGGCGTCATCAGTTTCAGCGCGTCGAAGCGCGCGATGCCGTGCTCGGCGTGCACGACATAATCCCCCGGCGCGATGTCGAGGAAGGTGTCCATCGCGCGGGCCGAGCGCACCCGCCCCATCCGGCGTCGCACCGCGAAACGGTTGATCAACTCGTGATAGGGCACGAAGGCGACCGCTCCCGCCCCAGCCGAGCCCCGCCACACAAAGCCCCGGTGCAGGTACAGGTCCAAGCGCGCGATGTTCGCGCGTGCCGCGGCGTCGATCCCCTCGAGCAACTCGCCAAAGCGCGACGCCTCGCCCGCGTTCTGACAGCAGACGAGCACACGCATGCCCTCGGCCCCCAGGGCGGCCAGTTCCCCCATCGCCGCGTTCACGTCGGGGTCGAACGACGCCAGCGTCTCGATGGGCAACTCGACGCCCCCCGCGCCCGGGCGGCTGGCCGAGAACTGATTCACCTCGACCATCGCGTCAAACTTCGCCAATCGCGCCAGCACCGCGGGCGGGCCGACGATCCCCTTGTCGTCGATCACGCGCTCGAAGTAGCCCCGCCCCTGCTCGACCACCTCCATCGTCTCGGCGATCACCGGCACGCTGTCGCCCGGGAGCAGATCAAGAAAACTCACGCCTTGCGCGATCGATTCGGGGTCGCGCGTGGCGGCGGTGATCAGCAGCGTCTCGATCGCCCGGTCGCAGCCCATGGTGTCGAGGTCGATCTCGCGCAGGCGTTCGATCTCGTCGCCGAAGAAGTCAATCCGCGCGGGCACCCCCTCGCCCGATCGACCCGCCGAGGGGGGAAAGACGTCCAGGATCCCGCCGCGCAGGGCGAACTGCCCGGGCTCCTCGATGCTCTCGACGCGGTCATAGCCAGCCTCACCCAGCCAGTGCACCAGGTCGGTCAGGTTGACCCGCTGGCCCGCGCGCAGATCCCGGGCCAGCGATTCAAGCCGCGACGGCGCGGGCACCAGTTGCATCAGCGCCGCTATGGGCGCCACCACCACGAACGCCCCGCGCAGGCCCGGCGCCGCCC